>DXZO01000030.1:5658-13780 GCA_019419625.1 Collinsella sp. | reverse complement strand
ACCGATCTGCCCTATGCCGTGCTACGTCGTATTTTGCCGACCGACACTCTGGACATGCCGCAGCTCGATGCCGACCGCCTGGTGTTCGACAACTCCCAGCCGGGCGACTACGAGCTCATTTCGCTCGCGGACTTTTCCTTTGGCGAGCAGGCGTTTGAGGCCAACGCTTCGCTGGATGCCGAGGGCAGGCTTGTCCGCGGCGATGCGGAGCCGGAGGGCGCCGGTGCGGATGCCCGCGCCGCCGTTCCCGGTCCTGCCGACCCCGAGCCCGATGCGTTTGAGCTCGTGTATCCCCAAGCGGTGGGCGTGCGCATGGGCACCTGCCCGTATCCGGCGCGCGATTCGTACAGCTACTCGTCAATTGCCGCGGCGCTGCATGCCGAGTCCGAGGACCGTGCCGCCGAGGCACACGCGCCCATGGACGAGGCCGGCGATGATGCGGAGTCGGATGGTTCCGAGATGACGGATGCAGGCGTGGCCGCCGTTGAGCCCGCCGGCAACCCCATGGCGCTGGGCTCGGCGTTCCATGCCGCCTGCCAGTGGCTGATCGAGATGGGTGCCAATGAGCTGCCCGCCGAGCGTGCCGACGCCCTGGCTCGCCTGTGGCGCCTGACGCCGGAGCAACGCGAACGCTCCGACGTTGCCCTGGATCGCTGGCTCAAGTCGGCGGTCCGTGCCGAACTGCTTGCCTGGCCGTGCGTTCGCGCCGAGGTGCCGTTCTTTTCGCTGGGCTGCGAGGACGAGGACATCGCTCGCTACGGTGCATATGCCGAGGGCGCCATCGATGCTTTGGCGACGAACCCGGCGGATTCGTCATGCGCGCTGGTCATCGACTACAAGACGGGCGGCACGCCGGACGAGACGCCGGAACAGCTGCAGGAGAAGCACGCCCTGCAGGCGCGCGTCTACGCTGATGTTTTGCACAAGGCGGGCTTTGAGGCCGTGACCGTCAAGTTCGTCCGCGTGGAGCAAGTCGACCTCGCCAACCCGTGCGAGCCTCAGGTGGTCACCTACAGCCTCTAGCCCTCAATAACTTGCGGTGGAATACGGACTGTTTTGGCCAAAAAAGCCGCCAAACAGTCCGCATTTCACCGCAACGCATGGGAGAGCCTGGGGCGGTACAATGGCTCGAACGGTTCAAACGAATAAGGAGCCATCATGCAGCTCACCAAAACGCTTAAGGTGACGCCGGAGGAGCTTTTTGACGCTCTGGCGGGGTCCATCATGCAGGATATCGAGAACGCCACGGGCAAGCGTCCCAGCCGCAACAAGCTCAACGGCTATAAGTACGAGAAGCGCGCCCAGTCCGCAAAAGGCAAGGCCAAGGGCATGGCGATCAAGGGTAAAATCAAGCACTTTGACTACCCGTGTCTCTATGAGGTCCGTTTTCAGTATGCGGCGGGCATCAATGCTATGCGCTATGAGGCTGCACCTGCTGGCGATGGTGCCTGCGAGCTCACCTATACCGAGGATTTTCAGGGTGTGGGTGGCAACACGTCTGGCACGCGCGGCAAGCTCGGCCTCTTCTTCTATGAGCGCAAGCTCAAGAGCCACGCCAACCAGACGATTGATCAAATCGTCAAATACATCGAGGGTGAGCGCCGCGTAAAGGCTAATCCCGCCTTCGCCGATGATACTGCCGAAAACGCTTCGGATGTATTCCATTGATACCCTGTGCAAAAGCTTTACCGCTCTTCACATCAACTGTGAACACTTCAGGCTTCGAGTCGGTAGCGAGCAGCCCGACAAAAGTAGTTGATGGAAGTGCCAAATGAATAAGAATGCCGCTACGCAACTGCACATCTATTCCGCCTTTTTCGTTCTCGCGGGATTTGTTTTAAATCGGGGAGTGTTTCTACTTTTCCTTGCGGAGAAAGGAATGTCTGTCACGGAAATCGCGCTTTATCAAGCCCTGTTTAACATTACAACGGTCGTCCTCGAGCTGCCAACAGGGCTGATAGGCGATTTCTTTGGAAAGAAGTTTTCGATTCAAGTGGGCGTGCTGCTGCTTTTCTTCCATACGGCTGGCATGCTGTTGCTCTCAGGTCCCTTTCTTGTCGTGCTTTCCCTTGTTGAGGCACTCGCCTACTCCCTTCAATCGGGATCCGAACAAGCACTTTTATATGAAATTGCCCGGAATGCCGGTCAAGGAGAGCGTTTCCTCACCATCAACGCTCGGCTGCTTGCCGCGCAATCAATCGCTACGGGAATGGCGATTGTGCTCGGATCTTTCATTGCCCAAGTATCTTGGAGCGCCCTCTACGTATGTGTCTCCGTTTTCTATCTCCTGCAGCTCTTCCTTCTGTATCCCATTGAGAGGACGGAAGCGACCCGTTCTGAAAGCTCTGAAAAGGGAAGGTTTGACGCGGCCAAGATGTTCAGACGCGAAACCTGGCGTGTTGGAGAATCCGCTTTTGCGGTATTGCTTCTTCTAATCGGCACAAGCATGCTCGATGGATTCTATGGGAGTTATTACAACTTGAATCAGTTGGTATTCGACGCATTTGATGCTCCCGTCTCCATAATAGGAATCTTTTTCGGTGCATCCTATGCAGTAAATGCGACGGCCTACATTGCAGCAGATTTCTTCTCATTGCGTTTCGGGAAAAGAAATACCATGCTCGGCTCGATGCTAATCGAGGCTGGCCTTTTCATGATTCTTCCGTGGTTTGCTTCAAATCCGCTGTGTTTGTTTGGCCTTAGCATGGTGCTTTGTTTTCTCCCAGAAGTGGTGTACATCACTTCGGAAAACTTAATCCAAGACGCGATAGCGGACGATCTCCGCGCGACGATCCTTTCCGTCGCGTCTCTGGTAAGGGCTCTCTTTTCTGCAGTGTTTTTCTCCATATTTGGACATGTGTTGGGGTTATATCCCATTCAGATAGCGCTCGGTATTATTGGTGCAATCGCGATAGCAATTACCGCCGTTGTTTCATTAAAAATGGTTGGAATACAGGTCTCCAAGAATTGATATATCGATTGACGAGCTATCCGAAGCGTCGAGCCTTCTTGATGGACATGACTATTCGTCACAAATCATTCCGCGCATCGCCGGGGTTCCAGTAATACTCGATATATCTGGATGCCCTCATTCCCCTTTTTGAAGGTCCCAAATTGACTACCCGTGTTGGTTTGGCTAGGTTCGGGTGCTATCCGCGCCGTGCGGTAAAATCGTTCAGTCAGAACACGAACCCGCATCGGAGCTCATCACATGGCATTCGTCCATCTGCACAACCACACCGTTTTCTCCATGCTCGACGGCGCAACCCGTATCCAGGATATGGTCAATCGCGCCGTAGAGCTGGGCATGCCCGCCGTCGCCATTACCGACCACGGCTACATGTATGGCGTGCCCGACCTGGCGCTGGCCTGCGACGCCGTCAACCACAACACGCCTGAGTACAAAACCTGGAGTCACGACAAGGCCTTTTTGGAAAAGGATCGCCGCGACGAGCTGGTGGAGCCCGATCCCGAGGAAAACCCGCGCGAGCATGCCCAGTATGTGAAGGACATGGCCATGTGGGACGAGAAGGGCAACATCGACGAGCTCAAGCCGCCTCTGGTCATCAAACCCATCTTTGGCTGCGAGGTCTACTTTACGCCGGACGAGACCCTTGCTCGCGACCATAAGCCCGAGCTCTACCACATGATCCTTCTGGCCAAGGACCAGGAGGGCTACGTCAACCTGATGCAGACGGTCTCCGAGGCAGCCGTGCAGGGCTTTTACTACAAGCCCCGCGTGACGCTCGACAACCTGCGCCGCCACGCCAAGGGCATGATCTGCACCAGCGCCTGCATCGCGGGCATCATTCCCAAATACATCGACCGCGGTGACATGGAGGGCGCCATCAAGTGGGCCGAGACCTTCCGTGATACCTTCGAACCTGGCGACTTTTATATCGAGATCCAGGAACACGGCATCACCACCGACAACGGCCTGACCGATGAGCAGATGGACCGCACGCTCATCGACATCGCCAAGCAGGTAGGCGTCAAGGTCATCGCCACCAACGACTTCCACTACCTGCGCCGCGAGGACGCTCCCGTGCAGGACGTCATCATGTGCATCGGCATGAACGCCAAGGTCGACGATCCCAACCGCATGCGCATGACTGGCTCGGAGTTTTACATGAAGACCGAGGAGGAGATGCGGGCGATGTTCCCGTATTGCCCCGAGGCCTGCGACAACACGCTCGAGATCGCCGACAAGTGCTACGTCGAGCTGGACTGGGACTCCATCATCCTGCCGCGCTTCCCGTTGCTCGACCCCGGCGAGACGCACGAGAGTCAGTTCCGCCGCGAGTGCGAGAAGGGCCTGCGCCAGCACTACGGCGACGACTGGGCCACGCGCGAGATCGGTGGCGTCAACATCAAAGAGCGCTTTGAGTACGAATACAAGGTCATTTGCGACAAGGGCTTTGCCGCCTACTTCTTGATCGTCGCCGAGTACGTGCAATGGGCCAAGGACAACGGTATCGGCGTCGGCCCCGGCCGTGGTTCGGCCGCCGGCGCTATCGTCGCCTACGCCATGAACATCACCGCGTTCGATCCGCTCGAGAACGGCCTGATGTTCGAGAGGTTCCTGTCCCCGCAGCGTACCGAGATGCCCGATATCGATATGGACTTCGACGATGAGCGGCGCCTCGAGGTCGTGGAGCACGTTCGCCAGCTCTACGGCCCCGAGAAGGTCACTCACGTCATCACCTACTCGACCATTAAGGCCAAGCAGGCCATCAACGACGCCGCTCGCGTCCTGGACTACCCGGTCTACATGGGCCAGCGTCTGTCCAAGATGGTCTCGAGCGACCCCAAGGTCAAGCTCAAGCAGGTGCTCGAAAAGCAACCCGGCAAAGAGGACCTGTTTAACCCCGATTTTGCCGAGGCATATAAAAAGGACGACGACGCCCGCCGCATCATCGACACGGCGCTCTCAATCGAGGGCCTCACCCGTGGCGAGGGCGTGCACGCGTGCGCCGTTCTGATCTGCCGCGACCCCGTCAACGAGCACGTGCCCACCAAGCTCGACACCAAGGGCGGCGTCGAGATTACCCAGTACGAGGGCCATACCGTTGCCGATATGGGCCTGCTCAAGATGGACTTCTTGGGCCTGCGCACGCTGACTGTTATCTCCAAGGCCAAGGCAAACATCAAAAAGAACTTCGGCATCGACATCAAAGAGGAAGAGATTCCCTTTGACGACCCCGAGATCTTTAAGCTCATGGGTTCCGGCCACACCGCCGGCGTCTTCCAGGTCGAGTCCGCCGGCATGACGGCCACGATCAAGAACATGAAGCCCACCGAGTACAAGCACGTCGTGGCATTGATCGCCCTGTACCGCCCGGGCCCGCTGGGCGCCGGCATGGTTTCGTCCTACATCAACCGTATGAACGGCAAGGAGCCAGCCGTCTCCTACGACGACCGCCTGGACGACATCCTGGGCGAAACCTACGGCACCATGGTCTACCAGGAGCAGGTTATGCTCATCTCCGTCGAGATGTGCGGCTTCTCCAAGGGCGAATCGGACTCGCGTATCCGTAAGCCCGTGGCTAAGAAGAAGATCAAACTGCTCACGTCGACGGTGCTGCACTGGGAGGATGGCTCGGACGAGACCACCTACGACCACTGGATGAACGGCGCTATCAAGAACAACTACACGCGCGAGGTCGCCCAGAAGATTTGGGACGATGTTCTCGAGTTCGCATCTTACGCCTTTAACAAGTCGCACTCCGCCGGCTACGCCATCCTGGTTATGCAGACGGCGTGGCTCAAGGCGCACTATCCGCACGAGTACATGGCGGCCGTTCTGACGTCCTATACGGGCAAGACCGACAAGATCGTTCATTACGTTTCGGCGTGCCGTCACGACGGCATCCCCGTGCTGTCGCCAGATGTCAACGAGTCCGGTACCGAGTTCACGGCTACCAAGGAGGGCGTGCGCTTTGGTCTGGCCGGCATCCGCGGCGTGGGCACCGGCGTGGCGCAGGCGATTATTGCCGAGCGCGAGGCGGGCGGCCCGTTTAAGACGCTGCATGACTTTGTCGAGCGCGTGGACTCGAGCCAGGCCAACCGTCGCGTGATCGAATCGCTTATCAAGGCAGGCGCCTTCGACTCCACGGGGTATCCGCGTCGCCAGATGATGCACTTTGTGGACAAGAACAACCCCGAGAACATCATCGATGCCGCGGTGAAGCGCCAGAAGGATCGTGCGAGCGGCCAGACGTCGTTCTTCGACATGTTTGGCGACGTTGAGGGCTCGGGCTTTGAGGTGAGCGTGCCCGATCCGGACGGCCAGGAGTGGGACCGCCACCTTAAGCTGAGCCAGGAGAAGGAGGTTCTGGGCATCTATGTCTCGGACCACCCGCTGCGCCCGTTTGAGTATGCACTAGCCAAGGCGCGCGACTTCTCGTTCTCGCAGATCGATACCGGCTACGAAGTTCAGAATCCTACGGGCGGCACCATCAACCAGGAGATTCCCGAGGGCAAGGCGCTGTGGTGGGCCGGCATGGTCTCGAGCGTGTCCAAGCGCGTGACCAAAAACGGTGACCCCATGGGCATCGTGCAGCTCGAGGACATGGAAGGCGAGGCCACCGTCGTCGTGTTCCCCAAGACCTATAAAGAGGCCGAGGGGTACCTGTACGGCGAGGTCGATCCCGAGACCGGCGCGCAGCTGTCCGATGCCTTTGTGCGCATTAAGGGCAAGCTCGAGCGCTCGGACCGCGGCGACCAGATCATCGCGCAGGAGATCGTGCCGCTCGAGCTCAACGAGGAGAACAACAAGCCCAAGGTGTTTGAGGTCATGGTGCCTAACGGCCGCTTTAGCCAGGGCAATATGGCGCGCCTGGCCACGGTGCTCACCGCTAACCCGGGCGGCGACCGCGTGGAGATCTTTATCGAGCAGGTGGACGGGCGCGTGCTGCGTGCCGAGGTACCTGCCAAGGTCAACGCGCGTTCGATTCCGCTGCTGGCCGAGGCCAAGGCCATTGTGGGTAACCAGGGCCGCGTGACGGTGATCTAAGCTACCCCGGGTGAGATTGGAGGAAGTGATGGCGCAGGGGACGTTTGTGCAGGCGCTTCGCAAAGAGGCGGCGTTGAGCGGCACCTTTATGAAGGGGCGTTCGCTCATGCTCAACGGCGCCGTGCTGTCGATCGAGGACAGCGGCTCGCGCTTCTCCAAAAACGTGACGGTTGAGGGCTCGGTGCGCGGCTCGCGCGGCGACCTGTACAAGACGCACGTGGCGCTCGACATGGACGAGCACGAGGTTATCGACTACGACTGCGACTGCCCCGCCGCATACCGCTATCCCGGTATGTGTAAGCACGCTATTGCCACGGCGCTGGCGTATTTGGATGCCAGCGGCGCCGAGCCCGTCGAAGGTTTGCGCACGCCGGTTCGCACGTTTACGGCGCAGCCGAAACAGCCCGCGCGCGCCGCGTCCGCCGCGCCGGCCGTCAACCCCAACTTTCCCTTCCCGGCGCCCGTCCCCACGAGCCCGAGCCTTGTGGCGGCGCTTTCCGATCTTTCGGACGCGCGCATGGATGAGCTGGCGAGCATGCGCCGCAAGCTTGCCGGTGCCGTTGATCCCGACGCCCCCAAAGCGGCGTTGGAGCCCTCGTTGGTGCCGTACTACAATCCGCTGTTCGCTGACCGCTTTAGCTGGGCGCTCGAGTTCCGCATTCGCTGTGGATCGGTCTCCTACGTGGTCAAGGACATCGACGGCATGGCCGATGCCTACGTGCGCGGCGGCACGTTCTCCTATGGCAAGAAGCTCACGTTTGTCCATTCACCTGAGGCCTTTGACGAAACATCGGCAAAGCTGCTCAACCTTGTTGCGACGACAGTTGCCTATCTCGATGACATCACAAGCTCGCGTTCGGCGTCGTACGACTTTGCCCGCAGTGGTTTTGTTGCCGAGCGTCAGTTGCCGCTGTCCGAGCATAGCATCGTATATGTGCTGGACCTGCTGCGCGGCCAGACCATCTCCTTTGAGCCCGCCTGGTCGCGGGGGATGACGACGCATCGCACCTACGACGTGGCGGTTGAGCTGTCTCCGCAAGGGGAGGACGAGGCATCCGCTAAGCGCCCACCGCTGCTTGCCGCCAAAATCGCGCCGGCGGCTGGTGG
>DXZO01000030.1:0-5648 GCA_019419625.1 Collinsella sp. | reverse complement strand
CCGCCGATATGTACTGCTTTGCGTCGGGCGATGCCGCCTACTTGGTTGACACGCGCCGCGCGCGCCGTACCGACGCTGCATTTGCTCAGCATGCCGCACCTTTTTTCTCGCGCTTGCTGCCGTGCCGCACGCCCGCCCATATTGCCGCCGAGCAGGTGGGTGAGTTCTGCCGTATGGCGCTGCCCATTTTGCGCGACTACACCGACCTCACCGCGCCCGCCGCGCTCGATACCGTGGCACCCGAGCCGAGCTTTGCTATGGCGATCGGTGTCGACGATGGGCTCGTGACCTGCAAAATTACGGTTACCTACGGCGATTGGTCGGCGGATCTCTTTAGCCTGGGCGCTCCGGGCAGCCCCTTCGAAGAGCAGCGCCCCGGTGTGCCGCCCCGCGACGAGGTGGCGGAGTTTCGCGTTATGGATACGGCGGCCCTGTACTTCGATTTCTACGAGGGCGGTCTGGCGTTTGAGGAGCGCGATGACGCCCGCTTGTTCTGCCTGCTGACCGAGGGCCTGTCCGCCCTGTCCGAACTGGGTGAGGTCATGCTCAGCGACCGTCTGCGCCAGATCTCGGTCCGCCCCGCGCCCAAGCTCTCGGTTCGTGCGACCGTTAAGAGCAATCTGCTCGATGTCGAGCTGGGCGCGAGCGGGCTTTCGGCCGCGGACCTTGCCGTCTATCTCGATTCGTACAAGCGCCATCAAACGTTTGCGCGCCTTACGTCCGGCGACATCATTCGCCTGGACGAGGGAGCGCGCGCCGCGTTTGGCCTTGCCGAGGACCTGGGTGTCGATGCCGTCGACCTGCTCGACGGCGTGTCGCTTCCCGCGTCGAGCACCCTGTTCGTCGACAGCATGCTCGCACGCACGCCGGCGCTCGAGGCCGATCGCGACGCTGCGTTCCGCCGTACCGTCGAGCGCCTGGACACGCTCGGCAAGATGGACTTTACGGTGCCGGCATCGCTCAAGGCAACGATGCGCGGCTACCAGGTCGACGGATACCAGTGGCTCGGCTCGCTCGAACACCTGGGCCTTGGCGGCATCTTGGCCGACGACATGGGCCTGGGCAAAACGCTCCAGATGATTGCGCATATTCTGGCGCGCGTGGAGGCGGGGGACACCAAGCCCACGCTCGTGGTATGCCCGGCCTCACTCGTGTACAACTGGACTGCCGAGCTGGAGCGCTTTGCCCCGTCGCTCGATGTGTGCGCCATTGTGGGCGCCAAGGCTCAACGCCGCGTGCAGATCGCCGGCGTGGCCGAGCATAGCGTGGTCGTGACGTCGTATGACCTTATGCGGCGCGATATCGACGAGTACGTCGAGCAGGATTTTGCCCGCGTGGTGCTCGATGAGGCACAGTACATTAAAAATCCGCTCACGCAGGTGGCGCGCGCCGCCAAGCGCCTGCCTGCCGGCGTGCGCTTTGCCCTGACGGGCACGCCCATCGAAAACCGCCTGTCCGAGCTCTGGAGCATCTTCGACTTTTTGATGCCGGGCCTTTTGGGGACGCGCGAGTCGTTTGCCAAGCGCTTTGAGAGCCCCGTCGAGCATGCCGAGGGCGATAGCGCCGCTCGCCTGCAGGCGCTCGTGTCGCCGTTTGTGCTGCGCCGTGTTAAGGAAGACGTGGTGGCCGACCTGCCCGAGAAGATCGAAGACACCGTCATGGCGCAGCTTACCGGCGAGCAGCGCAAGCTCTACCTGGCCAACCAGGACCGCATCGCCCAGCAGGTGCAGCACCGCGAGGCTGGGGAGTTTAAGAAGGACAAACTCAAGGTGCTCGCCGAGCTCACCAAGCTGCGCCAGATCTGCTGCGACCCGCGTCTACACTACGAGGATTACAAGGCGGGGAGCGCCAAGCTCGATACGTGCATGGAGCTCGTGCACGGCGCACTCGACGGCGGGCATCGCATCCTGTTGTTCAGCCAGTTTACGGGTATGCTCGATATCATCGGTAAGCGCTTGGCCAAGGAGGACATCGCCTTCCTTAAGCTCACGGGCGCTTCGTCTAAGGAGAGCCGCGCCAAGATGGTCGCGCAGTTCCAAGCGGGCGAGGTTCCGGTCTTTTTGATTTCGCTCAAGGCGGGCGGCGTGGGCCTTAACCTGACGGCAGCCGACGTGGTCATCCACTACGACCCGTGGTGGAACGTGGCGGCGCAGGACCAAGCGACCGACCGCGCGCATCGTATTGGCCAGCAACATACCGTGACCGTGTACAAGCTCATCGCCAAGGACACGATCGAGGAACGCATCATGCAGATGCAGGAGTCCAAACGCGACCTGGTCAACAGCGTGCTCGGCGGTGACGGCATCTCCTCGGCGCTTTTTACCCGCGAAGATGTTCTGGCGCTGCTGGGCGGCGACGGGCGCTAACCCGCTCGGGTGGGGCCGCCAGGACGGATGGCACACGCTGCCCCATCGTCCCCGCCCGTTATGTGTTCATTTGCAATGCCGTGGATGGTTTGTCTGCCTTTGGGCATAAGAACCGTCAAGAACATTGGCACGTCAGCAAAGGAGAACATCATGGCGAAATTCTTTAAGGACCCCGACGGTAAGCTCATTGCCGCCCTTGGCAACGACGTTGCAACCCCTGCCGGTTGCACGGAACTGACCGCAAACACTGAGGACGCGGCGCACGAGAAGCACGTGCCTGTTGTCGAGACCGAGCGCGACGGTCACGTGATTCGCGCACGCGTTGGCTCGGTCGAGCACCCCAGCCTGCCCGAGCACTATATTGAGTGGATCGCCCTTGAGGCCGAGGGCCGCTTAGAGGTCCATTACCTTGAGCCCGGCATGAAGCCCGCGACGTTTTTTGCCGGCGGTTCCAAGACCGGTACCGTCTATGCCTACTGCAACCTGCACGGGCTGTGGTCCGCGACGTTCTAGGAGCGCGCCCCCGCTCGGGGTATCATAGCTAGCATATGCACATGCGAGCGCCGACTGCATTATGCGGCCGGCGCTTTTACTACGATTTCGATGGTTTACGACGGAAAGGGCTGAGCCATGAAGTTCGCGCTTGCACAGATCGATATGCGCCTGGGTGATATTGAGGGCATTTGCGGCCGCATCGAGGACCAGGCTCGTCTGGCCCACGAGCGCGGGGCGCGCGTGCTGTGCGTTCCGGCTCCGCTCTTTATGGGCGCCATGCCCGGGGGCCTGGTGGGCACTGCCGACTTTGAGCACGACATGCTTGCCGGCTTGACTGGTGTCGCCGAGCGTATCCAGGAGCTTGACATGATCTGCATCGTGCCCGCGGCGGTTTCGTTTGAGGGCCAGCCGCTGCTCGACTACATGATGCTCAAGGACGGTCATGTGGTGCCGGCGCGTTCGAGCATTGCCCTGCAGCGTGGTGAGAACAACGACACGCGTTGGGCGCCGCCGGTGTTCGACGTGGACGGCGTGCGCATTGCCGTGATTTTTGACTTGGACCGCGAACTCGAGATGTTGCCGACCGGTGTTGACCTCATTGCGTATTTCCAATTCAACGCGTTTGACATGACCGACCGCGAGACTGCTGCCATTGCCGCCGTACGCAGCGGCGCCTACCGCAAGATCGCATCCAAGCGCAGCGTGTGGTTTGCCTGCATGGCGCCGGTCGGTGCTTATGACGAGTCGGTGTATACCGGCGGTTCGTTTGTGCTCGACGACTGTGGTCGCGTGGTGGCCCAGGCGCCGTGTTTTGAGGAGAGCCTGCTGGTTCAGGAGATTCAGCGCGGCGTGATGCTCGATGCCCTGGAAGATCACGAACTGCCCGAGTTCCGTTCCGAGGAGTGGCTGTGGCAGGCGCTGGTGCTCGCCGTGCGCGACAACGCCCGAGCCCACGGTGCGTCGCGTGCTGTGGTGGCGCTCGAGGGCGACTTGCCGTCGTCCCTGCTGGCGGCGCTGACCGTCGACGCTCTGGGCCCGCGTAATGTGATTGGCCTGGTGCTGGGGCGCAACCGTATCTTTACGCCGGCGCAGGAAGAGGCCGAGGCTGCCCGCTGTGCCGCCGTCCGCGCCATCGCCGAGCGTCTGCACATTCGCACCGTCGAGCGCGATGCACCGGATGCGGCGCGTGTGCTCGATCGCGACGTGTCGGCGGGCGATGCCGAGCGTCTGCGCTCGCGCACGCTGGGCCTCATGCTGGAGGACACGGCGCTCGAGCTGGGTGCGATGGCGCTGAGCCCGCTGTCCAAAACCGAGTACGCGCTGGCGGCGCCGGCGCTTTGCGGCGGCTACCAGGGCGATTACGCGCCCTTTGGCGATGTGTACCTGTCGACGCTTGAGTTTGTGGCGCGTGTGCGCAACCGCACGTCTGCCGTGGTGCCCCAAGAGCTCGTGACGCTCAACGCGGTGGAAGATTGTATGGAGCGAGTGCTGGCGCAGGCGCTCTCGACGCTCGACGGTCCGGTCGATATGCTCGACCGCGCGGCACAGCTGCTCGGCGGGCTTGAGCCGGGTGAGGTCGATGGCGCGCTCGAGGCGCACGTGGACCGCAATCGATCTTTCGACGACATCCCGATGGCCGCTGGCAAGCCTGAGGCCTGCTCGCTGCTGCTGATGCTCGTGCGTCAGGGCGAGGCCGCCCGCCGCATGCTGCCGACGGCGTCGATCGTCTCAGCCCGTTCGTTTGTCGAGCGCGCCTGGCCGTACATGCTCGCGTGGTCCGACCTGGGGCTTAACGGCAAGGAGCGTATGACGGTCGATTCGCTGGCGCGCGCCGAGGTGCGTCGCTTTGCCGACGACGATACGAGTGACCGTATGCGCGGTGAGATGATGGGCATTTTGGGTGAGCTGCTGGGTATTTCGCCCGAGCAGATGGAGGAGCTGCGCTCTGAGGACGGTCAGCGTCGTTTGCACGAGGGCATGAAAAAGTTCGAGGGCGAGGTTCAGGACGCCATCGATAAGATGATGGGCGGCCAGGGTGGCCCGCAGGGTGGGCCCCAGGGCGGACCGATGCCGCATCCGCCGGTGGATCCCCGTCAGTTTCCTTTTTTCTCGCAGAACTAACTATGGGATAGGATTCGCTTCCAACCCCGACACTTCAACTAAGCATCTTGGTCCCGTTGTGTTATTCTAGAACAGACGTTCGTGAATGATGCTCGGGGCCTTGCCTTGTGCTGTATTTGTGACGAGGGGAGGTTGGCTTGGTCATTTTGGGTATCGACCCCGGTTTGGCCCATACGGGCTGGGGGATTATCGAGGAGCGACGTGGCGAGGTTCGCTGCCGTGCCTACGGTTGTATCGAGACCAGCGCGGGCAGCCCGCTCGCGGTGCGCCTGTCGCATATCGCCCATGACCTTAAGGATGTCGTCGAGCGTTATCGACCCGACACGGCTGCTGTCGAGAGCATCTACTTTGGCGCCAACGTTCGTTCGGCCATCCCCACGGCACATGCCCGCGGCGCTGCGCTTGTGGCGCTTTCGGAATGCGCGCTCGAGATTGGCGAGTACACGCCTATGCAGATTAAGCAGGCTGTTGTGGGCACCGGAGCCGCGGACAAACGGCAGGTCGCGTATATGGTTCGTACGCTCACGCAGCTCGACCACGACCCGCATCCCGACCATGCCGCCGATGCCCTGGCTTGCGCCATCTGCCACGTAAACCTCAGCCGCACCCGTGCCCTTACCGGTGGCGAGTTCTATCAACAGAGAGGAACCGGATACTGATGATTTC
>DXZO01000003.1 GCA_019419625.1 Collinsella sp. | reverse complement strand
CCCGCAGCTCGGCGCGAAGGCCCTTAAGCTGCAGGGCACAAGCCACAGCAACCCCCACCGCCACCAAGGCGATCACAACAAGCACGATATCAATAGCAGACATAGACTTCGCCCAACAAACTCAATCGATCATCAATCAAAACCGCGATCAATCTTACCCCGCCACACGCACCGGGCGCCCGGCCCCTTCTTTGGCGCCGCTCCCCTCCGCATATTCCATAATGCGGCGCGCCGTTTCCCTGCTCACTTTTGAGTCATCACCGGCTAAGTATGCGTAAACGTTTCCCTTGTTCAGATTCAAATCGCGGCAGAGACCGTAGCGCGTTACGCCCGATTCCCCTAGCGCCCCCAATGTTCTTTTTCGCATCAGGGCGTTGATCCTTCTGTCCGCCACTGGCTTTTCCTTCACCGCTCTATACGCACGCCAAACGTTGGCATAACGATTAGGGAGCTCAATTTTGGTGCATAGAGACGCCATGCTACCCGCTTGACCGTACAAGGACAAAACGCCTCGGTAACTTTCTTCCATCCACGAGCCCTCGGATAAACCCAGAACGTATTCAGCTTTTCCTTGCACCAAAGCAAGCAAAAACAGAGGCTCCGCCACGCGCGGCGCAACCGTCATCGCCCGCTCAACCAGTTTTCTAAAACTCAGCGACTGTTGTCCGGATAGCTCTCGGCAATAGCCTTTTAAGAATCCCTCAAAGGTCAGATTCAACCGAGCACCTCCTTTTTGTATTGCCTGTATGCGCAGACCATCTCTTGATAACTCCGCTCCGAAGGCGACGACGCCAGTGCCTCTCCCTCGTCGAATATAAGCCGTTCGAGCAGCCCCCAATCAAGTCGGTCGACGAATGCCTGACTATGAAGATCGACGATGTCGTTCGGACGGTAGGCATAGAGCTTCATTACCGCCAGGTCCTCCAAGGATGGCGTAAAGTACCTGATAAAACGCGCCCCAATATCTAAGGGAATCAAACGATCTTCGTAATTGAATGGCATCTGATTGCAATATGCCACCGCCATACCATTCACCTCGGGGTATCGAGCTATGATCTCGCGGAGGCACCCGTCTGCCTCAAACACATCAATGTCATGTGTAACCGACCGATTCGTCACATCGTTTAGCATGAAGGCACTTCCTCCCACCAATACAACACTCGGTCTATAGTCTCTTGGACCTATTTCCAGCTCCGCCTCTTCGTCAATGCCCAAAAGAGTCTGCTCTAAATCCTGCTTATACATAGCAAATCCTATTATTATTCATCTTCAATAATACTATTCAGTCGCACGACAGCACCAGCAAGATGCAAGGATTCTACTCATGGCGATAATCCCTACACCCTAGAAGTCCTAATGTGGCAAACGCTAACTCTCCCAGCCGGCGCGGACGGTTGTTATGACATCGCCTAGGCGCTGGCCGAGGGCTGCCAAGTGCTCAAGCACCTCGCTGGGCGAGGCGCCGTTGAGAATGCACGTGAGGGCATATGAGGCCAAGAAGATTGCCGCGAGCCCCAACGGGATCAGCACGATCATCGCCAGCGTACGCAGGCGCTGGGCCCAGCGACGACGGCGCGCACGACGTTTGTCGAACGCAAGCTCCTGCGCATATGAATCCTGCTGTACGGAATAGGCTCCTGGGTCCACCTCGCCCGCAGACGATACCGCGGGCGCGGCGTTTTGCGCAGGAGGCTGGACGCTTGCCCCTTGCATTTGCATCTCCATAAGCCGCTGCTGTTGGCGCAACATGCGCTCGGCTTGTTGCTGCGGGGTCTCAAGAAAAAGATCCATGTTGGCCTCCTCAATCGGAGCATTCGACGCTTGCGCCCAGCATCCCGCACCATCGCGGCCGCAGCAACGAAATCCGCGGCAATAGCCGCAAAGTTTCTTGTTGACAAAAGCTGTCGAAAACCTCAACAACTCCCCTACCAGCACTTTCTCTGAGCTTTTTTATCGAATGATCTTTTGCCCTTCCGCCCTTACGCCAACCGACCAAAACCTAACCAAAAGCTTGACGAAAATTGTGAAGACCGGGACCCCACACAAAAAGTGCCGCCCCAAAAGGGGCGGCACACAAACTTCTAATCAGCTTTTCAGTAACGAGCACGCGGCGACCCAAAGCGGGCCGGGAGGGCCGGACTACCTTCCCTCAACGCGACCCTGCGAAGCCGTGAGCGAGAGGGAAAGGTATTTCCCCGCCCTGCGCTCCGCAGTCCGCGTTCGTATCGGCGCTAGTAGTTCACCACCTGCTCCTCAAAGTACGCCTTCGGGTGGTTGCACACCGGGCACACCTCGGGCGCCTCGGCACCAACATGCAGGTGCCCGCAGTTCAGGCACTTCCACACCTTTACGCCCTCGCGCTCAAACACCTCGCCCGACTCAATGCGCTCGACGAGCTTGTTGTAGCGCTCCTCGTGAGCCTTCTCGACAGCGGCGACACCACGGAACTTCTCGGCGATCTCGGCAAAGCCCTCCTCCTCGGCGGTCTTGGCAAACTCGTCATACATCGTGGTCCACTCGTAGTTCTCGCCCGCGGCGGCATCGCGCAGGTTGTCCAGAGTGCCCGGAACGGCGCCGTCGTGCAGATACTTAAACCACAGCTTGGCATGCTCGGACTCGTTGCCCGCCGTCTCGGCAAAGATATTCGAAATCTGAACGTAGCCGTCCTTTTTGGCCTTGGATGCATAGTAGCGATACTTGGTGTGTGCCTGGGACTCACCGGCAAAAGCGGTCTCGAGGTTCTTCTTGGTCTGAGAGTTCTCAAAATCCATAGGTGTACTTCCCTTCAACACATGCCGCCCATAGGCTTTGAGCGGCCTTGTCTTTAGGATGCCCTCAAGCCGAGAATTTAAACCTTACAATCCCGTTCTTCAAATTCGAGCGAGCTATACGCTCAGCCAACGATCGCCCTCGGAGCGGCAAAAGCCCTCGCGCTCCAGATCGGCAAGGATGCTTGCGACCAGCTCGCGCTCGACCGGCTCTCGGCCGGCTGCCGTCTCCATCTCGTTAACGCCTGCAACGGCCTCATCGAGCGTAATACCTGCCGGTTGTCCATCGCGTGCCGCCAGCAGCATGCGCACAATGTGGGCTCGCTTTTGGCGACGCGAGCCCTCAAACTTGGACTGACGACTATAGCCCGCCGATCGCCTGGACGGATTGGGCAGCATCTTTTTAAGATACGCGCCGTAATCCAACAACGCGTAATACCACGCGCGCGGCGTGTCGGCATCGTCTTGAGGCACAGCAAAGGGCGCAATCTCATCCGCCGCCGCACCGGGGGCCGCCGGACAGGCAGCTTGAATCAGCGGCACCAGCTCGCGATCGGGAACGGCCGACACATCGGGAAAGAAATGATGCAAAAAGACCGTGCGCACGTTGGTCTCCAGATACACACCTGGAAGATCGAATGCAAACGAACGGATGCCCTGCGCCGTTGCCGGGCCAATGCCGGGCAGCGCGACCAGATCGTGCGTCTCGCGCGGAAAATCCCCATCCCAGTCCTCCACAACGCACTGTGCAGCCCTGTGAAGCGCCAGGGCGCGGCGATTGTAGCCCATCCCCTGCCACGCATCCAAGACATCGGAAGGGGCAGCCTGAGCAAGCGCCTGGACAGTCGGAAAGCGATCGAGCCACGCCGGCATGCGCGCCTCCACGCGCGGTACCTGCGTCTGCTGCAGCATGACCTCGGAGAGCCAGATGATATACGGGTCGCGCGTGCGGCGCCACGGAAGGTCGCGATAACGCAGGACCCCTTCCGAACGAATCATCGAACGAAAGGGGTCCTGAATCATGGTAATACTCCTTATGCGGCGCTATTCCTCCCGGCAAGCGTACGCGCAGGCAGCGTACTCGGGAAACGCATCGCGATCGGCGAACTTGGGATCGACAGCCGGAAACTGGCGATGGGCGACGATATCGCCGAGCGAAACGGAATCGAGGTAGTCGCGCATCAGCGCCTGGGCTCCGGCCCACAGGGGATGATAGCAGCACGTGCCCATGCGCGCACAGTCACCATCGGGCGCGGTGCAGTCGTTCATAACCATGGGACCCTGAACTGCCTCTACAACCTGACGAATCGTGACATCGTCGGGGCTCACCTTAAGGCGCATGCCGCCGTGAACACCACGCAGGCTCTCCACAATGCCGGCCTGAACCAAACCGTGCTGAATCGAACGGGCAAATGAATACGGAACATTGACCTCTTCGGCAGCAGTGCGAACAGAAAGCAACCGCTCCGGCTCCTCGGCAAGCATCGCAAGCATGCGAAGGGCATAATCAGTCTTCCTCGATATGTCCATGTTTCCCCTTTCAAGGAATACGGACAGCTCGAACGAGCTCCGGGGCCGAGCTTGTGTCGAGACGCCAAATGACCGTCTGGGCAACCAAATTATAAATTGGGTGTCCACTGAATGCCGCACATGAAGACTGGATGAATCAGGTACGGCCTACAGTGAAATTTAGTATAGCCTAACCCCCTGCTTCATTGAACAGATGTTGCGCAACAAACCCCCTGTTTGAACACATATATCAGTAGAGGTTGACTCGCTCGTTGCAAATGCGGTGACTTGGATAAAGAGGCGTGTAAGATCGATGGCCTATTAAACGCAAAAAGCCACGTCCGAAGACGTGGCTTTAATTGCGTTGGCGGGAAGTACGGGGCTCGAACCCGCGACCTCCGACGTGACAGGCCGGCGCTCTAACCAAACTGAGCTAACTCCCCAGGCAGTCGTTCGCGTTTGTTTCCGCTCGCGTGCGCTGCGGGGATTAGTATACACAGAAGTCTGTCCGCCGCGCAACAACTTTTTTTGAAAAAGTTTTTCGGTCTCTCCGGGAGGGTCTCCGGGGCCGGCTGGCGCGGGTTAAGTTTGCTGCTCTACAGTCCTGCGCAAGACGGAAAGCACATTAAGTG
>DXZO01000029.1 GCA_019419625.1 Collinsella sp. | reverse complement strand
TACCGCCGTGTGGACAAGGCCACCGGCAAGGTGACTGTGGTGGACTATGCGGCGGCCGTCGACTGCGGCACCGTGATCAACGAGGCGCTCGCGCGCGTTCAGGCCGAGGGCGGCATTGCCCAGGGCATCGGCCACGCGCTCTACGAGATTGTCGAGCATGACGCTCGCGGCCGTCTGCGCACCGGCAACTTTATGAGCTACAAGCTGCCCACGCGCCTGGATATCGGCAGCATTCGCGTGGCCTTTGAGCCGAGCTACGAGCCGACGGGCCCGTTTGGCGCCAAGTCGATCGGCGAGGTCGTCATCAACACGCCGCTCGCCGCCGTGGCCTCGGCCGTGGCGCACGCCACCGGCCATCAGGTTCGCTCACTGCCCATCACGCCCGAGAAGGCCCTGCTGGGGGAGTAGCGGGTCGGCGAACAAGTCGTAATTGGCGGGGCGGGGCAACTCGCCCCGCCTTTCGCACTCGTGGTGAGGTCGTGAGCCTGTAAAACGTGTGCGTGCGCTTGTCGTTCGTATCTGCTATCATTCCTAGTCTGTGCGCTCATGCGGGCGTGGCGGAATTGGTAGACGCGCCAGATTTAGGTTCTGGTGGGATTCCCGTGAAGGTTCGAGTCCTTTCGCCCGCACCAACGCATCTGCGTCGGCTTCGGCCGTCGCGACTCTTTGTTGCATAAAGGTACCAGCACCTCAGATAAGCTGGGCAGTATGAGGAGGAACGTGTTGAACATCACCGCTTCTGACGTCAAGGACGCCAAGCTCACCGCTACGGTCACCATCCCGGCCGCCGACGTCGACGCCGCGATCAAGAAGGCCTACAAGGACACCGCCAAGAAGTACCGCTTCCCGGGCTTCCGTGCCGGCAAGGCTCCCCGTCCGGTCATCGACTCCGCTCTTGGCGCCGAGGCTACCCTCGCTCAGGCCACCAACGACCTGATCGCCGCCAACGAGCCCGCCGTCCTCAACGAGCTGGACATCGTCCCCACCAAGAACGGTGACTACAAGGAGCTCGACCTCGCCAAGGATCACGAGGACTACACCTACACCGTCGAGTTCTCCCTGCGTCCTGCTGCCGAGCTCTCTTCCTTCGACGCCGTCGAGATCGAGATGCCCCCTGCGGAGGTCACCGAGTCCGAGATCAACAACCAGGTCGAGATGCTCCTCAACTACCGTGCCACCTTCGAGGACGTCGAGGGCCGCGCTGTCGAGTCCGAGGACTACGTTACCGTCGATCTCAAGGCCGTCGAGAACGCCGACAACTTCGCCGCCGAGGGCCGCATGCTCATCGCCGGTAGCGACAGCAACCCCAAGGAGTTCAACGAGGCTCTGATCGGCGCCAACGTTGACGACGTCAAGTCCGTCACCTGGACCGACGAGGCCGAGGAGGGCGAGGAGGCCGAGACCCACACCGTCGAGGTCACCGTCAAGGGCATCAAGGTCCGCAACACCCCCGAGCTCACCGACGAGCTCGTCAAGTCCGACTTTGGCTTCGACAGCATCGACGCTATGCGCGACGCCATCAAGATCGAGATCGAGCAGGACAAGGCTTCCCGCCTCCCGGCCGAGAAGGAGAACCGTTGCGTCTCCGCTCTCGCCGAGCGCCTGCAGCTCGACGAGATGGATGCCGACTACGAGCAGTCCGTCTTTGAGGAGCTTGGCCAGAACTTCCTGTCCAACCTCGCTGCCCGCGGCATGACGCTGGACACCTGGCTGCCCGCTTCCGGCCTGACCATGGAGCAGTTCATCGGCGACCTGCACAAGCAGGCCAACGACGTTGCCCGTGAGTCCCTGGCGCTCGACGCCCTCGCCCGTGAGCTCAAGATTGAGGTCACCGAGGACGACATCAACGCCGAGTTCGAGAAGGCCGGCGTCAAGGACGTCGAGGCTTCCAAGGCCGAGTTCATCGCCGATGGCCGCATGCCTGCCGTCCGTGAGTCTATCCGTCGCTCCAAGGCCGTCGACCACCTGGTCGAGAACGCCAAGGTGACCGAGGTCGACGAGACCGCCAAGGACGCCGAGTAATTCTCGCCACCTTGCCCGCGAGCGCATGCGTGCGCCTGTGATGGGGTAAAGTTATACACCGGTTATCCGGTTGCTTCGTACGGTGCCAGCCAATGCATAGCATGCGGGCACCGTACGTTTATCTAGAACCAATTTGGTCCGCAAGAGAGAAATGGAGATGCGTATGATCGCTAAGTTCGATTCCGCCCTCGTGCCATACGTTATCGAGCAGACGCCGCGCGGCGAGCGCAGCTACGATATCTATTCGCGCCTGCTCAACGACCGCATCATCTTCTTGGGCGAGGAGATCAACTCCGTCAGCGCCAACCTGGTCGTTGCCCAGCTGCTGCATCTTGAGAGCCAGGATGCCGAGAAGGATATCTCGCTCTACATCAATTCGCCCGGCGGCGAGGTTTACTCCGGCCTGGCGATTCTTGACACCATGAACTTTATCAAGCCGCAGGTCTCCACCATCTGCGTCGGTATGGCTGCGTCCATGGCCGCCGTGCTGCTTTCGGCTGGCGCCAAGGGCAAGCGCTTCTGCCTGCCGCACTCCAAGGTCATGATTCACCAGCCCAGCGGCGGTGCCCAGGGCCAGCAGACCGAGATCGAGATCGTTGCCGAGGAGATCAAGAAGACCCGCCGCGAGCTCAATCAGATCCTGTCCGATGCCTCGGGCCAGCCCATCGAGAAGGTCCAGGCCGATACCGAGCGCGACAACTACCTGACCGCTGCCGAGGCCCTCGACTACGGCCTGATCGACCGTATCGTCACCTCGCGCGATCTCGCCGCGAAGGACGCCTAGGATGGCAGGAAACATGCAGGACAACTTTGACGAGAATGGCAACCCCATCCGCTGCTCCTTCTGCGGAAAAGAGCAGGGGCAGGTCCGTCGCCTCGTAAAGGGTCCGACCAACATCTTTATCTGTGACGAGTGCGTCGCCGCTTGCTCTGAGATCTTGGAGGAGTCGCTGGCTTCGGACTTTATGGA
>DXZO01000028.1 GCA_019419625.1 Collinsella sp. | reverse complement strand
CTGCGGGAGCGTGCCGTCAGCTCAATGTGTTCGGTTGAGATCGGAAATCAACCGGCGGGTTTCCCGTCGGTCAAAAGAGCGGGCTAAGCGGGCGAGGCTGCCATGGCTGCCTTGTCCGCTCAGCTAAGACATGAGGGCCTTAGGCCTTCTTGCGACGATAGATCACGTAGGCGCAGACACCGATGATGACGACGGCGCCAACGGCCATGGCGGCCATGTTGTTGCCCTCGGACTTCTCCTCGGTGACCTCTTCCTCTTCGGCCTCGGGCTCGGCCACGTCCTCATCGGAAAGGGCCTCGTCGGCGTAGGTGATGGACTCGACCAGGCAGTCGTTGTCAGCATCGTAGTCACTCGGGACGAACTCCTCGGAGAAATCGCCCTCCTGGAGGTAGTCGCGCATCTCCTCGAGCATGGCCTTGCACTTAACATAGGTGTTCTTGGTTGCAGCCTTGCCGGCCTTGTTGGCCAGGGCGGTGCGGGCTTCGGTGCCTTCTTCGGCCTGCATGGCCTCGTCGACGGTCAGGTTCTGCTCGATGAGTTCCTTCTGCAGGGCGTCGAGATAGGCGCGGACGCCGGTGGCGCAGTGGTCGCGGTTCTCATAGGCGAGCGTGTTGATGTCCATGAGGACGTAGTTGATGGAGTTCTTGGGCTCCTCGTTGTTCACGACGTCTTCCTCTTCGCAGTGATCGAAGGAGACATCCTGACCGCTGAAGTAGGGGCTGACCTCGGTGAGCAGTGCGGAATAGAGGGGGATGGCGACGGAGAACTCGGCGTTGGAGAGCATCTCCCACTGGATGGTCGCGATCTCGGGGTCCATGCCGTGACGGATCTGGAAGGTGTGGATTTCGGTGTTGCGGTTGGAGCCGATGGCATAGGCGCCGTCGGTGTTGGCGTTGAGGCCGGCGACATTCTCGCCGCGAGCGGCGAAGGAACGAATCATCTCAAAGGTGTTCCAGTCGGACTTGCCGGGCTGGAAGAACAGCGGCTGCATTTCGTGGACCAGGGCGCCGGTCGTCGCGCGAGCGTCTTCGCGCTCGTCCTTGACGATCTCGTAGTCGGTGCCCTCAGCAAGCGGAGCCATGAAGTAATCGCGGCCCTGGATATAGCGCGACCACTGGTGCATGCCGGCCTCGCCAATCTCCTCGCCGTAGGTCTTGGCGACGTCGAACTTGCCGTCGGTGTACTCGGCAAAGCCCTTCTCCTTAGGCATAGACTCGATGCCCTCGGAGTGGAGGCAGTTCTCGGTGTCGTCGAGGTCGACGTCATAGGTGAGGTTGCCGATGTTGGGGTTGAGCGAGGCGATATCGTCAGTGAGCCTCATGGCGATCCACTGATGGCCGGAAAGCGCTGCAAACAACCAGGTCTCGTTGTTGTCGGCAATGATGATCTGGTCGTTGGAGCAGACGCCCTGCTCGTCAATCAGGCTGCCGAGGAGCTCGACACCCTCGCGGGCCGTGGCACTCTCGCCCAGAATGACGCTGGCGTAGTTGTATTCGCCAATGCCAGTCTCCTCGGTGATGGGGTCGGCCTCTTCGGCCTTCTCGTTATAGGAGGTGCTCAACGTGGCAGAGCAGGAGACGCCCTTCTCGTTGATGCCTGCCTCGGAATATGCGTCGTAGCGATCTTCCCACTGCGAGGGGTTGTCGCGAACGAAGGTGTAGCGGTAGGTTGCGCCCTTGGACTTGTACTCAAAACCGGACTCGACCGAGGTGTACTCGTTGCCGTCCTTGTGTGCGGGCTCAATGCCAAAGTGCTTGATGTAGCGCGGACCGAAGTCCTCGGAACGGCCGTAGTACGTGTTGCCGTCGGCCGTGAGCTTGCTGCCCATGTAGATCTGGGTGCAGGCGAGCGCCGAAGTCGGCATGGCCATGATGGCCGCTGCTCCAAACGCAAGGCCGCAGCCGAGCTTCTTGAGCGTGTTGACAGGATGAGTAAACCTCATAATCCCTCCCAACTGTTGAAACCCCGCGAAACCGTACGGAGTTTCAGCTAATAAATACATCTACTAGCCTAAAGGAAGCGTAAAGAGTATTCATTCGACAACAGCTTTTACTCGATGAGCGTGAAGAAATATACGATGAACGGATAATAATACTCATTTTATAGCTTTAGTTAAATAAAGGCACCCTGCATTTACTGTAGCTGAATAAAGCACTAGACGGCGCTCAAAAAGAAAACTCTCCCGCTGTTTAGGATTTGCATAAACAGTGGGAGAGTCGATAACTGGATGAATATCATACCAATGTGGATTTACTTCTTTCGGCGGTGAATCACGTTGATGGCGTAACCGACGAGCATGGCCAAGACGATGACAATAAAGCCGATCAGGGGATTGTCGTTCATAGGGTCCTCCTATTTTCCGAGCGGGGAGAATTCGTCGACGATGAGGTCGAGGCATTGCGGAAGCGCGCGGGCTCCAAAGACGCCCGAATTGCTGGAGATAATCTCGCCATCGAACTGCATGCCCAGTGACGGGGTGCAGGTGATCTTGGCTTCCTTGGTCTGGATGATCTTGAACTGTGGGCGCCCGAGTACCTTGCCGGCGGGGTCAAGCGCAGCGGTGATCACGGTAGGCAGCAGCTGCACGGTGCGCACGGGTTCGATGACCGCAATGTCGACCATGCCGTCGTTCATGCGGCAGTTGGGGAACAGGTTGATGTCGTTTTGGATGACCGAGGTGTTGCCGGCCATGCAGCAGATGCCATCGAGCTCCTCGACAATGCCGTCATGCTCGATGGTAAAGTGCGCCACCGTGGGGTTGGGCGTGGCGAGCGCGGAGAGGAAGTAGGCGATCTCGCCGATGTCGTTTTTGGTAGGGGCGGCCTTCATCATGATCTCGGCGTCGAAGCCCGAGCCGGCGATGATGATAAAGCCGTGGCGCCTTTCGTTGCCGTTCTCGTCGAGCCAAAAGAGCTCGCCCATGTCCACTTTGACCGTGCGACCGGCACGGCAGGCCTTGGCAAGTGCCGCTGCCTCGGGGGCATTACCGATGTTGTTAAAGAACAGGCAGGCTGTGCCGGAGGGGAAGACGAGCGTGGGGACGCCGCATCCGCGCATTTGGTCGAGTACGTTGGAGACGGTGCCGTCGCCGCCCGAAATCACCACGCGATCAAACTCGCGCACGTCTGCCACGGCGTCTTCGGGTTCCATGCCATCGCCGATAAAACGCATCACGACCTCGTCGCCGCCCTGCGCGAGGGCGTGCGTGAATGCGTAGATTTCATCTGAGCTGGGGCCCGATGCCGGGTTGTGGATGATAAGGCAGCGCATACTTACGTTCCCGTTCTGTGACTAACCGAGTATAGTTGTAAGGCAATGCCGATATCCTACCCGTGTTTTTCGGGCCTAACCTTATTCGATGGGTTGATATGTACATTTCCACACATCAAGCTCTACTCGACTTTTGCCAGCGCGCCCGTGAGTTTGACGCGATTGCCGTCGATACCGAGTTTTTGCGCGAGCGCACGTTCCATCCGCGCCTGTGTTTGGTTCAGATTGCCACCCCTGCCGAGAGCGTTGCGGTCGACCCTCTGGTGATCGACGACCTGTCGCCGCTGGCCGAGCTTATGGCCGACGAGAGCGTGATCAAAGTCTTCCACGCCTGCTCGCAGGATATGGAGGTTATGCTCCATACCGTGGGCGTGCTGCCGCGTCCGATTTTTGACACGCAGGTGGCCGCCGCCTTTTTGGGCGAACGCCAGCAGATTTCCTACGGCGCGCTCGTGCAGACGTTTTGCGGCGTCTCGCTGCCCAAGACCGAGTCGCTGACCGACTGGTCGCGTCGCCCGCTGACCGACAAACAGATCGAGTACGCGATCGATGACGTCAAGTACCTGATCGTCGCCTATACCGAGATGATGAGCCGCCTGCGCGAGCTGGGCCGCGTGGACTGGGTGCTCGACGAGCTGCGCCCGCTGGCTGACGAGTCGCACTATCGCGCCGATCGCCACGAGGCGTTCCGTAAGGTCAAACGCATCAATTCGTGCAGCCGTCACCAGTTGGGCATCGCGCGCGAGCTCGCCGCCTGGCGCGAGGACCGCGCCGAGCGCCGCAACATCCCGCGCAAGTGGGTCATGTCCGACGATACGCTGCTGGCGCTCGTTAAGCGCAATCCCGTGCGCGTTGAGGAGTTCCGTAGCATTCGCGGTACCGACCAGTTGGGGGAGCGCGACGTGGACGGCGCGCTCATGGCCATCAAGCGCGGTGCGAGCTGCCCGCACGATCGCCTGCCGCTCATGGTGCGCGGGCATCGCCAGATCTCTCCGGAGCTGGAGAGCGTGACGGATCTCATGTACGCGCTCATCCGCCTGGTTGCCGAGCGCTCGGGGGTGGCGACCTCGGTCATTGCCTCGCGCGATGACCTGGCCGATTACATCGAGCATCCTGAGCAAAGCCCCCTGCGCGAAGGCTGGCGTTTTGAGCTTGTGGGTTCGCGCCTGGACGATCTGCTTTCCGGCAATATGGGGCTCACCGTGAAGGACGGAAAGATTGAGTTGTTATAGGTATATAGTTACGCGGTTTTACCAAACCGCGCAACAGCTCGACGCTGCAAACGGCCGAGAGCGAGCAATCTGACGTTCAATCGTCGCTCGCGTACCAAAGTGCGCGTCGCTTCTCTTTCACGTCACCTTGCTCGCTCTCGGCCGTTTTCGCTGACATTGCCAAAACATCGATGTTGATTTGCCTGCTGGGCGAGTGGGTAGAATGCCTCCAACGTGTAACTCGATTCGGAGGAATTCGCATGCCCTATTACTATGGATACGGCTTTGGCATCGACCCGCTGTACCTGCTGGTTGTTCTTGTCTGCACGGTGCTTGGCCTTGCCGCACAGAACTATATCAACTCGACGTACAAAACCTGGTCCAAGGTTCGCTCGGACGGCGATACGGGTGCCACGGTCGCTCGCCGCATGCTCGATGCCAACGGTTGTAGTGCCGTGGGTATCAAGGGTGTCGCTGGCGAGCTCACCGACCATTACAACCCGCAGGACAACAACCTGTATCTGTCGGATGCCAATCGTTCGGGCGGTTCGGTCGCAAGCGTTGCCGTCGCCTGCCACGAGGCGGGCCATGCCGCCCAGCGTCAAAGCGGCTATGCCATGATGAAGGTACGTACCGCCCTCGTGCCGGTCGTCAACTTTACCCAGAACACCTGGACCATCGTGTTGCTCTTGGGCCTGTTTATGAACATCGCGGGACTCACGACCCTCGCGCTGATCTTCTTCTCGTTTAGCGTGCTGTTCCAGCTCGTTACGCTGCCGGTCGAGATTGACGCCAGCCGCCGCGCCGTGGCGTATATCGAGCAGTCGGGCATGAGTTCCAAGCAGGTCAACGGTGCCAAGAAGGTGCTGACGGCCGCCGCGCTTAC
Organism: Collinsella sp.; assembly: GCA_019419625.1. GTDB lineage: Bacteria > Actinomycetota > Coriobacteriia > Coriobacteriales > Coriobacteriaceae > Collinsella. The sequence goes on along the minus strand of DXZO01000028.1, from coordinate 30,892 downwards.
CTATGTTGCCGCTGCGCTCACCTCGATTATTCAGCTGCTCTATCTTATGGCTCGCTACAACAGAAACTCCAACCGATAACAAATGGGACAGGCAGGCGCCGCGGGGATTCGTGTCCTCGCGGCGCTGTACTATGTGTTGGACTTGAATTTGCGCAGGGCCGGAGCCCTTGTGCACGATGACGAAAGGAGGCTGCGTGGCAGGCTGGAATCTAACCGGCAATGCCGTTTCCGCCGAGTTCGACGGTTCGGACGAGCAGGAGCGTAAGGAGCTCAGCGTGAGCCAGGCGGTAGAGATCGCCGCCGGTGCGCTCGATGCCATTCCGCAGCTGAGTGTCCTGGGCGAGGTCACGGGTTTCCGTGGTCCCAACGCCCGAAGCGGCCACTGCTACTTCCAGATTAAAGACGACTCGGCCGCCGTCGACTGCATCATCTGGAAGGGCGCCTATCTCAAGCGCACCTTCGATTTGCGCGACGGCATGCAGGTGAGCTTTAAGGGCAGCTTCAATCTCTATAAGGCCACGGGCCGCATGAGCTTTGTTGCCCGCTCGTTTTCGTTGGCGGGGGAGGGCCTGCTGCGTCAACAGGTGGCGCAGTTGGCCGAAAAGCTACGCCGCGAGGGACTGATGGACGAGTCCCGCAAACGCCGCATCCCGGTGTTTTGCTCACGCGTGGCGGTCGTCACCTCGCTTTCCGGTGCGGTAATCGACGACGTCAAGCGTACGCTGCGCCGTCGCAACCCGCTCGTCGAGCTTGTCTGCGTGGGCGCCAAGGTTCAAGGCGAGGGTGCGCCGGCCGAGCTCATTGATGGCTTGCGCCGCGCCGCTTCCATTACGCCGGCGCCCGACTGTATTTTGCTGGTGCGCGGCGGCGGCTCCTTTGAGGACCTCATGACCTTTAATGACGAGGAGCTTGCCCGCGCGGTGGCGGCTTGTCCTGTGCCCGTGGTGACCGGCATTGGCCATGAGCCCGATACCTCGATTTGCGACATGGTGAGCGACCGACGCGCCTCCACGCCCACGGCGGCGGCAGAATCGGTGGCGCCGGCTATGACGGAGTTGGCCGATGTGCTCGAGGCGCGCCATCAGCGTCTGGGTGCCGCGATGGCATCGATGATTGGGTCGGCCCAGGTCGACCTGGAGATGCTCGATCAGCGCGGTCGCCGTGCCTGGGATACCTATACGGCTCGCTTGGGTGATGCGCTCGATGCCGCTGCGTGTCGCCCGTGCCTCAACGACCCCACATTTATGGTCGAGCGTCGCGAATCGGAGCTTGCACTGACTGCCGATCGCCTGTCGGGCGCCATAGTACGCTCGGTCGGGACATTCCGCTCCAACTTTGAGCGCTTGCCCGAGCGTCTAATTACAAGCACCTCGGGGCTCGATGGTAAGCGCCATGCGCTCACGCTTGCGAGTTCCCGCCTAGAGCATCAAGGGCGCACGATGCTCAGCAAGCCAGCGTCCGACCTGAGCCGTGCGGCAGCGTCGCTCGATGCCCTGTCGCCGCTCAAAGTGCTTGCTCGCGGCTATTCCATCGCGTACAGCGATGATGGTGTGGCTACGAGTGCCAAGACCTTTAAGCCTGGCGACGCCATTCGCGTGCGCATGGCAGACGGCAACGTGGCAGCAACGGTCGATACGGTCGAGTAACCCGCGTTTCATAGCGATAAACCTTTAGGAAAGGAAACAGATATGGCAGAGAAGACCCCGGTCGAACAGCTTACGTACAAGCAGGCCTCGCAGGAGCTGGAGCTCATCATCCGCAGTCTGGAGTCGGGCGATATGGAGCTCGAGGAGTCGCTCGAGAGCTACACCCGCGGCGTCGAGCTCCTCAAGAGCCTGCGCACCCGCCTGTCTGATGCCGAGCAGAAGGTCTCGGTGCTCCTTAAGGACGTCGACGGCAACGACGTGCTCGCCGACGGCGAAGCCGCCAACACCGACGACAACCTCTCGTTCTAACCATTCCGACCAAATATAATTACCTTGGTCTGTGAGAAAGGAACCAGCTATGTGTGATTGCATCTTCTGTAAAATTGCCAACCACGAGATCCCCTCGACCGTTGTCTTTGAGGACGACCAGGTCATCGCCTTCGACGACCTCAACCCCCAGGCGCCGGTCCACACGCTCGTGATCCCCAAGAAGCACTACAGCGATATCGCCGACAACGTACCTGCCGAGACCATGGGTGCCATGGCTCACGCCATCCAAGAGGTCGCCAAGGCCAAGGGTCTGGAGGACGGTTTCCGCGTCATCTCCAACAAGGGTGTCAACGCCGGCCAGACCGTCATGCACTTCCACATGCACGTCCTCGGCGGCAAAAATCTGGGCGAGAACCTCATCTGAGGACGCGTGGCCCGTCGACTTGGCTGCCTTTGGAGTAATCTATGCAGCTTTCTCAACTCGAATACCTTCAAGCGGTAGCGAACTATGGCGGCGTGCGCAAAGCAGCTCGCGCCGTTCATGTGAGTCCGCAGGCTGTTTCGTCGGCAATCAAAAAGTTGGAATCTGAGTATCAGATTGTTTTGCTCGACCGATCGGCGGGGGAGGCTGTTTTGTCTCCGGCTGGTAGAGAATTTGCGCGTCGTGCACGCGTGATCCTGGCACAAGTCGACGATCTCAAAAAGTACGTTCAATCGAGGGGCGACGGCGTCTCGCCCGACGGCCACTTTCGTCTTTACGCCCCCTGCCTTCATGGACGGGGGCGCCTTTTTGCCGAAAACTGGTATGACTCGTTTGAACGCTCGCACCTTCAGATTCATCTTGATGTGTGGCATCAGCCAACGGCTACATGCTTTGAATCACTTATACTTGGAATTTCGGACGCGGCTATCTCGTTTGAGGAACCACGGGACAGCGTCCTTTCTTCAAAATATTTGGGTGAAAAGGAGCTCAAGGTTCTTTCATACCCAGCGGGTCATCAATCTGTTGACGCTATGACCATTCGTGAGTTACTGGGCGGCAGGCTCGCTGTTCCCATTAATTTGTCACCCTGTCTCAATGCGATTAACCAATGCCCTGAAGCCCAGCTCGTCAATTTTCGCTTCCGTGATGTCGAATACGAAAACAGGGCGCAGGCTGAGTTTCTTCAAGCCGGGGGATTGATATTGGGTTTTTCTGGCTCTTCTCTCGCATCAGATGGATCGGAAGTGAGCGAGTGCTCCATTGAAGCCTCACATGACGTAGCCTTGCCCATCTACTTTTGCTATCGACAAAATGCCTGGACCGATCGACACCAGACGGTATTTCTTCATCTATTGCGTCATCTCGCTTCGTGAGGCCACTTGGCCTCGTGTCGTCAAGTGAATGTTGACGCCTTGTAACACATAGCTGACAGCTTTGCCCTCATGCTTTTCCAAGATTCCGATTTAGATTGCTGACTCTTGGAGGGCGGAGCATGAAAAACCGTACGGTTTTGCTTTATATGACGTTCGTTTTTCTGTCGAACTGCAGCACCATCTTGTATTTTCTAACTGTCTACCTTGAGTTCGTCGGGCTTTCGATGGTAGCGATTTCTAGCATGATGATTGCATATCAAGTGAGCAAGTTCATCCTTGAAGTTCCCACTGGCTATATTGCTGATAGGTTTGGACGAAAGACTAGCGGTCTCGTTGGCGTTGTGGGAATGCTTGGATACTACGCCGCCCTGCTTCTCGTCCGTTCCCCTCTGCTTTTAATCGGCGCATTTGCTCTCAAAGGTTTTGCCGTTGCATGTGTGAGCGGATCCATAGAAGCGATTTACGTTGACAGCGTCTCTCAGGACCAGCTCGTAAGACTTAATGTCGTTGAGCGATTTGTTTTCTATGCCTCTTATGCCATCTCCGCTTGTGTGGGCGGTTTCATTTCGTTCCTCGGTGCATACCTCATTGGTCTTTCGGCAGATATCATCGCAATGGTGTTGACGTTGGTTGTCGTTATCTGCATTCCTGAGATGCGAAGAGGGGGCACTGCGACGACACCTGAACATGGGATTAGCCCGAAGATGATCGGTGCCGCTATTGCGGGTAATGGCATTCTTCGTTCAGCGTTCATCATGGACTGTTCTCAGGCATTTGTTTTTGTCGCCCTGGAAGACTTTTTCTCACTGCTGCTTGCGGGTCGCGGAATGAATGCCGTCGCTTCGGGTATGACCATTGCGGTCCAGCTTCTTGCCTCGGCCTCCATGGGACTTATTGTGCCCTGTGCGATTGCTCATGTCGACAAGGGCCGCTTTGCGCGTATTTGCGGCATCGTGCGTCTTTTCCTGACAGCTTTGTTTTTGATTCCCCTTACTCCGGCTAATTTGCTGCCCGTGTTCTATGTGCTGCAGACGGTTGCGTACTCGTTATTTGCTCCAATTAAATACTCAATTTTTCAAAAGGCAGCCGATTCTTCGATGCGCTGTTCACTGATTTCGGTTCAAAGCCAGATGGTGGCGGTGGGTGCCGTTCTTTTCTATCTGCTCAACGCTGTGTTGAGTAGCGTTGCGGGCATTCGAGTCGTATTGCTTGTCGCGCTCGGGATTTCTTCCCTTGTGTATATCCCCGCGCTCTTTCGTCTTACAAGCCAAAGGACATGGGTATTTAGACACCGATAACTTATATATCAACGCAATAAACCCGAGCGCGAGGGCGTTTGGGTTTATTATTGAAACGTATGTAACCTGGCGGCGCCACACCGCCTGTTAGTAGGGAGACACATGAACGTTCTGGTCGTCAACGCAGGATCTTCGACCCTTAAGTATCAGGTCATCGATACCAAGTCCCATAAGGTGTCCGCAAAGGGCTCCTGCGAGCGCGTCTGCTTTACCGGCGGCACTTTCACCCATGCTGCCAACGGCTCCAAGAAGGTGACCGAGAACATCGAGTTCCCCGACCACAAGGTCGCCATCGAGGTTGTCCTGAAGGACCTCGAGGCCAACGGCGTCAAGATTGAGGGTATCGGCCACCGTATCGTTCAGGGCGGTTGGTACTTCGGCGATTCCTCCCTCGTCGACGAGGACGTCCTCGCCAAGATCCGCGAGGTCGCTCCGCTCGCCCCGCTGCACAATAACCCCGAGGCCAACGTTATCGAGTACTGCCTGGAGCAGTATCCCGACCTGCCCAACGTTACGGTCTATGACACCGCCTTCCACTTCAACATGCCCGAGGTCGCCAAGACCTACGCCCTGCCCAAGGACGTCTGCGACAAGCTGCACATCCGTAAGTACGGCGCCCACGGCACCAGCTACCGTTATATCTCCAAGAAGGTCGCTGAGATGACCAACGGCGAGGCCCGCAAGGTCGTCGTGTGCCATATCGGCTCCGGCGCTTCCCTGTGCGCCATCGAGGACGGCAAGTGCATGGACACCACCATGGGCTTGACCCCGCTCGACGGCGTCATGATGGGCACCCGCTGCGGTTCCATCGACCCGGCTACCGTGTGCTACCTGCAGCGCGAGGGCGGCTATACCTTCGACGAGGTCGACGAGATGATGAACAAGAAGTCCGGCCTTTTGGCTGTGACCGGCGGCAAGACCAACGACTGCCGCAACGTCGAGGAGCTCGCCGCTGCTGGTGACCCCGAGGCTCAGCTCGCCTTCGACATGTTTGTCTACAAGATTGCCGCCAAGGCTGCCGAGATGGCCACTTCTATGTGCGGTATGGACACCCTGGTCTTTACCGCCGGCATCGGCGAGCACGCTCCGGCTGTCCGCGCCGGCGTTGCCGACCGCCTGGCCTTTATGGGCGTCAAGATGGATCATGCCCGCAACGCCCTGCGTGGTGACGGCGCTTGGTGCCTGTCTGCCAAGGATTCCAAGGTCAAGATTTTCGTCATCCCCACGGACGAGGAGTTCATGATCGCTTCCGATGTCGAGCGCATCGTCAACGGCAAGTAATTGCAAGAGGGGAGGGGCTGGACGACCGAGCGCCGTTCAGCCCCTCTTTTGTACTCGTTGGGCGATATGCCTGATAGCTATTTATCAAGTTGTGATAACTTCTTATTAACATGCGGCCGCCTTAAGGGGTCTGCGCCGACCGTATCGCACTGCAAAGGAGTCTCATGAACGTACTTGTTGTCAACGCCGGTAGCTCAAGCCTTAAATATCAGCTTTTGGATACCGATACCCGCGAGGTTTTCGCCAAGGGCAACTGCGAACGTATCGGTTCGGACATGGGCATCTTTGGCCACTCCGAGAACGGTGGCGCCAAGCAAACCGAGGAGGCCCCCTTCCCGGATCACCGTTCGGCTATCGCACGCGTGCTCGAAGAGCTCGAGAAGACCGACTTTACGATCGATGGCATCGGCCACCGTATCGTTCAGGGTGGCTGGTACTTCGATGATTCCGCGGTCGTCGACGATGAGGTCATGGCTAAGATCCTCGAGGTGGCACCGCTTGCCCCGCTACACAACTACGGCGAGGCAGCGGCAATCGAGTATTGTCGCGAGAAGTATCCGGAGCTGCCCAACGTGGCCGTCTTCGACACCTCGTTCCACATGACTATGCCCGAGGTCGCCTACACCTACGCCCTGCCCAAGGACGTGCGTGACAAGTATCACGTGCGCAAGTACGGCGCCCACGGCACAAGCCACCGCTATGAGTGGATGATGGCCAAGGAGATCCTGGGTTCGCGCTGCCACCGTCTGCTTTCGTGTCATCTGGGCAACGGCGCTTCGCTCGCCGCCATCGAGGACGGTGTATGCCGCGATACCACGATGGGCCTCACGCCGCTCGACGGCCTGATGATGGGCACCCGTTGTGGTTCCATTGACCCGGCTACCGTGTGCTACCTGCAGCGCGAGGGCGGCTACAGCTACCAGGAAGTCGATGACATGATGAACAAGCAGTCTGGTCTGCTTGCCATCTCGGGCATCTCCAACGACGCCCGTGACATCCGTACGCGCGCCTCCGAGGGCGACGAGCGCTGCCTGCTCGCCTTCGATATGTTCGCCTACAAGGCCATGCAGCAGGCCGGCTCCATGATCGCTTCCATGGCGGGCGTGGACACCATTACCTTTACCGCCGGCATTGGCGAGAACGACTGGTCGATCCGCAAGGCTTTCTGCGACTGCTTCGAGTGGCTGGGCGTGCGCATCGACAACAACAAGAACCGCGAGGCCGTGGGTAACGGCCCGCAGGTCATCAGCGCCGCCGGTTCCGCCGTCACGGTCATGGTCATCCCCACCGACGAGGAATACATGATCGCCCACGACGTCGAGCGTCTGACCGCGAATAACTAGTGCGTTCGCTTGCGATTGAACGAAAGGCCTCCTGAGCAGCAGCTCAGGAGGCCTTTTTGCTAGCAGGCGGAAATTCCAGTCCCAAAGTGATCATCACCAGTAACGCCTGCGCTCCCAGCAACGACACCCATCCATTCAGATCCTCAGCCCCAGCTCGTAGCCAAGCCGCCGTCCACTCCAGATGCTCTGATTGCTACGTGGCGGCAGGGACCCTACAGGGTAAAGCTCTGAAAACATTCCGCAGGACGGAGGAAGCCCCCGCCGCACGTAGTGCGCAGCGGGGGCTTCCGACATGTCCGAGGACGTTTTCAGAGCTTTACCCTGTAGGGTCCCGAGGGGCTATGTCCGCTACTCAGCCATCTGAGCCTGGACGGCGGTGATGGCTACGACACCCACGATGTCGTCGGCAGAGCAGCCGCGCGAAAGGTCGTTAACCGGCTTGGCGATGCCCTGCAGGATGGGGCCGTAAGCGTCGGCGCCAGCGAAGCGCTGGACCAGCTTGTAGCCGATGTTGCCGGCCTCGAGGTCGGGGAACACGAGCACGTTGGCCTTGCCGGCGACAGAGGAGCCGGGAGCCTTGAGCTGGGCGACGGCGGGGACGATAGCGGCGTCGAGCTGCAGGTCGCCATCGATGGCGAGCTCGGGAGCCTTCTCCTTGCAGAACTTCACGGCCTCTTGGACCTTCTTGGCGACCTCGCCGCCGGCGGAGCCCATGGTGGAGTAGGAGAGCATGGCCACGTGCGGCTCAACGTTGCCCATGAAGGTGGACCAGGAGTGAGCGGAGGCGATGGCGATCTCGGAGAGCTCGTCGGAGGACGGGTTGATGTTGAGGCCGCAGTCGGCGAAGATCAGCGTGCCGTCGGTGCCGAACTGCGGGGTGTCGGTGCACATCACGAAGAAGGCCGAGACCAGCTTGGTGCCCGGGGCGGTCTTGAGGATCTGAAGCGCGGGGCGCAGGGTGTCGGCGGTGGAGTGGCAGGCGCCGGAGACCAGGCCGTCGGCGTCGCCCATCTTGACCATCATGGTGCCAAAGTAGGTGGCGTCCATCACCTGGGCGCGAGCCTGCTCGATGGTAACGCCCTTCTTGGCGCGGAGCTCGGCAAACTTCTGTGCGTACTCCTCGTGCTTCTCGGCATTGCGCGGGTCGATGACGGTGGCGCCGGGAACGTTGATTTCGTTGGGATCGCCCAGGATGACGATGTTGGCCAGGCCTTCCTCGATGATCTTGTTGGCCGCGACGATGGTGCGCGGATCCTCGCCCTCGGGCAGGACGATGGTCTTAAGGTCGGCCTTGGCGGCAGACTTCATACGGTTTAGGAAATCGCTCATGTTACTCCTTGCAAGCGTTTCGCTAAGCTCCAGGCGCCCGGCTGTTCACGAATAAACCCGCTGCTAGCGGGTTTACCTTTCAATTATGTACGCCGCGGTGCTTGAGCTTTCCTTGTGTGGCAAGCTCATTATAGGACGCATTAGCGCTATAATCGCTCTGATAAATATGTCTCGAAGAATGTTCGAGAAAAGCCCAGCTAACGAGCCCGTGGCTTTTGACAAGGAGTATCGATGCAGATTACCTCAGGCCTGCCTGAAGGCTTTAACGCCGGCGCGTACGACATGATTGTCGTCGGTGCTGGATATGCCGGTGCCGTTTGCGCCCGCCGTCTTGCCGAGACCATCGGCTATCGTGTTGCCGTTTTGGAGCGCCGTAGCCACATTGCGGGCAATGCCTATGACTGCACTGACGAGGCCGGAATCCTGATCCACGAGTACGGTCCGCATATCTATCACACCTTTAACGAGCGTGTGCATAATTTCCTGTCGCGCTTTACCAAGTGGACGGATTATCAGCACAAGGTGCTCGCCAACATCAACGGTACCCTTATGCCCGTGCCCTTCAACCATGCGAGTCTCAAGCTCGCCTTTGGTGATGAGCGCGGCGAGGAGCTGTATCAGAAGCTCGTGGAGACCTTTGGCAAGGATGTCAAAGTGCCCATTATGGAGCTGCGTAAGAAGAACGACCCGGATCTTGCCGAGGTCGCCGATTACGTCTACGAGAACGTCTTTTTGCATTACACCATGAAGCAGTGGGGCCAGACGCCCGACCAGATCGATCCCTCGATCACCGGCCGCGTTCCCGTCTTTGTGGGCGACGATGACCGCTACTTCCCGCAGGCCCCCTTCCAGGGTATGCCGCAGGATGGCTACACGGCGCTGTTTGAGCACATGCTCGACCACGACCTGATTGATGTGTTCTGCGACGTGGATGCTCGCGATCTCTTCGAGATCGACGAGACAACCGTCAAGGTCGACGGCAAGGTCTACGGCGGCGAGATCGTTTATACCGGTCCGCTCGATGAGCTGTTCAACCTCGACCTGGGCGCTCTTCCGTACCGTACGCTCGACATGAAGTTCGAGACGCTCGATATGGATCAGTTCCAGCCCGTGGGCACCGTCAACTACACCACGAGCGAGGACTACACCCGCATTACCGAGTTCAAGAACATGACTGGTCAGGTCCTGCCTGGCAAGACCACCATCATGAAGGAGTACTCCAAGGCCTATACGCCCGGCTCGGGCGAGACGCCGTATTACGCCATTCTTGAGCCCGAGAACCGTGAGCTCTATGAGCGCTATCTTGAGCGCGTCCAGAACCTGACAAACTTCCACCCGGTGGGTCGTCTGGCCGAGTATCGTTACTACGATATGGATGCCGTGACCAATTCCGCCCTCGATCTTTCGGATGAGATTATCGCCTGCCATGCATAAAGTCATAACATTCGGTATTCCCTCGTATAACGCCGCCAAGGACATGGACCATTGCATCACCTCCATCTTGGAGGGGAGCAATTACGCCACCGATATCGAGATTATCGTGGTGGACGACGGCTCCAAGGACGAGACGGCCGCCAAGGCCGACGAGTGGGAGGCCCGTTATCCTGGAATCATCCGCGCGGTGCACCAGGAGAATGGCGGCCACGGTATTGCCGTCCTTTCGGGTCTGCGCGAGGCGCAGGGCACCTACTACAAGGTCGTCGACTCGGACGACTGGCTTGACGGCGCTGCCCTTTCGACCATGCTGTCGATTCTGCGCGGCTTTGAAGAGCGCGACCAGCGCGTCGACCTCTTTATCTCGAACTATGTGTACGAGAAGGTTTACGAGGGTACTCATACTGCCATTGGTTACAAGTTTGCCCTGCCGCGAAAAAAGATCTTTACCTGGGACCAGATCGGCCATTTCCGTTTGGACCAGAATCTGCTCATGCACAGCCTGTGCTATCGCACGGATGTGCTGCGCGAGTCCAACCTTCCCATGCCGCCGCACACGTTCTATGTGGACAACATCTACGCCTACGTGCCGCTGCCGCGTTGCAAGACCATGTACTACGCCGACATCGACCTCTATCGCTACTTTATCGGTCGCGAGGGCCAGAGCGTCAACGAGGCCACGATGGTCAAGCGCCTGGACCAGCAGTTCCGTGTGACGCGCATCATGATGGAGTCGTTCCACCTGTACAGCGATGTTGAGTCGTCGCGTCTGCGCTCGTACATGATGGGTTATTTCACTATGATGATGGCGATCTGCTCGGTGCTCACCAAGCTTTCCGACGAGGATTGCGCCGACGAGCGCCTGAAGACGCTGTGGAATGATTTGAAGGCCTATGACGAGCGTATGTATCGTCGTGCACGTTACGGTGTGGTCGGCTTCTTCACTAACCTCCGCGGTCGTGCCGGAGACAAAACCACACTTGGCCTATACCGTCTTGCCTCAAAGATCTTCAAATTCAACTAGGGCAGAAACGCTCGGGTAACGGGGACCCCTGGTCCTTAACTTGCTACTTCGAACAGTCCTGCGCAAGACGGAGGCGCCACTGGCGCCTCCTTTGCGTGCGGAACTCGTATCAAGTTAAGGACCAGGGGTCCTCTGTTATGTCTTGCTTTATGTCAGCAAGCTGAATTTGAAGATCTTGGACGCGCGGTACACATGGGCCTGGGCTGAAAAGACTTGGTTGGTAGGTTGCCCGGTGGGTCTTGGTCATGTTTGTCGCGAGTTCCGCACGAGCCGAAGAGCACTTAATGTGCTCTTCGTGCGAGCCAGGACTGTAGAGCAGCAAACATAACCAAGACCCACCGGGCAACCGGACGAGCTAGTTTACTTCGCGGCGCCGGGGATGCCGTGGGAGGTTTTGGCGGTTTTGGCTCCGTTTACGATGGCGGTTTGCAAAGCCCTTACGGCGAGCATGCCCAGCAGGTCTAGGGGAACGGCGGCGCTTGCCTGGGCGCCCAGTTTGCCGCTGGCAAGGGTGTAGATGGTGTCGCCATCGTTGGTGGTGTGCGTGGGACGGATGGCGTGTGCGTAGGCGTCTGCGGCCATCTGAGAGACCTTGGTGGCTTGTGCCTTAGTGAGTTCCACGTTGGTGACGATGCAGCTGATGGTGGTGTTGGTGCGGTCGAGCGGCATCTGCATGGATCCGGCGGCGGCAAAGGCTGCGAGTTCCATGTCGACGATCTGGTCGCTATCGGCTGCGGCGCGCATACCGGCGACCCACTCGCCGGTGAAGGGGTCGACAACGTTGCCGCAGGCGTTGACCGAGACCACGGCGCCCACCTTGATGGGGCCGAGCGCCACGGCGGCAGCGCCAAGGCCGGCCTTCATGCAGGTGGCGGGGCCCATGAGCTTACCCACGGTAGCGCCCGTGCCGGCGCCTACGTTGCCCTGTTCGAGCTTGGTGGGGGTGTGGTCGAGCGCCTCGCGCACGGCGGCGATGCCGGCCTCAATGTCGGGGCGAACGGTGGGGTCGCCAAAGGCAAGGTCGAAGATACAGCTGGAGCACACGATGGGCACCTGCGTGGGGCCGACGGGCAGACCAATGCCGCGGCTCTCGAGTTCGCGGGCCACGCCGCTTGCAGCCTCGAGGCCAAAGGCCGATCCGCCCGAAAGGCAGACGGCGTGGACCTTATCGACGGTGTTTTCGGGACGCAGCAGGTCGGTCTCACGCGAAGCGGGGGCACCACCACGTACGTCAACGCCGCCGGTGGCACCCTCGGGCGCCACGATTACGGTGCAGCCGGTGCCAGCCTCCTCGTCCGTATAGTTGCCAAAGCAAAAGCCATCGACATTGCAAACATCGATGGCTTCGAGCAGTGTGTCCATGTGTTCTCCTATCGGTTTTCCGCCGGGCCTTATGCCCGGTCGGGATCCGTACGGTACGGCAAAATTGTAGGCGCTGGGGGATACCCAGCGCCAGAGCAATTACGAGAGTTTTTGAATCGCGCGTGCGACGCGAGCGATGGGCAAGCCCACCACGTTGTAGAAGTCACCCGAAATATCGTGCACAAGCATGCGGCCGCCTGTGCCTTGGATGCCGTAGGCCCCGGCCTTGTCCATGGGTTCGCCGGAGGCAACATAGCGCTCGATCTGCTCTTCGGTAAGCTCATAGAACGTCACGTCGGTTACATCGACAAACGACAGGCTCTCGGCGGCATGCGGAGCTGTAGCGTCGCCGGCTTTAACGATGCAGACGCCGGTTGCGACCTGGTGCGTGCGGCCCGAAAGCTCGCGGAGCATGGTGCGCGCCTCGTCCCCGTCTGCCGGCTTGCCCAAAATTTGGCCGTCAAAGGTGACAATAGTATCGGCCGCGACGGTCAGTTCGTTGGGCTCGGCATGTTCGGCCGTGACGGCAGCGGCTTTGGCACGCGCCAAGCGCTCGACGAGTGTAAGCGGAGCTTCGCCATCAAAAGGCGTTTCGTCGATATCTGCGGGAATCACGCGAATGTCATAGCCCGCCTCGCGCATCAACTCGATGCGGCGCGGTGATTGCGAAGCCAAAATCATAGCTGAATGCCCTCGGCGACCTTCTCGACGGCCTTGTCGCCGGCGAGTGTGCGCAGCAGCTCAAGCGCAAAGGGGAGCGACTGGGCCATGCCGCTGGCGGTGATGATGTTGCCGTCTTGCGTAACCTTCTCGCCGGTATAGGCGCCTTCGGGGAAGCTTTTCTCAAAGCCAGGGAAGCACGTGGCGTGGCGCCCCTCGAGTAGGTCGAGCTCGCCCAGGATAAACGGGGCGGCGCAGATGGCGGCAACGTGCTTGGTCGCGGCGAACTTGCAGACCACGTCGCAGACGCGCTGATCGGCACGCAGGTTGGTGGCACCGGGCAAGCCGCCGGGCAGCACGACGCAGTCGTACTCGTCAAAGTTGATCTCATCAAAGAGCGCATCGCAGGTCACGGGGATCTGCAGCGAGCTTACGACCTCACGTGTGGGCATAATCGAGACGAGCGTGGCACGCACACCGCCGCGACGCATGACATCGACCATGGTCAAGCATTCAATAGTTTCAAAGCCATCGGCGGCGAGAACGGCAACGCTGGGCATGAGGGTTCCTTTCATAGGCGGCATACAATTAGCCGTCTTATACCCCGAAGACCTCCGCTTGCCACGCTCGATTTCTCAATGATTTATCTGAGCAATGATTGAGTGACTAGTTGCGCCTAAGGTGGACGACGGTCTCGCAGTGGAAGGTTTGCGGGAACAGGTCGACTGGCGTGATCTTGACGGGGGAGAAGGTGCCTTCTTCGACAAAGCGTTTGAGATCGCGCGCCAGGGTGGCCGGGTCGCAGCTCACGTAGGCGACATCGCGAGCACTCGTGCTGGCGATAAGGTCGATCGCCTCGGGGGCGAGGCCTGCGCGCGGCGGGTCGACCACCAAGACGTCGGCATCCTGGTCGGGGAACTCGCGCACCGCGTCTCCGCCAATGACGTCGACGTTATCAAGCTTGTTGATCTCCAGGTTACGGCGCAGGTCGCGCACGGCCGGGCCGTAGGCCTCGACGGCGGCGACGAAGTCGCAGCGGCGGGCGAGCGGCAGGGTAAAGGTTCCGGCGCCGCAGTACAGGTCCACGGCAAGCTCGTCTTCTTGCGGGTCGAGCGCTTCCATGACAAGCTCGATCAAAATCTCGGCACCCTTGGTGTTGACCTGGAAAAAAGACGGGGCAGACAAGCGCATCTGACCCTCGGCGATATTCTCGGTCCATGAGCCCTCTCCGGCGAGCATTTCGACCTTGGAGACACGGCGGGCCTTCTTTTCGCCCTTGCTCATCACGCGCACGATGCTCGTGGGATGAGCGGCGTCCGCCAGCACGCGGGAGACCTGCGAGCGCGGAAAAGAGCCTGTAGGCGTCCAGAGTGCGACCTCGAGTGCCTTGGTACGGCGCGATGCACGAATGCCCACGCGTTCGAGTCCCAAGTCATGGCTGCCGCTTAGATAGTTGAGTGCGCCGACGACCGATTTGAGCGCCTTCGGGAAGCGCTTATCGAACAGCGGGCACGCATCGACGGTCACGATTTTGCTAGGGTCGACACCGTGCATGCCAAGGCGCACGCGACCGTTGACGACGGTCGGTTCGAGCTCGATTTTATTGCGGTAGCCCCAGTCGTCCTTGGTGTGGCAGATGGGCTGTACCAACTCATCGACCTGCTCAGGAGCGAACTTGCCGATGCGCTCGAGCGTGGAGCGCAGGTTTTGCTCCTTGGCGGCGAGCTGTGCCGTGCGTGAGAGATTGCCCCACGAACAACCGCCGCAGATGCCAACGAAGGGGCAGGGGGGCTGAATGCGATCGGGGCTCGGCTCCAGAATCTCGGTCGTGCGGGCGCGCATGAACGACTTGCCGTCCTGTACGACCTCGGCCTCGACGGTGTCGCCTGCCACGGCGCCCTGCACAAAGACGGCCTTGCCGTTGTCGGCGTGCGCCAGCCCGTCGGCGCCGTAGGTCATCGATTCTATAGTGAGCTTCATATCCCTGCCTGTCATTCGTGTTGTTGCTCGCACCATGGTAGCAGGGAAAAGCGCCCCGCATCCGAGGCTTTCCTCAAATGCGGGGCGCTTCTACAAACTGCTTCTACAAACGACTATTTCGTCTTGCCGGTAATGAGCGTCTTAAGACCCAGGCCGATCAGGCCCAGGCCCATGCGCACACGACCGGGGCGATGGCGCTCGATGGCCTTGGTCTTGCCGGCGGGCTTATCGCGACGGGCGCTCGTCTCGGGTGCGGGCTTAGCTGCCTGCGGCTCGGGCTGAGGTGCAGGTGCGGGCTCGGGCTCAATGACGGTCGCCTGGACCTTCTGAACCTCGGGTGTGGCCGGCTGCGGCTTAGGAGCAGGGGCGGGCTTTGCCTCAATGACGGGCTCGGGCGCGGCCTCGGCGTTGCGATAGGCACGCTCCAGCAGGGCTTCCTGCGAGTTGAAGGGTTTCTCACCCTCTGCGCGCTCCACGGGGACCCAGGTGCCGTCGCTCGTGAGACTGCGGGCCTTCACGTTGTCGCGCAGCTGCATGCTCATGTACTCGTGCACCAGGGCGCGGCAGGTGGGGTCGAGCACGGGGAAGGCGATCTCCACGCGGTGCTCGGTGTTGCGCGTCATCATGTCGGCCGAGCTCAGATAGATCATGTCCGAGTCCACGCCAAAGGCGTAAACGCGCGCATGCTCCAAAAAGCGTCCGACGATAGAACGGACATGCACGTTCTCGGTCTTGCCAGGAACGCCCGGCTTGAGGCACGAGATGCCGCGGATGATCATGTCCACGCGGACTCCTGCGCACGATGCCTCGGCGATCTTGTCGATGACCTCGCGGTCGGTGAGCGAGTTGAGCTTAAAGAACACGCGGGCGGGCTCGCCAGCGAGAGCGCGCTGGATCTCGCGATCCAGACCGCGCATGATGAGCGGCTTGAGGCCTACGGGCGCCACACCCAGGAAGCGGTAATCGCCGCGCAGATTGCCCAGCGACAGGTTGCGGAAGAACAGGTTGGCGTCCTCGCCGATGCCGGGGTGGGCGGTCATGAGCATAAAGTCGCTGTAGAGTTTGGCCGTCTTCTCGTTAAAGTTGCCGGTGCCCAGCAGCGTCAGGCGCGTTAGCGCCATGCCCTCGCGATAGGTGAGCTGGCAGATCTTGGAGTGGCACTTAAAGCCCTCGGAGCCGTAGATGACGGTGCAGCCGGCCTCTTCCAGGCGCTCGGCCCACTCGATGTTGTTCTGCTCGTCAAAGCGCGCGCGGAGCTCCATGAGCACCGTGACCTCTTTGCCGTTCTCGGCGGCATCGATCAGTGACTCGCACAGGCGGCTCTGCTTGGCCACGCGGTAGAGCGTGATGCGCAGTGAGATGCACTCGGGGTCGTAGGCGGCCTCGTGCACCAGATCCAGGAAGGGGTTCATGGCCTCATAGGGATAAAAGAGCAGCTTGTCGTGCTGAAGTACCTGCTCGCGGATGGAGCGGGTCATATCGATGGTGGGGTTGGGCTGCGGCTTAAACGGCGTAAAGAGCAGCTCGTTGCGTAGATGCTCGGGAATCTTGCCCTCAATGCCGAAGACGTAGCCCAGGTCGAGCGGGATATCGCAGGTAAAGACCGAGCGGCGAGAAAGCTCGAGCGCCTTGCGGATGGTCTTGAGCGTCGCCTTCTCGAGCGACCCCGAGACCGCGAGCACTACCGGCTGCAGACGCAGGCGCTTCTTGAGGATGCGCTTCATGTGCTGGCGGTAGTCCTCTTCCTCCTCGACGCCCTCGCCGTCCGGATCGATGTCGGCGTTGCGGGTGACGCGGATGAGCGCGCGGTCGAGCGGCTTATAGGAGCCAAAGCAGCTGTCCAGGCAGGCGAGGATGACGTCCTCGAGCAGAATGTAGGAGTAGGTGCCGGTGGGCGAGGGGATCTCGACCACGCGGTTCATCGAGGCGGGGATCTCGATAAGGCCCAGCAGGCTCTCCTCGTCGGTGACACCGTCCAGGCCACAAGCCAGGTAGAGTGCACCGTTGCGCAGGTTGGGGAAGGGATGGCGCGGGTCAATGACCAACGGCGAGATGACCGGCGACACGTAGGCCTGGAAGTAGCGGGTTACAAAGGTGCGCTCCTCGGGCGTAAGCGAATCGATGCGGGCGCGGTGAACGCCCAGGGCGTCAAGCTTGCCCTCGATGCTCTTAAAGATGGACTCCCATCGGGTAAGGAGCCCGGGCATTTCGGTCATGACAGCATCGACCTGTTCGGAGGCGGTCATATTGCTCTTGTTGTCGACAGGCTGTTTTTTGAGCTCTGCCAGATCGGACAGGCCGCCCACGCGCACCATGAGAAACTCGTCGAGGTTGGACTCGAAAATCGACACGAACTTTAGACGCTCGAACAGCGGAACGGTCTCGTCGAAGGCTTCGTCAAGCACACGGTTGTCAAAGCGTAGCCAGCTGAGCTCTCGGTTCTGCGTGTACGAGAAGTCGCGCGGCGGTTTGCGCAGCTTTGCGGCGGCTTGCTTTTTTTCGATTTTGCTCGGCATATGCATCTGTCCGTTCAGTCCCCGCAGGGGACGGTTGCCTAACACTATTCACTATTGTCTCAATTTAGTCGACCTATGGCACGGACGTATCGCGTGAACGGTATCTTTACCTACTTCTTACGCTGACAAGCCATAGAGCTGACGCCCGTCACGTTGTGGAAAAACGGTCTATATCCTCACTCAACTGGTGAGTATGTGTGAATAAGAATGATAGGTAGCTGAATATCATCGAATACAGACAGAAACACGAACAAGCGTCATTTATATACATAAAACCGTTTTAGATATGCAATTCCTAATCGAAAGATTGGAGTTGTAATTGCGAATGATTTTTGAGAAAAAAGAGCGTTTACCTTAGAAAAGTTACTTTAGAACGCCGAAGTACATCATGGGGGAATCACATGCGATATACCGTTCATCGCACTTTGTTGACCGTTCGGGGGCGAGGTGGAATTGCGGGTGATTTTTGGATATAACTAGAGCTGTCAGCAAGCAGCGTCTCATATGGAGGGGCGCTGATACATTCGGCCAGTAAGGCCCGAAAGAAAGGTAGGAGGCCATGACGAAAGGTCTGCACGTGCCTTCCGAGATCGGCAAGCTCAGGAAGGTCTGCCTGCACCGTCCCGGCGACGAGCTCCTCAACCTGCCGCCCGACGAGCTCGAGCGACTCCTGTTCGACGACGTCCCGTTCCTGGAGGTCGCACAGCAGGAGCACGACACCTTCGCCCAGATCCTGAGGGACCAGGGCGTGGAGGTCCTCTACCTCGAGAACCTCGTCGCCGAGGTGTTCGACCAGGTCCCCGGCGCCCGCGCCGAGTTCACCGACCAGTACATCGCCGAGGCAGGCATCCGCGGCCAGCAGATGCCGCAGATCGTCCGCGAGAAGCTGGACTCCATCGAGGACAACCTCGAGTTCGTCAAGAAGACCATGGCCGGCATGACCAAGGCCGAGATCGACATGCCCCTCACGGCGTCCACGACCCTCGACTCCCTGGTCAACTCCGAGTCCGAGTCCGACCTGATCATCGACCCGATGCCCAACCTCTACTTCACCCGCGACCCGTTCGCGGTCGTCGGCGAGGGCGTCAACCTCAACCGCATGTACTCGGTCACCCGCAACCGCGAGACCCTGTACGGCAAGTACGTCTTCAAGTACCACCCCGACTACAAGGACGTCTCCCTGTACTTCCGCCGCGACTGCCAGTTCCACACCGAGGGCGGCGACGTGCTGAACATCAACGAGAAGACCCTCGCCGTCGGCATCTCCCAGCGCACCCAGGCCGCCGCTATCGACGTCATGGCCCAGAACATCTTCTGGAACTCCGACTCCAAGGTCGAGCGCATCCTGGCCTTCGACATCCCGGTCTCGCGCGCCTTCATGCACCTCGACACGGTCTTCACCCAGATCGACGTCGATAAGTTCACGATCCACCCCGCCATCATGGGCACCCTGCGCGTCTACGAGCTGACCGCCGGCAAGAACCCGGGCGACGTGAACATCCGCCTGATCGAGGACACCCTCGAGCACGTCCTGGAGGACGCCACCGGCGTCGACCAGGTCAAGCTGATCCCCTGCGGCGGCGGCGACCCGATCGCGGCCTCCCGCGAGCAGTGGAACGACGGCTCCAACACCCTGTGCGTCGAGCCCGGCAAGATCTGCGTCTACGCGCGCAACACCGTCACCAACGACGTGCTGTACAAGGAGGGCCTGGACCTTCTCGTCGTGCCCTCCGCCGAGCTCTCCCGCGGCCGCGGCGGCCCGCGCTGCATGAGCATGCCCTTCTGGCGCGAGGACCTCTAAGGTCTTCTAGGACCCGTATAGGTCTTAATACATACATCTAGCTGACGTTAGATGTCTCCCATTGGGGCGGTGCGGGCTTTCGCGCCGCCCCAATCTTGTATGAGGAACGTCAACACGGTTGGATGACTGCTTTTGTAAGGAGCTTGGCCATGGACATTAAGACGATTGGCGTTGAGGAATGGCTCAACGTTTGGGAGAAGAGCGCCACGTGGGACATCGCCCAGTCGACGATCTCGTCGCTCACCATGGGCGAGCTGCGCGCGCTCGATGAGCAGGACGGCGCCACGTTCTACGAGCGCCTGGACCGCGAGAAGATGAACTACGGCTGGATCGAGGGCTCTCCGGAGTTTAAGGCCGAGGTTGCCAAGCTGTATCGTCGCGAGGTCAATCCCGATCACATTCTGCAGACCAATGGCTGCACGGGCGCTAACCTCAACGCCATCATGGCCGTGGTCGAGCCCGGCGACCATGTCATCGCCGAGTGGCCCACCTACGCGCCGCTCTACGAGATTCCGCGTACGCTCGGTGCCGAGGTCGAGTATTGGGAGCTTCGCGAGGAGCTTGGCTGGAAGCCCGATATCGAGGAGCTTAAACGCTTGGTGCGTCCCAATACCAAGCTCATCTGCATCAACAACGCATCGAACCCCATCGGTACGGTGCTCGATGCCGATATGCTCGGCCAGATTGCCGAGATCGCCCGTTCGGCTGGCGCCTATGTGCTGTGCGACGAGGTGTACCTGC
The DNA here is from genome assembly GCA_019419625.1 of Collinsella sp. GTDB lineage: Bacteria > Actinomycetota > Coriobacteriia > Coriobacteriales > Coriobacteriaceae > Collinsella. Next base: position 10,851 of record DXZO01000028.1, on the reverse strand, counting down.
CGCTTGAGAACACCAAGGCCTTTATGTCGATGGTCGACATGTACGAGAAGGCCATTGTCACCAACTCGGTGTCCAAGACCTATTCGACGCCTGCGGCTCGCGTGGGCTGGGTCGTGGCCGACGAAGAAGTGTCCAACCGCATCCGCACCTACCGCGACTACACCATGATCTGCGGCGGCGTGTTCAACGATGCCCTGGCGACCTATGTGCTTGAGCACAAGGATAAGATTCTCGAGCGCAATCGCAAGATCGTGTTTGGCAACCGCGATATCGCGCAGGCTTGGATCGATACGCAGCATCGCGTTTCCTGGACGGCCCCGCAGGGAATATCCACCTCGTTTATCCAGCTGGATATTCCCGAGGATGACGAGGAATTCTGTAAGCGCCTGTTGGCCGAGAGGGGAGTGCTGCTGGTCCCCGGTAGCCGCTTTGAGCTTCCCTGCGGCGCACGCCTGGGCTACTGCGCGAGCGAAGACGTTCTTCGCGAGGGCCTGAAGCTTTTAGGCGAGGCACTGGCGGAGTTCGATCGCTAGGATTCCGACGATCTTCGAGGGCCTTATCCAAATTGGCCGAAGATAATCGAAAACGGACCCGTTTCCCTAGGGGAAGCGGGTTCGTTTTTCTATACCGAGAAGTCAAGTTGTTACAAATGGGGCCGTAAAGCGAGCCGGTATCCGCTGGGCCTTATACTGAGCTTCCGGTGAACGGTATCAAGCATCTGGTAAACGGTTATTTGTTTACCAGAAATGAATAGGACAAACTTTTTTCTGAATAAAAATGAAAATGGTTGAGACGCGGCATGAATCGCTAATTCTATTCATAGCTTTATTAGAAATATGCAATCTGAGGGTGGTTTAATAAAGTTAAGTTCCATTTGCTATTTGGATTGAAAACGCGTTTTAGCACGTAAATAAACTTTATTAAATCAAAGTGTGCCATGCGTGAAGTATATGTGTATGCCGTTCACCCCTCATATAAAACCGTTCGGGGGCGAGGTGGAAGTATGGACTGATTTTGGATATAAATATGTCGTCAGCAATAACGCCTCACACGGAGGGGCGCTAACGAATCGGCCCTGACAGGGGCCCGAAAGAAAGGTAGGAGGCCATGACGAAAGGTCTGCACGTGCCTTCCGAGATCGGCAAGCTCAGGAAGGTCTGCCTGCACCGTCCCGGCGACGAGCTCCTCAACCTGCCGCCCGACGAGCTCGAGCGACTCCTGTTCGACGACGTCCCGTTCCTGGAGGTCGCACAGCAGGAGCACGACACCTTCGCCCAGATCCTGAGGGACCAGGGCGTGGAGGTCCTCTACCTCGAGAACCTCGTCGCCGAGGTGTTCGACCAGGTCCCCGGCGCCCGCGCCGAGTTCACCGACCAGTACATCGCCGAGGCAGGCATCCGCGGCCAGCAGATGCCGCAGATCGTCCGCGAGAAGCTGGACTCCATCGAGGACAACCTCGAGTTCGTCAAGAAGACCATGGCCGGCATGACCAAGGCCGAGATCGACATGCCCCTCACGGCGTCCACGACCCTCGACTCCCTGGTCAACTCCGAGTCCGAGTCCGACCTGATCATCGACCCGATGCCCAACCTCTACTTCACCCGCGACCCGTTCGCGGTCGTCGGCGAGGGCGTCAACCTCAACCGCATGTACTCGGTCACCCGCAACCGCGAGACCCTGTACGGCAAGTACGTCTTCAAGTACCACCCCGACTACAAGGACGTCTCCCTGTACTTCCGCCGCGACTGCCAGTTCCACACCGAGGGCGGCGACGTGCTGAACATCAACGAGAAGACCCTCGCCGTCGGCATCTCCCAGCGCACCCAGGCCGCCGCTATCGACGTCATGGCCCAGAACATCTTCTGGAACTCCGACTCCAAGGTCGAGCGCATCCTGGCCTTCGACATCCCGGTCTCGCGCGCCTTCATGCACCTCGACACGGTCTTCACCCAGATCGACGTCGATAAGTTCACGATCCACCCCGCCATCATGGGCACCCTGCGCGTCTACGAGCTGACCGCCGGCAAGAACCCGGGCGACGTGAACATCCGCCTGATCGAGGACACCCTCGAGCACGTCCTGGAGGACGCCACCGGCGTCGACCAGGTCAAGCTGATCCCCTGCGGCGGCGGCGACCCGATCGCGGCCTCCCGCGAGCAGTGGAACGACGGCTCCAACACCCTGTGCGTCGAGCCCGGCAAGATCTGCGTCTACGCGCGCAACACCGTCACCAACGACGTGCTGTACAAGGAGGGCCTGGACCTTCTCGTCGTGCCCTCCGCCGAGCTCTCCCGCGGCCGCGGCGGCCCGCGCTGCATGAGCATGCCCTTCTGGCGCGAGGACCTCTAAGTCTTTCCGTTTCCGGTGCGGTCTCCCTACAACCGCACCGGTTTCGCCCGTCAAACGGGCGACACTAATACTTACGTAATTCATTTCTTCGAAAGGAAACGAACCATGGGTGTTAACCTCTCCGGCCGTAGCTTCCTCAAGCTCCTCGACCTCACCACCGAGGAGATCGAGTACCTGCTCAAGCTCTCCAAGAACTTCAAGGATATGAAGCGCGCTGGCGTTCCGCACCGCTATCTCGAGGGTAAGAACATCGTTCTGCTCTTCCAGAAGACCTCCACTCGTACCCGCTGCGCCTTCGAGGTCGGCGGCATGGATCTGGGCATGGGCGTCACCTACCTCGATCCGGGTTCGTCGCAGATGGGCAAGAAGGAGTCCATCGAGGATACCGCCCGCGTTCTCGGCCGCATGTATGATGGCATCGAGTTCCGTGGCTTTGCCCAGGACGACGTCGAGGAGCTCGCTGCTAAGTCCGGCGTGCCCGTGTGGAACGGCCTGACCACTGAGTGGCATCCCACCCAGATGCTCGCCGACATCCTGACCGTCCAGGAGAACTTCAACTACGACATCAAGGGCAAGACCCTCGTCTTCATGGGCGACTGCAAGAACAACGTCGCTCGCTCCCTCATGGTCGTCTGCTCCAAGCTCGGCATGAACTTCGTGGCCTGCGGCCCCGAGGAGTGCATGCCCGCTGACGACGTCATCGAGGCCTGCAAGCCCATCGCTGAGGCCAACGGCTGCACCATCAAGCTGACCACCGACGTCAAGGACGGCGTCACCGGTGCTGACGTTCTCTACACCGACGTGTGGGTCTCCATGGGCGAGCCCGACGAGGTCTGGGCCGAGCGCATTGCTCAGCTCACCCCGTATCGCGTTACCTCCGAGGTCATGGCTATGGCCAACCCGGGTGCTATCTTCCTGCACTGCCTGCCCAGCTTCCACGACACCAACACCACGATTGGCGCCGAGAAGTGCGAGCAGTTCGGCATCACCGAGCAGGAGGTCACCGACGAGGTCTTCGAGAGCCCCGCTTCCAAGGTCTTCGACGAGGCCGAGAACCGCATGCACACCATCAAGGCTGTCATGTACGCTACGCTCAAGTAAGGGCATCTAGCATCTCGCTCGGGGTGCATTGCTGCGCACCCCGAGCGCTTTTGTCTGGTAAAAATCTCGCACCGAGCGACATGCACGGCACGGAAGAGCCGCTTCGGGCGAGATCAGTAAATGATTTATGAAGGGGGGATGAGAACTATGACTGAGACCGCTAAGAAAAAGCGCGGTATGCCTTCATCGTTCACCATTCTTCTTGCTCTGCTGGCAATCGTTGCGGTTATTACCGTTATCGTCTCCGGTACGTCCGGTGGCGCGGTTACCGCTGCCCGCCTGAGCGATTTCTGCACCGCCCCGGTCAAGGGCTTCGCTGACGCTCTGCCCGTCTGCCTCTTCGTTATGATCCTCGGCGGCTTCCTCGGCATGATGACCGAAACCGGCGCCCTGGACAACGGCATTGCCGTTCTGGTGCAGAAGCTTAAGGGCAATGAGATTATGCTCATTCCCGTGCTGATGTTCATCTTCTCCCTCGGTGGTACCACCTATGGTATGTGCGAGGAGACCGTTCCCTTCTACGCCCTTCTCGCCGCTACCATGATGGCTGCTGGCTTCGACCCCATGGTCGGCGCCGCTACCGTCCTGCTCGGCGCTGGCTGCGGCTGCCTCGGCTCCACGGTTAACCCGTTTGCCGTCGGCGCTGCCGTCGACGCTCTGACCGGCGTTGGCATTGAGGTCAACCAGTCCATTATCATCGGCCTCGGTGCCGTCCTGTGGATTGTCACCACCGCCATGTCCATCGTCTTCGTCATGAGCTATGCCAAGAAGGTCAAGGCTGACAAGGGTTCCACCATCCTTTCGATGCAGGAGCTCAAGGATGCCGAAGAGACTCACGGCAAGGCTGCTTCCGAGGTTCACAAGGAGGTCAAGCTCACCGGTCGTCAGAAGGGTGTTCTGATCGCCTTTGCCTTCACCTTCGTCGTCATGATTGTCGGCTTCATCCCGCTGGCCGACCTCAACGAGGGCGTCGCCAACTTCTTCGATGCTGGCGCTGTCTATGACGCCGACGGTAACGCCATCGTTCAGGGCTGGTCTGCCCTGATCACCGGCCTGCCCATTGGCCAGTGGTACTTCGACGAGGCTTCCACCTGGTTCTTCCTCATGGCTGTCCTGATCGGTATTATCGGCGGCCTGTCCGAGAAGCAGATCGTCAACACCTTCATCACCGGCGCTGCCGACATGATGTCCGTTGTCCTCGTCATCGCTCTTGCCCGTGGTATCTCCGTCCTCATGGCTAGCACCGGCCTCGACGTCTACGTCCTCGACGCTGCCGCCAATGCTCTGTCTGGCCTGTCCGGCGTGATCTTCGCTCCCATGAGCTTCCTGGTCTACTTCGGCCTGTCCTTCCTGATCCCCTCGACCTCTGGTATGGCTACCGTGTCCATGCCCATCATGGGACCGCTGGCTGTCAAGCTCGGCTTCTCGCCCGAGGTCATGGTCATGATCTACTCCGCCGCCATCGGCATCGTGAACCTGTTCACCCCGACCTCCGGCGCCATCATGGGCGGTCTCGCCCTGGCCAAGATCGAGTGGACGACCTGGCTCAAGTTTGCTCTTAAGCTCATCGTCGCTCTCTCCATCGTCTGCGCCATCATCCTGACCATCGCTTGCGTGATGATCTAAGTACCCCCTGGGTACCCCACGGAAACCATGACGATCCTATAATGGATCACCTGGTCATCGTCTGTCCGGTGGGGTAACCCCACCGGTAGACTCCTACCTTTAGCCCCCTCCCGTTCCGTGCACGGGAGGGGGCGACTTTTTGTTCCGCGGTTTTCCAAACCGCGGAACCGGTCGATGCTGCAAGCCCGCCAGAGCGGCAATCTGACGTTCAATCGTCGGGCATGGCCAAAAGGCCTATGCCCTCCTCTTTCACGTCACCTTGCTCGCTCTGGTGGGCTTTCGCTGACTTATGCTCAACCTGCGGCGGTGCCATTGTTGGCACAGGGGGCGGCTTGCTCGCTCTGGTGCCTGTTCGCTGTCCATTCTCTGCCCGCGACGTTTCTGCTGTTGGTGCAAAGGGGTCAGGTTAATTTGCGCCAAAAGCGGAAGTTGCGGTGGAATAGTTCCCGTTTGGCCGTCTTGAGGGGTTAAACAGGAGCTATTTCACCGCAACTTATCAATGGCGTGTTTGGTTGGTGCCTGTTGATGGCCTGGGCATCGGGGAGGGCAGGCTCCGTTATAATCGCCTAAGACATTAAATGGAAACGGGACGGGAGCCATACATGCGTCAGGGTTTCGACAACGCGAAGTATATCGAGCTGCAGGCCGCTCATATTAAGGAGCGCATCTCGCAGTTTGGCGGCAAGCTGTATTTGGAGTTTGGCGGCAAGCTGTTTGACGACTATCACGCGAGCCGCGTGCTGCCGGGTTTTGAGCCGGACAGCAAGTTTCGCATGCTCAAGAGCATAGCCGACGACGTCGAGGTCATCATCGCCATTAACGCGAACCACATCGAGAAGAACAAGGCTCGCGGTGACCTGGGCATTACCTATGACGAGGACGTTTTGCGCCTGGTCGACCTGTTCCGCGGCAACGGTTTTGCTGTCGCGGCCGTGGTCATCACCCAGTACGCCGGCCAGCCCGCCGCCGACGTCTTCCGCAATCGCCTGAACGCGCTCGGCATTCCCGCCAAGTTGCACTATCCCATCGAGGGCTATCCGCACGATGTCGATCTGATCGTTTCCGACGACGGCTATGGCAAGAACGAGTTTGTCGAGACCACTCGTCCGCTCGTCGTGGTCACCGCTCCCGGCCCCGGCTCGGGCAAGCTCGCCACCTGCCTGTCTCAGCTCTATCACGAGCACAAGCACGGCACCGCCGCCGGCTACGCCAAGTTCGAGACGTTCCCGGTCTGGAATCTGCCCCTCACGCATCCGGTCAACATCGCCTATGAGGCCGCCACGGCCGACCTCGACGATGCCAATATCATCGACTCCTTCCACTTGGAGGCCTACAACAAGACCACGGTCAACTACAACCGTGACGTCGAGGCTTTCCCGGTGGTCCATGCCCTGATGGAAAAGATTTTGGGGGAGAGCCCCTACCAGAGCCCCACCGACATGGGTGTAAATATGGTCGGCTTTGCCATCACCGATGACGATGCCTGCCGCGATGCCTCCAAGATGGAGATCGTCCGCCGCTACTTTGCTGCGGTCGAGGCCGTGCGCCGCACCGGCGTGGGCGATGAACAAGTTGATCGTCTCAAGCTCATTATGAAGAAGGCCGGTATCGATAAGAACTACTCGCCGGCACGCTCGGCCGCCCTTACCAGGGAGCAGCTGACGGGTGGCCCCGTAGGCGCCATGGTCATGCCCGACGGCTCCGTGGTGACCGGCAAGACTTCCACGCGCCTGGGCGCCGCGAGTTCGCTCATCATGAATGCCCTCAAGCATGTCTCGGGCGTCGACCTTGAGCTCGAGGTCATTAGCGATGAGGCGATTGAGCCTATTAGCAAGCTCAAGACGCATTTCCTGGGTAGCAAGAACCCGCGCCTGCACACCGACGAGACGCTTATGGCGCTCTCGATCACCTCGGCAACGAGCGAGACAGCGGCCCGCGTCCTTTCGGGCCTGGAGCAGCTGCGCGGCTGCGATGCCTTCTTTAGCGTGATCATCTCGCCGACGGACGAGACGGTGTTGCGCAAGCTGGGCATCAACGTGTGCTGCGAGCCCAAGTTCGAGCGCCGTGGTTTCTTCCACCGCTAAGCCTGAATAAATTGGTTCGAAAGGGGCGCATCGGGTATACATTCGGTGTGCCCCTTTTATCAACAAAGCTACCGTTTAACCTAAAATCAGCTCGTTTACCTGCCTATAAGCGATTTGGCGGTATACAATAACCCTAACTGTTTCATCCTTTTGCGGGGATGCCGCATGATGGGTGTTGCCGGCCATCATGGGGTGTGCCGGTCGCGCGCGGTGCAAGTGATGCCCGTGCTCGGTTTGAGGAGGCTGCCATGGCTGGCAAGGGTCGTGCGAGTGTCAACGATATGAAGCGTGTCGAGGTGCGGGTGCTGATGGAGATCGCACAGCAGTCCGAAGACAACGGCGGATTTTATGGCTTTTCGCGCAAGACGCTTGCCGAGCGTGTGGGGGTGTCCCCGTATCGCGCCCGCGCGGCAATTGAACGCCTGGAATCCGAAGACATCATTGAGGTCGTTTCGCGCTACAGCGACGACGGCGGCCAGCTCGCAAATGGTATTTGTCTCACGGAGCGTGGCGAGTGGTATCTAGAGGGCATCCGTGCCGGTATGCTCGCGCAGGACTTAATCAAGGACGAATTCGCCGATCGATAACAGCGCGCATCCATAGTGGAAACGACGCCGCCTGGGCAACCGGACGGCGTTTTGTTTCGAGATGGAGAAATGCGATTGCGCGTAAGAAAAATTGCGTGCGGCGCGCGTCGCGAGTATTACAATGAAGACCCGTAAGATGTGTATGGACAACTTCTACGGGAAGCGCAGGTAACTCAATATGACCAAGCATGTGTTTGTGACCGGCGGCGTGGTTTCGTCTCTGGGCAAGGGTATTACCGCGGCCTCGCTGGGCCGTCTACTCAAGTCGCGTGGCTACAAAGTAACGATGCAAAAGGCCGACCCGTATCTGAACGTCGACCCCGGCACCATGAGCCCGTTCCAGCATGGCGAGGTCTTTGTGACCGAGGACGGCTACGAGTCCGATCTGGACCTGGGCCACTACGAGCGCTTTATTGACGAGAACCTGACCCGCGATTCCAACTTTACGACTGGTGCCATCTATAAGAGCCTGATCGCCCGTGAACGTCGCGGTGACTTTTTGGGCGGCACCGTGCAGGTGATTCCGCACGTCACGAACGCCATTAAGGATAAGTTCCGTCGTATTGAGGAGCAGACCGGCTCCGACGTGGTCATCACTGAGCTGGGCGGCACCATCGGCGACATCGAGTCGCAGCCGTTTGTCGAGGCCATTCGCCAGTATCGCAAGGAGGCTGGCCCCGAGAACGTCTGCTACATCCACGTGTCGCTCGTTCCCTATATCGCCGCCGCCCACGAGGTCAAGACCAAGCCGACGCAGCACTCCGTCAAGGAGCTCCGCAGCTTTGGTATCCAGCCCGATATTATCGTTCTGCGCTCCGACCACCATATCGACGATGCCATCCGCGGCAAGATCGCAAGCTTCTGCGACGTCGACACCGACTGTGTCTTTACCAACGAGGACTGCGCGAGCATCTACGATGTTCCGAAGCTGCTTGCCGAGCAGGACTTTGACCTGCGCATTTGCGAGCGTCTGGGTCTGGACCCGCGTGAGCGCGACATGAGTGCGTGGAACGAGTTCCTGCGCAAGCAGAACCATGCCAACCAGCACGCCGACAAGGTGAAGATCGCCGTCGTGGGCAAGTATACGCAGCTGCCCGATGCCTACCTGTCGGTTATCGAGGCCCTGCACCACGCGGGCGTGTTCTACGATCGCCACGTTGACGTGCAGCTGGTCGATGGCGAGAGTCTCGACGAGCAGAACGTCTCCGAGGTCCTGGGTGACGCCTCGGGCATCTTGGTCCCTGGCGGCTTTGGCAAGCGCGCCCTGGAGGGCAAGATCCTCGCGGCCGAGTTCGCCCGCGAGCACAAGATTCCGTATCTGGGCATTTGCCTGGGTATGCAGGTGGCCGTGTGCGAATTTGCCCGCAACGTCGTCGGCCTTGCCGGCGCCAGCTCTTCCGAGTTCGATCCGGATGGCCCGTATAGTGTCATCGACCTGATGAGCTCGCAGGAGGACGTGACCGAGAAGGGCGGCACCATGCGCCTGGGTGCCTATCCATGCAAGCTTGCTGCCGATTCCCTCGCGCGCGAGGCCTATGGCGAGGATCTCGTCTACGAGCGTCACCGTCACCGCTTTGAGTTCAACAACGCCTTCCGTGACCAGCTCGAGGATGCCGGTCTGGTTATCTCGGGTCTTTCGCCCGACGAGCGTCTGGTCGAGATGGTCGAGCTGCCGCGCGACGTGCATCCGTGGTATGTGGCAACTCAGGCTCATCCCGAGTTCAAGAGCCGCCCGACCAATCCGCAGCCGCTGTTCCGCGAGTTCGTGCGCGCCTCGATCGGTCAGCACGAGGGTGTCGATCGCCTGCAGGTGACGCCCATGAACCTCGCTACGGACTAAGGGTGCCGGCGAACCAAGAACATACCGAAGCTACTCCCTCGTCGCTCGCTGTGGCGGCGGGGGAGTATCTCGATTACCTCGCGGTCGAGCGGGGTTTGGCGCACAATACGATTGCGGCATACCGTCGTGACCTGACGACGTACTGCGCCTATCTGGAGCGGGCTGACATTGCGTCTTTTGAAGATGTGAGCCGTCAGGTCGTGGAGGGCTTTGTTGCCGATCGCCGCGACGGAGGCTATTCCGATGCCTCGGTGGAGCGCGCGCTTGCTGCCGTGAAGGGTCTGCATGCCTTTTTGGTGCGCGATGGGGCCGTGGCCCAAAACCCGACGGCGGCGTTGCGCCTGCCCAAAAAGGCAGATCGCCTGCCGGAATACCTTTCGGTGGAGGATGTCTCGGCACTGCTCGATCAAGACTTTCCCGAGGGCGAGATGGGACTGCGCGATCATGCCATCTTGGAAGTGCTTTACGGTTGCGGCTTGCGCGTGAGTGAGCTGGTTGGGCTCGATGTGGGCGATATCCATATCGATGACGGGTTTGTCCTGGTGCGCGGTAAGGGCTCCAAGGAGCGTCTATCCCCGTTGGTGGGAAGCGCGGCTCGCGCCTTGACACACTATATAGGTGACGGGCGCACGCTCCTGGCCGCCCATGCTCACGGGACCGAGACCTCGGCGGTCTTTTTAAATAAGAACGGACGTCGCCTGTCGCGCCAGGCCGTGCATGCGATATGCGAGCGGTATGGGCGTCAGGTGGGGCTGGTGGGGCTCCATCCCCATACCCTGCGCCACTCCTTTGCTACCCACATGCTCGCGGGCGGTGCCGACCTGCGTGTGCTGCAGGAGATTTTGGGCCATGCCGATATTTCGACCACGCAGGTCTACACGCATGTCGACCGCACGCAACTGACCGAGGTCTATCTGGCGGCGCATCCGCTGGCACATCGCTAGTACCCCGCTGACCTGCATATTTATACATAGTAAGGGGGACGGGCCCCAGATTGCCGAGACGCACTTTTGCGCGCATGGGCAATCTGGGGCCCGTCCCATTTTTCGCCAGACACCGACGCGGTGGTGGACCGTGTGTGCCGTGGGTGGGGGAGTTTGGGGGCGATGTGAACGGCATGTAAAGGGACGTAAAAATCGCCTCAAGGTCAACTTGAAGGTTGAGGTTCGCGGGCGTGGTTCTACAGGTGGCATCCCGCCTTTGCTGCAAACACAACATATTGTGTTTTCGAACATATGCTCGGGGGTGTTTTACAGCATATCGG
>DXZO01000027.1:30728-31814 GCA_019419625.1 Collinsella sp. | reverse complement strand
TGTCTGTTGCGGCGGCGGTGCCGGGCGTGGTGGTGTCTGTGGCGTTGGCGGTGGGGGTGCCGTCAGCGCTTTCCGTGTTGACTGCGCTGGTGCCGGTGGATGTTGCGGTGCTGTCCTCTGCGGCATCTGATGTCGCATTCGCGTTGGTGCCGTCTTCGGCCTTGCCTGTGCCGCTGCTCGTGGCGTCGGCTTGCGCCTGCTGCTCGGCTGTTGCCCGAGGCTGTATGGCCTCCGCGATGGCTACCATAGGCATCGTCGCGCCGACCATGGACGTGCACGCGATCGCGCAGAGCAGGTAGTAAAGGGGTCGTTTCATAGCGGAGCCTCTCGGTGAGCAGCCAATAGGGTTCGAAGGCAGCTCCAGGCCAGCACTCCGCACATATTTTGTTGGGGCTTATTTTACGGGAACACCAGTCAACATCAGCGAACTTTCTGGGGAATGTTGGGGAGGGGTTGGAGCGCCATAGAGGACGGAGCCGTGTAGGGAAATGTCGTCTCCAGAATCGATATCCCAATTTAGCAGCCGCTCAAAGCGGTCGTACCGCACGATGCCGATCCAGCCGTCGGAACACCTGAACTCCTCGACCATTCGCTTGGTAATCACGACAGCGTTGTCAACGATGTCGCTCTCCCGCACCGTGAACATGCAGTAGATCGGTAAGAGCCAATGGGCGTAGACGCCCACGCCGTACGCCAGAGACGCTTCTAGCGGATCGCCCTGCTCTCCAGGCAAACCGTGGTAGTAGTCGGCGGCGTTCATATAGAGGCGCCCATCAGGTCGTCGATGTACTCCTCTTGGGGAGCGAACTTCAGTAGGTAGATGATGTCGTCTATTGGCATGGCGAGTCCTCTCGTTGCTTGACGTGCGCCGGGCCGCGTCGTATGCTCCGGGGTGTTGGCTGTCAAGATAAGGGCGGCTTCTCAAACCTGCGTGCCGGATTGGGTGATGTCGTGATAGTTGCCGTAGTGCCCAATCCGAAGTGGATCGTCTTGACGTTGAAGAACCTGGAATGCGGCTGATTCGACTATCCTCTCGCTTGTGGGCGAGGATGCGTGCGACCACCCTGTCATAAGCGAGTCGATATT
>DXZO01000027.1:10286-30718 GCA_019419625.1 Collinsella sp. | reverse complement strand
ACTCAGAAGTGGTCTAGTGGTCGATGACGTTTGGGGCATTATGAAACCCACGTTTCAAGACATGCGTTCTGCTTTACAAGCGCAGCGCATGAAAGTTAGTTTTGATACTTACGATCTTACATGCGATGAGCTAACAAGAAGGATTTTGAAAAAGAGAATCGATATTGCTCCTGAGTACCAGAGGCAGTTTCGGTGGGACGATGAGAGACAGTCTGGCCTTATAGAGTCGGTTCTGCTGGGAATTCCGGTTCCAAATTTATTTATGGCAACTTCTTCTACTCCAGATGAGGCTGTTGTTTGGGAAGTTGTGGACGGACTTCAGCGTAGCCTCTCGATTGTCAATTTTATTCTTGAAGGGGAACAGCGCGAGGAGTTGGGCTTGAAGGCTCCTCTATGTCTTAAGGGATTAAGCAAGCTGCCCGAGCTTAATGGATGCTGCTTTTCGGATTTGCCAGAAGACATGCGCTCGATTTTTCTCGATCGCCCAATAAAGGTAACGGTTCTGAATGACAAAAGCGATCGTCAGGTCCGTTTCGACCTCTTTGAGCGCCTGAATACGGGAGGCATATCATTGACATCTCAAGAGGTGCGATCCTGTATCTATCGCGGAGTTTTTCTCGATTTAATTAATGAACTGTCATCCAATGCTGATTTTCGAACTGTTGTTGTTGTCCCCAAAAACCGCCAGTCGGATGGTAGTCTTCAGGAATATGTCCTCAGGTTTTTTGCTTATTTAAACGGTGTAGAGGGTTTTAAACACTCGGTTAAAGAGTTCCTTAACTCCTTTATCGAGAAGGGCAATCAATACGATGAGGAGCTGCTTGATGAATATAGAGATGAATTCAATCGGGTTATGAATTATCTTGCTCGGTGTTTTCCGAATGGGTTGAAGCGGGGCGGAAAGGGATCAACTCCTGCTAACGTGTTTGAGGGAGTCTCTGTTGGGGCTGCGCAGGCTCTCAGAGTATGTCCCCAGCTTGAGGTGTGCAGTAAAAACAACTGGATCGATTCTAAGGCTTTTCGTGGGTATACGACGTCTGCAACTAATTCGCTTCCTAAGGTAAAGGGGCGGATTGCTTATGCAAAAGAGGCTTTTTTGAATCATGGATACATTGAGCCTTAAACCTCAGATCGATCTATTTGAACAGTCCATGTCGGAACTTGAGCTGCTTTTGAGGTCCGCTAATATTTTCGAACAGATCGGCGATAGAGAATCGAATCCCTCTCCTGATGATATTCTGGTAAAGACGGCTAAAGGTATTTCCTTTGTATTTCTTTTTTCGGCCTATGAGCAGCTACTCAAAGGGACTGTTCGAGCTGTTCTTGAGACGGCCAATTCTTATAGGGGAAAATTGAAAAACATGCAGGATGGGTTTATAGCAGCAGCCTTAAATTCATCCTTTCGGTCATATGCTGATGCGTCTAATGTAAAAACCAAAATTGGTAACGCCAGGGACGTTCGGTCTTTACTCGACTCTTATGTTCGCGATTTGAAGTTCACTGATTATTTTCCAGATGACGGGAGCTATATGAAGTCGACCCAGGTTAGGACTATCTGTTATTTATTTGATTTGGGGGACCCCGCGCCAATTTTGGGAAGAGCTTGGAGTCATATCGATGACTTCCAATACAAAAGAAATGAAATCGCCCATGGCTCAGTCTTGCCTTCGAAAATTGGCGAAAACTATTCTGCTTTAGAGATTGAGTCGTTTTACTCGGAATGGAGATGCAGCTGGGTCGCCTTTGCCGAGCATATTGAAAAGGAGAGTTTAAATCCGAGATTCTGGACCAGGCGATAGCCGGTGTGGTATGGGTAAGCGGATTTGGCGGAGCCTGCGATGGGTGTTTCGGGCTTAGATATAGTAAACGGGGTATTCATAAACAATGCTAGATATCCACCTTGACTCCAGAGATTTGTTTAGCTGGCGGCTTATCATCGACGAGGGCCTATTCATTGGTCGTATGGTGAGACATGCAGAACAATTTCCCAATGAGGCAATCGCTCTTGATATCACGGCGCTTCCGTTCGTAGCGGTTGCTGTGCACGATGCGATTCCTTTCATTAATAAGAAGCTCGGTTTTCATATTCCCGTAGAAGATCTACGCGTAACTCGTATTCGGCATATGACAAAGTCTCTCAGCTCGAACAAAATGAGCTTCTATGATTATCTTTCGGAAACCCGAGCCGTAATAGATCAACTCAATAAGCAATTCTATGGTGGTCCCTTTCCAAAGCTTCTCAATAGGTTTCGAAACAATATCGGAATCACCTATTACGGTGAACTTCCCTGTTATGCAACCTTTTCTTCCATTCATCTCTTTACCAAGGACTCATCGGAGCTTCTCGGTTCAAGCGCCACTAGCTTTCCGTATGAAATCGGATACCATTCGGCGTTTTCTGGTAGCTATTTATATCGTTTTTCTCAATCGTATTATGCAGATCGGTCTGTTTTTGATGTTTCAGCCTTTGAAACTCGTTCGAATGATCGCCGATTCGAAGATTTGGTCAAAAAGGTAAAAATCATTGGATGCAAGGACGACGTGATTTTCTTTTTTCTTTCTGAGCTCCTTATGCTGCTTGTATCAGTTGATGTTTTGTTTGAAGCAGGATTCTTTACTGACGCGGTTTTTATTAAGTATTCCTGTTTGAGTTTGGACCATGTCGCAAGGGCTCTTCAGATATTTACTACCTTTGCAAGGACCCATGCGGAGCTTGATCTTTGTACGAACAGGTTTCTGTCTGAAGTCGAGAGGCTTATTTCGAGAGAAGATAAGAGATGGATTAAGCGCGCTCATCCTTTGCGAAACGCATTCATGCACTACGACTTTTCGGAGAAGCTTGTGTCTGATCCTTCCGGTTGCTCCTCCTCGTGGTCAATACTCGATATAGCCTGTAATAACCAGATGGGATTGGATTTGCAAGGGTTTAAAACCGAACTTATGGCTGTTCGCTCCAAGCTGGAACGCTCGCTTTGTGAGTTAATCGCCTTTCCAAGATTTGATCCGTTAAAGGTGCCTTGGGGTATGTAAGGCGCGGATGCCATTGCTAACAGCGTTGTCTGTATCGATGGTTTTCCCGTCGACGCCGTGTGCGCCGTCTCGCAATAAACAGCGGTGTTCAAGCGGACAAATATTCTTTTTAGTGTTGTTGCTATCTCGCCTTGAGCAATTCTACTCGTGTGATGGCGTTAAAGAAGGGCTTGAAATATGTACGATCTCGATAACCGTATCGATTTAATGCGATTGCATTCTGACTATCGAAAGCTGTGCGGTTCTGATGGAAGGGGTCGAGCCGCACTCATAGAGCTTTTCAATAGGGAAAAAATTACGGGGTGGCACGCGACTAGGGTGCTCTCGGAAGAAGAAATAAGGCACGGGGGACTCAAAGCATATTCAAAAACTGAGACGATTGATCGGTTTCGCAGTTTATACGATATCGTTGGGCTAGATTCAAACAGGATTGATGCGGTTCTTCGGATAGCGAAGCATTATTTAGACGAACATCCTCGTCGGAGCAACCATGTATGTTTCTATCTGCTTGAGTCTATGAGCAACCGTTATTCGAAATATTCAGCGACTTTGGGTGGGGAAACGTTTAGGTGGTCGGTGGAGGGCGGTTTAGGGCCTGGTGCGGGTGAGAGGCTGACGGAAATGGGAATTCCGATCAGGGTGAAATTTGCCTTTAATTTTAATCGTATCCAGCCTTATGCTCAGGATCCAATTATGTCAAAGTTTGTAAAGGCGCTTGACGGTTTTTCCGATGCGGATCAGCTCTCGCTTGAGGTTGATGGGGCTATTGAAGGTTCGATTGCTCCGCAGGACATCTTAGTGATCGAGCCGCAGTCGGAACAGGTTCATGAAGGATTTCTGCTCTCCTAATTTGAATTGACCCCTTGGAGTCCAGGGGATAAAGTAAATATTGCGGTATTGACGTAGTCAACCTACGGGCCTACGTCCTGCGGAGAGACGGCTGTTCTTATGGATGGCCGTCTCTCTTCATTTAAGGAGTTGGTATGTCTGATAAGCCCTTTTTGACTATCGATGAGCAAGTTCGACTTCTTGAATCTCGCGGTTTGGATGTCGATGAGGATACTGGTCCCACTCTGATGCGTGAGGGCTACTACTCAATTGTCAATGGCTATAAGGATCCATTTCTCGATACTGGCAAGAGTAGAGAGTCTGGCGAAGATCGGTATCTTGAGGGCATATCGTTTTCGGATTTATATACTCTGTTCACTTTTGATAGAGAGCTAAGGTCTCTTACGTTTCGATATTTGATTTTGGCTGAGGCTAAAATCAAGACTGCGGTCGCCTATGCTTTTTCGAATGCCCACCGAGCTCCCGAAGCGTATCTTCTCCAGTCAAATTATTGCGATGAAAATGAATTTGCTAGCGCCGGGAAAAATGGGGCCAATTTCGCGCAAGAGATTGCTGGCCTTACGTCGGTTTTGGGTCGTAGGGTATCTAATAGCAAATCAGATTTCATCGCCTATTACCGAAATTCATATGGTGCGGTGCCCATTTGGGTGCTGGTGAACGACCTGACTTTTGGGAACATCGAACATTTCTATGAAATATATTGCTGATTGTTGGCTATATGATTGGCTTATTCGATGAGGTGGTCTATATATGCACGATGAAAAATTAGGCTTGTCAGCTGCCTTTAGGCAGGATTTTCCCGCATGCAATCTATCAACGGATAATCTCGTCTCATTTAAGAAGACTTCGGCTCCTTATTTCAGAGCGGCAAAAAATTATTCTAAGCCCGATCGTTGTCTCATTTGCGGTGAAGAGATGCCTAAGTTCTGCTTATCCCACACTGTGCCCCAATTCTGTCTTAGGGCGATTGCAGTTGACGGCAAGCTGCTCACGAGCTCTGCTGTCGTTGGTGGAAATCTTGTCGAAGATAAGGTTGGCATAGGAAAGGCGGCGACTTTCAAGCAGGTTTGCAGAAGGTGCGACAGCGAGTTTTTTAAGTTATATGAGACGCCCGAGACACTTTTGACATATCCAAGCTCGCAGGTTCTAGGTCAAATTGCTGCTAAAAATCTTCTTCGTGAGGTTTCCAAAGCGAGGCAGGACATTGGACTTAAGACAGCACTGGGAGATGGTGTCCCGCCAATGATTCGTGCTATTGCGGATGTAAGGACTATCGACGCAGCCGAGGATGAAAAAGCTTTCAAGACTGCCTTGAGGATAGGTAAGAATTCAAAGTCATCGAATGCATTTCATGTTGTGTTTTACACGGTCCTGCCTTATACCGCTCCCTTTGTCTTTCAGCAGATGATTAGCCCTCTTGCAGATTTCACCGGGAACGTCATTAATTATTCTTACAATCTAAATCCTAAATACCGCATTGAGCCGCTTCATGTTTGTGTTCTGCCAACAAATGGACGTACTGTCGTCCTATTGTTTAGGTGCGAGAAGGCAAAACGATACAGGGAGTTTGAGAGACAGTTTAATGCCCTTAGCGAGGCCGAAAAATTACAATCAATAGTCAAGCTGGTGTTTGCATATTCAGAAGATGTATTAATTAGCCCAGGAATTGGTGCAGGCGTGTTGAAGGATGAAAATCTTGTATCTCTGGCAAGGATGAATTCGATATATCTGGGCTTTGGCGAATCTTTTGATGACTACAAACGAACAACAGCAACAGCCGCTATGCAGGATTACGCGATTGATAATCTGCCAAATCCCCCTGAGTTGCTTTCGAGGGAGTATGCGTTAGCCACATCTGCTTTCTGAGGTTGCTGCTTTCAATCAAAATTTGCCTATTAAAAAACCGCCGGTATTGCGTCTGGGCGCTAGGGCCGACGTTGGCCCGGGAATGTTTGTCCGTTTATCGAATTGCCGATGAAGTGGTGCCCAGCGCCCGTATACTCTTGGGATACGAAAGGAGATGGTCAAAGCTATGAAGCAACTCAAAGGCACGTCCGTTCCTGAGGATAGGGCGGCGGCTCTCCAAGCGAAGTACATCCAAGTATTTGGTGCTCCCGTTAAAGCGAATTCACGTTCGAGTTTTGGTAAATCGGAATTCGAGATTTTCTCGCTTTATCAGACGTCTAAGCTGACTTATTCTGCTGGGACTGGTCAGTAATGTCTTCCTGGAATAACATCCTTACTCGCTTGCAGGCAGAAGAGTCCCCGCTTGATTCACTTCGTGCTCAGGCGGTTTCTGATTTAAGTAAGTTTCGCGGTCGAAATGTGATTTGCTACTACTCCGGCTGGCTGCAAGGTTGCGACGCTTCGAGTGTTTCTATTCTTGATGATGATATGAACGGCCTAATGAATGCGATGTATAAACTTGATCGCAGCAAGGGCCTTGACCTTGTTCTTCATACTCCGGGTGGAGAAGTGGCGGCTACGGAGGCGATTGTTAAGTACATTCGCGACTGTTTCGGGAACGATGTCGTTGCTATTGTTCCCCAACTGGCTATGTCGGCTGGAACAATGATTGCTTGCTCCTGCAAAGAGATTTTTATGGGGCGCCAATCCTCACTTGGCCCCACCGATCCTCAGATTGGTGGTGTCGCTGCTGGTGGTGTGATTGAAGAGTTTGAAAGAGCCGTTCAAGAGGTTGAAGTAAACCCTTCAAGCGCTGCCCTTTGGGGTCAAATTATTGGAAAGTATCACCCCACATTCCTTGGTGATTGCCAGAAAGCCGTCGAGATGTCACGAGGTATTGTCGGGCAATGGCTGAAGAGCAATATGTTCTCAGGGGATTCGGCAGCAGATGAAAAAGTCGAAGATATTTTGAATTTACTTTGCGACCATGGGGCATCTGCGATGCATAACCGACATTTCTCACATTCGGATTTATGCGATAAGGGAATGAAGATTAAATTGATGGAGGACGATGACGATTTTCAAGATAAAATCCTCACGCTCCATCACGCTTTCATGATTACTTTTCAAAAGTCCAATGTGGCAAAGGCAATTGAGAGTAGTAATGGGGCTCGCTGGATTATTTCCGCTTCATCTTAGGTGAATGTTTTGACCTGAATTGCGTCAATTTGTGTGAGCTGAGCTAATTGATAATGTGCTTGGGCATCGGTGCCGATATGGCTCCGGTGCCCTTTTGGGTTTATAGGACAAAATGTGTGTCCATGTTGGGGGCAACTCAGATGCGTGTTGTGCAAATTGCAAAGCCCATATAGGGAGCTCCAATATAACAAGGACCATTTATGAAGGATTCGGGCGCTATAGTGGAAGGGCACTATTCACATCTGCGGGGGAAATAACGTGTCGCCTGATATGATCGAAACCTGTGAATTTCAATCCATAATCTATCGATTTGTTGATGTCGATCCGGAAATCGGGATTGATGCAGAGGATCTAACAATCTTTTTGAAGGATTTTAACGCCTTAATTAAAGAGATCGCCCGGGAGGCCTCGGTCCAGAACCGTGTCAAAGTTAGAATCCGCCCGTTTCAAAGGGGCTCTTTTATCACTGAATTCTCCATTCAATGGTTGCCGGATTTAATGAGTCTTCTGAATAGCGACCCCTCTTCGGCCTTTAATAATGCACTGGGTTTTGTGGATGCACTGTTCCTGATATTTGAAACCGTTAAATACGTTAGAGGTAAGGTCTCAAAATATCGTGTTAAGGAGAATGGGAACGTCGAGTATGGCGATGAGTCGGGCCGTATTGAAGTTCCCGATGAAGTCCATCAGCTAATTCAGTCAGAGGATATCGCACGCTGCTTTTCAAATGTTGTAAAAAAGCCAATGGCAAAATTTAAGGGGCCAATCCATTCTGTTGAGATATCTTCTTTTAAGGAGGACTCTGAAGAGCCGAGCGCTACCGTCTCTTTTTCCTTGGATGAAAAGGATATTCTTGAGGTATACGTGAGGGAAGCAGAGAAAGAGACGATTGAGGAAGAGCGTATTACAGAGATGCATGATCTCTTCCTTCGCCCCATTTCCGGTTCGTATGGTGGTGGAACCTCTGGTTATATCTTTCAGTCGGGTTCTGGGGATGAGATTAAGACATACAAAAAGGTGCGGATCGAAGACGAGGGATTCCTTGCATCTATTCGTGATGGCGACATTAAACTCAATAGCGGAGATTTGCTTAGAGTTGATATGACGCTTTCTGATATGGTCAATCTCAGAACTGGTCGAACTCGCTCTATGACTTGTACGATCAATAGTGTTAACGAATATCGGCCGATTGAGAAGCCAGGGCCGCAAACTTATCTTCCGCTTGGGGACAATAGTTCAACTGCTGAGTAACTGTATTGTCTTTAAAGGCCGATTTGATTTTCCTGAAAGGGGTTGATGCGTCGGACCTCTTTTTTGTCGATTTCGTCAGTTCGTGCAAGGGTCACTGGGCGTTCTGAGAGACTGTCCTCAGTGATACAGTTGTCGTGGACTCTACGTGATGCGATGACAAAGAAGGGTCGTTGTTCGGTTTTCCGACAGCGGCCCTTTGATGTATTCGCGACTATTGGATCTTGTGGCGTTTTCGCTTCAGGACGGCGGATTTTTTTTATCGCGTTTTTCGGAAGTGCGGGGATAATCGAAACTCGCCGAGCACACCCGGATTTTTTACCAACAAAACCGCAGGTCGTGGATGCCCAAAACCGAGGCCCGGTCGATAGATTTTGGTTTTTCACCGCACTTCCGGAAGCGCCCGACGGAAGTATGCGGCAAATTTCGAAACCCTCGAGCACGCTGCACTTTTCATGAAAAGAAGCCGCAGGTAGAGGGGTTGCCGCTATCCAGTGTGATCGGCATGTCTAGAATTTGCCGCATACTTCCGAATCAAGTGCCCTTTTAGCTTCCTTCTACTCCCACATCCTCTAAAAAAGTTCTTAAAACAGCCTTAAAGGCGTTCCAACTCGCGTTGACAGCGTAAAATACGCATGTTTGACTATGACAGAAGTGGATTTTAGGGGAGGGGTGCGCCATGGAGGTGCTGGTTGTTGGCAACACCGCATATGTTGACGATGACTTTTGTGCCAAGGCGTTCCCCGGCGACCATGTGCAGGTCGTAGCCGCGCAGGACACGCGCCGCGATGAGTCGTCCCATGCCTCGTGGAAAGAGCTCCTCCAGCACCTGGATCAGGCCTACGAGTTCGACCGCGTGGTTTACCTGTCTAATTACCTTACCCCGCATACCGATACCGTGGGCGATATCGAGCTGCTGCGTTCGGTCTTTCGTACGTGCGCGGGTCGCCGGGTCCAACTGCTGTATGTAGCGGGGCCCGCGGGTGCCGAGGGTGCCGCCGATGCCGCGGGGCGAACGGGCAAGGGCATTATCGCGCACGCAGCCAACGACCTGTGCCGCTACTACGCTGCTCGCGAGGGCGTTCAGACCAAGATCCTGCGCGTGCCGTTCCTGTATACCGCGTCTGCCGCGCTGGAGGACCCGTTTTTGGTGCCGATGTTCGACGCATGCTCAACCGGATCGGCTGCTCTGCAGGGCGCGCAGGATGCGGCGTTTCCGCTGCTGTGTGCCGAGGAACTTTCGGTGCTGGTACGCCGTATCTTCGACAGCTGGGATGGCAACTTTGAGACGCTCGACGTTGCCGATGCCTTCCATCACACGGTGGGTGAGGTGGGCGAGGCCCTCAAGGCACTGTTCCCAGGGCTCTCAGTTGCCTATGGCGATTCTGCCGGCTACGCCCTGCCCGCCAGTGACGTCGCTCGCGTGCGCTATGGCTGGTTTCAGCGCTACGACTTGCTGCGCGACCTCTCGACCATTCAAGCGCGTTGGGATGCTGGTCGCGCAAAGAAGGTCAACCCCTTGCGCGCCGCCATCGACCGCATTCAAATGCGCACGCTGCCTGTCAAATGCCTGGAGACGGCAGCCGCCTGGGTGCTCTTTGAAGTGCTGGAGCGCTTGTTCTCCCAATCGACCCAGCTCAACGTGCTCGATTATCGCCTGCTTTACGTGGTGCTCATCGGCACGCTGTATGGCTTGGACTTTGGCCTGGTTGCGGCGCTGCTGGCGTCGGTGGGTTTGGCCGCGAGCTACTTTACTCAGTACGGCTATACCTTCCAGGGCCTTTTCTACGAGCCGTCCAACTGGCTGCCGTTTATTGCGTACTTTGTTGTGGGTGCCGTGTGCGGCTATGTGCAGCTGCGCAACAGCGAAGCCATTAGGGCGGAGCGCGATCAAAACGAGCTCGTGCGCAACCGCAATACGTTCCTTACACAGCTCTACCACGACGCGATCGAGGACAAGCGCGCGTACAGGCGCCAGATCGTGGGTCGCCACGACAGCTTTGGCAAGATCTTTGCCGTGACGCAGGAGCTTGACGTGCTCAACCCACGCGACATTTATCGCAAGTGCTGCGAGCTTCTGGGCGAGATCCTCGAGAACGATTCGGTGGCGATCTACCATGTTTCGGGCGGGGCATTTGCACGTCTGGTGGCAGCAAGTCCCGCGATTGCCGAAGATGCTGCACGCTCGCTCACGCTTGAGCAGCTTGCACCTCTTTTGGGCGACGGGGGTCGTTCGAGCCTGTGGGTGAACCGCGAACTGATGCCGGGGCTTCCCATGTTTGGATACACGATCGAGCGTGACGGGGCGCCCGCCGTGTTGATCTTTATGCGTCGTGCGGCCGAGAACCAAATGACCCTCTATTATCAAAATCTGTTCCGCATCTTGTGCGGCCTGGTCGAAAGCGCGCTGGGCCGTGCCTTTGACTATGAAGCGGTGGCACAGGATAAGCGTTGCGTTGACGGCACTTGCGTGCTCAAGCAGGCTGCCTTTGGCCAAGAGCTCGCGGCCGAGCAGGCGCTGGCAGATGGCAAGATGGGCAGCTTTTTGCTCCTGCGCGTGGTACCGGGCATGGAGCCTGTCGGCGAGCTGGTGGGCGCAATTGGGTCGGCAATCCGCGAGAGCGATGCGGCGGGCTTGGTCGACGGCGACATGCTTTACCTGCTTATGCGCCAGGCAAAGGCGTGCGATCTGCCCATTATCCGCGAGCGCCTGAGCGCAAAGCAGATTGCGGTGGAGCCCGTCGACGGCGAGGACATCGTGGCGCTGCTGCAACACATTGCTGACACCGGTGACGGTGAGGGGGATGCCGCTTGATCTCGCTTGTCGTTGCTGCCGTCTTGCTGTTGATTCATGCGCTGGTTTGCCTGGCGCTGTGGACGCTTATGAAGTTGGGCCTGCTGCCGGTGCGCGGGCACATGCTGGCTGTGATAGTGCTGGTGCCGCTGTGGGGCCCGTTGCTGGTGGTTCTGCTATCGGTCCGCGGCGCGGTGTTTGGCGAGGGGCTGAAAGAGTCTGCGCTGGAGTCGCTGCGCTTCAATGACGACCTGCATCGCAGCATCCTAGTGCACGAACGTGATGCCGATGCAGGCGTAGTGCCGCTCGAGGAGGCGCTCATCGTCAACGACCCGGCAGACCGGCGCCGTCTAATGCTCTCCATGCTCACCGAGGAGCCCGATGCGTACCTGGCGCAGCTGCAGGCGGCTAAGCTTAACGACGACGTTGAGGTGGCTCACTATGCCGCGACGGCGGTGGCGCAGATCTCCAAGGAGTCCGACCTTAAACTGCAGCAGCTGGAACGTGCCTTTAAGACCGATCCGAGCGCGCAAAACCTCAATGAATACTGCGATTTTCTTGGTGAATACTTGGGCTCGGGCTTGGCCGAGGGGCGTGTGGCTCAGATCCAGCGCCAACAGTACGCGCGCCTGCTTGCGCGTCGCTGCGAGCGCGAGGACACCCTTGAGCTGCGCATTCGATATGCGACGGCGCTGGCCGATGTCGGACAGATCGATGAGGCGCAGGCTGTGACCGACCAGCTGGTGCTCGACGTGCCCGAGGAGCAGGAGGTTTGGATGCTTTGCCTGCGCCTGGCGGTGATGCGCCGAGACGGTGACGAGGTCCACCGTGTGATCGATGCGATTGACAAACAGCATGTATACTTGAGCGCCGCCAACCGCGAGGAACTGGCGTTTTGGCGCAACGGAGAGGAGGCCCGATGAACGTGGTACAGCATATCCGCGACCGTGCGGGCCATTTTCGCTGGATGGGGCTGCTTGTGGTGTGGGCGGTCTTTATTGCCATGGCGGCCGTGCTGCTGGTGGAGCGCGCCGGCGTACAGTACAGTGCGGGCCAGCATAAGCTGGGGATGCTTGCCGCCAACGATGTGGTGCCGGCTTCCTCGGCAATATTTGGCCAAAAGCCCACGTGCCTGGTCATTACCGATTCCGATCAAGCTGGCGTCGAGGACGTAAAGGAGCAGTTCGACCAGATTCTGCTCGACATGAAGATCGCGCACCGCGACGTGGACCTTGCCCTGGACGGCGCAGATGCCATCCCCTCGCTGACCTCCTACGATCGCGTGATTTTGCTCATGCCGTCGCTCGATGGGCTCGGTACGCACCTGAGCGACATTATGAGTTGGGTGAGTGCCGGTGGTTCGCTTATGCTCGCCATGCCTCCGGATAACTCGAGCTATCTGCAAGTGATTGCCCCCAAGCTTGGCATTGAATCGGCCGGATATGACTATGTAAAAGCCGAGAGCATTGTGCCGAGCGAGGACTTTATGCTGGGCGGGGGAGAACGCTACGAGTTCTCGGACCCCTTTGATTCGTCGCTTTCGGTTTCGCTGCGCGAGACGGCTCGTGTGTGGGCTAAGACCGGTGATGTAGGCTCGCCGCTTATTTGGTCGAATGATTGGGGCAGCGGACGCACCGTGGTGTGCAATATCGGCATCTACGACAAGGTCATGCGTGGTTTTTACGTCGCGGCGATCAGCCTGTTGGGCGATGCCACGGCCTATCCGGTCATTAACAGCGCCGTCTTCTATCTGGACGACTTTCCCAGCCCCGTGCCCTCGGGCGACGGCACCTACATCAAGCGCGACTACGGGCTTTCCATTGCCGACTTTTATACCAAGGTCTGGTGGCCCGATCTGCAAAAGCTCGCGCAAAAATACGGCATTCGCTATACCGGCGTGATGATCGAAAACTACGAGGACACGGTCAACCAGACCGAGCCCGCGCGCCAGGCCGATACCACGCAGTTCCGCTACTTTGGCGGCATGCTGCTGCAGATGGGCGGAGAGCTGGGCTTTCACGGCTACAACCATCAGCCGCTGGCGCTCTGGGACACCGACTATGGCACGCTGTACGACTACAAGACGTGGAAGAACAAGGAGACGCTCGTCGCGTCTCTCAACGAGCTTATCGCCTTTCAGGACGAGGTGCTGCCCAATGCGCACGGCTCGGTCTATGTGCCACCGTCGAATATCCTTTCGGCCCGTGCGCGCAAGCTTATCGGCACCGACGTTCCGCGCATTAAGACCATTGCCAGTACGTATTTTGAGGATGGCACCGACCTGCCGTACGTGCAGGAGTTTGGCGTGGCGAGCGATGGCATTGTGGAGCAGCCGCGCATTGTCTCGGGCGGCATGGTCGACGATTCCTACATGCGCCTGGCTGCCGTGTCCGAGCTCAACATGCACTACGTGAGCACGCACTTTATGCATCCGGACGACCTACTGGATCCCGATCGCGGCGCCAAGGAGGGCTGGGAGGTCTACAAGGGCGGCCTGACTGACTACCTGGACTGGCTTTCCAAGTCTGCGCCCGATCTGCGTCGCCAGACCGGCTCGGAGTGCTCCGGTGCCATCCAGCGCTTTTCGTCCGTGACGGTGAGCGTGGATACCAGCGCGGATGCTTGGACGCTCAGCCTGGGCAATTTCCACGACGAGGCGTGGCTCATGTTCCGCGCCAACAACGGCGAGCCTGGTGCAGTCACGGGTGGCGAGATTACGCATCTGACGGGCGATCTGTACCTGGTTAAAGCCACGGACAAGACGGTGACCATTGCACGCAAGGAGGGTGGCGACAAATGAGAATCTGCTTGGTACTCGAGGGTTGCTACCCCTATGTGCACGGCGGCGTATCTACCTGGATGCACGGCTACATACAGGCCATGCCCGAGCACGAGTTTGTGCTGTGGGTGATTGGCGCACATGCTGCCGACCGCGGCAAGTTTGTCTACGAGCTGCCCGGCAACGTGGTCGAGGTACACGAGGTGTTTCTGGACGACGCCCTGCGCCTATCGGGCGAGCAAGAAGAGGCCGACTTTAACGCCCGCGAGCGCGAGGCGCTGCGCCGCCTGGTATCGCTCTCCAATCCGGACTGGGACGTGTTGTTCGATATCTTCCAGCGCCGTCGCGTGCATCCGCTCTCGTTTTTGCAGAGCCGCACGTTTATGGATATCTTTCGCGACGTGTGCCTGGCCGAGTACCCCTACACGCCTTTTGCCGACGCATTCCACACTATGCGCTCCATGTTGCTGCCCGTGCTCTACCTGCTGGGCAGCGAGGTGCCGGTGGCCGATGTGTACCACGCCATCTCGACCGGCTACGGCGGCCTGCTCGCCTGCCTGGGCTCAAGCGTTCACCAGGCTCCGGTGCTGCTGACCGAGCACGGCATTTATACCCGCGAGCGCGAGGAAGAGATCATTCGCGCCGACTGGGTGGTGCCGTCGTTTAAGGACCGCTGGATTCGCTTTTTCTACCTGCTTTCGGAGGAGATCTACCGCCGCGCCTTCCGCGTGACCAGTTTGTTCCATAACGCCCGTAAGACGCAGATCGACATGGGCTGCGATGCGGACAAGTGCCTGGTCATCCCCAACGGCATCCAGTTCGATCGCTTTAAGGACATTCCCTTAAAGCCCGATGACGGCTGGGTGGATATTGGCGCGGTGGTGCGCCTGGCGCCCATCAAGGACGTCAAGACCATGATCTATGCCTTCTTTGAGCTGCACGAGCGCCTGCCCAAGGTGCGCCTGCACATTATGGGCGGCGTAGACGACGAGGAGTACGGCGCCGAGTGCCACGCGCTGGTCGATACCCTGGGCGTGAGCGACCTGATCTTTACCGGCCGCGTCAACGTGGTCGAGTACATGGAAAAGCTCGACTTTACCATTCTGACGAGCATCTCCGAGGGCCAGCCGCTCAGCGTGCTGGAGTCGCTTGCAGCGCGCCGCCCCTGCGTGACGACCGAGGTGGGCTGCTGCCGCGAGCTGCTCGAAGGCGCCCCGGGCGATGACTTTGGCGTGGCAGGTTATTTGACGCCGCCCATGTATCGCAAGGGCTTGGCCGATGCCATGGAGCGCATGTGCACAAGCCGCGCCCGTCGTATCGAGATGGGGGAGCGCGGCCAGCGTCGCGTTGCCACGTACTTTTTGCACGAGCAGATGCTCGCCAACTATCGCGCGCTGTACGACGAGACGGCGCGTGCGTTTGACCTGCCCAGAGAGGGGGAGTAGCCGGTGGCCGGAATCGGTTTTGAGCTCAAACGCCTGTTTAGGCGCAAGGGTCTGTTTGCCACGATGCGCGCCTATGGCTACGCCGGCATTGTGTGCACGGGCCCCATGCTGCTTGGCGTGCTGCTCCAGGTGGGTATCTTGGTGCTGTGCGGTCTGTGGGGTGTGTGCCGCGCCAACCAGGATCTGCTGGTGTGCATGGTGACCTATACGCTGCTGGCATCGCTCACGCTCACAAGCTTTTTCTCCATGCCGGTCACGCGCTTTTTGGCTGACATGCTCTTTGCCGAGCGCGAGGATGAGATCCTGCCTTCGTTTTGGGGATCTAATGCCATCATGCTCGTTGCGGGCACGGTGCTCTACGGCGTCTTTTTGCTGTTCTCGGGCGCCACGCTGCTGCAGGGGCTGCTGTGCCTGTGGCTGTTCAACATTATGATCGTCAACTGGAATGGCATGAGCTACCTCACGGCCATCAAGGATTATCGTGGCATTCTGTGCAGCTTTGCGGCTGCCATTGGCGTGGCGTGCCTGTGCGCCCTGGCAGCGCTGGCGCTGGGACTACCGCCGGTCGAGGGCCTGTTGGCGTCAATCGCCCTAGGCTACGGCGTCATGCTCGCCTGGGATGTGGTACTGCTGTACCGGTATTTTCCACGGAGTGACCGGAGTCCCTGGCATTTTTTGCGCTGGCTCGACCAATTTATGCCGCTTGCGCTTACGGGGCTGTTTACCAACTTGGGGCTTTTCGCACACCTGGTTATTATCTGGGCGGGTCCTATTGGCGTGCAGATCAAAGGTCTGTATTACGGGGCTCCTTACCATGACGTGCCGGCACTCATTGCGTTTTTGACCACACTCGTCACGACCGTCAACTTTGTGGTGTCGGTCGAGGTCAATTTCTATCCGCGCTACCGTGACTACTACAGCCTGTTTAACGACGGCGGCGTGGTAGGCGATATTGTGGTGGCCGAGGAGGAGATGCTCTCCACGCTTAACAGCGAACTGCGCTTTTGTGCGCTCAAGCAGCTGTTTGTGACCGCGGCGGTCATCTCGCTCGAGACCACAGTACTCTCGGCCCTGCCGCTGGGCTTTAATAATCTGATGCACGGGTATTTTCGCACGTTATGCGTAGGCTACGGCCTGTATGCCGTGGGCAACACGATCCTGCTTATCTTGCTGTACTTTACCGACTACAAGGGAGCCGTTCTGGCCTCGGGCCTGTTTACCGGCGTGGCAGGGCTGGCGACCGCCGTGTCGTTGCTTTTGCCGCAGCAGTTTTACGGCTTTGGCTTTTTGTTGGGTGCGGTGGTGTTTTTTATCGTGGCCCTGCTGCGGCTCGATACCTATACCGCCAACTTGCCGTATCGTATCCTGAGCCAGCAGCCCATTGTGGCGACCGACAAAACGGGTCGCTTTACACAGCTGGGCCGCTTGCTCGACCGTGCCGAGCAGCGCTATGAGGAGTGCCGCCGCAAGGGCGTGCCGCACGGCGCGTTTCAGCGCGCAGTAGTTCGCGTGTATCGCAACCATTGGGGAGGTTCTGATGATCGATAAGTTGATGTCTCGCCGCTGTCTGATCGAGGCGGCTGCCGGCGCGCTGCTGCTTTCGGGCTGCTCATCTCAGGACGAATCCTCGACAAATAAGGTAAAAAAGCAGGACAAGATTAAAAAGGCCGAGGCCTCCGACCAGTCCAAGCATCTGCGCGATAAGGACGAGCTGTACGAGGTCTATGATGACTCGGGCATTGTGACCATGTACCTGACGGTCTCTCGCGGCAACAGCTCCGAGAACACGGATCATAGCTGGGCCGAGATCAACACGTACTCGGTGTATGACTATGCCGACATGGGCGTGACGCGCTATCAGGTTATGGGCCTGCTGCAGGCGGGCGACGAAGACGGCCCGGTGGCCGGCGAGGTTGGCTATGGCGAGGAAGCGCCCAATGCCACCGTGCAGGTGCGCGGCCAGACGTCGAGCTCCTACACGCAAAAGAATTACAAGGTGGAGCTCAAAAAAGGCAAGGGCAACTGGCGCCAACAGCGCGCGATTGCGCTCAACAAGCACATGGGCGAGGGTATGCGTTTTCGCAACAAGATGGCCTACGATCTTATCCGCGGGATTCCCCAGATGATGGGCCTGCGCACGCAGTTTGTGCATCTGTGGGTGTGCGACCAGACCGAAAAGTCCAACGATACCTTTGAGGACTACGGCCTGTTTACGCAGGTGGAGCAGCTCAACAAGACGGCGCTTAAGGCACATGGCCTGGATAAGAGCGGGCGCCTGTATAAGGTGAACAGCTTTGATTTCCATCGCTACGAGGACACCATTAAACTTGCCGACGATCCCGACTACAACCAGGCAAGCTTTGAGGGCATGCTCGAGATTAAGGGCGATTCGGACCACAACAAGCTCATCGAGATGCTCGACGCCCTCAACGACGAATCGCAAAAGATCGATGACGTGCTCGACACCTACTTTGATACCGAGAACCTGGTCTATTGGCTGGCGTTTCAGATTCTGACGGGCAACTGCGATACTCAGAACCGTAACTGCTATCTGTACAGCCCGCTCAACTCCAATACGTGGTACATCCTCGATTGGGACAACGACGGTATGCTGCGTAAGCTTGAGCTGAGCCTGAAGGGGTTCTCGGACTATGCGAGCTGGGAGCGCGGCGTAAGCAACTACTGGGGCAACGTGCTATTCAATCGTGCGCTGCGCAGTAAGGCGTTTCGCAGTGAGCTCGACCGCGCCGTCAAGGATCTGCGCTCGTATTTGACCGAGGCGCGCCTGACAAAGATGATCAAGCACTATCGCGAGGTGACCGAGTCGCTCGTCTTTGCCGCCCCCGATATCGATAACCTGCCCGTGACAAAGGACCAATACGAGCAGATCGCCGCGGCGATTCCCTCCGAGATCGAGGAGAACTATAAGAGCTACTGCGAGAGCTATAAAAAGCCCATGCCGTTCTACATTGGCGTGCCGCAGATCGATAACGGTAAGCTGCGCATTAACTGGGATGCGTCCTACGACTTTAAGGCGCGTGACATTCGCTATACCGTGGAGCTGGCGCGCGACTATGCCATAAGCGACGTGCTTTTTAAGGCCGAGGACGTGCTACTTCCCGAGGTGGCCTGTGATGCGCCCGATGCCGGCCAGTATTTTGTGCGCGTGCGCGCCACCAACTCCGACGGCTATACGCAAGATGCGTTTGACTACTATGTGACCGACGACGGCAAGCACTACGGCATGAAGTGTTTTTACGTGCAGGACGGCGGTAAGGTCGTGGAGGACACGTATGAGGAGGGCTAGCGCGCTGCTTGAGCGCTTGGCAGCTCCGCCTGTGCGTGCCACGCAGGAGCGTTACCGCCACGAGCTCAAATATCTCATTAACGAGGGCGAGCACGCCGCGCTTGCCTGTCGCATGGCGCCGGTGTTTAAACTGGACAAGTATGCGCGGGCGGGTGGTTACACCATTCGTAGCCTGTACTTTGACGACTACTGCAACTCGGCCTACGAGGAAAAAGACGCCGGTATTCTCATGCGCAAAAAGTATCGCGTGCGCATCTATAACGGCGGCGACAAGGTGATTAAGCTCGAGCGTAAAAAGAAGTTCGGCAGCTGGATCTACAAGGAGGATGCGCCACTCACGCGTGGCGAGTTTGAGCAGATTCTGGCCGGCGACTACGACTTTTTGCTGAGGAGCTCCTATCCGCTCTGTCGCGAGTTCTACATCGAGTGCATCTGCAATATGATGCGCCCGCGGACCATCGTGGACTACGAGCGCGAGCCGTGGGTGATGGACGAAGGTACCGTGCGCATTACCTTTGATAGCAACGTGCGTGCGGCGGTGGGAAGCTTTGATATCTTTGACGCGACGCTGCCCGCGCTGCCCGTGCTGGAGCCCGGCAAGCTGGTGATGGAGGTCAAGTTTACCGAGTTTTGTCCGCAGCTGGTGCGCGATATGGTGCCGCCAGGTGCGGCCGAACTCACGGCGGTCTCTAAGTACTGCCTGTGTTATGACAAGACCGCCTACCTGCGCGGTTTTAACTACTGGGAATCGGATTTTGGGAACCGAGGGGATATTTAGACCATGAGCACTAGGGACTTTTTTAAGAACTCCGTCTTGGAGGCGTTTGGTCAGATCGACCCCGCCAAGATTGGCCTGTCGCTGCTCGTGGCGCTCGCCATGGGCATCCTGATCTACTACGTGTACAAGCGCTTTTTTACTGGCGTGGTCTATTCGCGCAGTTTTGCCGTGACGCTCGTGGGCATGTGCGTGCTCACCTGCATGGTCACGCTCGCGATCTCGACCAACGTGGTCATCTCGCTCGGTATGGTCGGCGCCCTGTCCATCGTCCGCTACCGTACGGCGGTCAAGGACCCGCTCGACCTGCTGTATCTGTTCTGGGCCATTACCACGGGCATTACTGCCGGCGCCGGCATGTATGCGCTCGTGGGGCTCACGGCAGTGGTGATCGTGGTGATGATCGCCGGCTTTGCGAGCCACCAGGACAAGGCGCGCGTGTACATGATGGTCATCCACTACACGGGTCAGACCACCGGCGACGATATCGTGCGTGCATTTGGGCGCACCAAGTTTTCCGTCAAGTCCAAGACCATGCGCGGTGACAAGGTCGAGATGGCCGTCGAGGTGTTCTCGGACGGTGTGGATATGCCCTATGCCGACGCCATCCGCGCGCTCGATGGCGTGGAAGATCTAACGTTGATCCAATACAACGGCGAATATCACGGCTAATTTTGTTCCGGCGTTCTAACGAACGCCGGACCGCTCGACGCTGCTTGCGCTGACGTTTTCTCGACCTGGGTGGGCTGGTCTTGGTTTGGTTTTATGTAAGGGATGGTGCCGCGTGGACGTGCAACAGCTAGAAGAGTCCTGGGCTGCAAGGGCCGGCGCGCGTGAGGCGCGTCTTGTTGCGGCCTCGCACGTGCCGGCGGCGCTGTCGCTGCTGGGGATTGTGCGTCCCAGCGATCGCCTGGTCGTGTTTGCCGATGACTTTGCCGATGCGTTTGCGCGCGGCTTTGATGCCTGCGACGTTGTGCTCGTGGGGGAGCCGTCGGTTGCGGCGTTTACCGCCGCGTCCGAGGGCTTTGATGCTTCGTTTGATGCTGGCGGGTCGCATCTGTGGTGGTTCGTCAATTCCATCGGCGGGTTTGGCCTACGTG
>DXZO01000027.1:0-10276 GCA_019419625.1 Collinsella sp. | reverse complement strand
ACGTGTGCCCGATCTGCGTGCGCTGGGTCGGGCGGCGCGTGAGGCCCGTGCGTTGCTCGTGGTGGATAACACCGTGGCAAGCGTCTTTGGGTGCGATCCGCTGCGTTTGGGTGCCGTCCTGTCGCTCGAGGCACTCGACCGTGTGTGTGCCGGCGTTGCGCCGCGCAAGCTCGTCGCCGCTTCGGTGGCGCGCTCGCAGCTTAAGCGCCATCGCGTGGATGCCGCCGCCGAGTGTGCGCATGCGCTTCTTGCGGATTGCGGTGCGTCTGCACTCGACCTTTCTGCTAATGAGGCTTGCATGCTGGAGCGGGGGCTGTCTTCGCTCGACGCTCGCATGCAGGCCCACTTCGATCGCGCCCGTGCGCTGGCCGAGTATCTGGCCGCCAACGAGATGGTACGCAACGTGCGCTATCCCGGGCTGACCTCGCATCCCGACCATGCGGTTGCAACGGGAATCCTCGAGCACGGCTTTGGCCCGGCAGTTGAGTTTGACCTTATCGAGCGAAGTGCTGGTGAGCTGTTCGACACATTGCCGGGGGAGTTCCGCACGTCGCCCGCCGGCGGCTCAGCAACGCGCCTTTCGGCCCCGCGCGGTAAGCAGGGGGGCGCCATCCGCCTCTTCGCCGGTACCGACGATCCCCTGGTTGTAGCGTCCACCCTAGACAACGCCCTTCGCAAGTTAGCTACTCTTTGATGCTGGCGATGAGGTCGTCGGCTTTTGAGGCGATGACGTTGTTGATGTCGGCCTGCAGCTCCTCGTAGACCACTATGGCTCGCTCGCCGGCGGGGGTGAGCGTGGATCCGCGGGCGCCGTCGCGCTCGATGAGCTTACAGCCTAGCTGGCCTTCCGCTTCGTTTACAATACGCCACGCTTTGGAATACGCCATGCCCATGCTTTTGGCGGCGCGGTTGAGTGAGTGCTCCCGGGCAATACCCTGCAGCAGCAAGACGCAGCCGTGGCCGAACACGCCCGGCAGGTCTTTGTCGCACGCTTGAATGACCAACTTTACCGTCGTCTTGTACTTCATACGCCCACGTCTCCCCGCTAAAGTGTTTGCTGGGCAAACGCAAAGCCTGCGTCAAACCCTCGTGTGCTCTTCTTAAATCATGCATTGTAGCAGTCAAAGTGCGTTAAGATACTTCCCCAGTATTGGGCGCCCAAGGTTGGGCTGGGTCCTACGAGGCCTGCAGCCGACCGGTCGCATGGAAAAAGGAGAAACATGGCTACGTTCTTTCCCGGTGAGTCCCACACGTTTTCGGAGTATCTGCTGGTTCCTGGTTACTCGTCCTCGCAGTGCATCCCCAACAACGTCTCTCTCAAGACGCCGCTAACCCGCTTTAAGCGCGGTGAGAAGCCGGCAATCACCCTGAACATCCCCATGGTTTCCGCCATCATGCAGTCCGTCTCGGGCGTCGACATGGGTGTCGCGCTCGCTACCGAGGGTGGCCTGTCCTTCATCTACGGTTCCCAGACCCCCGAGTCCGAGGCCGCTATGGTCAAGGCCGTCAAGGATCACAAGGCCGGCTTCGTTCAGTCTGATTCCACGCTGACCCCCGACATGACCATGGAGCAGGTCATCGAGCTCAAGGAGAAGACCGGCCACTCTACCATGCCGGTCACCGACGATGGCACTCCCAAGGGCAAGCTCCTGGGCATCGTCACCAGCCGTGACTATCGTCCCAGCCGCGATGACCACCAGAAGAAGGTCTCCGAGTTCATGACCCCGCGTGAGCAGCTCATCGTGGGCGACAAGAACATCAGCCTCAAGGTTGCCAACGACGTCATCTGGGACAACAAGCTCAACGCCCTGCCGATCGTCGATGACAACGATCACCTCATGGGCATCGTCTTCCGCAAGGACTACGACAGCCACAAGACCAACCCCAACGAGCTGCTCGATAACGACAAGCGCTACATGGTCGGCGCCGGTATCAATACCCGCGATTATGCCGAGCGCGTGCCGCTGCTCATCGAGGCTGGTGCCGATGTCCTGTGCATCGACTCTTCCGAGGGCTTCAGCGAATGGCAGAAGCGCACCATCGAGTGGATCCGCGCCAACTACGGCGAGGACGTCAAGGTCGGTGCCGGCAACGTCGTCGACGCTGAGGGCTTCCGCTTCCTGGCCGACTGCGGTGCCGACTTCATCAAGGTCGGTATCGGCGGCGGTTCCATCTGCATTACCCGTGAGACCAAGGGTATCGGCCGTGGCCAGGCCACCGCGCTGATTGACGTCTGCCGCGCTCGCGACGAGTACTACGAGGAGACCGGCGTCTACGTGCCCGTGTGCTCCGACGGCGGTATCGTCTACGACTACCACATGACGCTCGCCCTTGCCATGGGTGCCGACTTTATGATGCTGGGCCGTTACTTCGCCCGCTTTGACGAGAGCCCGACCGAGCGCGTCAACGTCAATGGTCAGTACATGAAGGAGTACTGGGGCGAGGGTTCTGCGCGTGCCCGCAACTGGCAGCGCTACGACCTGGGCGGCGCCGCGAAGCTCAGCTTCGTCGAGGGCGTCGACTCCTACGTTCCCTACGCCGGCTCCCTCAAGGACGGTGTGGGCGGCACGCTCTACAAGGTCAAGTCCACGATGTGCAACTGCGGCGCCCTCTCGATCCCCGAGCTCCAGGAAAAGGCACGCCTGACCCTGGTCAGCTCCACCTCCATCGTCGAAGGCGGAGCCCACGACGTTGTCGTAAAGGATTCTCAGCAGTCCGTGTCTTATCGATAGGCCTGCACTCATAATCGATCTTTCGCCGATTGGTGCCGCCCGCTTCATTTGCGGACGGCACTTTTTCTTTTCTAGTTCGAATAAATCGGCTATCGTTTTATTGTTTGCGTTGCAATGCCTTTTATAGGGGAGATAAGAGATGAAAATTGACGAGCTGGTTCGTGACCATTACGTCGATTTGGGCGACATAGATCGTGACATTTGGCGCTATATCTCAATGCATCGCTACGAGGCTGCTAATTCGACGCTTGTTGATCTAGCGGCCAAGTGCAACGCATCAAAATCTGCCGTTCTACGCTTTGCTCAGCGCCTAGGGTTTCGTGGATTCTCTGAGTTCAAATACGCCCTCAAGGCTGAAGTAGAAGCTGATGCTCGCGATATAGTCGACGCTGCGGTTCTCGATCGTTATACCGCCATTGTCTTAAAATCGCTTAAAGACTTTCTTTCGCGTGATTTCACGCCTGTATTCAGGCTTATCGAGCAGAGCTCAAAGGTGTTTCTTTACGGCACGGGAACGCTCCAACGTGCGGTTGCTCAAGAGATGCGTCGCGTGTTTTTGGCTGGTGACGAATATTTCTACGTCGTGGAAGGCGTTGATGAGACCGCAGCTCTTACGGGCGCTTTGACTCAAGACGATCTTCTCTTTGTCTTTTCTCTAAAAGGACAATCCGATAATGCAACTACGCTTGCGCGAAATCTCAAAGCCAGAAACGTTCCTTTTATTGCGGTAACGAGTTATCTGGATAACGATATCGCTCATCTTGCTGATGAGAGCATCTTGGTTGGTACCGAGAGCCTACCGATTGGTGGCGGACATAGTTACGAAGTGCTCGACGCTTATTTTCTTCTCGTCAGCATCTTGTTCTTGAAGTATTCCGAATACAAACGAGCGCATCGATAGGTTTCCGCAGGTAAACGAGCTGTGGAAATTTCCCAGCTGGTGGGAATTCGTCCCAACCACGGACGATGTACCTATATCGTCTTTCTCAGGTCTTTCTGGGATATTCGCCTCCTACACTTGGCCTCGTTAAACGAGACCGCGAACGAATGCGAGTCTCGGTGAATCGGGAAGGGACGAAATGGATTCCTTGAAGATCACGGACGTCCGTCCCATCTGCACTGCTCCCGAGGGCATTAACCTTGTTGTGGTGAAGGTGGAGACGAATGACCCGTCCATCTACGGTGTTGGCTGCGCTACGTTTACGCAGCGTTATGAGGCGGTTGCCCATGCGGTTGACCGCTATCTGAAGCCCTTTTTGCTAGGTAAAGATCCTGCGCGAATTCAGGATATCTGGCAGACTGCACATGTTTCTGGATATTGGCGAAACGGGCCGATCTGGAACAATGCACTTTCCGGCATTGACATGGCACTTTGGGACATTAAGGGCAAGATGGCCGGCATGCCGCTCTATGACCTTTTTGGTGGTAAATGCCGCGATGCTGTTCCGGCGTATATTCATGCCGATGCACAGACGATAGAGGGCGCAATCGATTTGGTCCAGCAGCGCGTCGATGCGGGCTGGAATCGAATCCGCGTTCAAATCGGTGGCTATGGCGGAAACGTTCCTGTTGAGAATAAGCCTAAAGATGCGCTACCCGGTGCATACTATGATCCCAAAGTGTATATGCGCACGGCTATTGAGGGCTTTACTGCCTTACGTCGCGAGTTTGGTGACGACATTGAGCTGTGCCATGATGTCCATGAGCGTTTGACGCCTTCCGAGGCAATCCGCTTCGCGCAGCAAATGGACCAATTCGACCTGCTGTTCCTTGAGGACGTGCTCGCTCCCGAGCAAATCGCATGGTTCGATCAGGTGCGCGCTCATACGACTTGCCCGCTTGCCATGGGCGAGCTCATCAACAACCCGCATGAGTGGATGCAGCTTGTTCAGAATCGAAGCGTTGACTATCTTCGTCTCCACATCAGTCAGGCAGGTGGAATCACGCCCGTTCGCAAGATCATTGCTTTCGCTGACGTTAATGGAGTTCGCACCGCTTGGCATGGTCCTGGCGATATGTCCGGTATTGGGCATGCGGTCAACACGCACCTTTCCATTTCCTCACCGAACTTCGGTATCCAAGAGTGGAGCTGCAGCATTAAGGAGAACACGTATCGTGTGTTCCCGGGCATGCCAGTCGTTGAGAACGGCTATGTGTATCTGAACGATCAGCCCGGTATCGGTGTGGATATCGATGAGAATCTCGCAGCAGAGTTCCCTCCCGTCGATAAGGATTTGAGTTGGCTTCTTTGCAGACTTCCGGATGGTTCCGCTGCTCGACCGTAATGCGACCCGGAGTTATTTGTATTTGAGTTCCTTGAAAGGGGATAGACCATGAAAACTGATGATAAGGCCATTGCCAAAGGCATTGTTGCTGCAGTTGGAGGCGTAGACAATATCAGGGCCGTGGGTCATTGTTCGACCAGGCTGCGTTTGACGCTTCATGATAAGACCAAGGTCGATGAGAAAACAATCGAAGATATTGAGGACGTCAAAGGCCAATTCTTCGCCGGCGAACAGTATCAGGTGATTTTGGGCACCGGTCTTGTTAACCGTGTTTACGATATTGTCGCGGGCGAGAATCAGGGCGGTGTTAACACCGATATTAAGGCCGACCTGTATGCCGGCATGTCGCTCCCCAAGAAGCTCTCTCGTATTTTGGGCGATATCTTTATTCCCGTTATTCCCGTCCTAGTGGCAACAGGCCTTTTTAGCGGCTTCATTAACTGCATCAACTCGTTTGGCGTTCAGATGGACCCCAACGTTTTGACGATCGCGACCATTCTGATGAAAACTGCTTTTACCTTTCTGCCCGTGCTTATTGCATGGTCGGGCATGAAGCAGTTTGGTGGTAGCCCCGTCATCGGCATCGTCCTTGGTCTCATGCTGGTGAACCCGCTTCTTCCTAACCCGAATGATGTGGTTAAGGGTACGGTTGAGGCAATTACTTTCCATCCGTTTGGTCTTGAGTGGAATGTTGTAGGTTATCAGGGCTCGGTGCTTCCCGCTCTTGTTGTTGCGTATATCGCTGCAAAGACCGAGAAGACTCTTAAGAACGTTGTTCCGGATGTTCTGGATCTTATCATCACTCCGTTTACTACGATCCTCATTGCCGGCTTGCTTGGCATGCTTGTTATTGGCCCCGTTTGCCAGACCGTGGAACACGCTGTTTTGGCTGCCGCGAAGTTCGTTATCGCGTTGCCGTTCGGTCTGGGTGGACTAATCCTTGGCGGAACGCAGCAGGCGATTGTGGTTACCGGTATGCACCACATCTTCCTTGCGCTCGAAACTGACTATCTTGCTACCACCGGTTTCAACCCCTTCAATGCCATGATTTCCGGTGGCATTATGGCCCAGGCTACCGCCGCCTTGGTTACCGGTCTTAAGGTAAAGAACCCTAAAAAGCGTGGCTTCTATATGGCTGCATCGCTGCCTGCATTCCTGGGCATTACCGAGCCGGCAATCTTTGGCGTGAACCTCAAGTTTGGCAAGCCGTTCCTGTTCGCTCTTTG
This sequence comes from Collinsella sp., assembly GCA_019419625.1. Classification (GTDB taxonomy): domain Bacteria; phylum Actinomycetota; class Coriobacteriia; order Coriobacteriales; family Coriobacteriaceae; genus Collinsella. Next base: position 4,033 of record DXZO01000027.1, on the reverse strand, counting down.
CGGAGGTGCCTGCGCTGGTTGGTGTGGCGCAATGCTTCATGCTGCCAGTACCGGTATGGGCGTTGCTGCTATTCCGGGAATCGTTACCTACCTGTACAGCCAGCAGGCCATCATCAACTACTTTATCATCCATGGTGTTGGCATTGCGGTTTCCGGTCTGCTCACTTGGTTCTTCTTTGACCCTAACAAGGCCGAACAGGCTGAGCTTGAGAACTAGGTTTTGTTTGATCTAACTCAGATGGGTATATCGTTCATTTCATGAGGCTTTGATGGCTCATATCCAATGAAGCGTGCTTTCCCTGTACATACTCTTTTTAGATAAAGCGAGATGCCTGCAAGTCGCAGGCATCTCGCTTGTCGTATTTGCTATCATCATGCGAGTTAACGATGTGGCGGGGCGTTCTTACCTTTGCTCACTGCAAGTTCCGCACGAGCCGAAGAGCACTTAATGTGCTCTTCGTGCGAGCAGGACTGTCCGCAGCAGCGAGTAAAGGTAAGAACGCCCCGCCCCAACCTAGATAACAAAGGAGCTGATATGTGCGATTGCACAGATCATAAGGACGAGATCCCTGCTTACGACGCACAGGCCATTGAGTCCAAGTGGATGAAGGCCTGGGAGGACTCCAACCTCTTTGCCGTCGACACCGACGACAGCAAGCCCAAGAAGTACGTGCTCGAGATGTTCCCGTATCCGTCGGGCGACCTGCACATGGGTCACGCGCGCAACTACACCATCGGCGATGCCATGGCCCGTCAGGCCCGCATGCGCGGCTACGACGTGCTGCATCCCATCGGCTTTGACGCCTTTGGCCTGCCCGCCGAGAACGCCGCCATCAAGCACAATACGCAGGCTGCCGCCTGGACGTATAAGAACATGGACCAGGCACTCGCCACGATGAAGCGCATGGGCTTCTCCTACGATCTGGATCGCATGGTCAAGACCTGCAGCCCCGACTACTACCGCTGGGGCCAGTGGATCTTTGAGAAGCTGTGGGAAAAGGGCCTGGTCTACCGCAAGAAGAACCCGGTCAACTGGTGCCCCACCTGCAAGACTGTTCTGGCCAACGAGCAGGTCACCGAGGGCAAGTGCTGGCGCTGCGGCACCGAGTCCGAGAAGCGCGACCTTGAGCAGTGGTACTTCAAGATTACCGAGTACTCTCAGGAGCTGCTCGATGACCTGGAGAAGCTCCCCGGCTGGCCCGAGCGCGTCAAGCAGATGCAGGCCAACTGGATCGGTCGTTCCGAGGGCGCCGAGGTCGACTTTACCCTGTGCGACCAGGATGGCGATCCCATCGAGGGCGACGAGGGTAAGATCACCGTCTTCACCACGCGTGCCGACACCCTTTTTGGCGTCTCCTTCTTTGTCCTGGCTCCCGAGTACGCCGGCCTGCATGAGCTCGTCGAGGGCACGGAGTACGAGGAGGCCGTCACCAAGATCGTCGAGGACTCCAAGCATATCTCTGCCGTCGAGCGTGCCCAGGGCACCCTCGAAAAGCACGGTGCCTTCACGGGCCGCTATGTGGTAAACCCGGTCAACGGCGAGAAGGTCCCTGTGTGGGTTGCCGACTACGTCGTTGCCGACTACGGCACCGGTGCCGTCATGGCCGTTCCCTGCGGCGACCAGCGCGACTTTGAGTTCGCCCGCAAGTACGACCTGCCGATCGTGCCGATCATCCTGGACGATGACGACCGCGCAGCCGTCGAGGCTAACGGCGAGACTATCGATACCTTCCATGCCGAGACCGTCGACTGGGATTGCGCCCATGCTGCCGAGGGCACGCTCGTCCAGTCCGGCAAGTACACCGGTATGCGCGGCGGCAAGCACTCCGAGGGCGAGGCTGCGATCGTGGCCGACCTCGAGGCCATGGGCTGCGGTCGTCGTAAGGTCGAGTTCCGTCTGCGCGACTGGCTCATTTCCCGCCAGCGCTATTGGGGCAACCCCATCCCGGCCATCCACTGCGAGCACTGCGGCATCGTGCCCGTGCCCGAGGATCAGCTGCCGGTGACGCTGCCCGAGAACCTTGACCTGGGTGCCGGCGAGACCCTTGCCGAGTGCAAGGAGTTCTACGAGACCACCTGCCCGGTCTGCGGCCGCCCGGCCAAGCGCGAGACCGATACCATGGACACCTTTACCTGCTCCAGTTGGTATTACCTGCGCTATACCGACCCGCACAACACCGAGCTGCCTTTCTCCCGCGAGGCTGCCGACCGTTGGATGCCCGTCGATAACTACATCGGCGGCATCGAGCATGCCATTCTGCACCTGCTCTACAGCCGCTTCTTTACCAAGGCGCTGCGCGACCTGGGTCTGTTGAGTGTGGACGAGCCCTTTACCAACCTGCTGTGCCAGGGCATGGTCAAGGACGAGAACGGCGACACCATGTCCAAGTCCAAGGGCAATGTCGTACCCCCGAGCTCGGTCATCGAGCCCTACGGCGCCGACACCATGCGTCTGGCGATCCTGTTTATCGCCCCGCCCGAGAAGGACTTCGACTGGGATCCCAAGGCCGTTGAGGGCGCCAACCGCTTCATCAAGCGCGCCTGGCGTATCGTTTGGCAGCTCGTCCAGTCCGGCGACGCCAACGTGGCCTTCGACAAGTCCGCGCTCGACGAGACCGCGATGAAGCTCTATCGCGAGCGTCACCGCACCATCGCTAAGTGCACCGAGGACTTCGATCGCGGCCAGTTCAACACCGCCATCTCGGCCGTCATGGAGCTCGTTAACGCGGCGAGCGCCTACCTCAACGCCACTGAGGTCGCTTCCCGTGACAAGGCGCTGTGCTATGGCGTGGCTAAGGATATCGTGAGCGTTCTTGCCCCCATCTGCCCGTTCTGGGCCGACGAGCTGTGGCACGAGGCTCTCGGCTGCGAGGGCAACGCCTACACCGCCGCCTGGCCCGAGTTCGACCTGGCCGAGTCCATCGAGGACACGGTGCAGATCGTCGTCCAGGTGCTCGGCAAGGTCCGCGGCCGCGTCGAGGTGGCCCGCAATGCCTCCAATGAGGATATGCAGGCTGCCGCCGAGGCCGCCGTCGCCAAGTGGCTCGAGGGCAAGACGGTCGTCAAGGCCATCTGCGTGCCCGGCAAGCTGGTCAACCTGGTGGTCAAGTAAGCACTGCGCGCTTAACTGACGCATAAAAGACGAGGGACGATCCGGTTGGGTCGTCCCTCGTTTTGTGTTGTATGACCTGCTTAGTCAGTGCGTCGCACCGTCTTCTACGGGATGTGTACCAGGTCCCTAAAGTAAACGTTGCCCGTTGCCTCTTCGAACATCCAGATATTGAGGTAGATGTCGTTGAGGTCGTTGTTTACATCAAAGTCCGGGTCGTCGAAGGTGCCTACAAAGGTGAGCATGGCGCGCGTTTCCTCGCCCGCTGCGACCTGCTGGCGCATGCGCACATCGCGGACCACGCCGTTGACGTAGGCATAGGAGTCCACATCGCCAAACATCATGTCGACATCGGTGTTGTTTGTCACCGCAAAGACCAACACGGCGTCGCCGTAGCCATCCGTGTCCTTGCCCACGCAGGTAACATGGACGTTCTCGTCCGCCTCTAGGTCGATGGGGAACTGTTCTTGGGGATCGGGGCCCAAACCCTGGGGATCGACGATGTCCTCGTCTATTTTGTCGAAGCTCACCGGGGGTTCGGTTTTTTCGATGGCTTTGGTGCTGCCGGGATCCGGTTCGCATGTTCCGGTTTTGCTGTTCGTTTTGCCGCAGCCCACGAGGGCCAACGAGCACGTTGCGATGGCGAGCGCAGTCATGCAGAGGGTGCCTAGGCGTTTCATGGGTGCCTCCTTGCCGTAGAGGATTTGGAAAGGTTCGTCGTTGTGCGACTTGCTGGCCGGCTTGTTGCGGAATGTCCCTTAGCGTAAGTCTGATCGATAAGGGCTCGGGGAGGAATGCCCTTGGGGTCCGAACAGACCTGTGGATTGGGACGCATGGCCCGTTTTGGGACTGTTGAGGGCGCGCCGCATGGGACTGCGGACAAAAAGTTGGACCATCAGGTCCGGTTTGGAGTCCGCATGACAT
>DXZO01000026.1 GCA_019419625.1 Collinsella sp. | reverse complement strand
TAAGAGACAGGCGGCGTGTCGGGCGGTGCGGGCATCGTGCATGGCGTCGCGGGCCTCGGCGGCCGTGGCCTTGGCAGAGCGCAGTTTGGCTGCCAGGTCGGGATTGGTCTCGGCGACCGCGGCAATCGTGGGGCCGTCGAGCTCTTCTTGTGTGGGCTCGGCCAAAAAGTCGATGGCATATTGGGCGGCCACCATGGAGCCCTTGGCCAGTACCGACTCGTCAATCTTGTAGAAGCAAGAATGTTGGGCGTACGTGGCGCCAATCTGGGGGTTGCGCGTGCCAACAAAGGCGAGCACGCCCGGTACGCGGCGCAGGTACTCCGAAAAATCCTCACCCGAGAGTGTGCCGCGATAATGGCCTTGGCCGGTGGGGCCCAGGCATTTGATTACTGCCTGGCGGCAGCGCTCGCTCGAGGCGGCATCGTTTTCGACCTTGTAATTGGCGATGGTGTAGTCGGTGAGCTCTGCCTCGGCGCCCAAGGCGGCCGCGGTATGCTCCACGATGCGGCGCATGAGCTCCGGCATTTCCTCGTGGGTCGAATCTCCGTAGGTGCGCACCGTGCCGGCGAGGTAGGCCGTGCCGGCGATAACGTTGCGCGCGGTGCCGCCGTGCAGCTCGCCGACGGTAATGACGGCCGGCTCGTAGGGACTGATCTCGCGCGAAACGATGGTCTGCAGAGCGTTGACGATCTCGGCGGCAACCATAACGGCGTCGTGACCGCGCTGGGGCATGGCGCCGTGGCACGAGGTGCCGCGGACGTCGATGCGGAACCAGTCGGTATTGGCCATGCGCGGTCCGGGCTCACAGCTCACGGTGCCGGCGTCGACCTCACTCCAGATGTGCGCGGCGTAGGCGCCATCGACGCCGTCGAGCACGCCCGTGCCGATCATGAGCTTGGCGCCCTGGCCGTTTTCCTCGCTGGGCTGGAAGACGATGCGGACTTCGCCGTGGATGTCGTCGGTCATATGGCGCAGGATTTGCAGCGTGCCGAGCATCATGGCGATGTGGCAGTCGTGGCCGCAGGCGTGCATGCAGCCCTCGTTGACGCTGGCGAAATCCTCGCCGGTCTGCTCGGTGACGGGCAGGGCGTCGATGTCGGCGCGCAGCAGGATGCGGCGGCGCGGCGTGCCGTCCTCGCGATAGGCGTCGGGCGCGGTGCCGCGAAGGGTCGCCACAAGACCCGTCTTAAGGGGACGCTCGTAGGGGATATTCATGGCGTCGAGCTGGTTGGCGATGTCAGAAGTCGTGCGCTCCTCGGCGAGACTTAGCTCCGGGTGCTTATGGAAGTGGCGGCGCTGCTTGATGATGTAGGGTTCAAACTCGGTAGCGATATCTTGGATGGCTGCGGTGACGTCGTCAGCCGCGCGAGCCTCGGTCGCCGCCATAATCTGCTGTGCCTTGGTCTTCGTCATGGTCGATTTGCTCCTTGCTGGGTTGATCGCAAAATCGTACAGGCTCTCTCCAGTATGCCACCTGCCGCTAGGGCTGGTAAAGTTGCCGTTTGCCGCTTGGGGTTTTGTTACAAGGGCGGGGGAGTACACTCGGGGGTGTTGAATTTCCTGCCAGAGATGGGGATGCCCATGCAACATATCGATCGGATTATCCGCTCCAAGAACGTCTTTACCGCGCAAGACGGCATCGATACCGCCCGCGAGCTGGCGATTGCCATCGCAGGCGACCGTATCGTCGCAGTCGGTGCGCCCGATGACGTGATTGCCGCCGCGCCTGCCGCCACGCCGGTTATCGACTACGGCGAGCAGTTTGTCTGCCCAGGTTTCCATGACGCTCATCTGCACTTCTTCCATACCTCGGTCGGCTCCTCGCCGTACATGCTCATGGATATGGGCACGTCCGAGGCGGCGCTGGTGCAACATGCGCTCGAGTTTTCCAAGGACCTGCCCGATGACGCTTGGGTTGTGACGCAGGGCTGGCGCGACTACCGTTGGGACCCGCCCGAGCATCCTACCAAGGCGTCGCTCGATGCGGCATTCCCCGATCGCCCCTGCGTTATGTATTCGGGCGACGGCCATACGCTGTGGCTCAACAGCCGCGCACTCGAGGCGCTCGGCGTCACGCGCGACAGCGAGCCGCCAGCGGGCGGTGGCTACGACAAGGACGCAAGCGGCGAGCTCACGGGCATTGCTCACGAGGCGGCTGCCATGCAGCTGCTACCGCGCTGCCTTGAGTGGCTGGGGGAGGATCGCATTGCAAGCGCTTACGCCGATCAAATGAGGCGTATGGCCGAGCAGGGCATCACCTCGATATGCGATATGTCGCTCATGCCCATGCCGGGCTGCGATTTTATCCGCGACGACGTCTACGACAAACTGCAGGCAGCCGGCAAGTTGGGCATCCGAGCCCATCTGTTCCCCACGCTGCTGGATGACCGGTCGCGCTTGGAAGAGCTGCAGGCATGTTACGCGAACAATGTGCTGCTCTCGGCACCGGGCTTTAAGCAGTTCTTCGACGGCGTGTCGAGCGAACACACGGCATATCTCACCGAGCCCTATACCAATCCGCGCTTCCCGGGCGACCAGGGCCGTCTGACAGTTCCTGCCGAGCGCATGCGTAAGCTGGTTCTGGCGGCTGCGGAGCGCGGCCACACTGTGCGTATCCACGTCATCGGCGACGGTGCGATTCATGCCGCGCTGGATATCTTCGAGGAGGCCGCCGACCTGTACGGCCTGCCCCAGCACGGCCATAACACACTCGAGCATCTGGAGAACCTCCTGCCCGAGGACATCGACCGCCTACGCAAGCTCAACGTGGTCGCCTCGAGCCAGCCCTGCCACATCACGCTCGATCCGGGTGGCCCAGAGCGCGACCTTGGCCTGGAGCGAAGCCGAATCATGTGGCCGTTCGCAACCTATAAGCAGCGCGGCATCCGCCAAGCCTTCGGTACTGACAGCCCTATCACGCCCGTTACCAGCATGAACGTGCTCTACACGGCTATTACGCGCCAAGACCCCAAAAGCCACTGGCCCGAGGGCGGCTGGCTGCCGAGCGAGCGCATCGATGCGGCAACGGCCCTGCGCAACTACACCCTGGGCAGCGCCTACGCGGCAGGCGACGAGCAAAACCTCGGCAGCCTGGAACCCGGCAAATACGCCGACCTGGTAGTCCTGGACCAAAACCCGCTCACCATCGACCCCCAAGAGCTCCAAGCCACCAAAGTCCAAGCCACCTACCTAGCCGGCAACCTGGTCTACGAGCGCTAAGTATTCATGTCTTACCGTTTAACGCGGCTCGGGCAGCTTATTTTGGGATGGCGCTCGAGCCGCGTTTGCGTTTCGGTGAGGATCCGCCATGTGCGTCCCTGCTCTGTTGGATTTGGGCGCGGGGTTGAGGTGCTGCTCCGTGCGTTCAATTTGGACATCAGCAGTGAAACCTCATGGTGTTTTGCATACTTCCAGTTGCAGATTGCATAAAAAAGCTGAGATGTTCTTTCCGGCCCTGATGTACCCCCGCCTGGGCCGTGCAAAAAACGGAGTATTCAGCACCGCGAGCTCTGCCGGTGCCGCTGCGGCTGAGTAACGTTACGGAGATTGACGTCATTTTGGGCTCCGGTACGGCGCGAAGTACGCCCATTTGTCCCAACAGGGTCTGCCCACCGACCAAAACCGCCCGCTGAAGGCGTTCTTGGGACCAATAAGGTATGTCCGGCGCGTATGCAGCCACCCTGGCCTGCTGAATACTCCCAAAAATGCACGGTGCTCCCCAGGGGACCCGTGCGCGCATCAACACCCCTGCCCACGTTCCTATCCGCATCGCCATTTTGCTGCACTGACTTTTCTGAATGCCGGGCCCGAATTAGTTAACCTGCCTCCCGTGTGGCTCCGGAGGGGCGGGGCATAAGGTTTATCGCGAGTTCCGCACGAGCCGAAGGCCACTTAATGTGGCCTTCGTGCGAGCAGGACTGCCCGAGCAGGAAACCTTATGCCCCGCCCCTCCGGAGCCACACGGGAGGCATCGCTAAGTTATCCCCCGGCATTCAGAAAATCTAAGTGCCAAAAAATAAGATTTTTTGACTCCGTGTTGTATAACCCGCCATTCGTGGGTACCATTCAACGCGTACGCAAACAAAAAGGGTTAATTCGCGTGGCATAACCACGCGGCCCAAAAAGGAGGAGACAAGCATGTCGTCTTTGAAGCCGCTTGCAGATCGTGTTCTGGTCAAGCCCGACGAGGCCGAGCAGAAGACCGCTTCTGGTCTGTATATCGCCAGCAACGCCCAGGAGAAGCCGCAGCGCGGCACCATCGTTGCCGTTGGCGCCGGCAAGGTCAACGACAAGGGTGAGCGCATCCCCATGGACGTCAAGGTCGGTGACGTTGTCATCTATGGTAAGTTCGGTGGCAACGAGGTCAAGGTCGACGGCGAGAAGTATCTGCTGATGCGCGCCGACGACATCTACGCTGTCGTCGAGGCCTAGTCTCGTCAGAATCTCTGATTCGTCTTTGAACGCGCCCGCCGCATAGGACTCGGAAGCGGCGACGCGAGTCACATTTCTTTTGGAGGATTACCTACCATGGCAAAGAACATTACGTTCAACACCGATGCCCGCGCTAAGCTTGCCAAGGGCGTCAACACTCTGGCCGACGCCGTTACCGTCACCATGGGCCCCAAGGGCCGCTACGTTGCGCTGCAGCGCACGTTCGGTGCTCCGACCATCACCAACGACGGCGTTTCTGTCGCCAAGGAGATCGAGCTCGAGGACAACATCGAGAACATGGGCGCTCAGCTGGTGAAGGAGGTCGCCACCAAGACCAACGACACCGTGGGTGACGGCACCACCACCGCAACCCTGCTCGCTCAAGCCATCGTCAACGACGGTCTGCGCAACGTCGCCGCTGGCGCCAACCCGCTGGCCATCCGTCGCGGCATCGACAAGGCCGTCAACGCCGCCGTCGCCGAGATGAAGAAGCAGGCCAAGCCGGTCGAGACCAAGGAGCAGATTGCTTCCGTCGGTACCATCTCCGCCGGTGACCCCGAGGTCGGCGAGAAGATCGCCGAGGCCATGGAGGTCGTGGGCAAGGACGGCGTCATCACCGTCGAGGATTCCCAGACGTTCGACATCACTATCGACACCGTCGAGGGCATGCAGTTCGACAAGGGCTATGTCTCCGCTTACTTCGTCACGGATAACGACCGCATGGAGGCCGTGATGAAGGATCCGTACATCCTCATCACCGACCAGAAGATCTCCAGCGTCCAGGACATCATGCCTGTTCTCGAGGCTGTCCAGCGCGCTGGCCGTGGCCTGCTCATCATCGCTGAGGACATCGATGGCGAGGCTCTGCCGACCCTCGTCCTCAACAAGATCCGTGGCGCCCTCAACGTCTGCGCCGTCAAGGCCCCGGGCTACGGCGATCGCCGCAAGCGCATCCTCGAGGACATCGCCGTCCTCCGATATGCTCGGTACCGCCAAGTCCGTCACCATCTCCAAGGACAACACCGTTGTCGTCGGCGGCGCTGGCTCCAAGGAGGCCATCGACGCCCGCATCGCTCAGATCAAGGGTGAGATGGAGAACACCACCTCTGACTTCGACCGCGAGAAGCTCCAGGAGCGCCTGGCCAAGCTCTCCGGTGGCGTTGCCGTCATCAAGGTCGGCGCTGCTACCGAGTCTGAGCTCAAGGAGATCAAGCATCGCGTCGAGGACGCCCTGCAGGCTACCCGCGCTGCTGTCGAGGAGGGCATTGTCGCCGGTGGCGGCGTCGCCTTCATGGACGCTGCTCCTGCGCTCGATGCTGTCGAGATCGACGACCCCGAGGAGAAGATTGGCGTCGATATCGTCAAGAAGGCTCTGACCGCTCCGGTCGCCACCATCGCCAAGAACGCTGGCTTTGAGGGCGCTGTCGTGGTCGACAAGGTTGCCGAGCTGCCCGCCGGCCAGGGTCTCAACTCTGCCAACGGCGAGTGGGGCGACATGATCGAGATGGGCGTCCTCGACCCCGTCAAGGTCAGCCGCGTCACCCTGCAGAACGCTGCTTCTGTCGCCAGCCTGATCCTCATCACCGAGGCTACCGTCTCCGATGTGCCCAAGAACACTCAGCTTGAGGACGCTATCGCTGCTGCCACCGCTGGTCAGCAGGGCGGCGGTATGTACTAAGGCCGACAAGGTCTAGAACTCCCACCGGGAATCCGGGGGCGTGACGGGGGCTTCCCTCCGGAACGTCCTCGGTTAGATTGGGACCCCTTGTCCTGCTCCTTTGGAGCCGCGGGCAAGGGGTCCTTTTTGTGCTGATGTCTTTATTTAATGAGGCGCTTTCCGCTTTGTTTGAATGGTGATGTAAGAGGTAGGGCGCCGAGGAATCAGAGCAGCCCTTTTGCTCGCTCGTTGTAGATTATATTGAGCTCCGATTGCATATACTCTTCTTTGAGCTTAGCAATGAAACGCGCGTCCGAGAACAGTCGGTAGACGAGTATCGCTGCGCCTCCGAGGTCGAGGCACTTGGGATTCTCTTTGATTAACGCCCGTATGACGCTGCTTGAAGTTGCGATGGTATCGGACAGGAGGATGATTTTCTTGGTACGTGCTTGGTACATCTCGGTGCAGTAATCTGATCCGTCGTCCTTGAATATCAGTGAGCACCCGTGAAGTGCCGCTATCAACCAGTTGATAAGCGCGGCCATACCTGCCTGCGCGCCGACCTTCAGCACATCGCCGGTGCTGACGTATTTGGTAAGCACCTCGGTATGTGTTTTGTCGAGGATGAGATTGGCGAATGGGATCTGTATCCCGCACGGTGTGTACAGGTCTGTGCCGATGTGGATCAGCTGCTTGATTAGAGCAGCCGCGGCGGCATCCGGCTCGCTCACGACGCGTCTTCCCGCCGCAACCAGCATCTCTACAGTCCCAGCGGGCGCCCCGATCTGTGGATTTTTCCCAAAGGCGTCATAGGAGACCGAGTAGGTTGCGGGAATTCGTGCACCAATACCAAAAACGTTAGTATCTTTAACGCAGGTGATGCTGTTGGTCATGATGTTAGATGTTCCGAACACGAGACCGAGCACTGGGTCGTGGCCGAGGGTCGCGAACCGGTGGTTTGCGCCCTTGAAGAGCCCGATGTTTTCTGCCTCATAGCGTGTCGCGTCGTAGGGCACTCCGCGTGAATTAAGAATTTGATGTTTTGAGGCGAACAGATGGTTCGATTCCCGTGGCATCCTGTCATCGAAACCAGAGAAGACACGACTTTGGAAGTTGTGCAGAGCGTGTTCTTTTACGTTGCCCGCTCCGGCACACTCGACCTCCGTCAGTGAGTTGATGATAAGAATGCGGGCGACTTGGAGCATGGTTGCGGCGACGACAAAGGCGGCGTCAGCATCCTGCAGTCGCGTCCGCTCCTTGAACTCCCGGTCGATGCGCTGAAGGTTCTCGCCGTACTCGCGGACGGACTTTTCGACTGCCTGCTCGGCCCGGCTCTCGTCAACGGCCATGCATGCCACCCTCGCCGCCATATAGTCGGCAAAGAGTCTGCAGGCATGCTCCTCTTCTTCTGTCACCTGGCCGTCCGCCGCCGCGGCGACTTGCAACTGCTCGGCCATGGAGTCCAGCGACACGATGCTAACGTTGTCCAAGTAGTCCTTGACTTGGTCGAAGGACAAACCCTTGTCATCCGCGATGACCTGCACCTTTGTCTTGACGTTATTTGGGAGGCCGCCGTCCAGCTTGAGGTAATCGAGACCCTCCTCGAGCCACTTCTGCTCCTCTTGGGAAAAGTCACCGTCGCAGCGCATCAGGAAGCAAAGCGTTGCCACATATGCGTAGATGAAATTGTGTCGCTTCTCTCCCGCAAGGTAGGCGCCCTGCTTGATTCCGTCACGGAAACCCTTGATACGTGCCCTGCGGAGTCGCGCGGAGAATGAGTTCTCCTTGATGGCATTGATCCCGCCCTCCACGGTCGACGCCGCGTCGGACGCAAGGGACGATGCTCCTTGGGCCAGATCTACGGCGGCACCGATGGCAATTCCGCCTACCGCGTTCGCGGCCCCTATAATCGTTTTGCCTGCATCGGACGATGCAATTTGCTCGCCGGCACTCGACATACCTTCCGCAACCGAGCACATGGCGCTGCCGATGGCCTCGGATGCCGAGGTGGCCGTATCGACGATAACGTTTCCCGCGCCCTCAGCTGCATTCGTGGCGCCTTTGGCAGCGGACTCGATGGCCGCCGATGCGTCTTTTGCCATCTCACCGGCGGCTTGGGACAGAGCTTTTCCGAGATCAAGTTTTACTGCCAATTTGTTCTCCTGACATACGCGGGTTGCGCAGCGACCTCCTTCATACTACTGCGCGGTGCGAAGCATTGGGTGCGTTGGTGGATTGATGATTACGGAAAATGGGACGCATCTCCATTCCGTTTCTCCGGTTGATTTCCGATCTCAACCGAACACATTGAGCTGACGGCACGCTCCCGCAG
>DXZO01000025.1 GCA_019419625.1 Collinsella sp. | reverse complement strand
TGGCGGCTGATCCGGTCCGACCGGGCCGCGCGGCAAGGAGATATATTGCCAGACCCGAGGGGCGCCGGGGGCGGGAATCGCGCACTCCATATTTTGTTCACAAATGAATAGGTCCCTCAGTCGCATCACTGAGGTTAAAACTGAAGCATTGGCTTCTGATATTGGCGATGACCAGCTGGTTTATAGGTGTTAAGGCATCGGTCATCTCTGGAGCGCCACTTTACTCCAAAAGTATCAGCTATTTGTTTCCCGTCGGTAAAAGGCAGGTTTTGTTCGCCAAGCGTTCTTATATATAGAGAAGTTCGGGTTCGAACCCGTGGCGCGGCAACAAAAAAGCGACCAGCCGGAGCCGATCGCTTTCTATTCTATGCTGGATCATCCAGAGGGCGCTTCCGAACTCATTTTCTCGCTGCCATTCATGCTTTCGAAGCATCGTTCGACCTCCACAGCCTCATGTTTTGAGGATCTGCCGTGTTTATCACTGTTATTAATGAGTATGTGGAAGTGATCCTCATACAGATACGTGCGATCCGCCAGAGAACTGAGAAGCATCTCTCTGCAACCCTCGTTGCCTATCCTCGCATCTCTCAGGTCTTCCGGAAATTTACAAGCAGTCTTAGAGTCAATTTGTTTCCGTTTTCAGAGACTTGTTTGAGAGTTTTTAAAGACAGTTCAAAACAATAAGTGAAACACCATAAAGCAGAGCAAGATGTGCCGGATAGAAAATGTAGAAGAAATATTTGAGCTTCAGCCCTCGCTTACCATTATAAAGATTGATAAGCAGCAACGAAACGACCGCGGCAGCAACATCAGGATTAAGTACATTAGCTGTAGCAAACTCAAATCCGCCGCCAACTATATGGCATGACGAAAGGAGCACTGCACATACTGCAGCAAAGAACATCTTGGCCTTGCTGTCGTGGAATAAATAGAATGCGGCCACAAGCATAATGCCATACACACCGCCATCTAGTTTAGTGTATTCAGCTGCCAGTGCTGTCAAAACAATCAGAGCAGTTTCTGCGATGTATCTTTTCCGTTTTGAAAGACTTTGTATCTTTTCCAGAACAATCAAAAAGACCAAGGAAAGCAGGAGCTCACACATAACATTTTGTTGCCGAAGGTCAAATAGTTGCCCGGTTTGGACGAAATCGTATATGGGCTCCGCAATGATTGCGAAGACAAGCATATTTCGCAGGTACTTCTTTAAGTCATGAGTATGCAAAAATCCCTCAACTATCAAAAAGCAAAATAAGGGAAATGCAATTCTGCCAAGAACATGAAGCACATCCGAAGCCTCGCTTAGAATCGCCCACTGTTCGTCTGATATCTGACTGTACGATGCGTGAGTCATGATTCCATTGGTCAGGACGATCCTGCTTACATGATCGAGAACCATCGAAATGGCTGCTATTATCTTTAATGTGCTGCCGCTAATTCCGTATCTATTTGTTTTCATTTCGTATTCCTTACTTTGGGTGGGCCGTCAGGGGTTCAGCCTGCTCCGCAGGCGGCCGCTGCGGCGCTTCGCGCCTTGCGCGCTGCGCTGGCAAACGCTCACGCGTTTACTCAGCTCCGCGCCCTTTCGGGTTCGAACCCGCGTCGCGGCAACAAAAAAGCGGCCGGCATCCACCAGTCGCTTTTCCATTCTATGGTGGGCCGTCAGGGGTTCGAACCCTGGACCTTGGGATTAAAAGTCCCCTGCTCTGCCAGCTGAGCTAACGGCCCGCGGGTGGCATTGTACCACGGTCTGGGACTATTCCCAACTCCATTGGCCGTTCTGGAAAATCACAACTTCACGTCCATCAGGCGTAATGCCCGTAATATCGATGTCGTCCGTGCCAATCATAAAATCGACGTGCGTGCTCGAGACGTTAACGCCATGCTCCAGGAGCTCTTCCTTGGACATGTCATACCCACCCTCGATGCATTCGGGGAAACCGACACCTAGCGCGAGATGGCAGCTAGCGTTCTCGTCATAGAGCGTATCGTAGAACAGTACGCCACTTTCGCGGATCGGCGTGTTCTTGGAGATGAGCGCGACCTCTCCCAGGTGAGCAGCGCCCTCGTCAGTATCGATGATGCTTGCGAGCGTTGCCTTGCCCACACGGGCATCGTAGTCCACTACGCGGCCGCCCTCGAACTTAATCCAAAAATCGTCGACCTTATTGCCATGGTGGATGAGCGGCATGGCCGAGTACACGATACCGTCGGCGCGCATGCGATCGGGCGAAGTGAAGACTTCCTCGGTGGGAATGTTGGGGAAGAAGGGGTGCCCTTCGGGCGTCTTGCCCTTGCCGCCGGCCCACTCGTGACCTTTCGTCATGCCAATCGTCAGATCGGTTCCATTTGCCGAGGTGTAATGCAGGTAGTCGAAACGGTTGTCGTTCAGGAAACGCAGGTTCTTTTCGAATGCGGCGTCATGGAGTTCCCAGTCGCTCTCTGGGTCCTGGCCATCGGCGCGAGCGGTGTGCAGAATCGCGTTCCACAGCTTGTAGATTGCAACCTCATCCGCATCATCCGGGAATACCTCGCGAGCCCAGGCAACGACCGGCGCGCCGGCGATGCACCACGGGTTGATGTTGTAGTCCAGCCCACGGCGGAAGACCTTGCACTGCGTATTCCTTGCCTTGGAAGCCGCGGCGGGCTTGGCGGGGTCAATGCCCTTCAGAGCCGCTGGGTCCGCACCCTCGATAAAGATAAAGCAGGCACCGTCCTGGGCCAGGGAATCCAACTGCAGGCGCTTCCACTCGGGCGTCTGCTCAAAATAGCTTTTATCGACATGCTCGTACGTAAGCCTTGTCACGGCGTCATCGGCCCAAATGACTGTCACGTGGCCAGCGCCGGCGGCATAGGCCTCCGCGACCACCACGCGCGCAAACGGCGCGCACTCGACCGGAGACTGAACGACAACCTCCTGGCCGGGCTTGACGTTTACGCCCTTGCGGACAACCAAGCGCGCATAGTTTTTAATCTTGGGCTCCAGGGCCTTCATGCCCTCCAGAGCCTCTTCGACCGTCAGGGCAGCTCGAATCATGTGCCACTCCATCTATCTATAGAACAGTAAAAAGGCGCGCCGCAAAAACGACGCGCCTTATATCTTAGCGATAAGTATGCATGCAAACGCTACTTCTTCTTGGAGTCCTTCTTGTCCTCCTCGGCAGCCGAGCGCTCGATAAGGGCGTTGAGCTTGTTCTCGGACATGCCCTCGGCCTGCGTGCGGTACATGTTGCGCAGGGGACGAATACGAACGAAGTCGTAAATAAAGTCACCCAAAATGACGACGTAGGACAAAACGATGCCGACCATCTGGACAGGGCTGGACACCATGCCAGCGGGAGCGAAGTAGAGCGAAGCCCAAATTGCCACGACGAGTACCATGCCGATAGTAAGCACGGCCCACCAGATACGACGGCGCTTGGTGTAGTCCTCATCCTGCTTGAGAAGGATATTCGACACCGTGTAGATGCGGTCCTCCTTGGCGCGCTGCTTAGCCTTGCGGGCGCGCTTCTCCTCTTTAGAGAGGCCCTCGAGGTTCTCGCCCTTCTCGAGCTCTTTGCGGCGTGCCTTAGACGAAGCCGGCACGACGCGGACAGAGCTCGCTGCCTGACGGGCAGGCTTAGCAGATGCGGCGGACTTGCGCGCAACCCCGGTAACCTCGTGGGATTGCGTGCGCTTGTTCGTGGCGCTACGGGTACTCACTTATGCGTTCTCCTTCATGCTTGTGAACTGGGAGCCCGTGATGATCTGGAAGGCCTCGCGATAGCGCTCGGACGTGCCATCGATGACCTCGGCGGGCAGGTGCGGGGTCTCCCCCGTCATATCCCAGTTGGCCTTGAGCCAATTGCGGACGAATTGTTTGTCGTAGCTGGGCTGGATCTTGCCCTCCTCGTAGCTGGCAGCAGGCCAGAAACGGCTGGAATCGGGCGTGAGGCACTCGTCGATCAGCGTGACCTTGCCATCGATGACACCAAACTCGAACTTGGTGTCGGCAATGATGATGCCACGGGTCGCGGCGTACTCGGCAGCGGCCTTGTAGATCTTGAGGGAAAGGTCACGAATCTGCGTGGCGATATCCTCGCCCACGATCTCGCAGCAACGCTCGAACGAGATGTTCTCGTCGTGGTCACCGATCTCGGCCTTCGTGGACGGCGTGAACAGCGGCTCGGGAAGCTTGGAAGCCTCGGTCAGGCCCTCAGGCAGCTGGATGCCGCAGACGGTGCCGTTCTCGTCGTAGGTCTTCTTGCCCGAACCGGTCAGATAGCCGCGGACGATGCACTCGATAGGAATCGTTTGGGCCTTTTTAACCAGCATGGCGCGGCCAGCGAGGTAGTCACGATACTCAGCAAACTCCTCGGGGAAATCCGCCGGGTCGATGGAAACGAGATGGTTGGGGACGATGTCGGCAAACTTATCAAACCAGAATGCCGAGATGCGGTTGAGCACCTCTCCCTTAAACGGAATCTCGTCGGGAAGAATGAAGTCGAACGCAGAAATGCGGTCGGTGGCGACCATCAGCAGGTTTTCACCGGCATCGTAGATATCACGAACCTTGCCACGGGAATCCGGACGACGCTCCATCGTTGTCACGTGAGTCACTCCTTACCAAAATACGACAGTAATGCGGGTTCTTTCCCGCACGTTTTCGCAAACTCGGAGCGGCAGGGATGAAACCCCTCCTTCACCGAATAGCGAAAAGCTAGTGCTCCATTGTAGTAGATGCCGCGTCCGCCGTGTGCTCGCGAGGCAGATGAATCGTAAAAGTCGTACCCTTTCCAAGCTCCGACTCCACGGAAATGTAGCCATGATGTCGCTCGACGATCTGTTTAGTCACGGCGAGGCCCACGCCCAGACCGCCCGCCTCACGGGCACGGCTGGCATCGGCGCGCCAAAAACGGCCGAAGATGCGCGACAAGTCATCCTTGGCAATACCGATGCCGGTATCAGAAACGGCGACGCTGACGTGTTTGCGGTCACTGAGCACCGACACCACGACCCAACCGCCCTCGGGGGTGTAGCGCATGGCGTTGCTCATGAGATTGATGACGCATTGTGTGATCATGTCGGGATCGGCTTCGACGACATCGTCGTGACCTTGGGTCTCGTCAGCAAAGCGCAAGCGCAGATCGCGGTCGACAAACAGGCGCTCCTGGGCATTGACGATGGAACGCACGAAAGGAACCATGTCCACCGGCTCAAGGTTGAGCGGAGCCGTGCTGTTTTCCATGCGCGACAGGTCGAGCATCTGCTGCACCAGACGAGCCAGGCGACGCGTCTCGGAAGCAACAGTCTCCAAGTGCTCATCGTCGGTAGGATATACGCCATCCTGCATGGCCTCGACCGTTGCGAGCATGGCCATAAGCGGAGTACGAAGTTCGTGAGCCACGTCCGAGGTCAAACGTTTCTCGTGTTTCATATCCTTCTCGAGCGAAGTGGCCATCTCATCGAAGGTCTCACCCAGCTGATCGATCTCGTCATCACCGCGCAGTCCCGTGCGAGCCGACAGGTCGCCGTCACGGATTTGCTTTGCGGTACTGGTAATACGATGAATCGGCTTGGTGAGCATGCGCGACACGAGCGATCCGATAACGACCGAAATGCAGATTGCAACAACTGCGGCGAGGGCCATGGCGTTAAAGGTCTTCTCCCTAAACGCAGAGTCCGCCTTGGTGAGCAGAGCGTCGGAGCCGATGGCCCACAGCTTTACTTGTCCGACATGCTCGCCGGAAGACGTTGTGATTTCGACGTTAGCAACGCTATCGGAGTCGGTTGGAGCAGACGAGACCGGGCTATGCGATGCTTTTTTACCGCTCGAGCTGCTCGACGCTGATTCGCTCTCGCGCACATCGGCGGTCGCACTTGCCGAAGGCCATGAGTCGTCATAGACGACAACGCCCTTCTTGTTGACGACCTGCATACTCAGGTCGTCGGACACCAAACTCGATGTCGCGACCGTGCGCAGCTCGCCCGCAGTCCAGTTGCCGTTTTCCTCATACGACGTCGCAAGCTTTTCGGCAGCGGAATTTGCGATTTCGACGATATTGGAGCGCGTGTAATCCGAAAAGACCGTGCCCCACACAACAGAGACCACGCCCACCAGCACCAATACCGTCATGAGCGATGTCAGAGCAAAAGCAAGTGCCATGCGCGAGGGATAGCTCATCGTTGGCCGTGAATCGGAACGAGGCGTGTTCCAACTAGCCTTGGAACCCGCCTCGCTCTCCTGCTTGTGCTTTTGTCCGATTTCAAAGCGCGCAGGTGTCATATGTGATTTCCCTATTTCTCGTCCGACTTATCGGTCTTGGCCGGAGCCTCGAAGCGATAGCCGACACCGTGGACGGTGTAGAGCCACTTGGGCTTCTTGGGATCATCGCCCAGCTTGGCGCGAAGGTTCTTCACGTGGCTATCGATGGTGCGCTCATAGCCCTCAAAGTCGTAGCCGAGCACCTTCTCGACCAGCTCCATGCGGTTGTAGACGCGACCGGGGTGACGGGCAAGCGTGGTGAGCAGCTTAAACTCGGAAGCCGTCAGGTCGACTTCCTTGCCCTCGACCAAAATCTTGTGGCCCGAGATATCGATGACCAGATCGCCGAAGTCGAGTACCTCGACGGCTGGCTCGTCGGCCTGATGGGCACGGCGGAACAAGGCGCGTACGCGCGCGACAAGCTCGCGCGGCGAGAACGGCTTAATCAGATAGTCGTCGGCGCCGAGCTCAAGACCGATAATACGGTCCTCGATCTCGCCCTTGGCAGTCAGCATGATGATGGGGACATCCGAGGTATCGCGAATGGTGCGGCAAACGCGCTCGCCGGGGATCTTGGGGAGCATAAGGTCGAGCACGACCAGGTCAAACTGATGCTTCTCGAACTCCTCGATCGCGGACTGGCCGTCGCCGACGCCCACAACCCAGTAGCCTTCGCGCTCGAGATAGGCAGCGACGGCGTCACGGATTGCCTTCTCATCCTCGACCAGCAGAATCTTTTTTGCATCTGAAGCCATAACACGGCCCCCCTGTCTCAATTAGCTAAGAACAAGCCCATTTTAACGCACCTGAACCCGCCGGATGCCACTATGACGCGGCAGCTCGGCGGGCGGTACTCACAATTACAACGCGCTTATTCCCCTGTTGGCGCCTTTTTAACCCCTCTAAGCTTAAAGAGAGAATAGGCGTGCGGTGACCGTCTCTGGTATACCCTGGCTGTTGCGCACCGTGGCGTACGTAAGGAATGAGTCCGATTTTCCCGCCGTAGCTGGATAATCGCCATACTCCAGGGCTCGGTCGGGCGACAGAAGCGAGCCGTAGGTCTTAGCCGAAGTGTCAATCAAAAAATGCGACGCCTGGACTTTAACCAGGTATTTATTTTTCCTTCCCGCAACGCACGCGAGCGGCTCACGCGAAAGGAAGAGGTATGGCCCGCCCTCGTTACCGATATAGGTGCCCATATTGCCCAGGCTACCCACACCGTTATACGTCGCCTCAATGGAGAACACGAAGGTGTCGCCCATATACACGGCCTCGAAAGGCGAAACCGACGAAGGAAGCACCAGCTGAGCTCGCTTCGTATTGTTGCCGTCAGTCAGGTCGATCGCCGTCATACCGTAATAGACGCCCTCATCATTGTGCACGCGGGGCGAGATGGTCAGGATGCCGTCGCTCACACGCGGGGCGGATGCGAAGCGGCCCGTCGACTTCCAAATAGTCTCAGGCTTGGACTCGCTGGGCGACTGACGGTAGCAGTACGAATCGTTACTCGTCTTGCTGCCGCCGGACGAGGGCATCTTATACCAGATGACCGACGACCCATACGCTGTGAAGAGCGGCGGATCGTAATTTTCGCCACCGCGATCGAGCTCGACAGCGTTGCCGGTAAGGGAGGAGCCTGCAAGGTTTTGCGCATAGAGTTTCCAAGACGCATTGGCAAAGTTCATCTCGACCCACGCGAACACGCCATCACCCGCGCGAACGTCGTAAAACGCATAACCGGTTCCCTCAACGGGATCCTCGATAAGTGTGGTAAGCGAGCCATCGCCCAGGTTGAGCACACCAAGCGTATTGGCATGCAGGGCAGAAGCAGGCGCCATCATCGCGGCAGCGTAGTCGCCATCGCAGTAGTACAGCAGCGTGCCCAGCGGCAGCGTCCACGACGCCGCCGGCTCAAGATCGATATCAACAGCTTCGTACTCATCAGTGATCGAGACAATCTTCGAATCGTCCTTGATAACTTGCGGCTCGCCGGCGGCATCGTCGCTGGTGCCCGTTTTTTTCGAGCAACCGGCAAGCACCGTGGCAGCGCCCGCGGCAGCACCGCCGAGCACAAAGCCACGGCGCGATATTCCATTCTTGATGGGGTCGGCGATACCCATTAGGCGATCTCGGCGCGAGCGGCCTCGATAGCGCGCGTAAGCTGATCGGCGCAAGAGGTCTTTTTCATACCGCAGGTATTACCGGCGAGAACCTCGATTACGCGATCGGCAGGAGCACCCTCGACTAACTTGGAGATTGCCTTGAGATTGCCGTCACAGCCGCCGGTAAACTCAACGCCCAGCACCTTGCTGCCATCGTCAGAGAGATTGAGGTGAATATTGCGAGAGCATACACCCTGCGGCTTGTAGTCAAAACTAATCATTGAGATCCCCTCTCAGAAAGAAATTTCAGACGTCTATTATCCCCGCCTGGGCCGACTTATTATCGCAAGCACCGATTCAACATCCTACGATGCATGGACTCGCGGGGGCAAGATTAGCAGTCCGCACCCTGTGCGTGGACCGTGCGCTTCTCCCGATACATATTGTGGTCGGCGACACGATATACATCGGCCAGCGTATTTCCAGCCGTCTCGACGGTCGCCACGCCAATCGATGCGCTGACCGTCAGGGCCTCATCGCTTACCGCGGCAAGACCGAGACGAAGATCCTGTTCCAGCCCGAGCGCAGACTCGTTGTCAGTATGGGGGCAAACCAGCAAAAACTCGTCGCCGCCAAGGCGCATCGGCAGATAATCCGCACCAGCCACCCGCCGCAGCGCGGACGCCGTCCGTCGCAGCAGTTCATCCCCCATCTCGTGACCATAGATGTCGTTGGTCCGCTTGAGATAATTGCAGTCCAACATAATCACGCTCACGGGCAAGTCCTCGTTTACCAGGCTATCTCCGCGCGATTCAAGATAGTTGCGGTTGCGAAGCCCCGTCAGTTTGTCTTGATATGACAGCTCCTCGGCATGCTTGACCATCGATATGTTGTGCGTCGCCACGACGACCGACTCCAGCCGGCCTTGCTCATCGCGATGCTGGGGGACAACCTGTAGCGAGTACCAAGCGCCTCGACAATCTCGCACCTCGGCAGCCAAGTACGGTACGCCCTCCATACGTTCACGAAGCGAACTTATATCTACGAGTCCCACAACCGCTTCGCGGCTTTCGGGGCTCACGATATCCCGGCAGACCGTGTCCATAAAGTCATATGCCTCGCTGTGCTCGGCAAATATTTTCGCTATCGCCGGCGACATATTGATCCCCTCGATCTCGAGGGTGTCGAGATGCAAAAGGAAGGTCGAATCGTAGATGGCGCTTATGGCATTGATAATGCCGAGCTGTTTATCCTTTTCGACCAAATTGCGGTGGTCAACGATATTTCGAGCCAACAGCACCACGACCCAAAACGCAAGACACACCAAGACGCCGACGGCGACAAATGAAATCCTGTCAGACATGACCTCAGATTTGGGATATAGCGCAAACAGGCGGTAGTCCTTATATGCCGCACGCACGGCATACCATTCGTCTCCTCGATATTCGATGCGCGTCAGGCCGTCGTCTTTCCACTCAACTCCTACGCTGGTGAGGAGTCGGGCGAGCGACACGTCAGCATCGGCACTGTTGGATGAGACAATCTCCGCATCCTCCATAACAAGCACCGTGGGACCCTGGTGGAAGGTACTGTTCGAAAGCACGTCGGCTATGGCATATGAATAGTCGTCCGCCGTATCGGAAACAAGTGAGCGGTATGCCAGAGCAACGCCGTCGCCATACGGAACAGCACAGACGGCAAAAACGACACCACGGCGCTCATCGACAGTTGAGTAGGTCACTTTGGAACCTTGATACATCGATGCGACCGGCGAACAGGCCAACTCATCTCGCCACAACATGAGCGGATCGCGACCATCGATGTCGTAGTGGGCAGCCATATGGCCATCGGAGCCCATGACCATCAGCCCCGAAAGGTTCTCGGCATGGACAAATTGCTCGATAAGATCGTCGTTAACCTCAACGCGATCAGAGGACAGGAACGTCGCAAACGATTCGACCGCGGCGAGCAAATCGTGCGTCGCCTCGGTTTTTCTCCCCTGTTCGTAGCGGTCATATTTTTCGCAAGCGTTCTCCAAAAACACCATGGTTTCTTGGCCAAACCCAAGCGTTTTTTCGAGGCAGCGATGGGTTCCAACCGTATACAACAGGCCTAACAAGACGGCGCTGACAATAACGCTGGCAGCTATGACGTTCAGAGTCTTTCGACTCAAGCGGTGCTCATCAGTTGTCATGAATTTCCTCCTTGCCCGCCCGTCGTCGCTCCTGTCTTGTAATTGCCCACAATACGGTCAATCGTGCCATCTCGATCCATGTCGAACAGCGCGGTATTGAGATCCTTTACGACCGATCCTTCATAGCTGTCATCAAACGCAACGCCCAGGTCAACCGTCATAACATTGTCGGCAAACACACGGTAAACGCCGGGATACTGAGCAACGAGTCGGTCAAGCGACTGGACATCCGCCATCCAGCAGTCAACGTACCCTTTGACTAGAGCGGCTTTGCAGAGTTCGGCAGAGCCATATGATTTGATTTGAACGTCCGACGAGACCCCCAGATCCCCCGCAAGCAATCGGCGTTCACTCACCGAACCCGCAATCACCGCAATGGTCTTACTTCCATCGAGATGTGCCAAGGACTTGATGCCACTCGTTTTCTTGGCGGCAACCGAGACCGTCACGGTTAGATACGGCTCGGTCCAGTAATACTTATCCTCGCGATAACAGGGAGAATAGTCACACCACAGGCAATCGATATCACCGTTTTTGAGCAGCCGGTCGCGATCGTTCCAGTCAATATCGACAAACTGTGGCTTGAGCCCCGCACGCTTGCAGGCCTCGCGGGCGATGTCGATATCGATACCGGCGTAATCGCCCGTGGTATCGACATACACATAGGGGTCGTTATCCGTAACGCCGATTTTGAGCACCGGGAGATCTCTATCGGCTTCATTCGAGGAGGAAGAACTACTTCGAACGGTATACGTCAGGGCGCCCGCACAGACGGCAACAAGGAGTATGAGCGTAAACGAGACGATGGTGGCCCGCTTGATGCGTCTGGGCACGTGCCCCCTTTCATCGAAACAGCAGTCGGAGTTCATTTTATTACCCGGGCGCATATGCGACAGTAAAAAAAGCGCCTCGCCCAAGACGGGCAAGGCGCCAAAGGTTGAAATGCATCCGCAAGCGGTCGAATTAGGTTAACCCTACTCGAAGTTCAGCTGCTCCAGGCGATCGAAGACCGTATCGATGCGGGTGAGGAAGTCCCACGGATCAAAAATCTCGTCGAGCTTCTCCTGGCTGACGGTGCAGCGCGGATCGGCCTCGAGACGCTCCTTAAAGGTGGGGCCAGAGACACAATCCTGCACCTCGTGCCAGGTGGCCATGGCGTTCTCCTGCACAATGGCGTACGCATCCTCGCGGGTGATACCCGTATCGACGAGGGCAAGCAGGACCTTGGAGGAGAAGATGAGGCCGCGGGTCTTGTTGAGATTGGCCATCATGCGGGCCGGATACAGCTGCAGGCCGTCGATAACGCGAATGAGGCACTGGAACATATGGTCAAGCGCGATGAAGCTATCGGCCTGGGCGACACGCTCGGCGGAAGAGTGCGAAATGTCGCGCTCGTGCCACAGGGCGACGTTGTCGAAGGCGACCTGGGCGTTGGACTTCACGACGCGCGACAGACCGCAGACCTTCTCCATGGTGATGGGGTTGCGCTTGTGCGGCATGGCGGAGCTGCCCTTTTGGCCCTTGCGGAAGGGCTCCTCGGCCTCGAGTGTATCGGTCTTCTGCAGGTTGCGGACCTCGGTCGCGATGCGCTCGCAGGTGGCCGCTGTAGTGGCAAGCACGCCGGCAAGATAGGCGTGGTGATCGCGGCTGATGACCTGCGTGGACAGCGGGTCGTGAACCAGACCCAGGTGCTCACAGACGTACTCCTCGACGAACGGCTCGATGGAGCTGTAGGTGCCGACGGCACCGGAGATGGCACCGAAGGCAACGTTCTTGCGAGCATCCTCAAGACGATCAAGGTCGCGCTTGAGTTCCCATGCCCAAGAGCCAAACTTCATGCCGAAGGTCATCGGCTCGGCATGGATGCCATGGGTGCGTCCGGCGCAGAGCGTATTGCGCTCCTCGAAGGCGCGGCGCTTGCAGATCACGCCGAGCTTCTTGACGTCCTCGATAATCAGGTCACACGCCTGAGTAAGCTGATAGCACAGAGCAGTATCACCCAGGTCGGAGCTGGTCATACCGTAGTGAACCCAGCGACTAGGCTTGGGCTCGCCCTCGGGAACATCGGCGTCGATATATTCCTTCATGTTGGTCAGGAAGGCGATGACATCGTGGCGCGTGACCCCCTCGATCTCATCGACCTTCGCCTTCTCAAAGTTGGCATGGTCGCGGATCCACTGGGCTTCGTCTTTAGAAATGCCGATCTTGCCGAGCTCAGCCTGGGCCTCGCAGGCCAGAACCTCGATCTCCTGCCAAATGGCATACTTGTTCTCGAGGGAGAAAATATGTCCCATCTCCGGGCGGGTATAGCGATCGATCATAGCGGCTCCTTTTTGGTTATTGGCACGTTGGTCGTAACTCAACCATTGTACCGTGCGCGGGTGCGAGTATGGGCAGCAGGCATTAACCTAACATTTTGGAATTGGAGCGGGCATGGGGACATCCGCGTATTTGCTTCGCAAATCCGCACCGGCTGCGGTCGATCTCCTCGGATTCACGGAGACGATGGGGAAGACTTTGTTGAATTGGCCGTCCCAAGGTCTCCCGCGCTCGATGGAGCGGGCAACGGGACGTCCGCGTATTTGCTTCGCAAATCCGCACCGGCTGCGGTCGCCTGCCGGCGCCTTCGCCTGCTCGCTACAAACGCTTCGCGTTTGTTTTACGCTCGCACCCTGGCGGGTTCGAGTCCCGGCGCTTTATTGAAAAAAGCACGGCACCGGAACGGTGTCGTGCTTTTACTTTTTCTGGAGCGGGCAACGGGACTCGAACCCGCGAGTGTCAGCTTGGGAAGCTGATGCCTTACCACTTGGCGATGCCCGCTTGTGTGTTGGCTAGTATAACGCGGTTGTCTTGTTCGATACAAGGGTGGCGATGCTTGTTTTAGCTGTGGAGATTCGTTTGAAAATCGCATCAATTGTGGAGACGAGGACCTTTGGCCTCCTGTTCTCCTTATCTTCTACCTGCGCTTTTGCCTGATTGTTGTATTTGAGCTCAATTTGTCAGGAATTGGGCAAGCTTTTGGTCAGGCTCCGGTACTTACCCGCATGAACCTCGGGGGTAGCCTCATCCTACGCGTCGCAACCTCCCCATGCGGCGCACGAGGGATAAGGAGCAGCCATGTCCAACGCACCCACGCACTCTGTCCACAGCGCAATCGCAACAGGTCCGCTGCTCCTGCTCCTCTTCCTGCTTTTCGGCTGTCTGGCACCGGGAGCCGCATTTGCCGTCGATGGCTACGACCAGCTCGGCTTCCGCACTATTAGCGATGATTGTGGGCCCTTCTTCATCGGCAAGTATGAAGCTCAAGACGCCTCGATCGCCTACTGCATGAACCAGGAACGCCCCGGGCCCACCAAGCCGGGCGGTCCATGGCTCAACTTTGATCAAGGCTGGGTGTGGCTCGACGACGAGTTCGCGGCAATCGTTTGTCACGGATATCCTACCGCCACGTCGTTTGGCGGTTACCATCTTTCACCCGATCGCGCCCGCGCCGCCACCCAGCTTGCCGTATGGATGCTCAACGGCACTACCCATGTCGACGGCACCTACTCCTACACGACCGCTCAGGGCAAAACCAAGAGCGGGCACTTTACCGCCGACAATGAAGTCGTGGCGGCTGCGCGGTGGCTCCACGACAGCGCAAAATCAGGAAGCATCAAAGCCGCTCCGCACCGCGCGCGGCGCTATATAGGAACCGTATCGGGCGGCAGCAAACGTCAAGACATGCTCTATGTACTGCCGGCGGTCTCTGTTTCCTTCCAAAAGCAGTCTGCAAACGCTGCCATTACCAGCGGAAACAATACTTATCAGTTTGACGGGGCAACATTCGATGTTTTTGAGAGCGCCAGCGGCGCGCGTGTCGGCACCGTCCAGATGGACAGCAACGGTCGAGCGCAGGCAACACTCCTACCCAACACGGCATACTACCTAGTTGAGACAACAGCGCCAGCTGGTTATATCCCCCTGCACGATCGCATTGCCTTTACCACGACGAATAACGGCGGATACGTCACCATTGATGAACAACCCGGCACCATTACCTTGCGCATTGTAAAGCTCGACGCCGCAACGAATGCAGACCCCCAAGTTGGAGCTTCGCTCGCAGGAGCAGAATTCGTGTGCGTATCGCAATCAACCCCTGGATGGACACAAACTCTCAGGACCGATGAAAGCGGTCGAGCTACCCTCACCGATGTCCCCCTGGGAACCTTTACCATCTATGAATCGAAGGCGCCCGAGGGCTATTTGCCCTCCGGTGACAGTTGGTCTTACACCGTTGGAGCCGACCAGCTCGGCGATTCAGGCGTGGTCGAGATCGAATCTCGCGTTTCCAATATCCCCATTGCGTTTGACCTTGAGATTTCCAAATTCAAGGACTACGGCAATAGCGATCAATCCGGCCTGGAGCAGCCGGCAGGAGGTGTTGTCTTTGAGGTTGTCAGCAACAGCTCTCAGCAGGTTGTTGGCACACTGACCACAAACATCTATGGCTTTGCCTCCACCAAAGATCAGTCAGAAGCATGGTTCGGCGCAGGCAAGCGACCCGCCGGTGTCCACGGAGCCGTCCCATACGACCGTGCCGGCTACACGGTTCGCGAGGTTCCGGAATCCGTCCCCGAGGGTTTTAAACGTGCAGGGGAATGGACCGTCGGGGCCAATCAGATTTCCGACGGCGCCGAGCTTCAATATATCGTGGACAACCACGCTCTGTCGACGCATCTCCAAATTGTAAAACGCGATGCCCAAACAGGCGCTTCTGTTCCACTAGCCGGATTCACCTTCCAACTACTCGACAGCAATCACAAACCTGTCTCACAAACTTGCTGGTATCCAGCACATAACGTAATGGACACCTTTACGACTGACGCGACCGGGACCGTCACACTGCCCGAATCGCTCGTGCCGGGCACCTATTATGTACGCGAAACCTCGGCCAAAGAGCCCTATCTTGTCGGCGGAGAGATCGAGGTAAACATACCCGCCGATATAAACCTAACGCCCGTTGCAATCGTCTCGTATTATGACCACGCCGCGACCGGAAACATCAGGATCGTTAAAACCGATGCCGTAGACGGCAGCAGCCTCGCGGGCGCCATCTTTGAGATCCGTGCCTCAGGTGATATCGTGCGCCCCGACGGTAGCATTGCCGCGCTCGACGGTGAGACTGTCGCTACCGTCACGACGGATGAAACTGGAGAAGCACGCGCGGACGACCTCCCGCTGGGATCTGGCACCGCACGCTACGAGGTTGTCGAGACTCAAGCGCCGACCGGCTTCTTGCTCGACCGGACGCATCATATCGTCGACCTTACCTATGCCGACCAGAAAACACCCGTTGTGGAAGCACGGCTTAACGCATCCGACGATTACACCAAGGTTGATATCTCCAAGGACGATGCAAGCGGAGAGCAGGAAGTGAAAGGCGCACAGCTCACCTTATATGGTCCCGATAAAACCGAAATAGACTCCTGGACCTCATCCGACAAGCCGCACCGCATCGAACATCTTGCACCCGGCACCTACTCGTTGCGCGAAACGATGTCTCCGCGGACCTATGACCTTGCCGAGGAGATAACGTTTGAAATAAAGGATACGGGAGAAGTCCAATCCGTCGCGATGAAGGATGCGCCCATCGAGATCAAAGGACAGGTCGACAAGCGTCAGGAACTTGTCCAACCTATCGGGAAGGGTCTGTTGGCTAACGGCGATGGAAAAAACCGCGCCGCGATGCAAACCAATACGGATGGGCTTTTCTCCTATACCATCGATGCTCGAAACGATTCCGCTACTTGGGTTGATGAGTTTACGATTACCGATGATCTTGAGTGCGCCAAAGACGGCACGGCGAGATTCGTCTCAATCGAAACCCCCGTCGCCATCGGCGACCTCAACGGTCTGTGCAACGTGTGGTATCGCACGACGCCGTTGGACTCGACAGACGTCGATGAGCCGGCAAACGCGACGCTTGACGATGGGCACGAAAATCCTTGGCTTGAGTCCGACGAAGTAAAAGAGAGTCTGGGTGAAGATTGCCGCCTCGTCGATTACGACGGCTGGCACCTCTGGAAGGCGGATGTCTCGACCACGGAATCCGACACACTCGAGGCGAAAGAACTCGACCTTGCATCCAATACCGTCGTGACGGGCATTCGCATTGAATACGGTGCGGTAGCCGCCGACTTTACGACTCGAAGCGATACGGATTCTTGGACCCGTGATGATCTCAAAGATGAGCACGACGACCTTGACGATGCCAAAGCAATCCTTGGCACAGATGCTCGGGGCGCAGTCGTGCACATGCAGGCAACGTCGGCTTACACACCCCAAACTGCACTCACCAACAGCGCACGCGTCGATCTTTGCCGCAACGGCGGCGGCGATAAACTTGAGTCACATGACGAGGACAGTGTCATTCAACGCTGTACCCTACCGCAGGACCTACCGGCAACAGGATCAGCTCCCATCGCCGCTTGCATCACCGCGCTCCTGACCTCGGGTGCCGCAGCCCTATGGTTCGCTCGCCTTAGGTCAATCCCAAAGAAGCGCTAGCGCGATGAAAAAGCGGGCGAGCCAGTCCCCCGGCTCGCCCGCTTTCAATCATTTAAATCGCCGCATCTACTCTGCAGACGAAGATCCACCATCAACGATTGCTTGCTCGGACTCAGGAATCCCATCGGCACCCGTGCTCTGTTCTTGCTCCACCTCTTCGCTGATTGCGGAGGCGGGGGTCGAGCCCTTCGCGCCCACGATGTAGGCAGCTCCAAACCCTAACGCAATGGCAATCAAGGTCAAAATCACGTAGACAGGCCAATGGCGCTTAATATACGAAAACACGTTGACTCCTTAGAGCTCCGTCTACGAACGGCGGATAACCTCGGTCACGACCTCGGATACCGTGGCAATGTTCGTCGGGTTGACATTGTGGGGCAGGTCGTCCTCGGTACGAGCGCAAGCCAGACGCGTGCCGTCCACGCCGGCGATGGTGAGGGCTCGGCGGCTCGCCTCGAGCGCGGCGTAGGCATCGGTCTTGGCATAGGGCATCTCGAGCGCGCCACAATCGACATGGAACGACTTGCACACCTTGCTGACCAGGTTCATGATGCGGCGATCGCCCTTGAGCAGCTGCTGTTCGCCCTCAACCGTCACCACCGAAAGCCTACCGGCGCCGACGGATTCAAGATTGATGAAGAAGACGCCGCGGAGCTTATCGCGATGCGAAGCCAAGAAGGCCTTCATACCGGAGCCATCACAATCCGAGGCGCCCGTTGCCACAAACCAGATATCGTGACCGAGCAGCTCATCGTCGCCCATAGAAGCGACAGCCGAGAGCATATCTTCGGAAGAAGCGCCGTCGGAAGACGTAGCGCCGCCCTTCCAGCCATCGTTATCGTCCTCGAAATTATCCCACGAACCGATGCCGCGACCGGACTTCTTGGCATCGTAATCGTCTTCGACGCCCAGCCAGTCACTCATGCTGTCCTGTTCGTTTTTCTTTTTACGACCGAACAGGCCGCCCAGGCCGCGCTTGCGAGACTTAGGTGCCGCAGGGGCGGGAGCCGAAATGGTCTCGATCGGCTGTGCGCCCGACGCAACGGGCATAGGAGGCGCAACGGGTGCCGATGTGGGTTCGGGACCCTGAGCGGTAGCAAAGGGGTCGTTGACCTGTGCGGAGGGATCGGGAAGGTCGAACAGCGACGTGCGAGACGCAACGTTTGTCTGCTTCATCGACGGCAGCGACGGATCGGGGACCGAAGCCAGCGGAGACGAGGAGGGTGCAGGCGACGGTGCCGACGCCGGATCGGGAACATTCATCTGCGGACGCGGCGATGCTTGGGAGGAAATCTGGGCCATAAGGGAATCGACCGTTTCGTCCTGAGTGGGAGCGACATCGGCAACCGTGGCACCGGAACCACTCGGGATCGGCATGGTGAAAATCTGCGTGGAGTAAGGCCTCGACCCATCTGTCTCGGGAGCCTCGGAAACCGCAGGCACTTCCTCCTGCTCGACCTCGGTCGAATCACCTTGATCGGCTGCCGCGTATTGCTCTTCGTCACAGTTGACCTCGACGGGCTCGTGCCCGGCGACATCTTGGATTTCGGCAGCATCAATAGGCTCGTCATCGTCTGCCGCGTCGCCCTGCTCATCGGAAACAGGAAGGGGCTCGGCAATCGCGGTGCCTTGCTTTTCAAACGTTATCGTGGAATCGAACTGCGCGGCATCAAACGACATGGTGCTATCGACGTGCTGCTGAGCCTCAAAGGACGTTGTAGCTTCGGCGGCGTCGACAGGCACGGACTGCATAGCCTCGTTCTGCTCGAACTCTTGCACCGCGCGCTCACGTGCCGCCTCGGTTGCCTGCTGCTGAGCGATAGCCTCCTGCTCGGCAGCCTCGCGTGCGGCAGCGCGCTTCCCCTCGAAATCGTCGACAAATTTCCTGCCCTTTGCAAGCGCACCCTTAAAGAAGTTGGAAGCGCTGGCGCCAATCGAAGAGAACGCGGATGCAATATCGGCATGGGGCGTTGCCGCGGGAATCTCGGCCGAGAAATCAGTATCGCTCTCGTAAGACACGCGCCTCGGCTGTTCAGCGTAATCGTCGTCAGGCTCGTCCGTAACGTCTTGCGCCGGCGCGGCGGGAGCCAAAATGTCCAGTCCTGCCGCGGGATCGATCGCGGACACCGCCTCGGGCTCGGCAACGGCAGCGGCAACCGCGGCAGACTCATCATCCACGGCGACAACGGGCGCAGATGCAGTCACGACGGGGGCAGGCTCGGGCTCAAACGTCGGCTCCTCGCCTTCCTCGTAATCGAGCGTGCAGGACTCGGGAAGCATTCCGAGCGCACGGATGGCATCCGAACCAAAGCGGATGTTGCCGGCGGCATTGCGATAGAGCCTGGGCTCGGGCTCGGCCGCGACAGGCTCCTCCGCCGGCTCGGCAGTGGGAACCTCGTCATTGAACTCTTCGGCCTGGACAGCCTGATTCTGATCCTCGGGCACGATGGCGCCAATCAGCGTCTCGTCGGCAGACGCACCCTCAAAGCCCTCGATCTGCTCGTCGAAAGCCTCGCCCTGTTCGGGCTCGGTCTGAGCGTCGGGAGCAATCGGCTGACCGAACTCGTCCTCGGCGTAGGTAGGCTCTTCATACTCGATGGTGTTGCCGTAGTCGTTTTGCTGTTGGGCCGCGGCATACTCCGCTGCTGCGCGCGCCATCTCCTCGGCACGACGCTTCTGCTCCCCAAAATAGGTATCGAACGGAACATCGTCGGGAAACTCGTTTTCGCCCTGGAAGGGAGCAACGTTGTCCATAACGCCGAGCATAGCGGCGACAGAAGACTTGTTGCACACTGCGCCGGACGTATAGGGAAGCACAAAACGGTTAGAAATGATGTTTGCCGCGTTGGCGAGCGCAACGAGGGAAGCGAGGATCGCGACAATCCACAGCAGAACCTTGAGCGCGCCGGGGAGCGGCAGGATACGCAAGATGGCAACGGCAGCAGGGGCAACCGTGGCAACGGGCAGCAGCTTGGCGATGAGCGCACGATACGAAGCATAGGGCTCGCGGGCGAGCAGCTCAGCACGGGGAGAGTCGTAGTGTGCGACAACGACCACCGGGCGGTTGCGCGGAGACGCGAGCGGGCCCGAGGCCTTGTGGTAGGCGATGACATTTTGGCTCACGCCCGTCTTGCCCAGGCGCGAAACCACGGGGTGGCCCGTGCGCTCGAGCACGTAAAGAACGGCACCGACAATGGCCAGCAAGGTGCCGACCAAGCCGATGCCGCCGCCGATGCCCATCAGCAGGGCGCCGGCAAACGCAAGAATACCGGTAACGGCAAATGCCAACCTGCTGGGCGCCGGGGCATTGAACTCCTGAACCTCGGGATCAAAGCCGTGGTTGCGGAAGATCTGAGCGATATCCTCGGCAGCCAAGCGCTCTTCTTCGCTGCATGCCGGCGTGATGCCGGTGTTCTGCAGCAGGTGGTTAATATAGTTCTGGGTGTTCGCCATGTGCGCTCCACATCCATAATCCGACAAATAGGCCCAATGCATGCACATTAGAACCGTATATAGTCGAAAGTATACCCCGAGCGAGCGCAAACGACCGAATTCGGGCCATCTTAACGCCCCGAGCGGACAAGGATATAGCCTAATCTCCATATCGGACTAAAATCATGGCAGCAAACCACCTTCTCATGCGAGGACTCTATGACGGCAAGCGACGCGACCGCGACAATTAAAAAGGGGAATTCGGAGCCCAGTTTCGATAAAACGGCTCAGCGCATCCTCAATCTTTTCTTTGTGCTCAACAGCTCCCCCGAACCGCTGACGACCGAGCAGATCGTCTTGGATTCTGACCTGGGATATGGCTCGGGCAATATCGACTCGGATAAGCGCAAGTTTCGGCGCGATCGTGACAAACTGCTCGAACGCGGCATCTTAATCAAGGAGGTTCGCCCCGCCGGCGCGCAGGAGACCGAGGAAAGCTCATGGACAATCGACCGCGAGCACACGTTTGCGGCAGGCGGCCTCATCACCGCAGACGACGCCGATATCCTGCTCAACGCTATCGACCAGACAATAGCGGCCGGCTCATCCACTTTTGCCGCGCCGCTTGCCGATATTCGTTCCAAGATTGCCTACCTCACCGGCAGGACGACGGCGGACGAAGCACCGATCCGCCGCTCTCCCACCGTCGATGCGGTATGGAGCGCCTTTGCCGAGCGATGCGCGCTGCGATTTTTATATCAGAACGGACGCGGTGAGCAGAAAGAGCGTACCGTCTGCGTCTACGGCATGTTCGAGCGCGAGGGCGTTGCGTACTTCTGCGGCCTCGACAATGCCACCGACGACATCAGGACATTCCGCTGCGACCGTATCGTTCGCGCTTGGCGTCCTTCGAAGGCCTACGCCATCCCTGCAGACTTCAATCTCAACGACTACCTGTTCTTTGAATTCGATTTTGCCGACCGCCCGCCCGTTGCGGCTACGTTCTCGTTCGCCCCGCAGACGCAGATCGATATGATCAACGGCCTCACGCGCGGGCGAGGTGAGCTCGCACACACCGATTCGGGATGGACTTGGACCGTTGACGTGCGCGATCTTGAAGCCGCCGCCTCATTTTGCATGGCCCACGCCATGGACGGCATGAGGCCCATGGCCCCCAAATCGCTCAAGCAGGCGTGGAACCACCTCATTGAAAGGACGGTGCACGAGCATGCCCGTGCGTAAACTCACCAGCGAGCAGAGGCTCTCGCGCGCCATCGACATTATGGAGGCCCTCTACGCCGCCGGCGAGAGCGGCATGACACGAACCGAGATTTGCAGTCGCTTTGACATCACGGGGGCGTCGCTCGACGAGATTCTCGAGATCGTCTCGACGCTCGCGGACCGAGAATCGGGCGCGCGTATCATCTGCGAATGCCACAGCGAGCGCATGGTCCTCACCGGTGACGCCGGGCGTGTACTACCGCTGCGCCTGAGTGCCGCCGAGGGCGCTGTGCTCAACCACGAACTTGAATCGTTGGGGATCGAGCCCCAGGCGGCGGCTCGAATTCGACATGCTCTTCTACCCGAAGAGCTCGGCTATAACCAGCACGTCTTGGACACCGTCAACCACGGGTCGCACTGGCAGCAGCTGAGCTGCGCCATTCAGGACGGCGTTCGCTGTCGTATCTCGTATCGCTCGATGGACGATGCGCGGCCACGCGAGCGTCTGGTCGACCCCTTGCGCATTACAGCAAACGGCGACCAAACATATCTGTTTGCCTGGGACATCGCGGTCGATGAGCAGCGCACCTATCGCATGGATAAAATCGAGGGACTCGCCTTGACGGAAGACTCCGTCGTGCCTCACGCACCGGACGTTGCATCCCTCCACGATTCCCTTGCCCGGACGCAGCGTAGCGCAAAGCTCTTGATGCCATTCGATATGGCGGAGCATCTGGACTGGGCCGGCATCACCCTAATCGAGCGCAGCGGGACAGACATGGCAACGGTAACCGTACATTACGGCTCCGAGCGTTGGCTGCTGAGCCAGATAATCGCAGCGGGCGGAGCCATCCGCATCTTGGATGACCCCGCCCTGTCAAAGCGTCTGTGCGATATGGCAAAAGCCCTCGTCTGTCCGCTTTAGCGCCGCCGCTCGTGGCGTGCACGCCACAGCTGTAGATAGTGTCCGATCTGCGCCGATTCGATGCGCTGGTAGGAGCTCGTGGGCAGCGACGTTAAGAACTTCTTGCCATAGCCCTTCGTCACCAGGCGAGGATCCGCCAAGATCAGCACACCGCTATCGGTCGACGAGCGAATCAAACGCCCCGCGGCCTGCTTAACCTCGAGCACCGCCTCGGGCAGCGAATAGCGCGCCCATGCGCGGTCTTCGCGCAGGTTGCGCTCGCACGAGAGCGGGTCCGTGGGGCTCGAGAACGGCAACTTGGGAATGATGACGCAGCGCAGCGTCTCGCCGCTGGCATCAAACCCCTCCCAGAAGGCCTTGAGCGCAAAAAGCGACGAGGTCGGTTCGTTGATAAACCGGTCGCGCAGGCGACGAGGAGATGAGTTGCGCTGCTGGCAGTTGAGCTCCAGACCCGCACGGGCCATCTTGGGCTCAACGCGGGCGTATAGGTCCTCCATGTCGCGCCGATTGGTGAACAACGTGAGCACCGATCCGCCCATGGCAAGATGGGCGTCGACCAGTACGCGCTCGAGCGCCGTAAGATAGCTCTCACGATCGCGCGGATCGGGGATATCGCCCGCAACGACTACAGCCATGTTCGAATCGAAGTCGTAGCTCGAATCCAAGTGCAGCGATGACGACGTTGAAGCACCGATGCGATCAAGGCCGACCGCATGGTTAAAGTG
Source organism: Collinsella sp. (assembly GCA_019419625.1). Classification (GTDB taxonomy): domain Bacteria; phylum Actinomycetota; class Coriobacteriia; order Coriobacteriales; family Coriobacteriaceae; genus Collinsella. Next base: position 18,461 of record DXZO01000025.1, on the reverse strand, counting down.
CTCAAAGCTTTTGGACACCGTCATGGTCGCCGAGGCAAAGATAGCCGTGTGAACCTCGGGTAGCCACTCGGTTGCCAAAGCCTCGCCAATGTCGATGCGCTCTGCGGTCATCGACTCTCCGCCGGCACGAAGTCTGCGATTGACCTGCAGCGAATACACGTAGTGTTCATCGGTGCCATCAATGATGAGCTTGAGGTTCTCGGCCAGCTCGTGCAGGCGGCGCGAGATATCACCCAGGTCGACAACAACCTCTGGCTTGTCGGCGGCGACGGCTTGCACCAGCGCGTCGACGCTCTTGTCAGCTTGTTCCAATGCATCGATGCCAGTGTAGGCCGACTGTAAGAAATCATGCCAGTCGTCAGATTCGCGCAGCTCGGGGCCAATCCATAGATTGGCATTGTCATAACCCCCACGCGCACGGCGGCCGAGCTCGCGAACGCCATCGAACACGTCGGCGATTGCCATGCTCGCGCGCGCAACCGTCGACGTCGCCTTGGCAGTAAGGCCCAGATAGAGCGTAGAGCCCTCGGAGGTTGCCAAATCACGGGAAACCTGGCTTAGCGCGCCGGTGCTCGAGCCACCCAGACGCTCAAACAGAACGCGTGATTCGTCCGCCGACACCACGCGCGCCCACTGACGGCGCGCCTCGCGCTCGATGGAATGGGCCTCGTCGATTACCCAATGACGAATCGGAGGCAAAATCCTGCCCTCGGCCGCGACGTTGCGGAACAGCAGGGAATGGTTGGTGACCACCACATCGGCGTGCGCCGCACGACGGCGAGCGCCGTGGACCAAACATTTATCAGGGAAAAACGGGCAGAGGCGACGAGCGCACTCGCGCGAGGCCGTCGTAAAGTCGGGACGGTTGACGCTGCGCCACCGAATGCCGAGCGAGTCGAGGTCGCCATCGGCTGATTGGCAGACGTACGCCATAATGACCGCGACCGCCGTGAGCGTGTCCGCCGGATCGCGCTTGGTGGTAATCTCAACCTGGCCGCGGCTCATGCGCTCAAGCTTGCGCAGGCACGGATAGTGGTCATACCCCTTGAGAGCGCAAAATGACAGACCGCCGTCCAGTTGCTCGGCAAGTTTTGGCAGCTCATGGTACATGAGCTGGTCGGCAAGATTATTCGATTTGGTCGCAATACCAACCGTGATGTTGTTACGGCGTGCTGCCTCGGCAAAAGGTACCAGATAGGCCATCGATTTGCCGACGCCTGTGCCTGCCTCAATTACTCGATGAGTGCCCGTGACCAGCGCATCGCGGACCTCGAGCGCCATCGCGATCTGCTCATCACGCGGCTCGTAGGTGGGATACATGCGATTGACTAGGCCACCTGGCGCATAGTCTGCCTCAATCTCCTCACGACTCGGCATCTTGAGAACCGGCAGTTCATCGGCGTCCACCCGATCGTCGGCGCGATCGGCCTTGAGAACGTCAGCACGAGCGGCGCTGAGAGAGAAGATAGAACCAGGGTTCTGCCCTGCCAAGAATGAGAAGATAGGACGATAGGACCAAGGCACGTCCGGATGCATGTCGGCTAGGCGCGCCATGAGGCCCTGGGGCAAGTCGGTGAGCGCCACGAGCAACACGCGCCATACGCCACACAGGGCGTCGACGTCGGCATTGGCACGGTGTGATACCGAGTCGCAGCCAAACAGATCGGCCATAAAAGACAGCTTGTGCGAGGCCAGGCGCGGAAGCGCGATGCGCGACAGCGCCAGCGAATCGATCCAAATATCGCTCACGTTGACGCCGCCTTTGACCGACTCGATAAACGAGCGGTCGAACGTGGCGTTGTGTGCGATCACCGGGCAGCCACCGACAAAATCGGCGAGAGCGGCGACGGCCTCAACCGCCGACGGGGCATCTGCCACATCGGTATTTGTAATGCTCGTGAGCTCGGTAATCTCGGCGGGAATCAGCTGCTTGGGATGCACGAAGGTATCGAAGCGGTCGACGATCTCGCGGCCCGAAAGACGGGCCGCCGAAATCTCGATCAGCTCGTTGTCCTGCACCGAAAGACCCGTGGTCTCGGTATCGAGGACAATCACATCTTCCTCGATAAGACCGAAGGACTGCGTTTTGGCGCGGTCGGCAAGCGTGGCATAGGAGTCGATGACAAACTGCGGCGTTCCTGACGAAACCGCGTCCTCGATTAGCATGCAATGCCCGCTCGACGAAGGCCCATACGGATCAGGCTGTCACAGACCTGCGGGAACGTCATGTCGTCGGTGTGGCGGATCTCATCCGGATACAGCGACGTATCGGTCATGCCGGGAATGGTATTGGTCTCGAGGATAACGGGGCCGTCCTCGCTCACAATAAAGTCGCTGCGCGAGATACCCAGGCAACCGAGGGCCTTGTGAGCGGCACAGGCAAGTTCCTGAGCGCGAGCGTAGTTCTCGGGTGAAATCTGCGCCGGAATGCGATGGATATCCGTAGGGTCGACATACTTCACGTCCAGATCGTAGAACTCGCAGTCCTCGGGCTTACGAATCTCGACAATCGGCAGGGCGCGCACGTCATCTTCGCCGTATACGCCGACGGTGATCTCGGTACCCTCGATGCACTTCTCGACCAGCACTTTGTCGCCGTACTCAAACGCCTTGGCGATTGCCGCGGGCAGCTCGGAGGGCTCATGGACCAGGGAAATGCCATAGCTGGAACCGTTGACGGCCGGCTTCACAAAGCAGCGCTCGCCACAAACCTCGACGATATGATCGATATCGACTTCATCGCCCACCTCGAGCGCAAGGCCGGGGGCAATGGGAATGCCCGCCTTGGCGTATAGGAGCTTAGAGACCTCCTTGTCGGCACCGCAGGCGCTGGCAAGTACGCCCGAGGCCGTGTAGGGGATACCCAGGGTCTCCATGGCACCCTGCATGGCGCCATCCTCACCGCCGGCGCCGTGCATGGCGATAAATGCCACATCGAATCCGCCGGTCGCCATGGTTACCATAAAGTCATCAGCGGCCGTGTCAAGCAGCTCCACCGAGGTGTAGCCGGCTTCCTTCAGTGCTACCACAACGTTCTTTCCCGAATCGAGCGAGATCTCGCGCTCGGCGGAATGACCGCCCGCCAAGACCGCTACGTGCATGTTCTCTAGGCTTTTACCCGGCATGGGCAGACTCCTCCTCTATAATTTCTGCAGCTGATACCATATTGTAGCGATACCCTCTACGTTTCCCCAAAATCGAAAGGCTTCCATGAATCCCAGGACTAAATCTCAGGACATTCGCGACTTGAGCCAAAACGATATTCGCGAGCTCGTGGCCGAACTTGGCCAGCCCGCCTTCCGCGCGAAGCAGCTCATCGAATGGGTCTTTGAGAAGAACGTTTGTTCGTTTGACGATATGACCAACCTTCCCAAGGCTTTCCGCGAGCAGCTTAAAGAGGCGTTTGCCTTTGATACGCCGACTGAACTCACCAAGCAGGTTTCCAAAGATGGCTCGCGCAAGTATCTGCTCGAGTACCACGATGGCATTTCCGTCGAGACTGTCGGCATGCCCCGTCGTAACAAGCTTTCCGTCTGCGTTTCCACCCAGGCAGGCTGCGGCATGGGCTGTGCCTTTTGCGCTACCGGTCTCAACGGCCTCAAGCGCTCTCTGACCGCTCAAGAGATCGTCGACCAGGTGCTTCATGTATCCAACGACTTTGGCGAGCGTGCCACAAGCGTTGTCTTCATGGGCCAGGGCGAGCCGTTTGCCAACTACGACGAGGTTCTCAAGGCGCTGCGTATCCTCAACGACCCCGATGGCATCGGTATCGGCGCTCGTCACCTCACCGTCTCTACCAGCGGCGTTATTCCCGGTATTCGCAAATTTGCCGATATCCCCGAGCAGTTCACTCTTGCCGTTTCCCTGCATTCCGCCATCCAGTCGACGCGCAATAAGCTCATGCCCGGTGTTAAGAAGTACACGCTGCTTCGCCTTCACGAAGCGCTTCAGCTCTACACCGAGAAGACTGGCCGCCGCCCGACCTATGAGTATGCCATGATCGAAGGCGTCAACGATACGAATCCCGAGATGCAGGCGCTCTGCGACTTCTGCGAGGGAACGCTGTGCCACGTTAACCTGATTCAACTTAACGACATCGAGGGCAGCCCGCTCAAGCCGTCGCCGATTCATAAGGTTGAGGATCTTCAGCGTCGTCTTGAGTCCCGTGGCATCGAGACCACGATTCGTAACTCCCGTGGTAACGATATTGACGCCGCTTGCGGACAGCTGAAACAGCGCTTCAAAGTTCAGAAGAACGCATAGGGGAGTCGCACTCCAAAACGTTTCATGTGAAACATCGAATGGCCCCGGTTGCAGGATATGCAACCGGGGCCGTTTCATTTATTGACCACAATTTTGGACCAGCTGCTACCTTTCCCATTTTTTTACTGACAAAATAAGGAGCCCTCGTCTCATGAATCAGACAAGGGCGCCTCAAAATATGCAGGGTAATTGTTAGGTACCTAATAGCCTACATTTTCCCATTGGTTGCTAACCCAACCTTGATTAATCTTAGGATTTTTCGTCACCTGAGCAGTGCGCATGGCAACATCTTCTGTCATAACATCCATTTTCTTCTTGGAAGTATCGACAATATCTTGCGCGCCACGAAGCAAACGACCTCGAAGTTCATCGTCTGTCGCGATCTTATAGCCAGCAAAGGCACCAGCCGCGACAGTCGTCACCAATGCAATCGCAGTTAAAATCTTATTCCTCATCTTGGCCTCCTTGATCAAACTGAATCATTTCACCAAGAATACGAGAGAGCTCTTCCTCGTCTTTAAACTCAATCTCAATCTTATTCTTTCCACGCGAGCTCTTCACGCGAACGTTGGTATTAAATTGCTGACGAAGTACACGCGCAGCCTTTTTAAAAGACTGAGGCGTTGCAGGCCTCGACGTCTTAGGCGTCTCTCCGGCAGAAAACAATGGAGCAAGATTTTCTGTCGCTCTTACGGAAAGGCCCTCTGCAACAACCTTCTCTGCAAGTCGAATTCGCGCGTCCTCATAGGGAACTGCAAGAATCGCACGTGCGTGACCAGCAGTAAGTTTACCCTCAAAAATCATCTGCTGAACTACTTCGGGGAGATCGAGAAGGCGCAGCGAGTTTGTAATTGCAGAGCGTGACTTGCTTACGGCCTTCGACAACGCCTCCTGGGTCATACCGCTAGCATCGATGAGCTGGCGATAGCCCTTAGCCTCTTCGACGGGATTCAGATCAGAACGCTGAAGATTTTCGATAAGAGCAAGAGCCAGCATCTCTTCATCATTAACATCTTTAATGATGACAGGCAGTTCCTCAAGACCAGCAAGCTTTGACGCCTGGTAACGACGCTCACCAGCGATGATCTCATATCCGTTTCCATGCTTGCGAACCAAGAGCGGCTGCAAAACGCCATGTTCTTGGATTGACTCGCTCAACTCGCGAAGTTCAGTTTCATTAAAGTGAATTCGCGGTTGATTAGGGTTGGGAACGATATCCTCAATAGGTAGTTTTGTTTCAGATGCGGCATTTGAAGCAGATGCAGCAGAACCACCGGTCTCATACTCAGCCTCTGAGACCAAAGCATTGAGTCCGCGTCCCAATCCACCACGTTTCTTTGCACTAGGCACGCTTGATCACCTCTTTTGCAAGGTTCATATACGCTTTTGCACCCTTATTTTGAGGTGCATAGGTAATTACCGGTTCTCCAAAAGACGGAGCTTCAGAGATTTTAACCGTACGGGGAATCAGCGTCTTAAACGCCTTATCACCAAAGTACGATTGAACTTCCTCAACAACCTGATTCGACAAAGAAGTACGTGAGTCATACATGGTCATAAGCACGCCATAGGTGTCTAAGCCCTTGTTCAGACGTGATTTGACCATCTTCATTGACTCAAGCAGCTTCGTAACGCCCTCGAGTGCGTAATACTCACACTGGATTGGAATCAAAACGCTATCTGCTGCGGTCAAGGCATTAATAGTAAGCAGGCCGAGCGAAGGAGGACAGTCAATGAAAATAAAATCGAACTCGTCCTGAATCGGCTCAAGCAAATCTTTGAGGCGGGTTTCACGAGCAATTGCGCTTACGAGCTCAATTTCGGCACCTGCAAGCTGAATCGTAGCTGGAATTACGAATACCTTTTTGCAATTTGTATCAAGAACAAGCGATTCTGCCGGCACATCATTCAACAATGCATCATAGATGCAGTGATCAAGGTCTTCTTTTTCAATTCCAAATCCACTGGTACTGTTTCCCTGCGGATCAAAATCGACAATCAGTGTCTTACGACCCTGCTCACCCAGTGCTGCTGCAAGGTTTACAGCCGTCGTTGACTTACCGACGCCGCCTTTTTGATTGATGATTGCAATGATACGCGTGTCTTTTGCGTTCTTAGAACGCTTAACGTCGCGAAATCCCACGGTCCCTCCTGGTGTGTATTAAAGCTGTCAAACGGAGGATGTTTCACGTGAAACATTCCGATTCGATATCAACCGCCATGTTTCACGTGAAACACTGCAAGTTGTTAGTATCCATTATGTTTCACGTGAAACATCTAGGCAAGCGGATTCTTCTTAGCCATGCCATTTGCACGAGGCAATGAAACGGATGCTGGATGACTCTTCTTGAGAACAATGAACTCCCTGTGGCCCAAGCCCTCAGGCAAATCGATTGCGTCATTAAGAAGCAAAGTGAAGCCGCAAATCTTAGCTGCCGACATGCCGGAAACTAGCTCCTCATCCGAAGGATTACCCTTGGTGATAACAAATAGACCTCCATCCTTGAGGAACGGAGCCGCATACTCAACAAGAATCGGTAGAGGGGCAAGTGCGCGGGCGGTTACGACAGAAAACTGCTTCTTATGGCTTCGAGCATATTCTTCAAGGCGATCATGAATCGCATGAGCATGTTTCAACCCAAGAGCATGAACAAAAGAATTGACGGCATCAACCTTCTTACCAACAGAGTCAATATAAGTAGTTTTACGATGCGTGACTATGGTTAACGGAATACCAGGGAAGCCCGCACCTGTCCCCATATCGAGCAAAGCTCCCTCAGGAGCCTTATTGATATAGGGGAGCAAAACAAGTGAGTCGAGGATATGAAGTACCGCAGCATCTTCTACGTTAAGAATACGGGTGAGATTAGTTGTCTTATTTGTTTCCAGAACCAAATCCAAATGCTGAATACATTTCCTCAGCTCAACATCAGATACGCTCAAGGAATACTCTTTGCAATAGGAAGATAGACGAGTCAACATCTCGTCAGCTTGCTGATCAGTAAGTACTAACAACGAAAGCTCCTTTCTGACAAAAATCAGTGTATCGAGAACTTTTGACAAAAAAAGGGGACGTGGAAACCACGTCCCCTTAGCATAAGCTCGAGCAGATTATCGAGCAACAATCACCACATGGCGATCAGGGTCAGAACCCTCAGAATGAGTATCGACGGCATCATTGCCACGAAGTGCAATGTGAACCAGTCGACGCTCATAGGCATTCATGGGCGGAAGCGAAACACTCTTATGAGTGCGGATGGCACGCTCGGCTGCAGACTGTGCCATGGAGGCAACCTTGTCCTGACGGCGGCTCTTGTATCCCTCGACGTCCACTACAACCGGATACCTAAAGCCAAGCTTGCGGCTCACTAGCAAAGAGAACATAACCTGAAGGGCATCAAGGGTGCGACCATGACGGCCAATGAGAACAGCAAGGTCGGGAGCCGTTACATCCAGAATCAGCTCACCCTCGTCGCCCTCATACTCATCGATAGGAGAGTTGGCGGCATCGAAGTGCGAAAGGATGGAACGCAGGATGGAAATCGCGACATCGGCAATGGTGTCGAGCTCCTCGTCGGTCAGCTCTTCACCGGCCTTGTAGCGCTGTGCAATCTCGGGATAATCGCCCGCGACCTGCGGGGCAACCTCCTCAAGCATATCCTCGATGATCTCTTCAGACATAACGTACTCCAAAAGTTAGGTACCTAAATAAGATTGATATCCCGCTACTTCTTCTTGTGCGGGCGCGGCTTCTTCTCGCGACGGGTGACCTCAACCTGCAGCGGCGCGTTCTTAAGGCGCTCCTCCTCATCGGCCTTCGCCTTGTCGATGACCTTCTGCGTCACAAAAATCTGCTGGATAACCTGCCAAGCAGACGAGACGTCGTAGTACAGCAGAACACCAACGGGAAGGCTCCAGCCCATCCAAAGCATCATGACCGTCATGACAACGGCCATCATACGCATGCTCTGAGCCTGCTGGCCGGTCTGGTTGCGCGACATATAGAGCTGCGGAATCAGGGTCAGGACAGCGAACAGGATCAGGCAGACCAGCGCAGGCAGCGCGACCATAAAGCCATCGGCAAAGGAGGCACTCGGCGTGGTGGTCAGGTCGGGCAGAATATTAAAGAACGAGAACGTGCCGTCGTTAAAGTAGTCCGGCAGGTTACGCAGCAGCGTAAATAGGGCGAACAGGACAGGCATCTGAATCAACAGCGGCAGACAACCAGCCATCGGGTTGAACTTGTTCTCGCTGTAGAACTTCTGCATTTCCTCGGCCTGACGCTGGGGATCGTCGGCATAGCGCTCCTGGATCTCGAGCATCTTGGGCTGCAGCACCTGCATGCGTGCCGTCGACTTAGTCGACTTGAGCATAAGCGGCGTCAGCAGCAGACGGATGATGACCACCAGGATGATGATGGACAGGCCCCAGTCGACCGCAAAGGTCTGGATGAGCTTGAGCAGCTCGAAAAGGATGTTAACGATCCAATCCCACATGTAAGTTTTCCTCCGATAGCGAGTGCCCGCTAGGGCACAGGGTCATAACCGCCGACGTGCAGGGGATTGCAGCGAGCGATGCGCCTCACGGCAAGCCAGCAGCCTCTCAAAACACCGTACTTCTCAATCGCCTGGACGGCGTATTGCGAGCACGTTGGGTAATAAATGCAGGCGTCAGGCAATAAGGGCGAAATAACCTGTTGATATATGCGAATAGGAGCGATGGCAACACGTCGCAAAACGTGATTGCTCATCGCTCCTCCCCGGCAACGCCGGCGCGTTTCATAAGCGAACGCAATGCATTGTCCATCTCCTGAGGCGAAGAAACCCTCGTCTTGGGAGTTGCGAACAAGATGATGTCATAACCCGCAACGGGAAATCCACAGCTGCGGGCGGCCTCGCGCATCACACGCTTAGAACGGTTGCGCACGACAGCACAACCGAGCCGTTTAGCACCAACGAAGGCGACCCTTCCGGAGTCGCCTTCGCCAACCGATTCACATATGGTCATTCGAATCAGAGGGTGATTGAAACGACGCCCCTGACTGAACACATGCTCGAAATCTTGCCGAGACTTAATAGTCTTCATGCGAGATGTGTGTATCGCTGCTAGACAGTGAGACGCTTGCGGCCCTTGGCGCGACGACGGGCGAGCACGGCACGACCACCCTTAGTGGCCATACGGGCACGGAAGCCATGGGTCTTGGCACGCTTACGCTTATTAGGCTGATACGTACGCTTCATCTTAAGTTCCTCCTGCTGCATTTCGAGTGTCCGCGGGGGCGCGGACGCAGATATAGACACGTGAGCTTGAAGATTGTAGGGAAATCAATGTTCAAATGTCAAGAAATCAAAGGTAAAAGGTTGCGCAGTTCACACGGTTCCCCCATAAGCCGAGCTCGATTTAGCGGTGCATGGCAACTTTTCACGATATTTCATCGAGTTTTCAACAGGTCATGTTGGCAATGTTGAGAACTTTTCGTCCGTTTTCCAAAGTTTTCAACAGGTTTTGAAAAGTTGTCGAAAGATGAGAAACATTGCACGGTGAGCTACTATTTGTTCGAAACCTATTGAAAGATTGCGAGCGGCATGTCTGACGACTTTTACACCATGGTCGATTCCGGAGACCCGGCACCCGACAACGAGCACATCACCGGCGTGCGCGAAGAGCGTGAGGAAGGCGAGCAGACGACCACGCAGGCGCCAAAAGCCATGTACGCCGCGCGCATCGCCGTCTATGACGACATGCTGTCGACACCACGTGTGATCGTCATTGATCCGCAAGATGTCCGCACGTATTTGGAAGAGACGACCAACACCGTCTACCAGTGCATGAAAGAACAAGGTGGCCATATCTCGCTCATGGTCATCCGCGAGATTGTCGAAAACTTTATCCACGCGCACTTTGCCGAGCCCATCATCTCGATTCTGGACGGCGGAGACACCATCCGCTTTGCTGATCAAGGACCCGGCATCGACGACAAGGAGCGCGCTTTCGACTTTGGCGTTACCAGCGCAAACAGCAAGATGAAGCGCTATATCCGTGGAACCGGAGCAGGGTTTCCCATGGTGCAGGAGTATTTGGAAAACGCCGGCGGGGCCGTGTCCATCGAGGACAACATGGGCAACGGCACCGTGGTTACGGTAAGCCTGGATCCTAAACGCGTGCAGGAAATCGAACGCGCCGGCGGGCGCGGTGCTGCCGTGCGACCCGAGACGGAGCAGCCCGCATATCCCCTGCCGGGAGCTTTTGCGCAGCAGCCCATGGCAACGCAACAGATGCAGCCCCGCGTGGGACAGATGCAGCAGCCCGGAATGCTTCCTACACAAGAGTCCCAGGCGGCGTCGATGTCGATGCCGCCAAACGTGCCAGAGGCCATGCCGCTGGCGGATCAGGATGCAGCAGCAATGCAGCAGGCGACGGGGGCACCGGGTGGCCAGCAAATGGGATATCAGCCGTACCAACAGGGATATCCATATCAGCAGATGCCGCCACTGGGGTATGGCCAGCAGTTCCCACAGCAGTACCAGCAGGGATATCAGCAGCCGTACCAGCAGATGCCGCAGCAGCAGTACAACCCCTGGGCCCAGCAGATGACTCCGCAGCCTTACCAACAGTGGCCTCAAAGTTTTCAACAGCAAATGCCGCCGATGCAGAGTTCTCAACAATCAGCAGCTCAAATGATGTATCCTAATGCAGCAAATCAGTATGCGCAGCCACAGCCGGACGTGTTCGTAAGCGATCGCGGCAACGCCGCGCTGGGCTATCTGGCGCAAAATCAAGCGTGCGGTGCAACCGATCTGGCGAGGGCGTTTGGAAACTCGGCCCCCACTTGGTCACGCACGCTCAATGACTTGGCGCAGGCCGGCTTGGTCATCAAGCATGGCCAGAAATACCATCTGACCGAACTCGGCGCCGCTCGCGTGCGAGCTCAGAGCTAAAGAACGGGAGAGACAGTGGACGAGGAAGCAAGCATCATCCTGGGGGATGCCATCGCCTTTTGCCAGCGCGACGGCCAAGATGCACGCCTCATCAACATGCTGGGGCAATCGCGCGCCATAAGCCTGACCGAAGATACGCTCACGATCGAGGCCCCCTCGCGCTTTGCCATCGCGCAGCTCAAAAAGCATCAGCCGACTATTGAGGCCTATCTGGAAGAAATCGCCTTTGCTCCGATCGCGCTCGACATCGTGGCACCGCAAGGCGCAACGGCCGAATCTGCTGCCGCGACGGTGCCCGCCACGGCTCCCGCTGCTTCCCCTGCGGCGCCAGCCTCCGCAGGCGACGTGCCGACAATCGAGCACCAGCACAGCGATGTTTCCCGTGAAACCATGGCGCCGTTGCCGACCGCCGCTGCGACGTCAACGAACGCACCCGTCACGCACATGCCCATCGCTCATGACGCAGCGGCGGGCGCGGATTCGGGCATTGCAATCAAGAACACGCTCTCGGCCGATGATTTTCGTCGCATGATGAACCAGATGAAGGGCGGAGCGCCGACTAAGTCCACGCAAGCCGCGACCCCCGCTTCACCCATGCCAGCACCGACCGTGCCGGCCGAACAGAATACGGATGGAGCCCCACTCGCCGCGAACTCAAAATTTACCTTTGAGAACTTTGTCTACGGCCCCGAGAACAGCCATGCCTATCGCTCGGCACTCAAGTTTGCCGCCCTCGCGGACGAGCGCGGCACGTGCACATCGCTGTTCATCTACGGCAAATCGGGCCTGGGCAAGACGCACCTGCTGCTTGCCATCAAAAACGAACTCGCCGAGAAGTCGCCCGAGATCAAGGTCAAGTATGCCAACTCCCAGGCATATCTGGACGACCTGATGACCGAGTTCGACCGCCAAAAGAAGAGCAACGCCCCTATCATGCAGGCATACCACGGCGTGGACGTGCTCATCATCGATGACATCCAAAACATCATCGGCAAGCGCGCGAGCGTGGACTACTTTTTCCAGCTCATGGACGAGTTCATCCGCAACAACAAGAAGGTCGTCATCGCGGCAGACCGCGCCCCCAAGGACCTGAGCATGGACGAGCGTCTGACCAGCCGCTTCAACGCCGGCATGCTCTGCCTGGTCGCAGAGCCCAGCTACGAGATGAAATACAAGATCTTGCAGCGCTATTACGAGAACACCATCGTCGCCGCTCCCGAGGCAGGCGACGACTCGCTGCTGGCGGCCTATGAGGGCGACAGCGGGCACCTGACCGACGACCACTTTAAACACATGGCCGAGGTCTCGGGCACCAACATCCGCGAACTCGAGAGCTTTTGCGAGCGCTGCGCCGGCGAGGCGGGCGACCGCGAGCGCGAGGGCGGGGAGCTCACCTTTGACGATATCGACGCCATCGCCAGCCAGTACTTCGACACATCGGCCAAAAAGATCAACGTCCAGACGGTTCAGTCCGTCATCGAAGAGCAGTACGGCGTGACGCACGAGGAGCTCATCGGCCCGCGTCGCAACGCCAATATCGCCAAAGCACGCCATATTGCCATCTATCTGGCCATCGAGATGTGCGAGATGACGACCACGGCGGTGGGCGCCGAATTTGGCAACCGCAACCACTCGACCGTCAGCACGAGCTACAAAAAGGTCCAGAAGATGATCCAGGAAGACCGCACCGTCACCGAAGACCTCAAGTCGCTGCGCGATAAAATTACACTGCGCTCGTAGGGAAATAGAGACACCTGTTGAAAACTTGTCGAAACCACGGGCATAAGGTGTCTAAAACCCAACCCGCGGTGATGAAAAGTTTTGCGCAGGTTTTGAACGTGGAAAACCAGCCCTGTTGCACACAGGTTGCTGTCGATTCTCTTTCTGGGTCTGACCTGCGTCTTTGGGAGTAATCAACAGTTTCGTCAGTGCTATTACTATTATTAAGATATTTATATCTATAGAAAGGTATTAAAAGATGAAGTTCACCGTCAGCCAGAGCTCGCTTACACAAGCCATCGGCGTCGTTATGAAGGGTGTCGCTTCGGCATCCACCCTCCCTATCCTGTCGGGCGTGCTCGTTAAGGCCCAAGACGGCATCTTGGAATTCCAGACCTCTAACTACACCATCTCGATCCGTCATCGCATCGCGGCGCATGTCGAAGAAGAGGGCGAGATGGTTATTCCCTGTAAGATGCTCTCCAATATCACCAAGACCCTCCCCGATGCCCCGGTTACCTTTGAGCTGTCCGAGCGCCAGGTGCTGATTGGTTGCGAGAAGAGCTCTTTCCGCCTGAACACGCTCGATGCCAATGACTTCCCCGAGTTTCCGGCCTATGCCATCGAGAGTGCCGTGGAGCTGCCGACCGATGTCTTGTCCGAAATGGTCGGCCGCGTGTGGCGCGTCACCTCGACCGACAAGGCTCGCCCCATCCTGGGCGGCGTGCACATGAAGGTCGAGAACAACACCGTACGCCTGGTAGCGACCGATTCCTTCCGCTTGGCCGTGTGCGATACGCAGGTCGAGACCTCGACCCTCGAGGGCTCCTTTGAGCTCAACGTTCCGGCTGACGCCTTTAACGACGCGCTGAACATCATGGCCAGCCAAGCGACCATCATGATCGGGGCTACCGACACCCAGGTCGTCTTCGAGGCCGGCAACACCACCTACGTGTCGCGTCGCATCGAGGGCGTGTACCCCAACTACAAGCAGCTCATCCCCGATTCGTGCGTGACGAGCGTCAAGATCGACGTCGCCGCCTTTAACGCCGCCCTCAAGCGCGTGGCCGTTATCGCGAGCGCCAACCCCGCCGTCAAGTTCGAGATCGATGTCGAGAACGGGCAGATGGGCCTGTCCTCCATTTCCAATGACCAGGACCTTGCGCAGGAGACGATCGATGTCGAGGCCGAGGGCGAGTCGGGTACCATCGCCTTCAACTACCACTACATCTTCGGCTGCCTCAATGCCCTGTCCAAGGAGAAGGAGATCACGCTGGAGCTCAAGAGCTACTCGCAGGCGGGCATCTTTAAGTCCTACGACAAGATCAACTACCTGTACCTGGTCATGCCGGTCCGCATCTAGCGCCGCGCCATGACCATGTTCGCCCGCGATCTTTCCGTCGCGCACTACCGCAGCTTCGATAGCTATCACCTTGCCCTGGACGAGGGCGTGACGATACTTGCGGGACCCAACGCGGCGGGAAAGACCAATCTCATAGAGGCGCTGCAGCTGCTGACGAGCGGCGCCTCGTTTAGGCATCCGACCGCAGCCGAGCTCGTCCATGACGGCGTGGGCTCGTGCAAGATCGAGCTGAGGCTCGAGGGCGACGGCCGCGTGCTTGATATGGGATTGAGCGCGGAGGACGGTAAGCGCTCGTTTAGCCGCAACGGCAAGAGATGCTCTGCCGCCGGTGTGCGCGGGGTTCTTCCGAGCGTGCTGTTTTGCCCCGACCATCTGGACATGGTTAAGCGTGGCGCCAGTGTGCGCCGCGCCGCCCTCGATGACTTTGGCATGCAACTGAGCGCACGCTATGCCGATCTTGCGAGCACCTATGGGCGCTGCGTGACCCAGCGTAACGCCTTGCTCAAGGAGACCTGGTGCTGCCGCGAGATGCTCGGCGCGTGGAACGATTCGATTGCCCGCGCGGGCTCGGCCCTGCTCGTGCACCGGTTGGCCCTGCTCGACCGGCTGGCGGGCCATGTGCACACTGCCTACGGGCAAGTAGCGTCAGGTGAGGCCGCCAACGTGACCTATGCGTCCACGCTGGGGGCTTTGCCCCAGGTCGAGGATCGCGAAGAGCTGAAGGGTTGGGCGTACGAGCGCATGCTGGCCGCCCTTGACGAGCATGCCGACGAGGAAATTCGCCGCGGCGTGACGTTGGTGGGACCGCATCGCGACGAGATTGAGTTTACCGTGGCGGGTCGCTCCGCCCGTTCATTTGCCAGCCAAGGACAGCAGCGCACGCTGGTGCTGTCCTGGAAGGTGGCCGAGGTTGCCGTGGCTCGCGATGTCCTGGGCACCGCCCCACTGCTGCTTTTGGACGACGTGATGAGCGAGCTCGACGGCGAGCGTCGCGGCGCTTTCCTGCGGCTGATTGGCGATGATATCCAGACGGTCATAACTACGACCAACCTGGGGTACTTTACCGATGACCTGCTTGATCGAGCCAAGGTGGTGAGCATGGGTGAGACGTGCTAATTACGAGCGCGAGAGCGAGACAGTCGCCTTCAGCGGGTTTTTGAACGCAGAGCGCCAGCGCATCCTGGCGGCTGCAACGCCTAAGCGCCGTGCGCAGATGGAGGCCGCCGAGGAGTCGCGCACGGTCTATCGCGCATGGAACGCGGTGTGCTCGGGCACGCGCGAGGGGCGGCATGTGACGGGACTGCGCTACCTGCCCGAGTCCAATGAGCTGCTGGTGTATCTCGACTCGCCCTCGTGGACGCAGGAAATGACGTTGTTGCGCGAGATCATCCGCGCGCGCATGGAGCGCGCCGGTGCGCATGTGGACGGCCTGGTGTTCAAAACCACCGCGCCCGGTCACACGCCGCCCGCCGCCAAGGAGCGCCTGCGCCCGGCGACGACCGAGCGCCCGCCGGCCCCGCACGCCGACCTAAGTGAGGCCGAGCGCACCGAGATCGAGCGCCAGGTGGCGCCCATCGAAGACCAAAAACTGCGCGAGGCCCTCGAGAATGCCATGAGAGCCAGTGCCGAGTGGGCCAAGGGCGTGCAAAGCAAAAAAGAGCCTTAAATCGCATCTGGTGGCCTTGTAGAGCCAAATACCCTCGGTCCCGAGGGTATTTTTTTACGATAAACTAGTAAGGCTGTACACATTTTCTTGACTGAAGGAGGACGTGTGGCAAACGAAAACGATTACGATGGCGGCGAGATTAAGATTCTCGAAGGTCTCGAGGCCGTTCGTAAGCGCCCGGGCATGTATATCGGCTCGACGAGCGCCAGCGGTCTGCATCACCTGGTGTGGGAGATCGTTGACAACTCCGTCGACGAGGCCATGGCCGGTTTCTGCACCGAGATCCAGGTGACGGTCCACGCCGACAACTCCATCACGGTCGTCGACAACGGGCGCGGCATCCCCGTCGACGAGCACCCTGTTAAAAAGATCCCGACGCTCGAGGTCGTTATGACGATCTTGCACGCCGGCGGTAAGTTCGATAACTCGGCCTATAAG
Source organism: Collinsella sp. (assembly GCA_019419625.1). Classification (GTDB taxonomy): domain Bacteria; phylum Actinomycetota; class Coriobacteriia; order Coriobacteriales; family Coriobacteriaceae; genus Collinsella. The sequence goes on along the minus strand of DXZO01000025.1, from coordinate 2,074 downwards.
GTCTCGGGCGGCCTGCACGGCGTAGGCATCTCCGTCGTCAACGCACTGTCCAAGCGCGTGGTCGTTCAGGTTCGTCGCGATGGCAACACCTACGAGATGGAGTTCTCGCGCGGCAAGACCGTCAAGAAGATGGAGGTCGTGGGCACCTCGGATTCGACGGGCACCACCGTCACCTTCTGGCCCGACGACGAGATCTTCGAGACCTGCATCTACGATTTCGATACGCTGCACAACCGTCTGCAGGAAACAGCGTTCCTCAATAAGAACCTCAAGATCGTGCTGACCGACGAGCGCGAGGCGACTCCCCACGTGGAGGAGTTTTGCTACGAGGGCGGCATCATCGACTTCGTCAAGTTCCTCAACGAGGGCAAGGACGTCCCCGAGGCCTTTAAGGAGCCCATCTACATCGAGGGCAAATCGGACCCGGACGCGCCTGTGGCCAAGATGGGCGAGGTCGAGGTTTCCCTGCAGTGGAATAGCGGCTACGGCGAGAACGTCATGTCGTTTGCCAACGACATCTACACCCCCGAGGGCGGCATGCACCTTGAGGGCTTCCGCACCGCGCTCACCCGCGTGATCAACGACTACGCGCGCAAACAGAACCTGCTCAAGGAAAAAGACGCCAACCTGACCGGCGACGATGTGCGCGAGGGCCTTTCGGCCGTTATCTCGGTCAAGCTGCCCGATCCGCAGTTTGAGGGCCAGACCAAGGCCAAGCTCGGTAGCTCCTATATGCGTGCGCTGACGCTCAAGATCGTGACCGACGGCCTTGCCGATTACCTCGAGGAGCACCCTAAGCCCGCTCGCGAGATCGTCAAGAAGGCGCAGCAGGCCTGCAAGGCGCGCAATGCCGCCCGCAAGGCGCGCGAGGCGACCCGCCGCAAGAGCCTGCTCGAGACGGCGTCCCTGCCCGGTAAGCTCGCTGACTGCTCGGTGCGCGATGCCGAGCTGACCGAGCTCTTCATCGTAGAGGGCGACTCGGCAGGCGGTTCGGCCAAGGACGGCCGTCGCCGAGACATCCAGGCGATTCTGCCCCTGCGCGGCAAGATTTTGAACGTCGAACGCGTTGGTGACCATCGCGCGTTCTCGAGTGACACCATCCAGTCGCTGATTACCGCGATCGGCTGTGGCGTCACGACGAGTGCCGGCGACGGCGGCGACTTCGATATCAGCAAGGCGCGCTACCACAAGATCATCATCATGACCGATGCAGACGTCGACGGTGCACATATCCGCATCCTACTGCTGACGTTCTTCTACAAGTACATGCGTCCGCTGATCGATGCCGGCTATGTCTATGTTGCCTGCCCGCCCATCTTTGGCATTAAGGTGCGCAACAAGATCCACTACGTGTATCCCAACGGCCGCCAGCCCGAAGACGAGATCCTGCGCGACACCATCCAGAGTCTGGGCCTGAACCCCGACGACAACGACGAGGACGGCAAGGCCAAGGACGGCAAGATCACCAAGAAGCGCAAGGGCTATACCGTCCAGCGCTACAAGGGTCTGGGCGAGATGGACCCCAAGCAGCTTGCCTCGACGACGATGGACCCCAAGACCCGCATCCTGCAGCGCGTGTCGATCGAGGACGCCGTGGTGGCAGACCGCGCCGTGCGCGAGCTGATGGGTTCCGAGGTCGGCTATCGCCGCGAGTACATCGAGAAGCATGCACATGATGCACGCTTCCTTGACGCTTAAGAGGAGGTAACGTGGCAGACGATATCAACAATAACGAGGGTATGGGCGAGGCCGGCGATGCCGGCATGCCCGACGATCTGAAGCGCCTGCTTGCCCGTGCTGAGCAGGGCGAGGACGGCGATCCTGACGCCTATAACCCCGATGCCGATGATGACGAGGAAGAGGACGACGACGGTGAGCTCGAGGAGAGCTTTGGCGAAGTCGATCGTGGCGCCTCGGCCGGCGAGGATATCAACGGCGGCCAGCTCCAGATTTCGGAGTTTGGCCGCGAGATGAAGCAGTCGTTTATCGAGTATTCGATGTCGGTCATCACGGCGCGCGCCCTGCCGGACGTGCGCGACGGCTTAAAGCCGGTGCACCGCCGCATCCTGTACGC
>DXZO01000024.1 GCA_019419625.1 Collinsella sp. | reverse complement strand
TCGGATGACTTGAAGAAGGGGGAGGCCTCGCGGCCTCCCCCTTTTTTGCGTTTACGGGGCGTGAATGACTCAATTACACCAGACGATCTTGTTGTTTTCGGTATTGAGCCTTTATTTAAAGAAAATAAATCGTATAACAAGGGCAACTGCTATGGCCGCAATGATCATAAGCAGGATTGTCAGCTGATGCTGCTTGCGTCGTTTACTTGACGAAACGAAGATTGACTTTCCCTGTTTTGGCGTCTCGAGATAACGAGCCGAATGCGTCAAGGTTTGCTTTGGTCGAGGACCTCTTTGTTGATGAGTGCCGGATGCTTTCATCGGCTCATCACTAGCTGCGCTGTTTTTAGATAATGGTGCGTCTTTCAGATATACAGGGTCTCCCGAGGCGACGCCCATATGTTTGCGCCCCGTTTGCGCTTCTTCGAGTGTTTGATATCGGTTTCTTGTCACATATTTGGGCTCTGGGTCATTGATGGGCTCTTGCGAGATGTGGGGGCGATGGAATCGAATCGGTTGCGGGCTGGATGCTTCGTCCTGCTCCGGCATAAACGTGTTGTCCTGTTTTTGATCGTCCATGATGCCCTTAGTTCGTCATCAATATCGTGTATGCGCCCATTGTAAGCCAGCCGTCTAGTTTTGATGGGATTGCATACATTATTTAAGCCTTCGTTCAAATTCCGTTTATTAGACAAAACCTTAGTCAACCAGACTCAGATATGCTTATATCAATAGACTCAAAAAACTTTATAGTCGATGTATATATAAGAAGCGGTTGGGCATATATATGAGCGTCAAAAGAAGCCCCAGTCACCTAGAAGATGACTCGGCAGTCCTTACAAGGAGTGGTAAACATGGCAAGCATGGTTCCTTATCGTTCGGTTTTTGGCGTCCGTCCTTCTGCAAGTTCGCTGTTCGATTTGTTTGATGACATGACCGACCTGGCGAATAGCTCGATTGCCTCCAAGGCGTTCCCCGTTGACGTTGAGGACAAGGGCGATGGCTACGAGGTCAAGGCGTATCTTACCGGTGTCGCCAAGGATGACATCGACGTCGAGCTCAATGAGGGTCGCCTGTCGATCAGTGTGAACGTCGAGGAGAGCGCCGAAAACGAGGGCAAGAACTTCCTCCAGAAGGAGTTCGGCTCGTACAGCGCGACGCGCGGCGTGTATCTGAAGGACGCTTCGAGCGAGGGCCTTTCGGCTAAGTATGCTGACGGCATCCTGACCGTTACGGTTCCCAAGATTGTCGAGAAGAAGAACGTCACGAAGATTTCTATCGACTAACGATGGCTCTGCTTCAATCGAGAGTATGAATTAAGGGGGCTGGGAAGTGATTCCCAGCCCCCTTTTGTTGTCTTGAGTGGGCTATTGAATAGTTGTCGGTTGATACTGACTTGCAGGGCGTATCGAGAGCTTCCGTGGCCCTTGAAGACAGGTGGCTGAGCTGCCGAGTTCATCATCGAGACTTGCATCAAGCGCGTTGGCATAGCTTTTGACGGTAAGGCTTGGACGATTATTGTCCTGGCTGATATGCATGGCGATGAGCTGTTCGGTGCGATCGGTAACAAGTTCTCGCGCGGCTTCGGCGGCCTGGTTGTTGGAGAGGTGCCCCTTTGTGGACAGGATGCGCTCCTGAAGAAAGCGTGGGTACGGTCCTTCGCGCAACATAGTTACATCGTGGTTACTTTCGAGCGCGAGAACTCGACAGTCTTTGAGGATGCCTATGGCCTTGCTCGATAACTCTCCGGTGTCGGTGGCAAACCCAATGGAATCATCGAGAGCATTAAATCGATAGCCGACCGGATTGATGACATCGTGCGATGTTGAGTAGGTTTGCACGTGGATGCCGGCAATGGGGAGCGTGTCGCCGGGGTCAAATTCCTCTACGGGCAGGTGCGCGAGGTTTTCTTTGCATGAAAGGGTGTCCCTGCTGGCAAAGAGGGGACCATGCCAGTGCTTGCACCATACATCGAGCCCCTTGATATGGTCACCATGCTCATGGGTGATTACAAGAGCGGCGACGTCGTCTGCCGAGAGGCCAAGCTCCGCCATGCGTTTAAGTGTCTCGCGGCGGGACAGGCCGTTGTCGATCATGATGAGCCCCTGAGGCCCCTCGACGAGTGCGCAGTTGCCTTTTGAGCCGCTGCCGAGGATATGAAGGTGCAGGCGAGACATAAGATTCCAAAGGATACAATGAGTGCGGACGAATAGAGGAGGAAGCGAATGCCAACGGTATCTCAGCACTATGGACATCATGCCGCGCCGAGGACGGATAAGAGCGCCCTGGCAACGCGGCAGGCCGCTGCCCCCGTAGTGCTCATGGTATCAGGCGGTGCGGACTCGACGGCGCTGCTCCTTATGGCTTGCACATCAAAGCTGGATATCCAGGACGGGCGCGGCGTCGCTCCCATTGCGCGCGAGCGATTGCACGTGCTGCATGTAAACCATCATCTGCGCGGGGAGGCATCCGATGGCGACGAGGCCTTTGTACGTGACCTGTGTGCGCAATACGGCTTGCCGCTGTGTGTTGAGCATGCCTATTTTGATGACGAATCGGGCAATATCGAGGCTGCGGCTCGCGAGGTGCGCTATGCCGCGGCACGGAGATATGTTCGCGAACTTTGTGCCGAATCGGGCGCACCGCGGACGGCGGCTCGTATCTGTACCGCGCATACTTCGTCGGACCGCGCGGAAACATTTTTGATGAATGCCATTAAAGGGTCGGGTCCCGCGGGTCTATCGAGCATTCCGCGCCGTCGGAACATTGTGGTTCGCCCCTTGCTCGACCTCACGCACGATGAGCTCGTGAGCTATCTGCAGGTGCACGGTCAGCCATGGCGGGAAGATGAAAGCAACGAGGACGTTTCGTACCTGCGCAACTATGTACGCCATCGGGTGATGCCGGTGGTGGCACAGCGCAACGCGAGCGTCTGTAAGACGATTGGCGCCGCTTGCGAAATTCTGGGCGACGAAGACGCCTTTCTTTCCCAGCTTTCGGCACAGGCGTTTCGAAGCTGCCTGCGCAAGGAAGCGGCGGGCGCACTTGTGCTCGATGCGCGCCGTCTTGCCGCCGCTGAGGTTGTGATTGCACGGCGTATCGTGCGATTGGCGATTAAGCGCATCGATCCCGACGCGCGACCGGAGATGCGGCACGTGGAGCGCGTGCTCGCCTGCGTCGCTGCGGGCTCGGGCTCGGTTACGCTTCCTGCGGGAATTGATGCCCGTGTGGAGTTTGGCACGCTGGCGTTCAAGGCCCCGGCGGCGCGCGAGGGTTTAGTGGCCGATTGGATCTCCGTTCCCGGTCGTCTGCCGCTGGGGGCGGGGCATATGCTGACAGCGGAGCCGATGGCTGTGGAGCCGGGGTGCGATATCGTGCACCGTGCCCGCGAGCTTGCTGCTGCCGGAAAGGTTGCGGCCTTGGTGGATGCGGCGGCCCTGGGGTTTGCCGACCGCGATAGCGAGCGGATGTTAGCCGGCTCGCGCGGGGAGATTCCCACCGAGGCACGATCGGCGCGCCTGTGGGTGGATAGCCCTGTGCCGGGAGACGTGATGTGCCCGTTGGGGATGAACGGCCGAAGCAAGAAAGTGTCAGACCTGTTGAACGAGGCGCGCATTCCTGTTTCAGACCGCTCTGGCGTACCCGTGGTAAGAACGGCTCCGGGAGGTGCCGTAGTATGGGTCGCGGGCGTTCGCGCGGACGAGCGTTTTAAATGCACGGCCGCAACGCGCGTGGCATATCTGCTTCGTGTGGTCGATGCGGAATAGCGCTTCGCGCCAGCTATTCTGTGCGACGTTGACGGTATTCCCGCGCTGATGGCGCACGTGCTGGTAAATATACCCCGTGCGCTGCTAGAATGTGTAGTTCGCGTCCATGCGGCGGTGCGTGGGCGATAAGCACAAGAAAGGGTTGTCATGGCTTCTCAACATCCGGATATCGAGAAGGTTCTGTTTACGCAGGAGGATATCGACGGTATCGTCTCTCGCCTAGGCGAGCAGATTACTCGCGACTACGCGGGTAAGGATCTGGTGCTGATTGCGGTCCTGCGCGGCGCCGTGGTCTTTATGGGCGACCTGATGCGCAAGATCGAGCTGCCGACCAACATCGATTTCATGGCTGTTTCGAGCTATGGCGACGGTGTGAAGTCCTCGGGCATCGTGCGTATCATTAAGGACCTGGATATCGACATCCGCGGTCGCGACGTGCTGATCGTCGAGGACATTCTGGACTCGGGCCTGACGCTCAAGTATCTGATGAAGAACCTCGAGAGTCGCAAGCCCGCCTCGCTGGAGGTTGCCGCCTTCCTGTGGAAGGACGTTGAGGACCGTACCTCGGCCGTCACGCCCAAGTATGTTGGAACCCATTGCCCCGATGCCTTTGTGGTGGGCTACGGCCTCGACTATGCCGAGCGCTATCGTAACCTTCCGTATCTGGGCATTTTGAAACCGGAGGTTTATTCGTAAGATGCCCGACGACCGTAACGATAACAATTTCCAGACTCCCCGGGAGCCTAAGATCCCGGGGATGCCCGGAGGCAAGAAGCCCACGCGTACGGGCTGGCTGTATTTTATTTTGGCTTGCGCGCTTCTGGGCTACGCCTTCTTTAACATGGGCTCCGGCTTTGCCAATTCCAGCAATACCGTAAAGCTCGCGACGAGCGAGATGGTCAACGCCATTAAGCAGGATCGCGTCGAAGATTTGACCTATACGGTTCAAGACGGAAGCGTGGCGGGTCATTACTGGAAGACGAAAAAGGACAAGGGCGACACGAGCGAGCTCAAGAGCTTCTCCTCGACCTATGTCGGCTCCGATTCGCTTGCCGAGCTTATGGCGGAGCACCCCGATACCAAGTACATCGTCAACACCAATGACCCCGATTTTTGGGGCGACTTGGCGATGAGTGTGCTGCCGACGATCGCCCTGATTGCCATCATGTTCTACTTTATGCGCCAGATGATGGGTGCCAACAACAGGAACATGCAGTTTGGCAAGGCCAACGCCAAGACCAACGAGGCCACGCGCCCCAAGGTTAAGTTCGAGGACGTTGCCGGCGTGGACGAGGCAGTCGAGGAGCTCGAGGAGATCCGTGACTTTTTGAGCGATCCGGATCGCTATCGCAAGCTGGGCGCCAAGATCCCGCGTGGCGTGTTGCTGGTGGGCCCTCCGGGCACCGGTAAAACGCTGCTGGCCAAGGCCGTTGCCGGCGAGGCGGGCGTGCCGTTCTTTAGCATCTCGGGTTCTGACTTTGTCGAGATGTTCGTGGGTGTCGGCGCCAGCCGCGTGCGTGACCTCTTTAAGGAGGCCAAGTCCCAGGCCCCGTCGATCATCTTTATCGACGAGATCGATGCCGTGGGGCGTCAGCGCGGAGCCGGTCTGGGCGGCGGTCACGACGAGCGCGAGCAGACGCTCAACCAGCTGCTGGTCGAGATGGACGGTTTTGAGGAAAGCGAGTCGGTCATCCTGATCGCCGCGACCAACCGTCCTGACATCCTGGATCCGGCATTGCTGCGTCCCGGTCGTTTTGACCGTCAGGTTACGGTCGACCGTCCGGATGTGAAGGGCCGCGAGCAGATCTTGCGCGTGCATGCCGAGAACAAGCCGATGGACGAGGACGTGAAGTTTGAGAAGCTCGCCCAGATGACCGTTGGCTTCACCGGCGCCGATCTGGCAAATCTGCTCAACGAGTCTGCGCTGCTGGCTGCCCGCCGCCATCGTTCCGTGATCTCGATGGACGAGGTCGAGGAGTCGATGGAGCGCGTGATTGCCGGACCGCAACGCAAGGGTCGCGTGATGACCGAAGCCGAGCGCACCACGATTGCCTACCATGAGAGCGGTCACGCTTTGGTGGGCCACATCCTGGAGCACTCCGATCCGGTTCATAAGATCTCGATCGTCAGCCGCGGTCAGGCCCTGGGCTACACACTGCAGCTTCCGCAGGAGGATCACTTCCTCAAGACCAAGAACGAGATGCTCGACGAGCTCGCCGTGTTCTTGGGCGGTCGCGTTGCCGAGGAGCTCATGTGCGACGACATCACGTCGGGCGCGAGCAACGATCTGGAGCGCGCGACTAAGATGGCGCGCGAGATGGTCACGCGCTTGGGCATGAGCGAGGAGCTGGGCACGCAGGTCTTTGGCGAGGCGCAACATCAGGTGTTCCTGGGTCGCGACTACGCCGATCACCAGGATTACTCCGAGGAGACGGCGCGCCGCATCGATATCGAGGTTCAGCGCATCATGCGCGAAGCCCATCGCCGTGCGGTCGAGATTTTGGATGCCCGTCGCGATCAGCTCGATCTGATGGCGAAGGTGCTGCTTGAGCGCGAGACCGTCGAAGGCGACGCCGTGAACGCCCTGCTCGACAACGAGTGGGATGCTTACCTTGAGCGCGAGGGCGATATCCTGGCGGCCAAGGAGGAGCGCAACGCCAAGGCGGCCGGCATGCCGACCAAGAAGCGCTCGCCTCGCATGAGCGAGGAGGAGCTGGCGGCTGATGCTGCGGCCTTTGCGCAGGCGGCCATGCAGGAGGATGCCGAAGCCGCATCCGATGATGCCGGTGATGGCAATGCTGTCAACGCTGACGGCAACACCGACGCCGACAAATAGTTCTTGTAGCGAAAGCCTCTGCGGGGAAACCTGTGGAGGCTCTTTCTTTTGAGCGATATGTTGATTGGGGACAGACTTAAATGAGCGTTTTCACGCATTTAAGTCTGTCCCCAATCAATATTGCTGCGGCACTTTGCTCAGCTAAAGCGTACAATAGCGCCTATGCGAAAGGGGAACAGATGATCAACGAAACTATGTATGCTCGCGGTGCGGAAAGCTCCATCATCCGTGAGATCTTTAGCTATGGCCTTGAGCGCAAGGCACAGATCGGTGCGGAGAATGTATTCGATTTTTCGCTGGGCAACCCGAGTGTTCCGGCGCCCGCTGCTGTTGCTGAGTCCATTAAGAAGGCATTGGAGCTGCCGAGCGACCAGCTGCATGGATACACGCCTGCGCCGGGTCTGCCGCAATGTCGAGCGGCCGTCGCCGACTCGCTCAACCGTCGCTTTGGCACGAGCTATGAGGGCAAGGACGTCTTTATGACGGTGGGTGCCGCGGCTTCGCTCACCTGCACGCTCAACGCCGTTACGAACCCGGGCGATGAGGTTGTTGTTATCGCCCCGTACTTTCCGGAGTATCGCGTGTGGATTGAGAAGGCCGGCTGCACGTGTGTTGAGGCGCTCGCCGATGAAGATACGTTCCAGCTGAGCGTGAGTAACGTGCTCAAGGCGATTACCGATAAGACGGCTGCCGTCATCATCGACTCGCCCAACAATCCGACCGGTGCCGTATATACACGCGACACGCTGACGCGACTGGCCAATGTTCTGCGCGAGGCCAACGCTCAGCGCGATCCCGAGAATCCGATTATGCTCATCTCTGATGAGCCGTATCGCGAGATTGTCTATGGCGCCGAGGTGCCTTGGGTGCCTTCGATCTACGAGCACACCATCGTGTGCTACTCGTATTCCAAGTCGCTTTCGCTACCGGGCGAGCGCGTCGGGTGGATCCTGGTTCCCAATACGAATCCTCAGGCAGCTCGTCTAATGCCCGCCGTTGCCGGTGCCGCCCGTACGCTGGGCTTCGTGTGTGCACCGGCGCTCTTCCAGCGCGTGGTCATCGATTGCATCGATGAGCCGAGTGATGTCGAGGCCTATGCTCGCAACCGCACCGCGCTTACCGACGCACTAGCGGAGTACGGCTACACCTATGTTGAGCCGGATGGTGCATTCTACCTGTGGGTGAAGGCACTGGAGCCCGATGCGAATGCGTTCTGTGAGCGCGCGAAGAAGTATGAGCTGCTTGCGGTGCCCTCGGACAGCTTTGGCATGCCTGGTTGGTTCCGCCTGGGCTATTGCGTGAGTTACGAAACGATTATCAATTCGCTACCCGCTTGGAAACAGTTGGCGGACGAGTATCGTTAAAAGTAAAGCGCTCTGCTTACAATGTTTTACGTGAAACGGGGTTTGGTGTTAAGCCAGACCCCGTTGTCTATGCCGTTGTGTGATTGGGATGAAGCAGTTTTACGACTGCCGAAAGCTATGCGTACAATGAATATACGCGACGGCCATGCTGGACAAGGAGACCTGATGCCCTACCTGCTTTCCTGTGATATCCATACTCATACGATGTTCTCCGCGCATGCGTACTCAACCATTGAGGAGAACATCTATTGGGCGGCGGAGCGTGGCCTTCAGGTGCTCGGTTCCGCCGATCATTTAAGCTCGATGGTTACGCCTTGCCCCAATGACCTGCGCAGTTTCCAGTTCTTTATTAACCAGGATATCTGGCCGCGCATTTGGAGCGGCGTGCTGGTGCTCCGCGGCGCCGAGGCCGATATCGTTTCGCTGGACGGAAGCTTGTTTGGCGAGGACATTCCCGTTTCGCTCAATATTGCCGGCGATTCGTATAGTCGTGAGCATTCGCTGTTCGATTTGGTGACGCGTAATTTGGATTATTTGGTGGCGAGCGTGCATAACCCGCAGTTTGCCGAAGGCGCGACGCTCGCCGAGACGACCGAGATGTACATCAATGCCCTGGAGCACCCCAAGGTGTTCATGCTGGGGCATGCGGGGCGCTCGGGCGTGCCGTTCGATATCGACGAGGTGCTGTTGGCGGCTAAGGCCAAGCACAAGATTATCGAGATCAACAACCATAGTCTTGAGCACGGTGCCGACACTGAGCATTGGGCCGTATGCCGCAAGATCGCCGAGCGCTGCGCCGAGCTGGGCGTTGGCATTGGCGTGTCGACCGATGCCCACATTGGCATGGCCATTGGCAAGCTCGATCACGCGCGCAAGATGCTCGACGAGATTCACTTCCCGCTGGATTTGATCGTGACGCGCGATCGCGAGACGCTGCTGCGCGAGATGGCGGCAGCCGGCGTGTGCGACCTGCGCAAGGGGATGTAGCGGAGTTCATAAACCAAGCGAAGGGGGCAGTCCAGACGGGCCGCCCCCTTTCTTGTGCCGGTGGATTAGCGGCGCTCGAGGACCGCGACGGTCTCAACGGTATCTTCGCCAACCCGAGAATTTTTCTCGGAAACATATTCTGTCGTTTCCAAGCGGTTGAACTCCTTGACGCCGAGTGCATCATAAGCCTCTTCGGGCAACGTAGGATAAAAGGATACGGGGCACTTGAAGCGCACACGCGTCACAATCGTGTCACCCTTCTTCGGGTTTGCGTCAGGATTTATCTCAACGCTATCCACTACCTGCCGCAGAATCTCCTTCTTACGCACAGGGTCATACTCGTCGAAATGCTCACGAAACTCGTCAAGCATCTCGTATATGCGAGCAGTCGTCACTTGCTTCTCCTTGGCGCTCTCCAGCTTCGACTTTGCGTCATCGAACGCAGTCTCGATGTCTGCGTACTCGTCATATAGCTTATCGAGCCGCGCCTGCATATCCTCGTACTTACGCTCATAGCTACGGTCGGACACGTCCAAAGAATCGAGCTTGCGGGACAGCATGCGCCTTGCCGCCTTGTTGTTGTCCAGTGCCTTGCCTATGCGTTCCACGTCCGCTTCCAGCTTCTCAATATCCACAGCGGCATCAAGCTCGTCGCGCACACGCTCTTCGAATACATCGGAGTAGGCGGCACGTGCTATGACCTCGATTACTTCTCTGTCGATGTACTCTTGCTTGAACTGGCGGGTAAACGTGCAACTTGGCCCGAACTGTTTCTTGCTGTATTTGCAGGCGTACGCGTAGGTGGACTTGCCTACAGTCCCGTCCTTCTTTCGCTTTCCGTGTGAGACGTTGGCAATCATCTTGCGCCCGCATACCGGGCAGATGAGCATTCCCGTGAGAAGATGCACGTGCTCGTCAGTCTTTGCTTCCGGGAACGGATGAGACTCCTCGGCCATGCGCTCCTGTGCCGCGTTCCATGTAGTCTCGTCAATGATGGCCTCGTGCTCTCCATCGTACACGTCATAATCGGACTGCTTAATCATGCGGTATTCGTTGCGCTTGCCCTTGACGGGTGTCGTCCTGCGACGTCCGTAAGCGATTTTTCCAATATATACAGGGTTGCACAGTACGTTCTTTAGAAACGTCGGGACAAAGTGCTCGTACTTGCCGTTCCCACGGACATTCTTACGGTATCCCTGCGCATTAAGCCAAGATGCGAGCGCCATAACGCCCTTGCCGTTCTTGGTGTACTCGCGGAATATGATGCGAACGATTTCCGCCTCGTCTTCGTCGATTTCCAGATGCCCCTTGCCCTTTTCGTCCTTGACGAGCTTATAGCCATAGGGGGCTTGTCCGCCATTCCACTTTCCCTCGCGGGCCTTCTGCTCGCGCCCAGCCATCGTCTGAACAAGGATGTTTTCACGTTCCATTTCTGCGAACGCCGACATGAACGCAATCATCATCTTGCCCATCTGGGCTTCGCTGTTGATGCCATCCTTGACGCAGACGAGGTTTGTTCCGTAATCCTGCATAAGCTGAAGCGACGAAAGCGCGTCTGCTGCGTTACGCCCGAAACGGCTCAGCTTGAACACAAGAACATAGTTCACGCGAACACCGGATTTTATCTCTTCCATCATCTCTTGGAAGTGGGGACGCCCGGTGATGTTCTTACCTGAATATCCATCGTCAATATATTCGTGCAAGATGCGCAGGTTATTTCGCTTTGCATAGTCGCGCAGGTCGTACAGCTGCGCCTCGATTGATTCCCCATTCTCCACCTGCATCTTCGTGGAGACGCGAACATACAGGAAGCAGGTTTTTGCCTTGTCGGCCACCCCCTCGCGTAATTCTTTATTTGTACTCATGAAAATCCACCTCGGTTATTGATTCATAAAGCCCGTCGCCCATAGAACGTGGAAGACTACTTGTTACTGTGTATACGCCTGAGATTTAATAAGTGCTTTCAGCTCATCGTTTTGACGGTCGAGTGTGTCGATGCACTCTTGCAAGTATTTATTCTCCTGTTCGAGGTCGTACACCTTGCGAATAAGGAAAACCAGAAATGGAGCCGGCTTGCGGTCTCCAATCTCCCAATGTTGCAGCGAGCGCATAGGGATTCCAAAATGCTCGCAAAACTCGGAGCGCTTCATACCGTACAGCTCGCGCATGTGTTTAAGCTCCTCGGCTGGAGTCATGCCGTCTGTGTTCTCATCCATTGAAATCACCCCCATTTATGTAGACATTATGCGCCCAAACGTGTATTTTATCAATAACCTTGGGGTGTATATAGGCAATAACAGCGACCTATGGGCGCACGAAAAAAGCCCGGCACCTATTCGTACCGGGCTTTCACAAGTCGAGGCCGTGAATCAATTCAATCACCCACGTGCTTGTCCAGTGAAACCTTGAGAGCTTCGAGCGTATCAATAATCACATAGAGCTGTTCCGTCGTGCATGAATCAAGCAGATTCTGTATGTGTTCCGACGCAACCGTCTTGGAAAATCGTGGGGTGTCGTAAAGCAGAGCATCCGTCTGCACCGAAAGAGCCTCAGCAATGTTTACGAGAACCGGAAGGCTCAGCTTGGTGTTCCCGGTCTCGATGTGGCTCATATGCGTTACGGAGATACCCACCTTCTCGGCAAGAGCCTCCTGCGACAGACCGCATGCCTTGCGATAGCGGCGTATGCGCTGTCCTATTTCGTAGTATTTCATCCTCTAACCGCCCATACAATTCATCTACTTTTGAATCGTATGGAGATTGTGTGTATAGTAGAATATACTGTATGGGCTAAATTCTGCTCATATACTTCATGTTTTTCCATCCCGCGCGTATCATAGTGCCCGTCTGTAGAGCGCATCCTGACCGATGCGTCGAGAGGGAAGACGACTATTTGCGACATGGAGGTATCAATATGAAAAGAAGGGCATTTTTCACCGCTGCGGCGGCATGCCTGCTCGCCGTCTCAATTTCGGGCTGCGGCAGCACAAATGGAAATGACAACGCAGGGGATTCCGCACGGTCTGAACCAGAAACGAATGAAGCCACACCGGCATCAACCGCTTTTGGACAAAAAAGCGTTTGGATGCAGTACAGCGACGACCAAATCAGCAAAGACACGGGTGTCGAGCGCATACTTGTCTTTGACGGTAAGGGGAATGTTACCGTATACGACACGCGCGGCATTGTGCTGAATGGCGGAACGTCCTATGAAGCCGTCAGATTCGGCGACCTCGACGGTTTGTCAGACGATGAAATCATCGACCTTGCAAAGAAAAAAGACCGCGAGCGGTTTGACGCCACAAAGCAGTCAGCCATCGACGAAACGAATGAAGACATAGAAAGCTTCGCCGGTATGCCCGACCATATCAAAAACGCAGAAGAGGGGCAGAAGGTCAATGAGGCGGCTGAGTACCAAGAGCCGAAGGCAGTGCCGTTTACGCTTAAACTTGAAACGGACGGCACGGGAAATAGCGCCGCATCAGAAACGCTCAGCTTCGAGCACCAGTCTCTGAACGGCTCGCATTTCTACTCAGGCTCACATATCGGCAGCCATCCCGACAGATACGCGGACGAGGCGCTTTACAAGACCGAGCAAGTGGACATCAAGCTTTTTTCTCCAACATACTCTACCACCTCGATAGTTTACGACACGACATTCGGCGGTTACTCCGGCCTCGCCACCGTCGTGAACGAGGGGCACGCGGGCTTCACGTGGGACACCCCCGATACCGAAGGGATAGAGGTGGACTAGGCAATCGATACGCACGGATATAGCCCGATTGCAGCTCGGGCTATATCCGTGAAATAGAAAGGAGCAAACATGGAGGAACAGGCAAGTTTGTTGCCAGGCGTTGCCACGGCGCACGATTTGATGCATAGGGTGGTTGCCCTTCAGCAACGCATCAACCAGCTCACCACTCAGTTTGCCGCCAAGACGGAAAAGAAGACTAAAAGGCACCCCGTTCTCTATGCAATCGGGGGCTTCCTTATCGCGTTCACGCTTATCACGAGCACGCCACTTAAGGTGATAACGTATCTCCCCACCCTTCCGTTCTTCTCGATGGGAGGCATGGAGCTTCAATTGGCGGTCTGGAATATCGTGAACCTCATCGTCTCGGCTATCATCGGCGCGATTCTATACAAGGTTATAGCGAAGACGGCGGACAAAAGCCGCTCCCAGAGAAATGCCGCGATTGACCAAAGCAACCAACAAGTTGAAGCCAACAACCAGGCCCTAGCCCAGAGCATAGAGCAAACCAAGCAGGAGATTTTCGCCGTACAGCAGCAATGGGCTTCGCAGGTCGCCCCGTGGTACCCCATGGATTACGACAGCATCGAAGCCGTGGATTTCTTCCTTGCTGCCGTGCGCAACCATCGCGCCACCACCGTACAGGAGATGGTCAACCTCTACGAGACCGAGATGCACCAGCGCCGCATGGAAGCGGGCCAGCAGCAGATTCTCAACCAGCAGCGCATCGGCAACATGCTGCAAATAGGCAACCTGTTCATGCAGGGGCAGATTCTCAATCAGGCTCAGCAGATAAACGCGAACACCGCCAGCGCGAGCGGCAACCTCGACTGGATGGCTCGCGCGATGGGAAAGCGCTAAGTAATGACGCGGTTGACATAACGAGGTAACTCGAAACCACCATGAAAGAAAAGGGGATGGATAATGAACGGATTATTCCAGTGGGCGCGCTCGCATAAGCCCCAAGTCGCAGCGATAGCCTTTGCGGTCGTTGTTGCGATCGTTGTTGCGATAGCCGTGGCAAGTGGGGCGTTCGCAACGTCCGAGCAACAACCAGAGCAGCAGGAGTCAAGAACTGTCGATGTGACCCTCAGCGTCACGGCCGACCACGGCTGGGACGAGAACTCCACGCCCGCCATCGCGCATATCGAGGGCAACGACGTGGACTTCTACCATGCGGTGACCCCTGATGCCGACGGCAACAAGGGCACTTCCACGGTCGAACTCGCCGAGGGCGACTACACCGTGAGCTTCGTCAGCCCCGTCAACTCCGACGGTTCCGCCTTCGACATCTACGACACGGGCGCCCCCGTCGACATCACCGTCGACGCCGACGCGAAGACCGCACCTGCCGTCAACTGCCCCATGGCGCAGATTCCCGCCGACAAGGTCACCGACGATATGCTCGCCGACATCGTCGACAAGACCAAGGACGCCATCAAGAAGGGCGACGAGACCCTGAAGGGCGATGCCGGTACCGGCATCCTCGACAAGCTCGACGGCAACGTCGCCAAGAACCCGAACGCGAGCGACAAGACCAAGCAGGAGGCCACTGACGCCGACAAGGACGTCGATGTCAACGACAAGCCCGCACAGACGACCCCGTCTGCCAAGACTGACGGCAATAAGGCCGACAACAACGCTGGTTCCCAGTCTTCCAACGCTGGCTCTTCGAACGCTGGTTCTGCTTCCAGCAAGCCCTCTCAGTCCAGCCAGCCTTCCAAGCCCGCCCATACGCACACTTGGGTGAACCACACGGCTACCCGT
>DXZO01000023.1:36343-43195 GCA_019419625.1 Collinsella sp. | reverse complement strand
GGTCCCGTTCCGAACCCGGAAGCTAAGCCCCATCGCGCCGAGAGTACTGCGGGGTGAGCCCGTGGGAGGCCAGGGCGCCGCTGACCGGTGGACGGCACCGAGCCGTCAGTGAAACTGAAGAAGGGGGGAGTCCTCGCGGCCTCCCCCCTTTTTTGCGTTACATACACGTTGTGCTTTGGGACCTAGCTCCCCCGTATGCACTCTTACTGTTTGGCTGTAATTTGAGTCCTTCTAGTGTATTTGAGCGATAATTACTCGCATTGGCGTTAGAGAGGACTTGATGTTTACCGTTTTTGTCTTGGGCAATATTGCTTCGGGTAAGTCGACTGCCTGCCGCTATTTCGAATCTCGTGGCGCTATGCTTATCGATCTGGATGAGCTTGCAAAATCGCTGTATGTCCCGGGCTCTGATATCGTCAATGCTCTTGCGGATGAATTTGGTTGGGACATTTTGGATGAGGATGGTGGCATTCGCCGCAGCATCCTCGCTTCTCGAGCTTTCGCTTCTCCTGATTCGGTCGCACGGCTCAATGGCATTGTGCATCCCGTTCTGATTGAACAGCTTTCGCTTAGGATTCTCGATCCGGTTTGTTGTACGGTTTCATCTCCCCGTTATCCCTTTGCGGTTGTCGAGGTTTCTGCCCCGACTGGTTTTGAGGATGCTTTTGGCTTGGCTGATGAAATTCTGGTTATCAGTGCTCCTTTGGCAGTTCGTCGCGAGCGTGCCATTCATCGTGGTATGGAGTCCTCTGATTTTGATGCTCGCTCTGCATGCCAACCTGATGAGGCTTCGCTTTGCAATCTCGCTACGACGGTAATCGATAATGCGGCAGGCGATAATTCGCTCTTTGAACAACTGGACGCATGGCTTGCGCGCCATGGCTTCGGGGATGTAACGGATAAGGAGGAGACCGATGCCTAAGACACGTTTCTTTACGTGGTATCGCGTGGCGCCACTTGCCGTTGTGTTCGTCTTCGGCCTTATTTCGCTCGTCTACTCGTATGCTCCTGCGGCTTTCTTTAAGCCGCTGTATCCCATTGACTACGAGGCGTATGTAAAGCAATCTAGTATTTCGCATAATCTGGATCCGTATCTGGTGTGCGCTGTCATTAAGTCGGAATCGAATTGGGATCCCGTGGCTGAGTCGAATCAGGGTGCTCAGGGATTGATGCAGCTGATGCCCGAGACTGCCCAGGATATGATTGCCAAGGGTCTTGTCGATGGTAGCGAGTATTCCGCCGACAACCTTAACGATCCCGCTACGAACATCGAGTTTGGCTGTGCGTATCTTTCGTATCTTCTAACGTATTTTAACGGGTCGACTGACAGCGCCATTGCCGCCTATAACGCCGGCATGGGCAATGTCGACGGATGGGCGCAGCAGAGCACGTCGCTTCATAATGCAATCACCTTTCCCGAGACGCAGGCGTATCTGATTCGTGTCAATAATGCCTGGGTTCGCTACAAGACCCTCTATCCCGATCGGTTCGTGTAGGACTATACCTGCCGCCTGCGTATACTGCAGATATATGAGTTAGGAGTATCCATGGCGGAATTTGAAGTTGAGCGTGTTGGAGGAGAGCTCAAACGTTTTGGCGTTGAGGGCTCTGAGGTGCCGTTTGAGGTCGTGTCTCCATACGAGCCCGCTGGTTCCCAGCCTAAGGCCATTGAGTCGCTTGTGCAGGGCGTGAGGGACGGAGATCGCTATCAGGTTTTGCTGGGCGTGACTGGTTCGGGCAAGACCTTCACGATGGCTAAGACTATTGAGGCCCTGGGGAAGCCGACGCTGGTCATGGCTCCGAATAAAACGCTCGCCGCTCAGCTTGCGAGCGAGCTCAAAGAGTTCTTTCCCAACAACGCTGTGGTCTACTTTGTCTCGTACTACGACTACTATCAGCCCGAGGCGTATGTGCCACAAAGCGATACATATATCGAGAAAGACTCCTCGATTAACGAAGAGGTCGAGATGCTGCGACATCAGGCGACCGCCTCGTTGCTCTCTCGACGCGATGTAATCGTCGTTGCTTCGGTGTCCTGTATCTACGGTATCGGCTCTCCCGAGGACTATGCGGGGCTGGCGCCGAATGTCGACAAGAAAGTGCCGCTCGAGCGCGATGACTTTATCCATGCACTTATCGACATTCAATATGATCGCAATGACTATGACCTAGCGCGCGGCACGTTCCGTGTGCGCGGCGATGTTGTCGACGTGTATCCGCCTTATGCCGAGCATCCGTTGCGGTTTGAGTTCTTTGGCGACGAGGTTGAGCTTATTGCCGAGATCGATGAGGTTACCGGTGAGATGCTTCGTGAGTACGAGGCCATCCCCGTATGGCCGGCATCGCACTACGTGACCGAGAAGCCGAAGGTCAAGGCGGCTCTGAAATCAATCAGTGAAGAGTGCGAGAAGCGTGTGGCCGAGCTCAAGGCGACCGACAAGTTGCTCGAGGCACAGCGTCTGCAGCAGCGCACCGACTATGATCTCGAGATGCTCGAGACCATGGGTTTTTGTAACGGTATCGAGAACTACTCGCGTCATCTGGACGGTCGAAAACCGGGCGAGCCGCCGTTTACCCTGATCGATTACTTCCCTAAGGACATGCTCTGCATCATCGATGAGAGCCATGTGACGGTGCCGCAGATTCGCGGCATGCACGAAGGTGACCGCTCGCGTAAGGTGACGCTGGTGGAACACGGTTTTCGCCTTCCTTCGGCACTCGATAACCGCCCGCTTCGTTTCGATGAGTTTGAGGCAAGGATCCCCCAGTTCATCTACGTTTCGGCCACGCCGGGCGACTACGAGCTGCGGGTGAGCCAGAACGATGTTGAGCAGATTATTCGTCCGACCGGCCTGCTCGATCCCAAGATCGATGTGCGTCCGGTTCGCGGTCAGATTGACGATCTTGAGGACGAGATTCGCGAGCGCGTTGCCCGCAAGGAGCGCGTGCTGGTGACCACGTTGACCAAGCGCATGGCCGAGGACCTGACCGACCATCTGCTTGATGCGGGCATTAAGGTCAATTACATGCACTCCGATACAGCGACGATGGACCGTGTCGAGATCCTGCGAACGCTGCGCGAGGGCAAGATCGATGTTCTCGTTGGCATCAACCTGCTTCGCGAGGGCTTGGATCTTCCCGAGGTCTCACTGGTGGCAATTCTCGATGCCGATAAGGAAGGCTTCTTGCGCAACCGCCGTTCGCTGATTCAGACGATTGGCCGCGCGGCCCGTAACGCCGATGGCGAAGTCATCATGTATGCAGACGTTGTGACCGATTCGATGAAAGAGGCCATCGAGGAGACGCAGCGCCGTCGCGAGATTCAGATGGCATATAACGAAGAGCATGGCATTGTGCCCAAGACGGTGCGCAAGGCCATCAACGACATCTCAAGTTTTATTGCCGAGGCCGAAAAAACCGTGGGTTCCAAGGGACGCTCGAAGGGCGACTCTCTTGGCCATGGCGCATTCTATACGCCCGATGAGTCGGGCGAGGGTGGCGTGCCGGAAACGGTGGCGCCCGAGCAGACACTTGCGGGGCAGTTGGAAGAACTGCCGCATGACGAGCTCGTGCGGATCGTCGAAACCATGGAAGAGGATATGCGTAACGCTTCTGCCGCCATGGACTTTGAGGAGGCGGCGCGCCTGCGCGATGCCGTCGTTCAGATTCGGGCGATGCTCGAGGGTGCGTCTGAGGACGAGACGATCGAGCGCTTACGTTCGCAGGCTCGCAAGGGTTCCACGTTCGCATCGGGCAGAAAACGCCAGGGTGCACGGTTTAAGAAATAGCGAACATGCCCCGAGTTCCCTGCGGAGCTCGGGGCATGCGTCTTTTGCGCGCTGGAATTCGTGCGTTAGAGGTCTGCGATCAGGGCTTCGGCACAACGGATGCCGTCGGTGGCGGCGCTCATGATGCCGCCGGCATATCCAGCTCCCTCACCGCAAGGGTAGAGGCCCGGGGTCGACACGGCATGGCATGTTCGGTCTCGGGTGACGGTGACCGGTGAGCTCGAGCGAGTCTCCACGCCGGTAAGGACAGCATCGGAGCGGTCGTAGCCTCGTAGCTTTTTTCCAAGTAGGGGAAGTCCTAGGCGGAGCGACTCGACGATATGCTGCGGCAGGGCTTCGTCAATTGCCGTCCAGGTCACACCGAGCGGATAGGTGGGCTTTACCTTTCCGGGCGCCTTGCTGGCGCGTCCTGCGAGGAAATCTCCGACGAGCTGTGCCGGTGCGTTCCAGTTGGAACCGCCCAGGCGGTAGGCGGCCGCCTCGCAGGCGCGCTGGAGCTCGATGCCGGCGAGTGGGTCATCGTTGGGAAGGTCCTCAGGCGTGACGTTAACGAGCAGGGCGGCATTTGCGTTGCGTCCGTCGCGGGCATTGAGACTGGCGCCGTTGACGCACAAGTGGCCCTGCTCGGAAGAGGCGGCGACAACCTGCCCGCCGGGACACATGCAAAACGAGAACACGCTGCGGCCGTTGGGAAGATGGGCGACGAGCTTGTAGGGGGCTGCTCCGAGGGCAGGATGTCCCGCCGAGGCTCCGAATTGGGCTCGGTCGATGTCGCGCTGCGGATGCTCGATGCGAACGCCCATGGCAAAGGTCTTTTGTGCGAGGACCACGTTGTGGTCCTTAAGGAGCTCAAAAATATCGCGAGCAGAATGCCCGCAGGCGAGGATGAGGTGCTTTGTCTCGATTGGCTCGCAAGCGGTGTCTTGGGACGATTGGACATCAATACCGGTGATGGCGCCAGACGCGTCGATGCGAATGTCGACGAGCTTCGTTCGATAACGGACGACACCTCCGAGCTGCTCGATGCGCTGGGATATAGCGGTGACGACCGTGGGAAGGATGTCGGAGCCAATGTGCGGCTTGGCATCCCACAGAATATCGCGGGGCGCACCCGCCTCGACGAAGGTTTCGAGGATAAGGCGATGGGCGGGATTTTTGGTTCCCGTATTGAGCTTGCCGTCCGAGAAGGTCCCCGCGCCGCCCAGGCCAAACTGGATATTGCTCTCGGGGTCGAGGATGCGCTCCTTTAGAAAGAGGTCGATCGCCTGCGAGCGGCGAAATGCCGGGTCGCCGCGCTCGATGAGCAAGGGCTTAAGACCTGCTTCGGCGAGCGTAAGCGCAGCGAAAAGGCCGGCGCATCCGGCGCCGACAACGACAGGGCGTTCTTGAGGCGCGTCGGAGGCGGGGGAGGGGAATGAAGGCTCATCGTCTTCTATCGCGCGTACGCGCGAGCGGTCACGCTCGGCAACGCTGTCGACCGCTTCTCGCTCGAGGTGGGGACTAGTCAGCTCAACACGAAAGCTCAGGATAAAATGGACGTCTCGTTTTTTGCGAGCGTCGATTGACTTGCGGTGGAGCTCGATGGACTTGATCTCGGAGTTCTTGCAACGTAGGACGCGCTTGGCGACTCGCTTGCCAACAATGAGACAGGCATTTTCATCGCCGGCTTCATCGAGCGACGCGTTGACTTGGGTGATTTCGATCATCGAGGTCTCCTTAGAGGCAAGAAAGAGGCCGTCCGGTATCCCAGACGGCCCGAATGTGTTTTTGATTATAGACTGCGCGGCTACAGGCTGCTTGCAGCGCGAATGCCCGAGAGCCAGGCCCACGCAAGGTTAAAGCCTCCGCAATCGGCGTCGATGTCGAGCGCTTCGCCGCAGACGTAAAGCGGGGCGTCGACAACGCTGCGCGCGCGTAGACTGGGTGTTGAGATACTCTTGACAGATACGCCACCACGCGTGACCTGCGCCGAGCGCTCATCGGTCGTCCCCTCGGCAAACAGCTTAAAGTGCTTGAGGATCGAGACCAGATGGATGACATCGTTGGAGCCTGGATGGCACTGCTCGAACGCTGTGCAGACGACGCGGGAGAGTTGCGGGGCGAGCATGCCGTCGAGCCAACGGGGATCGCGGGGTGAAAAGTCACCGAACAGCTCAACGCGCCGGTTGAGCATATCGAGCAACTCGTCTTTGGAGAGGTCGGGGAAAACGTCGAGCAGGATCGTATCGCCGTGCTGGATACGACGAGAGAGGTTGAAGACAGCGACACCCGAGATACCGAAGGTTCGAAACAGCACTTCACCGTCTTCGTGCCAGAGCTCATTATGATTGCGGGCGAGCGTCAAGCAGGCGCGGACGCGCAGGCCATCCAACGTCTTGAGTGCCGCTCGATCGCCAACGACCGTTGCCGATACGGGGCAGAGGATGGGGCGCAGCGAAGTGAGGGGAAGGCGAAACGTATCGGCGATACCGGTGGGGTTGCCGCCCGTAGCGATAATTACGGCATGTGCCTGCAGGGCCTCGTTCTTGCGAGGGACATCGGCGAGCGCCTTCCGAAGCGAGCGGAGCTCCGATTTTCGGTCGTCGTGCTTTTTTGCCTTGAGCGCCCGCGCTGGACGGTCTATTTGGAGTGCCCAGCCTTCGGAAGCTTTGTGCGCCGTGGCAACGTTGGCTCCGCAGATTAAGGTGATACCTAGGCGGTCGCAAACGTTGAGAAGCGCGTCGCGCACCGATTCGGCGCGAAGGGAGCGCGGGTACAGCCGGCCTTCCTCGGAGGTTGTCATGATGCCCAGCGAGGAGAAGAAACCCATAAGCTCTTGTTCGGGCTGGGGGCCCATGACGGATTCGACGAATGCGGGGTGGTTATACCGCTGAGGATCAATCGATTCGTTGGAGAGGTTGCAACGGCCGTTACCGGTCGCAAGGAGCTTGAGGCCGCAGGCGACATCGCGCTCAACGATGCAGACGCTTTTGCCAGCGCGTGCGGCCGTAATGGCGGCGGCGAGGCCTGAAGCCCCGCCGCCGATTACCAAGACGTCATAGAGGGCGCTCGCGTTCACTTAGGC
>DXZO01000023.1:635-36333 GCA_019419625.1 Collinsella sp. | reverse complement strand
GGCCTCGTCGGTCTCGTGCGGGGTAATAGCCTCGACGGCAGAGACTGCCTTGGGCAACATGCCATCGGGCAGCGCGGTCTCGACCTCGCCCTTATCGCAGGCCTCGGCGAGTGCCGGATTAATGGGAAGCTGGCCCAAGATGTCGAGGTTATAGCGCTCTGCGGCCTCGGGGAGCTTGCTCTTGCCAAAGACCTCGATCTTCTTGCCGCAGTCAGGGCACTCAATATAGCTCATGTTCTCGACAATGCCCAGAATGGGGACGTTCATCTTCTCGGCCATGTTGACCGCCTTGGCGACGATCATCGAGACCAGATCCTGCGGGCTCGTGACGATGACGATGCCGTCGACCGGCAGCGACTGGAAGACGGTGAGCGCGACGTCGCCTGTTCCCGGAGGCATGTCGACCAGTAGGTAGTCGATGGGGCCCCACGAGGTCTCGCTCCAGAACTGCCTAATGGCGCCTGCGATGACCGGACCGCGCCAAAGGACGGGGTCGGTCTCGTTTTGGAGCAGCAGGTTGGAGCTCATGACCTTGACGCCGTGCTCGGAGATTTCGGGCAGCATAAGGTTGCCAAGGGCATGGACGTGGCGTCCACTCATACCGAACATCTTGGGGATAGAGGGACCGGTGATGTCGGCATCGAGGACGCCGACCTTGTGGCCGTGACGGGCAAGCTCGGTGGCGATGGCACCGGTGACAAATGACTTGCCGACACCGCCCTTGCCGGAAAGCACGGCGATGACGCGCTTGACCTCGGACAGCGTGTTCTCCTCAAATTGCGACGGCGACGTTTGTCCGCCGGCGGCCTGTGCGTGTTCGCAACCCATGTATGACTCCTTTGTATATGCTGGGGCCGGGGCCCCGCGATGTGACACGAGCGTCATTGTACCCTCGTTTGCGAGCGGGAGTCATTCATGATGCGTGGTAGGCGATCGACGGTATTCGAAGGTACGGACCGAGCGTGCAGTCTGCGGCGTCAGACAACGCAAAAGGTCTGCGAATCTTGTATTACGAACATCTGTGCGCTTCGAGTGCGCTAAACTCATCGGCAGTATGATTCGATGCAATAGGAGGCAAGGAGCTTCCATGTCTGATTCTTCTATCGTTATTCGCGGCGCCCGTGAGCACAACCTCCGTGATATCGATGTTTCCATTCCGCGTGACCAACTCGTGGTCATTACCGGTCTTTCTGGCTCGGGCAAGAGTTCGCTGGCATTTGACACTATCTATGCCGAGGGCCAGCGTCGATACGTCGAGAGCCTTTCGAGCTATGCGCGCCAGTTCTTGGGACAGATGGACAAACCCGACTTGGATTCAATCGACGGCCTTTCGCCGGCGGTGTCGATCGACCAAAAGACGACGTCTAAAAACCCTCGCTCGACGGTTGGCACCGTAACCGAGATTTATGACTATCTGCGCCTGCTGTTCGCCCGTGTGGGCACCCCGCACTGTCCCGAATGCGGCCGTGTCATTGAGCGCCAGACGACCGACCAGGTTGCCGACAAGGTCTTGACGGCGGGGGAGGGCCGCCGCGCGTTTGTGCTGGCACCGGTGGTGCGCGGGCGAAAAGGCGAGTACACCAAACTGTTTGAGGATCTTCGCGCCGAGGGCTTTAGCCGCGTGCGTGTCGACGGTGAAGTGCGCTCGCTCGACGATCCGATCGATCTGGACAAGAAGTTCAAGCACGATATCGAGGTCGTGGTCGACCGCATCGTGATCCGTGAGAACTCTCTGGGCCGTATCGCCGAGTCTGTTGAGCAGGCGACCGCGCTGGCGCACGGCAATGTGAACGTATACTTGCTGCCCGACCGCGACGCTCCCGAGGGGACCGAAGGCGAGTTGCTGGAGTATTCGCTGGCGTTAGCGTGCCCGGAGCATGGGCACTCCATCGATGACCTGCAGCCGCGTGATTTCTCGTTCAACGCGCCCTATGGCGCGTGCCCAGAGTGCGATGGCCTGGGCTTTAAGAAGACGGTCGATGCCGAGGCCCTAATCGAAGACCCCTCGAAGTCGATCGCCGACGGGGTCTTTGGCAGCCTGTTTGGCAACTCTAACTACTATCCGCAGATTTTCGCTGCGGTCTGCAAATACTTTAAGGTGAGCGTCGATACGCCGTGGGAGGATCTGCCTCCGCGGGTGCGTCGCGCGTTTTTAGACGGCATGGGCGACCAGAAGATTTCGGTCGACTATCAAAAGCTCGATGGGCGCCGCAGCCAGTGGGACACCAAGTTCTCGGGCGTACGCAATATCCTGTACGAGCGCTATACCGAGACGACGAATGAGAACACCAAGGCGCGCTTGGAGAAGTACATCCGCGAGGAGCCGTGCTCGAGCTGCCACGGCGCTCGTTTGCGCCCCGAAATGCTCGCTGTTACCGTAGGCGGTAAGTCCATTTACGAGGTCTGTTGCCTATCGTGCCGCGAGTCGCTCGAGTTTTTTGAGGGCTTGGAGCTTACCGAGCGCCAACAATTTATCGGCGGGCGCATCGTTAAGGAAATCCTGGAGCGCCTGCGCTTTCTGGTCGATGTCGGACTCGACTATCTGACCCTCGACCGTGCCTCGGCGACGCTTTCCGGAGGCGAGGCCCAGCGCATTCGCCTGGCAACGCAGATCGGCGCCGGCCTCATGGGTGTGCTGTACATTTTGGACGAGCCGTCGATCGGCCTCCATCAGCGCGATAACGAGCGCCTGATCAAGACGCTTGAGCGCCTACGCGATATCGGCAATACCGTCATCGTCGTCGAGCATGATGAGGATACGATTCGTGCTGCCGACTATGTGATCGACATGGGCCCCGGTGCGGGCGTGAACGGCGGACACGTGGTCGCCGCGGGAACGCCTGCCGATATCATGGCGTGCCCCGATTCGATGACGGGTGCCTACCTGACCGGCAAGCGAATGATTCGGGTTCCCGATGAACGCCGCAAGCCCGGTCGCGGCTGCCTTAAGATCACGGGCGCCCGCGCCAACAACCTCAAAAACGTTACCGCCAAGATCGAGTTTGGTACGCTTACGGTCGTTACCGGCGTGTCGGGATCGGGTAAGAGCTCCCTGGTTACCGACACCATCGCACCTGCCCTTACGAATGCCATTCACCGTTCGACGCGCCCTGTGGGTCCGTATAAGAAAATCGAGGGCATCGAGTGTATCGATAAGGTTATCGATATCGACCAGTCGCCGATTGGTCGCACGCCGCGTTCCAACCCTGCTACGTACATTGGCCTGTGGGATGATCTTCGCGCGCTGTTTGCGAGTACGCCGGAGTCGAAGGCGCGTGGCTACTCGCCGGGACGTTTCTCCTTTAACGTGAGCGGCGGTCGCTGCGAAGCATGCAAGGGCGACGGACAAATTAAGATCGAGATGCACTTCCTTCCCGATATCTATGTCCCCTGTGAGGTCTGCGGCGGCAAACGCTATAACCGCGAGACGCTTGAGGTCACCTACCGTGGTAAGACCATCTCGGACGTGCTCGACATGAGCGTCACCGAGGCACTGGCCTTCTTTGGGAATATCCCGCAGATTAAGCGCAAGCTCCAGACGCTGTACGATGTAGGCTTGGGCTACGTGAGCCTGGGCCAGCCCGCCACGACGCTCTCGGGCGGCGAGGCGCAGCGTGTGAAGCTCGCCAAGGAGCTTCATCGACGCCAGACGGGCAAGACGTTCTATATTTTGGATGAGCCGACGACCGGCCTTCATTTTGAGGACGTCCGCCAGCTGCTCGATGTGCTGCAGCGCTTGGTCGATGCGGGCAACACGGTGCTGGTGATTGAACACAACCTTGATGTCATCAAGGTTGCCGACCGCCTGATCGATATGGGCCCCGAGGGCGGTAACGGCGGCGGAACCGTCGTGGTTTCGGGCACACCGGAGCAGGTTGCGGACTGTCCGCAAAGTTATACGGGCAAGTTTTTGGCGCCGTTGCTCAGGCGTGACCGGGAGCGTCAGGCTCAACTTGATGCTCAATAAATAGGCGATTCAGTTTATGGGCGCCATCGACTCCTTGTGATTCGATGGCGCTTGCTGTGTCGAAGTGACGTATGCAGCCGAATTGGACATATACTTAATCCTTGCGTCCGAATGCGAGGGAAAGGATATGCCATGGCAAAGGCTGTAAAGACGCCAAAAACCAATGCGATGCGCGAGCTGGAAAGCGCCGGCATTTCCTATGTTCTACATACGTACGAAGACGATGGTGATGAGTCGGCGGGCCTGGGGGTCGCGATTTCGGAGCAGCTTGGCGAGGAGCCCGGACAAGGATTTAAGACCTTGGTCTGCGTGACGCCGTCCAACGACCATGTCGTGTGCTGCATCCCTGTTGCCGACGAGCTCGATCTAAAGTCCGCCGCGCGTGCCGCGGGGGAGAAGTCCTTGGCCATGATGCATGTGAAGGATTTGCTTGCGGCGACTGGCTACGTTCGCGGCGGCTGCAGTCCGGTCGGTATGAAAAAACGCTACCGGACGCTCATTGATGAGACATGTGTCCTTTGGGATACCATTTTTATTTCGGGAGGCAAGCGTGGTTATCAGCTTGAGCTTGCACCTGATGATTTAATTGCATTTTGCGGGGCGACGGTCGCCCCGATTACGAGAGAGGACTGAGCGATGCCGCAGGAAGAATTGAAGTGCGGAGCTCATTTTGCAGAAGAGTCTGCGCCTCAGACACCCTCATCCGAAGCTTCTTCGTCGCGAGATGACACTGACGACATGGGCTCGTCGGACTACTCCACGGTTGGTCGTTCCGCCGGGCTTATGACCATCCTGACCATCGTGTCTCGCGTCACCGGTTTTATCCGCACGTGGGCAATGGCGGCCGCTATCGGCATGTCGCTGCTCTCGTCTTCCTATCAGGTCGCCAACAACCTGCCCAATATGCTCTACGAACTCGTGATGGGCGGCATGCTCGTGACAGCGTTTTTGCCCGTGTACATGGGCGTGAGGCGTGAGCAGGGTCGCGAGGCCTCTAACGAGTACGTGGGCAACCTGCTCGGTATTCTGCTATTGGTGCTGGGTGGCATTTCGTTGCTGGGGACAGTGTTCGCCCCGGGCTTTATCTGGACGCAATCGTTCCTTTCGGGTGACGGCGGCAGCATGGATACCGCTGCGTTCATGTTCCGTTTCTTTGCCATCCAGATTCTGTTTTATGGTTTGGGCTCGGTGTTTTCGGGCGTTCTCAACGCACACCGCGACTACTTCTGGTCGACGTTTGCCCCGGTCCTCAACAATGCGATCGTCATTGCGAGCTTTATGGGTTTTGCGCCCGTGTCCGCACAGTTTGGCGAACGTGCCGGCATCATCTTGATTGCGGCCGGTACGACACTCGGTGTCTTTGTTCAGATGGCATGTCAGATCCCCGCGCTTGGCAAGCACGGCGTGCATCCCCATATCCATATCGACTTTAAGGACCCCGCACTGCGCCAGACGATTGCGCTCGGTATCCCGACGCTGCTCGCTACGGTGTGCATGTTTGTCTCGACTTCTATCACGAACGCTGCCGCGCTGGTGGTCCAGCCCGAGACCGGTCCTTCCGTCATCGCCTATGCGCGCCTGTGGTACACGCTGCCCTACGCGCTGATTGCCGCCTCGCTTTCGACGGCGCTCTATACGGAGCTCTCTCACGACGCGCAGGAGAAGGATTACGACAGCGTTCGCACGGGCATTTCGCGTGGCGTCGCCCAGATGCTGTTCTTCCTGGTTCCGTTCGCGCTGTACCTGATTGTCTTCGCGCGTCCGCTCAACATGATCTACTGCGCTGGCAAGTTCGATGAGTCCGGCGTGGCGCTGGTGTCCGAGTTCCTTGTCTACCTGGCGTTCTCGCTGCCGCTCTACGGCGTGGTCGTGCTGATGCAGAAGAGCTTCTCTGCCTTGCTCGACATGAAGCCCTATAGCCGCTATTGTCTGTATTCCGCCATCGGCCAGGCCGGCTCGGTTCTGCTGTTTGGCGTTGTGCTGGGCTTCGGTATGCCGGCAATCGCGCTTTCGTATGTCGTCGACTACGTGATCTTGGTCGGTTGCTCGCTGTGGTGGCTGCGTCGTCGTCTGCGTGGTCTTCAGGTTAAATCTATCCTGCATGGCGGTTTCTTTGGCCTTTTGCTCGGTGGCCTGGGTGCTGCCGCAGGCGCCGGCGTCATGTGGGCGCTTGAGCACTTTGTCGGGGCACTTGGCGGCTCGATTCTGATTACTCTTGGCTACGTTTGCGTTGCGGGTGTCGTCTCGCTTGCTGTTACCTTTGGCCTTGCCGTCGTCCTTAAGATGCCCGAGGTCTCGGCGCTGATTCGTCGCAAGTAGGTGCGCGTGGCCGGTCACGACAACATTCCAACGCTTGCCGAGCAGGTTTCGCGCGTTCCCACGCAGCCCGGCTGCTACCTTTGGAAAGACGCCAAGGGCGATGTCATCTACGTGGGCAAGGCGAAAAACCTGCGCGCCCGTATGCGTCAGTACGTGACGCTGCAGGACGAGCGCCAGAAGATCCCGCTGATGATGCAGCTGGTGGCGAGCTTTGACTATATCGTGGTGGAGACCGAGCACGAGGCGTTGGTGCTCGAGCGCAATTTGATTGGTCAGTACCATCCGTACTTTAACGTCGACCTCAAGGATGACAAGAGCTACCCCTTTATCGCCATTACAAAGGGCGACCTGTATCCCGCTATCAAATACACGCGTGAGCGTCATAAGCCGGGAACGCGCTATTTTGGACCTTATACCGATAGCCGCGCGGCACGTGAGACGATAGATACGCTGCGCAAGGTTATCCCCATCTGCTCCGCATCCTGTGCGGAGTGGCGTCGTTGTCGCCGTATCGTCGAGTCCCACAAGGGCGAGGAAGACATCGTCAATATGATTTGCGCGCAAAACGGGCGCCCCTGCTTTGACTACCATGTCGGGCGCGGCCCGGGTGCGTGTGTCGGCGCGATTTCCCCGGCAGACTATGCCAAGAACGTCAAGCGTGTCGAGCGCTTTTTGTCGGGCCATCGCAAGGATGTCGTCGATGAGCTGACCTCCGAGATGACGGATGCCGCTGAGGCGCTCGACTTTGAGCGCGCGGCACGCGTCAAACGTCGTTTGGAGGTCATCAGGGGTCTGGACGATCGTCAGCAAGTCGTTTTTCCCTCCAGTGTCGATATAGATGTCATCGGTTTCTATCGCGAGGAGACCATCTCCGCCGCTTGCGTCTTCGTCGTTCGCGAGGGCCGAACAGTTCGCACCTGCGAGTTCATTCTCGACAAGGGTCTTGATGTTGACGAGGAAGAGCTCCAGTCGGGCTTTCTTAAGCGCTATTACGACGAGACGGCTGATATTCCAGCTGAGGTCAACCTTTCCGTCGAGCTTGAGGATGCGGAAGCGCTGGGGGAGTGGCTTGCTGGCAAGCGTGAGCGTTCCTGCCATCTCCATAGGCCGCAGCGTGGCGAAAAGCACCGTCTGCTCGATATGGCATCCAAAAATGCGCGCCATGCCCTCATGCGCTACATGATGCGAACGGGGTACGCTGACGACCGCACCAATCAAGCGCTCCTGGAGCTCGAAAGTGCGTTGGCGCTGCCATCGCCGCCGTTGCGTATCGAGTGCTTCGATATCTCTACACTGCATGGTACCTTTACGGTCGCCTCGATGGTGGTGTTTACCAACGGGCGCGCCGACAAGAGTCAGTATCGTCGTTTTAAAATTCAGGCCGAATTGGACGAGGCAAACGACTTCGTGTCGATGTCCGAGGTTTTGGGACGACGTTATGCTCCCGAGCGCATGGCCGACGAGCGCTTTGGCTCGCGCCCCGATTTGCTCGTTGTCGATGGCGGTAAGCCGCAATTGACCGCTGCGATCAAGCAACTTGAGGCTCTTGGGCTCGATATACCAGTTTGTGGCTTGGCAAAGGCCGATGAGGAGGTTTTCGTGCCTTGGGACGAGACTCCCGTCGTGCTGCCGACCGGGTCCGCGTCGCTCTATCTAATTAAACAGGTGCGCGATGAATCGCACCGTTTTGCCATCACGTTCCATCGCGAATTGCGCGATAAAGCCATGACGGTTTCGGTACTCGATGACGTTCCAGGCGTGGGACCCACCAGAAAACGTGCCCTTATGCGCCATTTTGGCTCGATGAAGCGTTTGCGCGCGGCGAGCGAGCAAGAGATCGCGGAAGTTCGAGGCATTCCTGCCGATGTCGCCAAAGCGGTTCACGAGGCGCTCGTTGCATGGAATGCCGAGCGCGCCGAGGCGGCGGCAAAGCAATCCGAAAACTAAACACGCCTCTAAACAACTGATATACATGATTGCGTGATTTTCAATCATTTATTTCACGGCGATTACCAGCCGATTTCGGGTTTAATTAACGCTAAAACGTTTGACTAGCCATGGTGAACAACCCTGCTATCCTGCGGGTTGACGAAGACTGATATCTCACCTCGTCGATACATACTGTCTGGCGAATCGTTTGTCAATGAATTCGGTGAACGGTAGCAAATACCGTTCAAGCGTATGTATGTATCGGTCGCCGAGCGCGGCACCTCAGTTGGGTTCGTCGGTAGGTAAGGTATATATCGTCCGCAAGTTGCGCGGGGGCACGTCTAGGCGCTCCCGGGTAAGATTCTCTATTGATAGGAGAAGACATGGCCATCATCAACAAGGGTATGTCCAGGCGTTCGTTCCTCGGCCTCACCGGCAGCGTCGCTGCTGTCGCAGGGCTTGGTCTCACCGGCTGCGGTGGCAGCTCCAGCGACGAGGGTTCCGCTTCCGGTTCCACCGATTCCGCCAACCGTGGCGGCGGCGTGATCACCGCTGGTTCCGCTTACGCTCCGTCCAGCTTCGATCCCGCCAGCACCGGCTCCGCTGTGGGCCTGGGTGCTAACTGGCACGTCGTCGAGGGCCTCTATGGCATCGATTACCACGACTACAGCACCTTCAACGAGCTCGCCACCGACGATCCCAAGTCTGTGGACGACACCACTTTCGAGGTCACCATCCGCAAGGGCGCCAAGTTCTCCGATGGCACCGAGGTCACCGCTGACGATGTCGTTGCCTCCTACACCGCTTGCGCCGCTTCCGCTACCTATGCTCCGTTCTTCCAGCCCTTCGAGTCCATCGAGGCCAAGGACGCCAGCACCGTGACGGTCAAGACCAAGGTCCCCAACTTCTCCCTGCTCAAGGATCGTCTGGCCATCGTCCGCGTTACCCCGGCCACCCAGACCGAGGAGGATCGCGCCAAGCAGCCGATCGGCTCCGGCCCCTGGATGTACGACTCTATCTCCGATACCGAGATCACCCTGGTTCCCAACCCCGAGTACAACGGTGAGTATGCTGCCGAGGATAAGAAGATCCAGTACAGCATCCTGACCGACCCCACCGCTCGCGTTACCGCTCAGCAGGAGGGCTCCACGCTCGTTATGGAGCTCGTTACCGCTGACGCCGTCGACCAGCTCGAGAGCGCCGGCTGCAAGATCGATAACGTTCAGGGTTTCGGCACCCGCTTCATCATGTTCAACGTCGCCAAGGAGCCTTGGAACAACGTCAAGGTCCGTCAGGCTGTCATGTATGCGCTCGACACCGAGAAGATGGTCAGCAACACCTTCGCCGGCCTTGCCACCGCTGCCAGCTGCTACCTGCCCAAGAGCTTCACCAACTATCATGAGGCTTCCACGGTGTACAAGACCGACGCCAAGAAGGCTAAGAAGCTCATCGAGGAGTCTGGCATCACCCCGGGTGCCATCACCCTGCGCACCACCGACAACGAGCAGATTAAGGGCATGGCCGCCCAGGTCAAGAATGACCTCGACGCTCTCGGCTTCGATGTGACCATCCAGACCGATACCTCGCCGGCCACCTACGCTGCCATCGACGGCGGCGAGGCCTACGATATCCTCCTTGCCCCTGGCGATCCTTCCTGCTTCGGCGCCGACCCCGACCTGCTGCTCAACTGGTGGTACGGCGACAACGTCTGGATGCAGACCCGTTGCCCGTGGAAGGAGTCCGCTGAGTGGCAGAAGCTCCACGGTCTCATGGACGAGGCTCTTGCCGCTGAGGGCGATGAGCAGCAGAAGAAGTGGAACGAGTGCTTCGACATCATTGCCGACAACGCCGTTCTGTACCCCGTTGTCCACGTCAAGACCGTCTCCGCTTCCTGGGACGATCCGTCCACTGCGCCCAACGGCGAGGCCCTCGATGGCTTCAAGGGCATCGGCACGACGAGCATGTCCTTCAGGGGCGTTGCGACCGTCAAGGCGTAAGACTCGCTTGAGTCTGTATGCAGGATGTCGGTCGTTGGGACCGTATCCTCATAGTTGAAACAAAGACCCGGGCGACCTCGATGTCGCTCGGGTCTTGTAATGAGTATCCGTACTCATATACCAGTTGGTCCTACCGACAAAAGAAAGGGGAGAGAACGTGAACAACTTGCTACGTTTGATTGGAAGGCGTCTTGTGGCGCTGCCGATCATGGCATTGGGCGTCACCGTCCTGGTGTTCTTCCTTATGTCGTTCTCCAAGACCGACCCCGCCTACACGGCGTTGGGTGACGGTGCCTCGCCCGAGGCGGTTGCCGAGTACCATGAGAAGTATGGTCTGGACGACCCCTGGCCTGTGCGCTACGTGCGCTATATGGGCGATTTGATCCATGGCGACATGGGCACCTATGGTGCTGCTCGCAACTCCGTTGCCAAGCGCATCTCCACGGCCCTGCCCGTCACGATGCAGCTGACCTTCATCGGCCTTGCCATCGGTGCGGTCGTTTCGTTTTTACTCGGCGTCATCGCGGCACTGTATCGCGACAAATGGCCGGACCAAGTGATCCGCGTCTTTTCCATCGCCGGCTTGGCAACCCCGTCGTTCTGGCTTGCCGTTCTGTTGATCCTGCTGTTCTCTTCCTACCTTAAGGTGCTTCCGGCATCGGGTGCTCTGCCTCACTTCACCACGAATCCGGCTGGCTATCTGGGACGTATGATCATGCCCGCTATCGCCTTGGCATTTCCGCTGACGGGCCAGATGACTCGTATCGTGCGTACCGCCATGGTCGAGGAGCTCGATAAGGATTATGTCCGTATGGCTCGCGGCGCCGGCGTTCCCGAGAAGGTCGTCGTCGGCATCAACGTTCTTCGCAATGCGCTGATCACCCCGGTCACCACCCTCGGTCTTAAGATCGGTTACCTCATGGGCGGCGCCGTCGTCATCGAGGTTATCTTCAACCTCCCCGGCATGGGCACCGCGATTCTGCAGGGCGTTCAGGGCAACGAGGCGAACCTGGTTCAGGGCGTCGTTATCGTCGTTGCTCTTGCCTTCATCATCATCAACATCGTGGTTGACATGCTCTACCTGCTCATCAACCCGCGCATCAGGACGGTGTAGATTATGGTAAAGATTCGAGAGAAGCAAACCGAGCAGCTCGAGAAGGCTGCCTCCAAGGGGCTCAAGCTCGGTGGCTGGAAGAAGATGACACTTTCTTCTAAGATTGCCGCCGTCGTGTTGGTGCTGGTCGCCCTGACTGCGATTCTGGCGCCCCTTCTTGCCCCCTATAGCCCGGTCGAGATCTTTACGGCTCGCCAGGCTCCCGGCAATGGATTTATCTTCGGTACCGACGATAAGGGTCGCGACATTCTGTCGCGTATGCTCTACGGTGGTCGTTACTCGCTGATTATCGGCTTTGGCGCCACTGCCATGGCTCTGGTCTGCGGCTCGGTCGTGGGTGCCCTTGCGGCGGTTTCGCGCAAGGCCGTCTCCGAGACGATCATGCGTATCTTGGACATCATCATGTCCATCCCGGGCATCGCTCTCGCGGCCGTCTTCGTCTCCATCCTGGGCAACTCCGTGCCGTCGATCATCTTCGCCATCGGCTTTATGTACACTCCGCAGATTGCCCGTATCGTGCGCGCCAACATCGTGTCCGAGTACGGCGAGGACTATGTCCGCGCAGTCATCGTTTCCGGCGCCAAGGCTCCGTGGATTTTGATTAAGCATGTTCTGCGTAACTGCATCGCCCCGATCATGGTCTTCACCGTTACCCTGGTCGCCGACGCCATCATCTTCGAGGCCTCGCTGACCTTCATCGGTGCTGGTATCCAGGAGCCCACCGCTACCTGGGGCAACATCCTCGCCGACGCCCGCGGCGGCGTGCTCGCCGGCCGTTGGTGGCAGGCGCTGTTCCCGGGCTTGGCCATCATGATCACCTGCCTGGCGCTCAACATCCTCTCCGAGGGCATTACCGACGCCATGGCCGCTGCTCCCTCCGCCGCCCTGGATCCGACCGATTCCTCCAAGCGTCGCGAGGCCGACCTGCTGGTCTCCGACCCCGTTCGCGCCTACAAGGAGCAGGCCCAGTCCCTCTCCGCTCGCCTTGGCGCCCTGCGCGATGTCGAGCTCAAGCGTGACGATCGCCATGTGCCCGACGAGTCTGTTGAGCCGATCCTTTCGGTCCGCGATTTCTGCATTCAGTTTGAGCATCACGGTGATATCAACGTCGTCGACCATGTCAACTTTGACGTCCGTCCCGGCCAGACCATGGGCCTGGTGGGCGAGTCCGGTTGCGGTAAGTCCATCACCACGCTGGCCATCATGGGCCTGACCGACGATGACGAACATCTTTCCGGCGAGGTCCTCTGGGAGGGCCGCGACCTGCTCAAGATGAGCAAGAAGGAGTGGTTCGGCCTGCGCGGTACCGATATCGCTATGGTCTATCAGGACGCCCTGTCCTCGCTCAACCCCTCCATGCTCATCTCTGCCCAGATGAAGCAGCTCACCAAGCGCGGCGGCACCCGCAGCGCCGAGGAACTCCTGGAGCTCGTGGGCCTCGACCCCAAGCGTACGCTCGAGAGCTACCCGCATGAGCTTTCCGGTGGCCAGCGTCAGCGCGTTCTGATCGCTATGGCCCTTACCCGCGACCCCAAGCTGGTCATCTGCGACGAGCCCACGACCGCTCTGGACGTTACCGTCCAGAAGCAGGTCATCAAGCTGCTCAACGACCTTCAGGCCAAGCTTGGCTTTGCCATGATCTTCGTCTCGCATGACCTGGCGCTGGTCGCCGAGGTCGCCCATAACATCACGGTTATGTACGCCGGTCAGGTTATCGAGCAGGCGCCCACCAAGGAGCTGCTCACTAACCCGATCCACGAGTACACCCGCGGTCTTCTGGGCTCCGTTCTGTCCATCGAGAGCGGTTCGGGCCGTCTGCACCAGGTGCCCGGCGCCGTTCCGAGCCCGCGCGATTTCCCCAAGGGCGATCGCTTCGCGCCCCGCTCGAGCCATCCGCGCATTGGCCTGGACACCCGTCCGGTCTTCAAGCGCGTGCCCGGCACCGAGCACTTCTATTCCGAGCTCCCCGACGAGGTGCTCAAGGCAAATGGTTTGACCCCTCACGCGGAGGTGATGTAGATGAGCGAGACCGCAGTTAACGGCGTCGAGCCGATCATCTTCCTTGATGACGTCCACGTCACCTTTAGGACCCGTACCGGCTCGATTCTGCACCCCAACCTGGTTCACGCCGTCCAGGGTGTAACGATTAAGCTCATGCCCGGTCAGACGATCGGCATCGTCGGCGAGTCCGGTTGCGGAAAGTCCACCACCGCTAACGTCATGTGCGGCCTGCAGGCCCCAACGAGCGGCAAGGTCTACTTTAAGGGCAAGGACGTTACTAAGCGTACCGCCGAGGACCGTCGTCACATGGGCCGTGTCATCTCGGTCGTGTTCCAGAATCCGGCTACGGCGCTCAATCCCCGCATGGTCGTTCGCGAGCAGCTGCTCGACCCCATGCGCGTCCACAACCTGGGTACCGAGGCCGAGCAGGAGAAGCGCGTCAAGGAGCTCCTGGAGCTCACCGGTCTGCCCAGTTCTGCCGCCGAGGTTCTTCCCGGCCAGCTTTCGGGCGGCCAGCGCCAGCGCGTCGCAATTGCCCGTGCCCTGTCGTTGAACCCCGATGCCATCATCGCCGACGAGCCCACCTCGGCTCTGGACGTTTCGGTCCGCGCGCAGATTCTGAACCTGCTGACCGACCTTAAGAAGGAGCTCGGCCTGGCCATGGTGTTCATCAGCCATGACATCCAGACGGTCCGCTATATCTCTGACGACATCATCGTTATGAATGGCGGCAAGATCGTCGAGCAGGGCGAGGCCAAGCAGGTCTTCCAGCACCCTCAGGACCCCTACACCAAGATGCTGCTCGGTGCTGCGCCGTCGCTGCTGCATCCCAAGCTCGGCGAGTAGCCTCGCTTTCCCTCCCGTGCGCCCGGTTCCCTTGCCGGGCGCACCTCCGTTGCGATTTCGAAAGGTTGGGTTCACGAGCCATGCCAAGTGCTCAGGAGCTACAACAGCAATTTGGTGGGTATCGGGGCGCCATGCCCCGTCCATCAGATTTCGATCTCTTTTGGAAGGACCGCATGGCTGAGGCCGACGCCGTCGGGCTTGACTATGCGATCGAGACGGCATCGGTCACCGATGCCGTGACCTGCCAGCTTTTCGACCTCTGGTATACCGGCATGTGTGGCGCTCGCCTGCATGCCAAGTACCTTAAACCCGTCTCGGACGAGCCCGTGCCATTGGTACTTCAGTTCCATGGTTATCCGGGTGCAAGCCGCAGCTGGTTTGAGCAGGCGTCGTTTGCGGGCATGGGCATGGCACTCATCGCCCTCGACTGCCCCGGCCAAGGAGGTCCCTCCGAGGACATTGGTGGATTTGAGGGCACAACGGTCGCGGGTCATATCGTCGCCGGTATCGACGGCGATCCGGCCAACCTCTACTATGTCCGCTTGCACCAAGATATTCGCATCCTGTGCCGCATCGTTCGCGAGCTCGAGGGCATCGATCTTGCCCGTGTGTTTGTGAACGGCGCGTCGCAGGGCGGCGGTTTGGGCATTGCGACCTGTGCACTTAACAGCGAGCTTATCAATCGCGCCGCCATCCTCTATCCCTTCCTGTCGGATTTCCGCCTGGTCTGGGATTTGGATGCCGACGACATCGCCTACGAGGGCCTGCGCTATTGGTCTCGCTGGTTTGACGAGGACTCGACTCGTATCGACGAAGCCTATGCCAAGCTGGCGTACTTCGATTCCAAGAACTTTGCCCCTATGGTCAAATGCCCCGTGCTGTTTGGCACCGGCACAGCCGATACCGTCTGTCCGCCAGCGACGCAGTTTGCGGTCTATAACAACCTGACCTGTGAAAAGCGTCATGAGTTCTTTGAAGGCTTTGGCCACGAGGAGATTCAGGATTTTGACGATCTGATCATTCCGTTTTTCTGCAAGGGAGGGGAGGCTTATGTCTAAGTGCGAGAGCAATGTCAATGAGCTGATTGTCTCCGACCTTGTGGGGATTCCCGGAACGGTCTCGTCAAGGCTCGCTGATTTCCGGGATTGGCGCGGTGATGCTTCTGCGGATGTTTCCGAATTAGAGATAGCCGCTTCGGACCTTGAGGTTTGCGGGCCGAGTATTACGGCGATCGATTTCGCCAATCCGTATGCCCGCTACTCCGAGGTTTCCTTTGAGCTTGGTGGCGATGTGGTCCACGCACGCTTGATTGAGCCTGCCGGTCGCGCCCGAGCATCCGAGCTTGTGCCGCTATGTCTGATGTTTCACGACATCGACCGACCCGTGCGGGGATGGCATCACATGACGAGGTTTGCGGCCATGGGATATGCCGTGCTTGCGCTGGACGATGAGGCGATTGGATCCAGCGAGCTGCAGCAGGGGATTGCCTCTCCTGCTTTTGTCAAGCGCGTCCGTTGGGGTTGCGCGATGGCGAAGGTGGCGCGCAATCTTGATGGCGTGGACCCCGACCGCATCTTTGCATGGGGCGAGGGCCTTGGCGGCGGAGTCGCGCTGGCGGTTTCTGCTCTGGACGAGCGGGGCCTCGCCTGCACGGCGGTTGCCAATCCAATTCCCGGTGGCCTCGAGGCGTTGTCGTCTCGGGTGCGTGGATCGGTGCTCATGGGCACATCGCTCATGGATGCCGTGAGCGATCCCAAGGGCCAGTTTGCCGTATTCAACGGTCTTGAGTGTGACCGGAGGCATATCATCTATGCCAAATACGCTCATGAGCGCATCAATGCGTTCGAAAACGAAGTCATCGACTTTTTTAACCAAACGTTCTACCCGTGTTCTTTGGCCTAGACGGCCTGGACACTGCCAACAAGAGTGGGTGGCATAGGGCCGCCCGCCAGACAACTAAGGAGATTCTTGTGGCAATTCAGAAATTCACCGGCGTTATCCCTCCCGTCGTTGTTCCCGATACCGAAGATCACCAGCTCGACGTTGCCTCCTTTGAGCGCAGCATCAACCGCATGATCGATGCCGGCGTCGATGGCCTGTTCTTCTTGGGCTCCTCGGGCGAGGTCGTCTTCTCCACCGACGAGCGTCGTCGTCAGATTATCGCCGAGGCCGTTCGCATCGTCGACCACCGTGTGCCCGTCCTGGTCGGCATCATCGATACCGAGACCGAGCGCATGATTGAACACGGCAAGGTCGCTCAGGAGCTGGGCGCCGATGCCCTCGTCGCTACCTGCCCGTTCTATGCCCTGCAGGGCATGACCGAGGTCGAGGAGCACTTCCGCATCCTGCACGAGGAGCTTGACCTACCCATCTTTGCCTATGACATTCCCGTCTGCGTTCACACCAAGCTCCCCTGGAAGCTCCTTGCCAAGCTCGGCGCCGAGGGCGTCCTTGCTGGCGTCAAGGATTCCTCGGGTGATGACGTCTCGTTCCGCTATCTCGTTCAGGAGAACGAGAAGAACGGCCATCCGATGAGCATCCTCACCGGTCACGAGGTTGTTGTCGACGGCGCTTACCTCGGTGGCGCCGACGGTTCCGTCCCGGGTCTCGCCAACGTTGAGCCCGAGGGCTACGTTCGTCAGTGGAAGGCCGCTCAAGCCGGTGACTGGGCTACCGTCAAGGCCGAGCAGGATCGCCTCAATGAGATTTCGCACATCTGGGATGTCACCTCGGGCGTCCAGGGCTATGCCGGTGGCGTCGGCGCCTTCAAGACCGCTATGAACCTCATGGGCATCTTCGACAGCCCGACCATGCCGCGCCCGGTGAAGGCCATGACCGGCGAGAACGTTGAGGCTATTAAGAAGGTCCTCCAGGACAACGGTCTCCTGTAAAGCTTTCCCAGGCACCCGACCTCGCCGTTCAACCGTGTGGCCATGACCCATTCGGTCAATGGCCACACGGTTTCTCGGCGATCTTGGGCACCTGGATAACCTTTACTGCGCTGTGACGGCTAGCCTGACGGCGCATTTCCTGTAGTTGTTTTTATCTCCGAAGGAGAGCGACATGGAGAACAAGTACGTCTGCTCTGTCGATATCGGCGGAACTAAGATTGCGACTGCCATCATGGAGTACCCGGCTGACGGTAGTGTGCCCCATCCCGTTTTTGAGGCCGAGGTTCCCACGGAGGCCCAAGAGGGCGGCGAGGCCGTCTTCCAGCGTATTGAGGCGTCCATCAAGGCTGCTCTCGAGGCGAATCCCGATGTCGAGGTCCTTGGCGTCGGTATCGGTGCCGCCGGCGTCGTCGATCCCAAGACGGGCGCCATCGCGTATGCCAATGAGATCATGCCCGGCTGGTCCGGCGTTCAGTTGGGGCCGCGTCTGCGTGAGGATCTCGGTCTTCCCGTTGCCGTTGTAGGCGACGTGCAGGCTCATGCTCTGGGCGAGGCCCACTGGGGCGTCGGCAAGGGCAAGTTCTCCGTCTTGTGTCTTGGCATCGGTACGGGCATTGGCGGCGCATATGTCGAGAACGGCCGCGTGATGCAGGGCTTCCATGGTGCTGCTGGCCATATGGGCCACATCGAGTGCTCGGCTGCCGCCGGCATTCCCTGCGCCTGCGGGCGTTCCGGCCATCTTGAGTCTGTCGCTTCGGGCACTTCCATTGGTCGTATGTACGATGAGCGCTTTGGCCGCGTCGACCCCAGCCGTCCTTCGGTCGGTCGCGATGTGAACGACCTGTGCCGCGCGGGCGACGCAAAGGCAACCGAGGTCATCCATGACGCCGGCTTTGCACTGGGTGCCAGCTTGGGCTCGCTCGCTAACATCCTGGACCCTGAGGTCATCGTGCTTTCGGGCGGCGTGATTCACCAAGGTCCCGATTGGCGTTCGCAGACGTGGAAGGATTCGGTGCACGAGGGCTATGCCAGCCAGGCGCTCGATCCGCTTCAGGACACGCCGATCCTCATCGGTTCTCTGGAGGGCGATGCTCCGCTCATCGGTGCCGCTGAGCATCTTCTTGCCTCGTTGAAGTAAACGTATCTGCTGTAGGAGCCTCCCGAGACAACATGCCTCGGGAGGCTGTTCTGAGAAAGGTTGCAGCCTTATGACCGTCGATCCTTTGATTCAATCCCTGAAGGGCAAGCTCGTCGTGAGCGTTCAGGCGTATATGGGCGAGCCGCTTCGTACGCCCGAGACCATGGCTCAAATGTCTCGCGCTTGCGAGCTTGGCGGCGCCGCCGCCATTCGCTGTCAGGGCCTTGCCGACATTGCCGCCATTAAGGGTCGCTGTGAGGTTCCTGTTATCGGCCTGTGGAAGGATGGGCACGAGGGCGTTTACATCACGCCGACGCTGCGTCACGCTCGCGCCTGCGTTGCCGCGGGTGCCGATATCGTGGCGATCGATGCCACCGATCGTCCGCGTCCCGATGGCAAGACCGTCGAGGACACCTTCCGTCCGCTGCACGAGGAGGGTGTGCTCCTGATGGCGGATTGTGCCACCATCGAGGACATTCGCCGTGCGGTTGATATGGGCTTCGACCTTGTATCCACCACGCTTTCTCATGGTGTCGCCGCCATCGACTGCACCATGGCCGATGGCCCCGATCTGCCGCTCCTGCGTCAGGCGACCGAGGAATTTCCCGGTCTTCCCATCATCTGCGAGGGCCGCGTTCACACGCCCGAGGAGGCTCGCGCCGCGATCGATGCGGGCGCCTGGGCCGTTGTCGTCGGCACCGCCATCACGCACCCCACGAGTATTACGAGTTGGTTCAAGGCTGCGCTTGAGGCGTAAGACAGGCCTCGTATCCGCTCGGGGCGGTATACTCAATATAGGCAATTGACCGCGCGGGATCCGGGTTGCTGGGTCCCGCGCTTGTTTTTAGGAGGCAGCACATGCAAAAGGGAGATGCCATGGATGCGGCGGAGCGCTCGGAGCGCATCCCCGATATCGTCATCATCACCGGAATGTCCGGATCGGGCCGAACGCAGGCCATGCATGTGTTCGAGGACATGGGCTACTTTTGCATCGACAACTTGCCTCCGCGTCTGATCGCCCAGCTTGCCGAACTCGTCGGCATCAATACGGGCGTGGGCAGGCATCTTGCCGTCACCTGCGACCTGCGCAGCCAGGGCTTGTTCGATGAGCTGCTCGATGCCGTTGCCGCACTCGAGGAGCGCGAGATGAGCTGTGATATCGTGTTTCTCGAGGCTTCTGACGAGGTGCTGATCCGTCGTTATAGCGAAAACCGCCGCCGTCATCCCATTGCCAAACCGGGGGAGACTACGGCCGATGCCATTCAGCGCGAGCGCCTTCAGCTGCAGGGCGTGCGCGATCGAGCCGATATGATTATCGACACGAGCCGTCTGCGCACCTCTGCGCTGCGCAACAAGCTACGTATGGCATTTTCCGAACTGTCCGACCAACAGCTCATGGACGTCCATGTGTTCTCGTTTGGCTTTAAGCACGGCATGCCCGTCGAGGCGGACATTATGATCGACGTCCGCTTCCTGCCCAATCCGTTCTACGATCCCGAGATGCGCACGATGACCGGTCTCGATAAAAAGGTCTCGGATTTTGTTCTGGACCATCCCAAGACGCAGGAGTTTTGGAAGGCTTGGACACAGCTACTCGATACGGTGATGCCGGGCTATATCGCGGAGGGTAAACCGCAGCTTTCTATCGCCATCGGCTGCACGGGCGGACAGCACCGTAGCGTCGCCATTGCCGAGGCCACGGCCCGTTACCTGGAAGGCGCCCAGTATCACGTGAGCATCTCCCACCGCGATCTGTC
Organism: Collinsella sp.; assembly: GCA_019419625.1. Lineage (GTDB taxonomy): Bacteria > Actinomycetota > Coriobacteriia > Coriobacteriales > Coriobacteriaceae > Collinsella. Next base: position 16,374 of record DXZO01000023.1, on the reverse strand, counting down.
GCGCGCCAACACGAAGGCATAGGCCTGCATGTCGTTTACCGCTGAGGTGCGCGACGAGCTTGCGCGCTGCGAACCCGAATGTGAATACTGCGACTTGTCGACACTTGCCGCCCTCACGCGCGTGAGTGGTACGCTCTCGCTTACCGGCTCTGGGCGGTATCGTTTGACGGTTGCGACTGAGACGGGAGCCGTCGCGCGCACGATGATCACGCTGACACATCGCATCCTTAAGCTCAAAACGGAATTCACCGTTCGTAAATCGGTCTTGCATAAGGTCCGTAACTATCTCATTACCCTGCCCGATCAACCCGACCTGGACAAGGCTCTGGTGCTGCTGGGCATTCTAGACCGCAGGGGAGGGCTCGTCGCTGGTGTTCCCCGACACATCGTTGCCCGTCCCTGCTGCAGGCTTGCCTACATCCGCGGCGCGCTCATCGCGGGCGGCTTCGTGGCCGATCCACGCGGCGATTTTCATTTGGAGATCGCGGTGCAGGGCGAGCAATATGCTAAGGGGCTTTGCGACCTGTTGGGGCAGATTGGGGTCCATGCTCGTGTTAATGCACGGCGGGGGTCATATGCCGTGTACATTAAGAGCGCCGAGGAAATCGAGCATTTGTTAAAGCTGATTGGTGCCAAGCGCAGCGTTGCCGAGATTGAGGAGGCGCGCGCGGTCAAGTTGGTTAAGAACGATGTGAACCGTCGCGTGAACGCCGAGCTCGCCAACCAGACCAGAAGCGCCGGTGCTGCCCAACATCAGCTTGCGCTTATCGATGAGCTCGAGCAGCGCGGCCTTCGCGATGCGCTTCCGGATGCCTTGGCGGTCTTTTGCGACCTGCGCGAGCGCTATCCCGATCTGTCGCTGCGTGATTTAGGGGAGATGGCTGACCCTCCCTTGTCGAAGTCGGCCCTCTACCATCGTGTTTTACGTCTTGAAAAGCTCATTGAAGCAAACAAGTAGTTTAAAGTATTGACATATATACGGATTTAGCTGCTATTTTATTCTTTAAAACGTTTTAACGTAAATTTGATTTTCAATTTCGAGCATTCTCGTGAAATTCAAGTCAAAAAAAAGGTATATTAGGCGAGTGGTTAGTTTGTGGGCCTCAACGGCGGGCGCTGTAGCTTGCGGGGGCCTTACGAAAGGAGACACAATGGCAGTAAAGGTTGCTATTAACGGCTTCGGTCGCATCGGTCGTCTGGCTTTCCGTCAGATGTTCGGTCATGAGGGCTCCGAGATTGTCGCTATCAACGACCTCACCTCTCCCGATATGCTCGCTTACCTGCTGAAGTACGACTCCACGCAGGGCAACTACGCTCGCGATCACGAGGTCGTTGCTGGCGAGGATTCCATCACCGTTGACGGCAAGGAGATCAAGATCTACAAGGAGGCCGACGCCAACAACCTGCCTTGGGGCGACCTCGACGTCGACGTCGTTCTCGAGTGCACCGGCTTCTACACCAGCAAGGCTAAGGCTCAGGCCCACATCAACGCTGGCGCCAAGAAGGTCGTCATCTCCGCTCCGGCCGGCAGCGATCTGCCCACCATCGTGTACAACGTCAACCACGAGACGCTGACCGCTGAGGACAACATCATCTCCGCCGCTTCTTGCACCACCAACTGCCTCGCCCCGATGGCCAAGGGTCTGAACGACTTCGCTCCCATCGTGTCCGGCATCATGACCACCATTCACGCCTGGACTGGCGACCAGATGCCGCTCGACGGCCCGCAGCGCAAGGGCAACAAGCGTCGTAGCCGCGCCTGCGCTGTCAACATCGTCCCCAACACCACCGGTGCTGCTAAGGCCATCGGCCTGGTTCTCCCCGAGCTCAACGGTAAGCTCATCGGTGCCGCCCAGCGCGTCCCGACGCCGACCGGCTCCATCACCAACCTCTACGCTGTCGTTGACAAGAAGGTCACCGTCGACGAGGTCAACGCCGCTATGAAGGCCTACGCTGCCACCATCTCCGAGACCTTCGGTTACAACGAGGACGACATCGTCTCCACCGACATCATCGGCGAGACCCACGGCTCCATCTTCGACGCCACTCAGACCATGTGCTCTGATCTCGGCAACGGCCAGACCCTCGTTCAGGTCACCTCTTGGTACGACAACGAGAACTCTTACACCTCTCAGATGGTCCGCACCATCAAGTACTTCGAGAAGTTCGTTGCTTAATTTAGCTTTTAGCGAATAGCTCGTTGAGCGTCTAAAGAAGGGCGCGGCCTTATAGGGCTTACACCCTAGGGTCGCGCCCTTTTTATAGGAAATCGTCTGCCGTAATGGGAGGCAGACACGTACGAAAGGTAGAAGCAAACATGGCCTTTACCAAGAAGACCGTCCGCGACATCGATGTCGACGGCAAGCGCGTTCTCGTCCGCGTTGACTTCAACGTGCCTATCAAGGATGGCGTCGTTGGCGACACCACCCGCATCAAGGCTGCCCTGCCCACCATCAACTACCTCGTTGAGCACAACGCTCGCGTCATCCTCATGAGCCACCTCGGCCGTCCCGAGGGCACCGGCTTCCAGCCTGAGCTCTCCCTTGAGCCTGTCGCCAAGAAGCTCGCTGAGCTCTCTGGTCTCGATGTTGCCTTTGTCGCCGACACCTACGGCGAGAAGGCTGCTGAGGCTGTTGCCGCCGTCGAGCCGGGCAAGGTCCTCGTTCTCGAGAACGTCCGTTTCGACAAGCGTGAGAAGAAGAACGATCCCGAGATCGCCAAGACCCTCGCTTCCTATGGTGACGTCTTCGTTCTCGATGCCTTCGGCACCGCTCACCGCGCCCAGGGTTCCGTCGTGGGCCCCGCCGCTTACCTGCCTGCCGTCGCCGGCTTCCTGCTCGAGAAGGAGGTCGACACGCTGACTGGCATCTTCGCCGAGCCCGAGCGCCCCTTCGTCGCTATCGTCGGCGGTTCCAAGGTTTCCTCCAAGATCGGCGTTCTCGATCACCTCATCGACTCCGCTGACACCCTGATCATCGGTGGCGGCATGGCCTACACCTTCTTCCTGGCTCAGGGCCTGACCGTCGGTCAGTCCCTCAAGGAAGAGGACTGGGTCGAGCGCGCCGGCGAGATGCTCAAGAAGGCCGAGGAGAAGGGCGTCAAGATCCTGCTCCCCATCGACAACCGCGTTGCCGATCACTTTGGCGAGGACGCTGTCCCCGAGGTCGTCGCTTCTGACGCTATCCCCGATGACCGTGAGGGCATGGACATTGGCCCCAAGACCGAGGAGCTCTACGCCGAGGCCGTCAAGGGCGCCAAGACCGTGTTCTGGAACGGCCCCATGGGCGTCTTCGAGTTCGACAACTTCGCTCACGGCACCCAGGCTATCGCCGAGGCCGTCGCCGAGGCCGACTGCACCTCGATCATCGGCGGTGGTGACTCTGTCGCGGCTGTCAACAAGTTCAACCTGGCCGACAAGATGAGCTGGATCTCCACCGGTGGTGGCGCTTCCATGGAGCTCGTCGAGGGTAAGGCCCTGCCCGGAGTGGAGGCGCTTCTCGATGCCTAATCGCACCCTTCTCATCGCTGGTAACTGGAAGATGAACAACGACGTCGCCGAGGCCGCCAAGCTCGCCGACGAACTGGCTCAGGCTTTGCCTGAGGTTCCGGCTGGCGTCGAGGTACTCGTCTGCCCTCCGACCATTGACATCACCACGGTTCATGACCGCATTCAGGCTGCCCCCATCGCCCTCGGTGCACAGAACGTGTACTGGGAGGCCAAGGGTGCCTTCACCGGTGAGTCCTCTTGCGACATGCTCAAGTCCGCTGGCTGCACCTACTGCATCATTGGTCACTCCGAGCGTCGCGACTACTTCCACGAGACCGACGAGGACCAGAACAAGAAGGCCAAGGCCCTCGTTGCCGCCGGTCTTGTTCCCGTCTTCTGCTGCGGCGAGTCCCTCGAGGTCCGCGAGGCTGGCACCTATGTCGAGCATGTCGTGAACCAGGTCAAGGCTGGCCTTGCTGGTCTTGAGATCACCTGCCCCAAGCAGGTCGTCGTCGCCTACGAGCCCATCTGGGCCATCGGCACCGGTAAGACCGCTACCGCTGAGGACGCTCAGGAGGTCTGCGGCGCTATCCGTGAGACCCTCAAGGAGATGTTCGGCGAGGAGCTCGCCGACGGCATCCGCGTCCTGTACGGTGGTTCCGCTAAGCCCGGCAACATCGCCGAGCTCGTCGCCAAGCCCGACGTCGACGGCGCCCTCGTGGGCGGCGCTTCGCTCAAGGCTGCCGACTTCGCCTCTATGGTCGTCAAGGCAGGCGAGTAGGACATATGGCACAGCGTCATCTTCCTGCACTCCTGATCATCATGGACGGCTGCGGCCTGGCTCCGGCCGATGGCGAGAACGCCGTCGCCGCTGCCAAGACGCCCTTCCTTGATAGCCTGTACGAGAAGTATCCCCACACCACGCTCGGCGCTTCGGGCGAGGACGTGGGTCTTCCCGATGGCCAGATGGGTAACTCCGAGGTGGGTCACCTCAACATCGGTGCCGGCCGCATCGTGTTCCAGGAGCTTTCGCGCATCAACAACGCCATCAAGGATGGCTCCATCGCCAAGAACGAGGTCTTCGTCAAGGCTATGGACGACGTCAAGGCTGACGGCAAGACTCTCCACCTCATGGGCCTTATGAGCCCTGGCGGTGTTCATTCTCACATGAACCACGTCGAGGCTCTGGTCAAGATGGCTGCCGAGCATGGTGTCAAGACCGTTCGCGTCCACGCCTTCATGGACGGCCGTGACGTTGACCCGCAGTCCGGCGCCGGCTACATGAGTGAGTTCTGCGCCTTCCTGGCCAAGATTTCTGAGGAGACCGGTTGCGACGCTCGCGTTGCCACCGTCTCGGGCCGTTATTGGGCCATGGACCGCGATAATCGTTGGGAGCGTATCCAGCGCGCCTACGACGTCATGGTCAACGCGTCCGATGCCGATACCGACCCCGTGGCCGGTATCAAGGCCTACTACGAGAAGGATCCGCGCGGCGATGAGTTCGTCGAGCCCTTCGCTGCCCACAACGAGGGCATCCACGAGGGCGACGCGGCTATCTTCTTCAACTTCCGTCCCGACCGCGCTCGTCAGATGACCCGCGTGTTCACGGACAAGGAGTTCGACGGCTTTGAGCGCGAGCAGATCAAGCTTTCGCACTTTGTGACGATGACCGAGTACGATCCGACGTTTGACGTCGAGGTCGCCTTCCCCAAGACGTTCCCCGAGAACGTCCTGGCCGACGTTATCGCCGCCAATGGCCTGAAGCAGCTGCACACCGCCGAGACCGAGAAGTACGCCCACGTGACGTTCTTCCTCAACGGCGGCATCGAGGAGCCCAAGGAGGGCGAGGAGCGCGTGCTCGTCGCTTCCCCCAAGGTCGCTACCTACGATCTGCAGCCCGAGATGAGCGCTCCTGAGGTTACCGAGAAGCTTGTCGCCGCTATCAACGAGGATCGCGCTGATTTCTACATCGTGAACTTCGCAAATTGCGACATGGTTGGTCACACCGGTGTCTTCGACGCTGCCGTTAAGGCCGTCGAGGCTGTTGACGATGCCCTGTCCAAGGTTGTCCCGGCGATTCTCGCTAAGGGCGGCTTTGCGCTGATTACCGCCGATCACGGCAACGCCGATCACATGTTTGACGTTGCTTCCGACGGTTCCAAGCATCCGTTTACGGCTCACACCACCAACCGCGTGCCGTTCATCATCGTTGATGAGAAGGCGCAGCTCACCGGTATTGAGGACGGCCGTCTTTCCGATATCGCTCCGACCATGCTCACCATGGCTGGCATTGAGCCTTCCGCCGAGATGACGGGTCGCGTACTCGCCACCGAGGCCTAATAGAAAACAACAAACGTTTTCTAGCAAGGGGGTTGTCCACATTCGGACAACCCCCTTTTGCGCTATTTCTGCCTGTCCTCAAATGGCAGGCGGGGGAGTACTGGGGGTTGTGGTACAGTACTGGAGTTTGAATTGTTCTATTAAGGAGCTTATCTATGGGTCCGTTCCAGATTCTTCTGTTTGTTGTTTGGGCTGTCTCCGCCGTGGCGCTGACGATTCTCGTCCTGATGCACTCCGGTAAGGGTACCGGCGTTTCGGATATGATCGCCAGTTCTCTGTATAACTCCACCTCTGCCACGGGCGTTATGGAGCAGAACCTTGACCGCCTGACCGTTATCATGGCTGTCGTGTTTGCCGTGTGCGTTGTGCTGTGCATGTTCTTCTTCCCGCAGGGCATCGTGGGCTACTAAGCACGAGCCGTACATATGCTTGTAAAGGGTTCCGTAAGTGCGGGACCCTTTTTGTTTACAGACTTGTAACAGGGTCAAAATATCCCCACATACTTCGCCCAACTAAAGAAATTCTCGACCGTTAACCGGAATCAGCGCCAAATTGTGCATAAAATGCGCTACTGTATTGCGAAACGTTGGTCCGCACTGCATAACCAGCCATAACGGCGGACCGCGTTTGAATGGTTCGAACGGGCTGTCTCGACGTTGCCCGGCCGAATTCACTTTGTCCTATCTCATAAGGAGGATGGCATGGCTGATTCTATGTTCCACCAGCCCGTTATGGGTCGTCGCGCCTTTGTTGGCGGCACCCTCGCTGCGAGCTCCATGGCTTTTCTTGCCGCGTGCGGCAAGAAGGGCGGCGACGCTTCCGGATCTGACTCCGGTTCGACGCTGAACTTCTACATCAACAACCCGGTCTGCATCGACCCCTACAACGTCCAGGAGGATCAGGGCACTCAGGTCGAGTACCAGCTGTTTGATGCTCTGACCTCTTACGACGCCGAGAAGGGCAAGATCGTCCCGCTGGCTTGCGAGTCCTTCGAGGCCAACGACGACGCCACCGAGTTCACCTTCAAGATCAAGAAGGCCAAGTTCCACAACGGTGACGACGTTACCTCCAAGTCCTTCAAGCTCGCTTGGGAGCGTCTGGTCAACACCAAGTCGGCCATCGCTACCGAGTACGGTCCTTCCGAGGTCTCCTATCACCTTTCCATGGTCGAGGGCTATGACGATCTACTTGCCGGTAACGCTACCGAGCTCAGCGGTGTTACTTGCCCCGACGATGAGACCCTCGTCGTTAAGCTGTCTTCCGCTTACGCCGACTTCCCCTTCGTCGCCTCTCACCCGGCTCTGTCCCCGGTTCCCGAGTGCGCCGAGTCCGATGTTAAGAGCTTCTACCTTGCCCCGATCGGTAACGGCCCGTTCATGATGGACGGCAAGTGGGAGGATGGTCAGGAGATCAACCTCAAGAAGTTCGACGATTACTATGGCGACAAGGCCAAGATCGATGGCATCCACTTCCAGGTCATCAAGGACGTGGAGACCGCCTACAAGGAGTTCCAGGCCGGTAACCTTGACATCTGCGACGTTCCCGTTGCTCAGATCGACGCTGCCAAGAAGGATCGCGGCGTGTCCAAGGACGGCTACACCATGGGCGACGGCGAGCACATGCTGCTCGGCGCCGAGCCTTCCACCTACTACCTGACCTGCAACACCACGGCCGAGCCGTTCAACAACGCCGACCTGCGCAGGGGTATCTCCCTGGCCATTAACCGTGAGGCCATCTGCAAGACCATCTTCAAGGGTACCCGTACCCCCGCCGACGGCATTGTTCCTCCGGGCATCGATGGCTACAAGGAGGGCGCATGGGAGTTCTGCGCCTACGACGTCGACAAGGCTAACGAGTACCTCGACAAGGTTGCTCCCGCTGGCGCTAACGGCGATCGTGGCATTAACGTGACCCTTTCCTACAACCAGGACGGCGGCCACAAGGAGATCATGGAGTCCATCATCGGCGACCTCGCCAAGGTGGGCGTCACCGCCGTCTCCGATACCCCTGAGTGGTCTGCCCTGCTCGAGCAGTACCAGAACTTCAACTATCAGTTCGGTCGTCTGGGCTGGATTGCCGACTACCCGATCATGGACAACTTCCTGTATCCGCTGTTCCACTCTGCCTCCCTCGGTGGCGACAACCGCTCTGGTTACAACAACCCCGAGTTCGACGCCAAGGTCAACGAGGCTCGTACCACGGTTGACGACGAAGAGCGCGTCGCTAAGATGCAGGAGGCCGACGCAATGGTCGCTGCCGACTGCCCGGTCATCCCGGTGATGTTCTACACGCACACCATCGCCGGCTCTGATCGCATCAAGCACCTCTATGTCGATCCGCAGAAGCACGCCGAGCTGGGTACCGCTGAGCTCGCCTAAGAGTTTGCAGCTTCCGTGAGGGTCAAGTATTTACGTAGACCTCATGGGAAACATACAGTTCCCCCTAACCTGGGGTAAACTGGCTGATGGTAATTTTGGGATGCCGGTCTGGCGATCGGCATCCCATTTAGGTTAATCCCTAGATAGGGGAGTGGTATGGGTAAGTACATCGTTAAACGTGTGCTTCAGTTCATCCCGGTGTTTTTGGGCGTCACGCTGATTCTGTTCGCCCTCCAGAATATCGTGCCGGGAGATCCGATCAAGCTGATCGGTGGAGACAAGGCTCTGTCCCCCGAGGTAGAGCTTCAGCTTCGCGTACGCTATCACCTGGTCCAGACGGACGAGGACGGCAACGCGATCCTTGACGAGAACGGCGATCCCGTTCAGACGTCGCTTGTAGACCGTTATCTGTATTACATGAACGGTCTGCTTCATGGCGATCTGGGTAATTCGTACCAGCGCAAGCTGCCGGTTACGGAAATCTTTGCCCAAAAGTATCCGTATACGGTCAAACTTGCCGCGTGCGCCATCGTGCTCGAGGCAATCATGGGTATCGGTGCGGGTATCATTTCGGCGGTAAAGCGTTATTCCTTCTGGGATATTTTGGTAACGCTCACCACGTCGATCCTCGTTGCCGTCCCGGCCTTCTGGCTCGGTATGTTGCTGCAGCTGTTCTTTGGCGTCATCCTCAAGGATGCCACCGGCGGCGCATTCTCCATGCCGATTTCGGGTGCCGGCGGTTCCAGCTCTCAGTATCAGGATTGGATGCACTATGTGCTTCCAACCATTACGCTGGCTTCGGTTTCGACCGCCTATGCTGCCCGCATTATGCGCTCGCAGCTGCTTGACGTCATGAACCAGGATTACATCCGTACGGCAAAGGCCAAGGGTCTCTCCAATCGCGCGATCATCATCAAGCATGCGCTTAAGAATGCACTCATCCCCGTCGTTACCTATATTGGTGTCGACTTTGGCGGCATGCTTTCGGGTGCCATCCTGACCGAAACGGTCTTTAACTGGCCCGGTATCGGCTATGAGGTCTATCGCGCTATTAGCATGCGTGACTGGCCCATCGTTATGGGCGGCGTTACGCTCATCGTTGTCGTCGTCATGGTGATCAACCTGCTCGTCGACATTAGCTATGCATTCCTCGACCCGCGTATCCGCCTTGGCGGTCCGTCGGATAAGGCCTAAGGGAGGTACGTCTCATGCAGGAAACTGATTCTCAGTCTCAGGAGCAGGCTACCGCCACCAAGGCCGCATCTGCTCCCGCCAAGTCCCGCACGCTGTGGGGCGACGCTTTTAAGCGTCTTCGTAAGAACAAGCTCGCCGTTATCGGTGTCTGCTGGATTATCATCGTCGTTTTGGTTGCCCTGACCGCCGATCTGTGGGCTAAGCCCTGGCTCGGGTCGCCGACGGCTTCCGACTCGACTACCATGGCCGAGACGTCGCTGCTGGCTCCGTGTGCCGAGCACCCGTTTGGCACCGACGCCCTTGGCCGCGACATTCTCGTCCGCGTTATCTACGGTGCACGCGTTTCGCTGTCCGTCGGCATTATGGCCACCGCCATCTCCACGGTGATCGGTTTGGTCATGGGTGCTCTGGCCGGTTTCTACGGCGGAATCTGGGATACGATCATCATGCGCTGTGCGGATATCTTCCTAGCGTTCCCGTACGTGCTGTTCGTCGTCGCCATGATCGCCGTTATCGGCCGTGGTCTTCAGAACGTCTTTATCGCCATCGGTGTTCTCGGCTGGCCTTCGATTGCGCGCGTCTTCCGATCTGCAATCCTGACGGTCAAGGAAAACGACTATGTTGACGCTGCGCGCGCGATGGGTGCATCCGATGCTCGTATCGTCGTGCGTCACATCTTCCCGAACTCCGTTGCCTCCATCGTGGTCTACGCGACCATGAACATTGGTGGTGCCATTTTGACCGAGTCCGCTCTGTCCTTCCTCGGCATGGGCGTTATTCCGCCTACGCCTTCGTGGGGCTCCATGATTCAGGACGGTCAGCAGTATCTTCTGACTGCTCCCTGGATGATGATCATGCCCGGTCTGGCAATTCTCTCGACGGTGCTCGCCTTCACCCTGCTGGGTGACGGTCTGCGCGACGCCCTCGACGTCAAGATGAAGGACGCATAAGGATGAAGAAGAACAAGAACTATGTGGACCTGAAGGACCAGCCGGTTCCCGAGGGCCAGCATCTGCTCGAGGTCGATGACCTTAAGATGTATTTCCATACTGAGGATGGTGTCGTTCGCGCTGTCGACGGTGTGTCCTACACGCTCGATCGCGGTGAGACCCTGGGTGTCGTCGGTGAGTCCGGCTCCGGTAAGTCCGTGACCGCCATGACCATCATGGGTCTTATCTCGATGCCTCCGGGAAAGATTGAGGGCGGCGACGTTCGCTATCGCGGTCGTTCTATCCTCGAGATGACCGAGGAAGAGATGCAGCACATTCGCGGTAACGATATCGCGATGATCTTCCAGGATCCTATGACCTCCTTGAACCCGGTCTATAAGATCGGCAAGCAGGTGGGCGAGGGCCTTCGTCTGCATCGTGGCTACTCCAAGCAGGAGGCGCTCAAGCGCGCCACCGAGCTTTTGGACCTCGTTGGCATTCCCGAGCCCGAGAAGCGCGTCAATGAGTATCCGCACCAGTTCTCTGGTGGCATGCGTCAGCGCGTCATGATTGCTATGGCCCTTGCCTGCGATCCCGATATTCTGATTGCCGACGAGCCCACGACCGCCCTGGACGTTACCATTCAGGCTCAGATTATTGAGCTTATGCAGGAAATGCAGGAGAAGAACGGCAACGCCATCATCATGATTACCCATGACCTGGGCGTTGTCGCCGATATGGCCGACAAAATCATGGTTATGTATGCCGGCCGTCCTGTCGAGTTCGGTACTGCTGAGGAAATCTTCTACGAGAGCCGCCACCCCTACACCTGGGGCCTTATCCGCTCCATCCCGGAGCAGGCCATCGAAGAGAAGAAGCCGCTGACGCCGATTCACGGCAACCCGCCTTCGCTCATGAACTTGCCTGAGGGCTGCGTCTTCTCTCCTCGTTGCCCCTATGCGACGGATAAGTGCCGCAAGCAGCGCCCCGAGCGCGTTGTCACCGAGTCTGGTCATTACTCTGCGTGCCACTACTCCGGTGACCCCGAGTTCCTCAAGAACGCTCCTGAGACGTCCCGTACGCGCAAGGATTCCAAGAAGGGAGGCGAGGCGTAAATGGCAGACAATAACGAGCGCACTCCGCTGCTGAAGGTCGAGCACCTTTCTAAGGAGTTCCCCGCAGAGTCCGGCATGTTCGCCAAGCGTTTTTCCAAGCGCGTCGTCTCTGCTGTAAACGACATCTCGTTTGAGATTTATCCAGGTGAGACCTTTGGTCTGGTTGGTGAGTCTGGTTGCGGTAAGTCCACGACGGGCCGCACCATCATGCGCCTGACCAAGCCGACGGCAGGCAAAGTGTTCTTCCAGGGCAAAGACGTTGCCGAGATGAGCAAGCACGAGATCAAGGATATGCGTCGCGAGATGCAGTTCATCTTCCAGGACCCCTATGCTTCGCTCAACCCTCGTATGACCATCGGCGAAATTGTTTCTGAGCCCATGACCATTCATGGCGTGGGTACCAAGGAGGAGCGCATTGAGCGCGTCCGCGAGCTGCTGGACGTCGTCGGTCTGAACCCCGAGCACATCAACCGCTATCCGCACGAGTTCTCGGGCGGCCAGCGCCAGCGTGTCGGCATTGCCCGCGCCTTTGCGCTCAAGCCCAAGCTGATTATCTGCGATGAGCCCGTCTCTGCGCTTGACGTATCCATTCAGGCCCAGGTTCTGAACCTTCTTAAGGAGCTCCAGGACAAGTTCGGTACGGCTTATCTCTTCATTGCTCACGACCTCTCTGTCGTGCAGCACATTTCTGATCGCGTTGCCGTTATGTATCTGGGCAAGATGGTCGAGGTTTCGGACTGGAAGACGCTCTATAGCGAGCCGCACCACCCGTACACGCAGTCGCTGCTGTCTGCCGTGCCGGTGCCCGATCCGGATATCCAGAAGACCCGCAAGCGCATCATTCTCGCTGGCGATCCGCCGTCGCCGCTGGATCCGCCGACCGGTTGCCGTTTCCACACGCGCTGCCCGATCGCGCAGGGCATCTGCTCCGAGAAGCTTCCCGAGTTTAAGGAAGTCGCACCGGGTCACTGCTGCGCCTGCCACTTCGCGGAGCCGTTCCCGATCAAGGAATCTCACATCGACCTGTAGTCGGCTGTTTGTCCGGGCCCGTGCTGGACTTAGTTTTCAGAACGTCCTCGACCATGGAAACCCCCTTATCCTGCTCCTTCGGAGCTGCGGATAAGGGGGTTTCCTGGTCTGCGGAATGTTCTGAAAACTAAGTCCAGCACGGGCTCTGTGTTACCGATGCAGGGGGGGGGCGATTCCTTGATCGCTCACTTAATCTAATGGGATAGTTAGTGAGGCCGGAGCAAAAGCTCCGGCCTCCTTATATAAGGGCTCGGCAAAGCCGAGCCACTAAATTTATATCAGCCCCAGAACATATTTGAGAACTGTGCCCGGAGTACATACTCCTAGGGCCGGAATGAGGTTGCTTTCCAACGCATTCCGCAGGGGGCGGCATTTTTTTGTAGCGCGAAGCGCGAATCAAAATAATGCCGCATGCCCGAGGACGCGTTGGAAAGCAACCTCATTCCGGCCCGAACAGGTCCGTCTACCAGCGCATTTACAAATTCGTAAACTTTTTTGAAAAAAGTGCTTGCACAGTTCTCGAATCATAGGTTATTATCTTCCTCGTTGAACGCGCGGGTCCAAAAAAACGAACCGTGAATCAACAATATAGCATGTCGGAGTGGCGGAATTGGCAGACGCGCTAGCTTGAGGTGCTAGTGACCGCTTTTTGGTCATGCGGGTTCAAGTCCCGCCTCCGACACCATCGCATTTGAGAAGCCTCTTCGGAGGCTTTTTTGTTACCGATAGACGGTGGGGTCCACGATGGAAACGCTTGAACGCAACGAGTGGGCAGACGTTGCCCAACTAGTCGAGATCACGAGCGATGCTGTCATCATCTGCGAGCTCGACGGAACCATTCTGCATGTGAATAATCGCTTACTTGGTTTGATGTGCGAGGAACGCGCCGACGTCATCGGTGGAGATGTTAAAGACGTCCTGTACTCGTCCGCTTTTGAGCGTGCGACGGAACATCGTCTGCCATTTGAAACTGATGGCTCAGAGAACCAACTGATGCTCAAACTGAGTGACGGCTCTTTCATTCCCGTCTTGGTTCGTGCGGGCTCCGTAACGCCTCCACGCATCTTTGGGCGCCGCGCGCCACGTGTCCTGGTGGCGCTTCACAGTATTGAGGAACAGTATTCTCACGACCGGCAACTCAAGCGTGCGTTATCGGAGCTTAGAGTGGCGAACAAGCGTCTCTCTGGCACGCTCTCGGTCATTATGAGCACTGTGGGCTCCGATGAGTTACCCAGCCTGCTTGATACCGTTTTGAACCAGCTTGTAGGAACGCTCGATGCTTCGGGTGCTGCTATCTATTTTTCTGAGAGCGGCGGCTTTAAGCTTCGCGGTGTTTCCAAGGAGCTGCTCGACAGCTACCTGCCCGAGTTTTTGCCGTATGGCGCCGGCATTCCGACGTATGTTCTTCGTGAGTCGCGTGCCTGTCGCTTGTCGATTCAACAGGACCTTGAGGGCGATAAGGCCGCCTCCGGTATGTTCATGGACCTGGATAATCGTTCTAAGCACCTGTTGCGCATGCAGGATATGCCTCCGTACCGCAGTGAAATCTGTCTTCCCGTTTTTTACGGTACGCAGATCCTTGGCGTGCTGGAAGTTGGTTGGAAACGCCCCCAGGCACCGCTCGCTTATGATGTTAATGTACTTGAGGTCATTTGCGATTACCTGTCTATCCAGCTGGTCGGCATGGCATCGAGCCTTCGCTCCCGTCGCACGGCCGAGCTTGGCCGCTCGCTCAATGTCTTGCGGGATGAGTTGTTTACCTTTCTAGACGATTCCGCCGCGGCTACCCAGGCGGTATCGTCCGAGATCTGCAATATGCTCAACTGCCATTTTTGCCCTATTGAGTATGACGCCAGTCTGGATTCCTACGTCATAGATTTTGAAGGCGGCAGTCGCGTTGCTTTGCCGGACGATCCCGAGAAGCTTTTCTTTTCCACGACGGCGCCAGCGGCACGTTTGGGGGCTGCCCCTGATGGCTTTGAGGCATCTGTTTTGGGCGGCACGAGTGCCGAGGACCTTAAACACGTCCGTATAACTCGCGTTGACGAATCGATGCCTATGGGAGGCTGGCTTAGAGCGCATGGCCTGCCTTGCCAGGGTCTCTACGTCGACGCCGGCATCGAGGCGGGGCGCCCACGCCCTGAGGGCGATGGCAAGCACAGTAACGACGCAATCGTTCCTGCTTCTGTTGCGAAGGGGCCGACGACGCGTGCGCTGCTGCTTCGTGATGGTAGCCAAGAGCCGATTGATGATCTTGAATATGACTACTTGGTGCACTTGGCGCATGACTTTGAACTGATCTACGAAGGCGAATCTCAAAAGCGCGAGGAGCGCCATATCGCTCAGACCCTCCAGATTGGCATGAGAAATTCCCTGGGGGATGTTCCGGGAATCGCCGCCGATTCGGTGTACCTGTCGGCCACGAACTCAGCGTTGGTCGGCGGCGATTTCTATACGCTCATCCGTCTTCCCGACGACTGCGCCGTCATGATTCTGGGCGATGTGTCTGGCAAAGGCATTGAGGCTGCATCGATGTCCGCGCTCGTCAAGACGGCCCTGACGGCATATGCCTGGGAGGGCGCTGGACCGGCCCGCATGGCACGCTCCCTTAACAGCATGCTCATGGGCTTCTCGAGGGTCGAGACGTTCGTGACGGCCTTTATCGCCAAGATTGACCTTAAAACCGGACGCGCAACGTATTGTTCGGCGGGCCATCCTCCGACCATGGTCATCAGGCCAGAGTCGATGCCGCTGGGTGGCGGCGAGGCCCGTGGGGGAGAGGTCGAGCTGCTTGGATGCCAATCGGGCGTAATCGGTGCATTTGAGAGCATGGTTTACGAGACGGGCGTGTTTACGTTCGCTCCTGGCGACATGCTCTTCATGTATACGGATGGAACGATTGAGGCCCGCGACCGCACCGGAGCGTTCTTTGGCGAGCAGCGCCTTCGTGATCTTCTACTCTCTGTCTCGGGTGAGGGCGTATCGGGAATCTGCGGCAAGGTCTTGGGCGAGCTCGACCGATTTACCGAATCGGCGCTGGACGATGACATTGCATTAGTGTCCCTTGAGTTTTTGCGGGGCCGGTCCTAAACAGCGACGCTGGGCGCGCCGAATCCGCACGGATGCGGAAAGGCATGCATCGAACAAGCTCTTTTGGGGAACCATGGTCGTATGAATGAGTGGAATGACATAGCGGTTTTGACGCCACCAGGCGATATCGACATCGCCACGGTGCCTGCGCTGCGTCGGCGGTTGGATGCTTTGATT
>DXZO01000023.1:0-611 GCA_019419625.1 Collinsella sp. | reverse complement strand
ACGGGAGTCTATTCCCGCCATTCCGGTGGGGGAGCTGCCTCGCTGGAGTAAGAGCGTCGAGGTCCGTCAGGGTATCGAGAATCTTCCATACTACCGACATCGCATCGCCGAACTCCTTGAATCGCTTCCGTTGCGCCGTGACGAGCGCTACGATGTCGCATTGGCGTCGGGGGAGGCACTGGGTAATGCCTATGACCATGCGGGCGGTATCGGGTGCGTCCTGACGGTTCAGGCCTATGGCGATCGCGTTGTGGTTGAGGTGCTTGATCGAGGTGCTGGCTATTCTATCGATGAAACGAGCGAGCCGGTCGCATCCGAGGAACGCGGCCGCGGTATCAAACTTATGCGTATGCTCGTCGATAACGTGGAGGTTGCTCGTCGTACGGACGGCGCCGGCACGCGCGTGCAGATGGTGAAGCTGTTTAGCGGAGCGCTGGAATCGTGTGCCTAGCCAATCGCTTTAGCGCGTTTAGCTACTAAGAACATGCGGCAGACAAGTTTTTTGAAAAAAGTACTTGCGTCTTTTGGACAACTCGCGTAAATTAATAACCCGCAAGCGGACATGGCTCAGTTGGTAGAGCACAACCTTGCCAAGGTTGGGGTCGCGGGTT
>DXZO01000022.1:24960-39919 GCA_019419625.1 Collinsella sp. | reverse complement strand
CAGAAGCACACCGATGAGTATGTCGCCAAGGTGGAGGAGCTTCTGAAGGAAAAAGAAGCCGAGGTCATGGAGATCTAAGGTGCAATACGACGAGCATAAACTGGTCGAGTACTTTGCCGACGCCCCTGCGGGCGTCGGTTTTTCCGACCTTGACCTCAATAAGATTCCGCACCATATCTCGTGCATCATGGACGGCAACGGTCGTTGGGCTACGTCGCGCGGTCTTGCGCGCACCGAGGGTCATAAGGCAGGTATCGTCTCGCTGCGCGAGATCATTACCGCCTGCGTGCGCCTAGGCGTCGACGTGCTTTCTGCCTATGCGTTTTCTACCGAAAACTGGAACCGTCCGCAGCATGAGGTCAACGTTTTGATGCATCTGTTTGCCAAGACGTTTATCGACGAGCTGCCGCTTCTGAAGCGCGAGAACGTTCGCGTTGTCTTTTTGGGCGATATTTCCGCGCTGCCCAAGAAGACCCGCGATGTCTTTGAGCGCGGCCTTGCCGAATGCGCCGATCATACCGGTATGACGCTGGCGCTGGCCGTTAACTACGGTGCCCGTGCTGAGATCACCCGCGCTGTCCGCCAGATCGCACTTGATGCCGCCGCTGGAAAGATCGATCTTGCCGCTATCGACGATGATATGGTTGCTTCGCACCTGTACACCGCCGGTCTTCCCGATCCGGAGCTCGTGATTCGCACTTCTGGCGAGCTGCGCCTTTCGAACTATCTGCTGTGGCAGGTGGCTTATTCCGAATTCTACGTCACCGATACCTATTGGCCCGACTTTGATCGTTGGGGCCTTGTCGACGCCATTTTGGCCTATCAGGGCCGTGACCGTAGGTTTGGTGGACTGAGTAAGACCGAGGAGGCTTAATCGTGTCCGATCGTCCCAAGGCATCTGCTCCCAAGACGCCAGTTTCCGCGGCGCCTGCGCGCAAGGCTGCCGCTGCGGGAGCACCTGCAGCAAAGAGCGGCACCGGTTCGTGGCTGGCGGGCTTTATCACCCGTGCCGCCGCCGGTATCGTCTACGCCGTTGTCTTTATCCTGTGCCTGGTTTTGGGTATCGTGCCCACGGCCATCTTTGTTTCTGTCATGAGCGGTCTGTGCTGCTATGAGTTTTTCCGTATGACGAGGCTCGATGGCAAGATGGCTAACGAGCGCATGGGTATCGCTGCCGCCGTACTCTTTCCGCTGTCGGCGTTGGGCGATTCGATGTTGCTGAATGCCCTGCTTTTTGCCCTGATGCTCGCTGTGGGCATTTGGTATGTTTGGTCGCCGCGTACCCGCATCTCTGATGTGGCCGTGACGCTCATGGGTCCCATCTACACTGGCTTTATGCTGTCGGCTATCGTGCTGCTGCGCGATGCCGTGCCCGGTTTTGCCGGCGCCCTGCTTTCAGTGGGCGTTTGCGCGTCCCTTTGGGTCTCCGATTCGTTTGCCTACATCGTGGGCAGCCGTATCGGCAAGCACAAGATGGTTCCCAAGATCTCTCCCAAAAAGAGCTGGGAGGGGTTTGCCGGCGGCATCTTGGGCTCGGTTTTGATTTGGCTCATCCTGTGGGCGACGCACTTCTACAAGCTCAGCCTGCCCTATGCGCTGCTGTGCGGCGTGGTCGTGTCCATTCTGGGCGTTATCGGCGACCTTATCGAGTCGCGCATCAAGCGCGGTGTGGGCGTCAAAGATTCCGGCAACCTTATCCCGGGCCATGGCGGCATGCTCGACCGTAGCGATTCGCTTATCTTTGGCTGCATTACCGCGCAGCTGCTTTTGATGATCGGAGGCGTGCTGTAATGTCATTCCAGACGACGTATGGCCCCGATGGACGCCTTCGTGTTGCCATCCTGGGCTGTACAGGCTCTATCGGCACCCAGGCGCTCGATGTGTGCCGCCAGCATGCCGATCGCCTGCAGGTGACGGCGCTGTCCGTTAACTCCAGTACCTCCGAGCTCGTTGCCGCTGCCCGCGAGTTCTCGGTTCCGGCGGTTGCCGTGGCCGATGTCGCTCATGGCGATGACGCCGTGCTGCAGGAGTTGCCCGAGGGAACGAAGCTCGGCGTTGGCGCGCAGGCGGTTTGCGAGCTCGCACGTCGCGACGATGTCGACTGCGTGCTCGTCGCTATTGTGGGCGCCGCCGGTCTCGAGGCGAGCCATGCGGCCTTGATCTCGAATAAGCGCCTTGCCCTTGCCAACAAGGAGTCCCTCGTCGTCGGTGGCGACTTGCTTATGCCGTTGGCGCAACCGGGCCAGCTTATTCCGGTCGACTCTGAGCATTCCGCCATCTACCAGTGCTATCTGGGGGAGAACCCGCGCGAGGCTCATTGTATTTGGCTCACCTGCTCGGGCGGTCCGTTCTTTGGCCGCACGCGTGACGAGCTCGATCGCGTGACGCGTGCCGATGCCCTCGCACATCCCACGTGGGCCATGGGTGCCAAGATCACCATCGACTCCGCCACCCTCATGAACAAGGGCCTGGAGCGCATTGAGGCCATGCATCTGTTTAACTGCGACCTCGATTTCATTAACGTGGTCGTGCAGCGTCAGTCCAAGATTCACTCTATGGTCGAGTTCGCCGACGGCTCCGTGATGGCGCATCTCGGTGCATCCGACATGCGTATTCCCATCCAGTTCGCGTTCTCGTATCCCGAGCGTTGGGATACTCCGGCGCCTCGTATCGATTTCCGCGAGCTGGGGCAGCTCACGTTTGATGCTGCCGACATGGATACCTTCCGCTGTCTGGCACTGGCCGAGCGTGCCGGCAAGACGGGTGGCACCATGCCGTGCGTGCTCAATGCCGCCAACGAGGTCGCCGTCGATGCCTTCCTGCACGATGGCTGCAGCTTTACCGATATCGATCGCATTGTGGAATCCTGCATGGACGCCCACGATATGCAGGTGGTCGATTCGTTTGAGCAGCTTCGCGACATCGATGCGTGGGCGCGTGAAAAGGCTGCGCAGGTGCTCGCCGCAACCCGTTCCTAACCCATAAGGATTGCTTTTTCGTTTTATGGATACTGTTCTGAGCGTTCTCTCATCGGTCTTTTGGGGCCTGCTGATGCTTTCCGTCCTCGTGTTTTTGCACGAGGGCGGCCACTTTTTGGCGGCGCGCGCCTGCGGCGTCCGTGTGACCGAGTTCTTTTTGGGTCTGCCGTGCCGCTTTGACATCCATTACACGTCGCGTCGCATTGGAACCAAGTTTGGCGTGACCCCGCTGCTGCTGGGTGGCTACGCTGCCATCTGCGGTATGGATCCGACCGATGTTTCGTGCGCCGACCGCGTGCTCGCGGCTATCTATCGTCATGGTCGCGTGACCGTGGCCGACCTTGCTGTCGAGCTCGAGCTTTCCGAGGAGGATGTGCTCGAGGCATGCGCCCTGTTGCTTGGCTGGGGCTCCATCGCGCCCTGGTATGAGGAAGGGGAGAAGCCCTCGCCGAGCTACTATCCCACCAAATATCAGACGTTGCCGCGAGACAAGGCAGGCTATACCACCTTTGATGGTCGCCGTTTCGATCGCGAACATGCGACTGCCGAGGGCGATGTGTGGGAACTGCCGTGCGGCGAGGCCGAGTTCCTTGCGCAAGAGCGCTCGCACACCTATCTTGGCCAAGGCTTTCTCAAGCGCGCCTTTATGCTGCTCGCGGGCATTATCGTCAATATCTTGACGGGTTTTTTGCTCCTTATGAGCATCTATTCCATTGCGGGTGTCACCGTGCCGATGGATACCAATGTGATTGGCCAGGTTGACGAAGGCTCGATTGCCGCCAAGGCGGGTATCGAGGGCGGTGACGCGATCCTTTCGGTTGACGGAGTATCGTGCTCTACCTGGATGGATGTTTACGATGCCATCGGCAAGGCTGCCGGTAAGGACGATATCGCCATTGAGTACGAGCGTGACGGCAAGCAGCATTCGACCACGGTTGCGCTCAAAGAGGACGATCGCCTAGGTGTGTATGCCTCTACGCAGGTGGTCCGTTTAGACCCCATCACGTCGGCTCGCCTGTCGTTCTCCTATGTTGTGCAGACAGCGGAGGGCGTGATGCGCCTGCTCCAGCCGCAGCATACGATGGAGATTCTCGATCAGTCCTCTTCGATCGTGGGTATTAGCGTTATGTCCTCACAGGCTGCTGCTGCCGGCCCTGCCACGTTCCTTTCGTTTGCCGCCCTCATTTCATTCTCGCTTGGCTTTATGAACCTGCTGCCCATCCCGCCACTCGATGGCGGCAAGCTAGTCATCGAGATCATTCAGAAGATTGCGGGCCGCGAGCTTCCGCTCAAGGTCCAGACGATTGTGAGCTATGTGGGCATCGCGCTCTTTGCGCTCCTGTTTGTCTATATGCTTCGTTCCGACATCCTTCGATTTATTTTGTAGGGGAGTGTTTGGATTGTCTTTATCCCATCCTTTGCCTCGCGAGCTGACGCGCCCCGTGCATGTGGGCGGCGTGCAGATCGGTGGCGGCGCGCCGGTGGTGGTCCAATCTATGACCTGCACCGATACCGCTGATGCCCAGGCAACGCTTGCGCAAGTGTGCGCGTTGGCGCAGGCTGGCTGCGATATCGTGCGCGTGAGCGTGCCCTCCGAGGCCGCGCTTGAGGGCTTCCGCACCATCTGTGCCGAGTCTCCGGTGCCCATTGTCGCCGATATCCACTTTAACCATAAGCTCGCCATTGGTGCCGTTGAGGCCGGTGCCGCCAAGCTGCGCATCAATCCCGGCAATATCGGCGATTGGGCCAAGGTTGACGCGGTGATCGATGCTGCGGGTGCCGCGGGCTGTGCGATTCGCATTGGCGTGAACGCGGGCTCGCTTGAGCAAGATATTGCCGAGCGCGACGACCTCACGCAGCCCGAAAAGCTCGTGATGTCGAGCGAGCGCTTCGTCAAGCACTTTGAGGATCGCGGCTTTACGAACATTGTGCTTTCGGCCAAGGCCCATAGCGTGCAAACGACGCTCGATACCTATCGAGCCCTGTCACGTGAGATTCCCCACGTTCCGCTTCACCTGGGCGTGACGGAGGCGGGGACCAAGCTTCAGGGCACCATCAAGAGCTCTGTAGGCTTGGGTATCTTGCTTTCCGAAGGCATCGGCGACACCATGCGTGTGTCGCTCACGGCCGATCCGGTTGAGGAGCCGCCGGTCGCCTGGGGAATTCTACAGTCGCTGGGCCTGCGTCGCCGTGGTCCCGAGATTGTCTCGTGCCCCACGTGCGCCCGCTGCCAGGTTAACCTCATTCCCATCGCCGAGGAGGTCACCGAGCGGCTTAAGAACTATTCCGCGCCGCTTTCGATTGCCGTCATGGGATGTGCCGTTAATGGCCCCGGTGAGGCTTCTGATGCCGACCTGGGCGTTGCTTGCGGACGTGGTCAGGCCTTGCTCTTTTCGCATGGCCAGATCATTGGTAAAGTAGCTGAGGACCAAATTGTCGACGCGCTTATGGCAGAGGTCGACAAGCTTATTGAGGAGAAATAAATGACCCGAGCAATGTATATGTCTAAGCTCTATGCGCCGACGCTTAAAGAGGATCCGGCGGACGCTGAGCTCGCCAGCCACCGCCTGCTGCTCCGTGCCGGCATGATCCGCAAGGAGGCCGCCGGTCTGTATTCCTACCTGCCGCTCGCATGGCGCTCGATTCGCAAGATTGAGAACATCGTGCGCGACGAGATGGACGCCGCCGGCGCCCAGGAGCTTATGATGCCCATTATGGTCGACGCCGAGTTGTGGCGTGAGTCCGGCCGTATCGATGCCTATGGCAAGGAGCTTGTGCGCTTTGACGACCGTCATGGTCGCGAGTTCGTGCTGGGCCCCACGCACGAGGAGACCGTCACGGCCCTGGTGCGCAACGAGCTGCGCTCCTATAAGCAGCTGCCAGTGAACCTCTATCACATCCAGGATAAGTTCCGCGACGAGTTCCGTCCCCGTTTTGGCCTGATGCGCGGTCGCGAGTTCATCATGAAGGATGCCTACAGCTTCTCCGCCACGCAGGAGAGCTTGCAGGAGGAGTATGACAAGATGAAGCAGGCCTACGCTAACATTTGCGAGCGCTGCTACATCAAGGCCTTGCCCGTCGTTGCCGACTCCGGCGAGATCGGTGGCGATACCTCCGTCGAGTACATGGCTTTGGCCGACGCCGGCGAGGCTTCTCTCGTCTATTGCGATGACTGCGGTTTTGCCGCCGATGATGAGGCTGCAAGCACCAAGGTCGTCGTGACTGAGGGTCCCGGTGACGGTACGCTTACCAAGGTCGAGACTCCGGGCATGGGCACCATTGAGGCCGTTGCTAAGTTCTTTGGGTTCCCCGAGAACGGCACGCGCAAGTCCCTGGCGCTCATCGATGCCGAGGGCAAGCCTGTCGTGGCCATCGTCCCGGGCGATCATGAGCTCAACGACTGCAAGGCCGAGCATGTCTTTGGCAAGGGTTATCGCATGATGACGGACGAGGAGCTTCAGACCTACGGTCTGCACAAGGGCTTTATCGGACCGGTTAACTTGCCCGAGGGCATCCGTCTGGTGTGCGACGAGAGCCTGCGCGAGTCCAAGCAGTGGGCCTGCGGTGCCAACGAGGTCGATTATCACTTTACCGGTGCCTGCCCCGAGCGCGACTTTACCGTCGATGAGTGGGCAGATCTGGTCACCGTCGTTGCCGGCGATCCCTGCCCGCACTGCGGCAAGCCGCTCTCTGCTGCCCGCGGCATCGAGGTCTCTCAGGTGTTCCAGCTGGGCACCAAGTACTCCGAGGCCATGGGTGCCACCTTTATGGACGAGGACGGCAAGGAGAAGCCGCTTATCATGGGTTGCTACGGCGTGGGCGTGTCCCGCTCGCTTGCTGCCGTCGTGGAGCAGCACAACGACGAGCACGGTATCGTCTGGCCGGTTTCCGTTGCCCCGTACGAGGTCGCTGTGATTCCGCTCGATCCCAAGAAGGAGGAGTGCGCAACCGTCTGCGACCAAATCGTCGAGGGCTTGTGCGCCGAGGGTATCGAGGTCGTCGTCGACGACCGTGACGAGCGTCCCGGCTTTAAGTTTGCCGATAACGACCTTATGGGATTCCCGTATCAGGTGGTGCTTGGCAAGCGTGGCCTTAAGAATGGCACCGTTGAGCTCAAGGACCGTGCCACGGGCGAGCGCGAGGACGTGGCGATTGACGAGGTCGTCGCCAAGGTTGCCGAGCTTGTTAAGGCGGCCCGCCGTTAATCGACGTTTCTGCTATTAGATGTAATTGCGGGACTGCTCCGTATCTCTCTTAGGAAGAGATGCGGAGCAGTCTATTTTGTTGCGTGAATAAACTCGATGGGTAAAGGAAAACCCCACAGCCCATATGAGCTGCGGGGTTTTCTTGTGCCTCCGATGCGAAATAAATCGCTCAGATATTACTGATAATCGACGACGTCGATCCAGTTCTTCAGGAACTCATCGTTCACGTTGCGCTTACGAGCGAGCTCGGAAGCGGCGACGATGCTCGTCCACTGACGCACGACCTGCATGGGCATGTCGGCGCGGTCGCAGTAGAGCTCCAGGTAGGCCTCGGCCTGATCCTTGCTGTTGAGGGCGAAGAGCAGGTAGGTGGTGGCAACGTCGGCAGCAGGGGAGCCCTGGGTGGCGTGTGCCCAGTCGCACACATAGAGCTGGCCGTCGTCGCCGACGATGACGTTGGAGGGGTTGAAGTCGCCGTGGCAGACCTTGAACTCCTTGGTCATGCCGTCCAGACGCTCCTGAAGGTTGTAGCGCGTGGTGGCATTGAGCTGATCAAGGCTGTCGATCATGCGGGCGAACTTGTCGCGCTGACGGTTGAGCAGCGGGGAGGTGTAGCCGTGGATCTCGATTTGGAGGTCGACGAACATCTCGAGATACTCACCAAAGCGCTGGGGCTCGGCAGTCATCTTCTCGGCAAGGGTGGTGCCCGGAACCTTCTCGGTCACGAGCGCCCAGCCGTTGGCGTTCTCGAGCTGGGAAACCTCGAGAGCCTTGGGGCTGCGGATGCCGCACTCATTGATGCGGGCAAGATTCAAAGCCTCGTTGAACACGTCGGAGACAGGCTTGGTCTCGTTAAAGACCTTGACA
Organism: Collinsella sp.; assembly: GCA_019419625.1. Lineage (GTDB taxonomy): Bacteria > Actinomycetota > Coriobacteriia > Coriobacteriales > Coriobacteriaceae > Collinsella. The sequence goes on along the minus strand of DXZO01000022.1, from coordinate 31,869 downwards.
ATCTTGTCGCCCAGGTCGTAAACGACCTTGTTGCCACGGCGGACGAGCTCGGTCTTGGAATCGGGTAGCAGCATGGTTGCATCCTTTCAACGATGCGATAGAAGCGACGTCGGGGGTGTGTGAAACACCCGTGCACCCCCGCCGTTAAAAACCGTGCTAAAACTAGCAGACGGCGTAGTCCTGAGGCTCGCGGCCGTAGTAGGCGTCCAGGTAGAGCTCCTTGATCTCGCTCATGAGCGGGTAGCGCGGGTTAGCGCCGGTGCACTGGTCGTTGAATGCCTGCTCGGTCATCTCGTCGAGGGTGTCGAGGAAGTACTGCTCGTCAACACCGTAGTCGGCGATGGTCTTCTTGACACCGATGAAGTCCTTGAGCTCCTCGAGCTTCGTGATGAAGTTCTCGAAGACCTCCTTGTCGTCCTTGCCCTCGATGCCGCAGTACTTGGCCATCTCGGCGTAGTTGTGCAGCGCGTTGGGGTAAGGATACTGGGAGAACGTGCCCATCTTGACGGGAGCCTCGGCGGCGTTGTAGCGCATAACGCGGGTCAGGATGACGGCGTTGGCGAGGCCGTGGGGCAGGTGATGGAAGGCGCCGAGCTTGTGAGCCATGGAGTGGTTGAGGCCCAGGAAGGCGTTGGCGAAGGCCATGCCGGCCATGCAGGAGGCGTTGTGCATCTCCTCGCGGGCGTGCGGGTCCTTGGCGCCGTTCGTGAAGCTGGAGGGCAGGTTCTCGAAGACGAGCTTAGCAGCGCGCTCGGAGAGGCCCTTGGTGTAGTCGGAAGCCATGATGGAGACGTAGGACTCGATGGCGTGGGTCATGACGTCGATGCCGGAGGCAGCGGTCAGGCCGCGCGGGGCGGTCATGCAGTTGTCGGCGTCGACGATAGCCATGTTGGGGAGCAGCGCGTAGTCGGCGAGCGGCCACTTGATGCCGGTCTCCTTGTCGGTGATGATGGCGAACGGCGTGCACTCGGAGCCGGTACCCGAAGAGGTCGGGACGGCGACGAAGTAGGCCTTCTTGCCCATCTCGGGGAAAGTGAAGATACGCTTGCGGATGTCCATGAAGTCCATGGCCATGTCCTCAAACTTGCACTCGGGGTGCTCGTACATCATCCACATGATCTTGCCGGCGTCCATAGCGGAGCCACCGCCGACGGCGATGATGACGTCCGGCTCAAAGAGAGCCATCTGCTTGGCGCCGCGACGTGCGCACTGCAGCGACGGATCGGGCTCGACGTCGTAGAAGCAGTCGTGGGCGATGCCCATCTCGTCGAGCTTGGCCTCGATGGCGCGGGTGTTGCCATTCTTGAAGAGGAACTGGTCGGTGACGATGAAGGCGCGCTTCTTGCCCATGACGGTACCGAGCTCGTCGAGGGCGACGGGCGTGGAACCCTTCTTGAAGTAGACCTTCTCGGGAGCGCGGAACCACAGCATGTTCTCACGGCGCTCGGCCACAGTCTTAACGTTGATCAAGTGCTTCACCCCAACGTTCTCGGAGACGGAGTTGCCGCCCCAGGAGCCGCAGCCCAGGGTCAGAGACGGCTTCATGCCAAAGTTGTACAGGTCACCGATGCCGCCGTGCGAAGACGGGGTGTTGATGACGATACGGCAGGCCTTCATGACGTGCTCGAACAGGCTGATCTTCTCGGCCTGGGCGGGGTGCACGTACAGAGAGGCGGTGTGGCCCGGGCCACCGGCGAGCACCAGGTGCTCGGCCTTGTCGACGGCCTCCTGGAAGTCCTTGGCGTGGTACATGGCCAGGACCGGGGAGAGCTTCTCGTGGGAGAACTCCTCCTTGGCGGGGTCGGTGGAGGTGACCTCGGCGATCAGGATCTTGGTCTTGGCGGGAACCTCGATGCCGGCGAGCTCGGCGATCTTGGCGGCAGCCATGCCGGGGATGCGGTGATCGAGGGCGCCGTTCTTGAACATGGCGGCACGCAGGGCCTCCATCTCGGCACCCTGCTTGACGAAGTAGCAGCCACGCTTCTGGAACTCGGCCTTGACCTGGTCATAGATGGTGTCGATGACGGTCACGGACTGCTCGGAAGCGCAGATCATGCCGTTGTCGAAGGTCTTTGAGTGGATGATGGAGTTGACGGCGAGCAGCACGTCGGCGGTGTCGTCGATGACGACCGGGGTGTTACCGGCGCCGACGCCCAGGGCGGGCTTGCCCGAGGAGTAGGCGGCCTTGACCATGCCCGGGCCACCGGTGGCGAGGATGATGTCGACGTCGCGCATGACCATGTTGGTCAGCTCGATGGAGGGGACATCGACCCAGCCGATGATGCCCTCGGGGGCGCCGGCCTTGACGGCGGCGTCAAGCACGAGCTTGGCGGCGGCGATGGTGCACTTGGCGGCTGCCGGGTGCGGGGAGATGATGATGCCGTTGCGGGTCTTCAGGCTGATCAGCGTCTTGAAGATCGCAGTGGAGGTGGGGTTGGTCGTCGGGATGACGGCGCCCACGATGCCGATGGGCTCGGCGATCTTGGTGATGCCGTAGGCCTCGTCGCGCTCCAGGACACCACAGGTCTTGGTGTTCTTGTAAGCGTTGTAGATGTACTCTGCGGCGTAGTGGTTCTTGATGACCTTGTCCTCAAGAACGCCGCGGCCGGTCTCCTCGATGGCCATCTTCGCCAACGGGATACGAGCCTTGTTGGCGGCCATGGCGGCCTCATAGAAGATCTTGTCGACCTGCTCCTGCGTGTACGTAGCAAAAAGCGCCTGGGCCTCTCGCATCTGAGCGAGCTTAGCCTCAAGCGCCTCTACGTTGTCCACAATTGCGGGAGTAGTGTTTTCCGGTGACTTTTTCACCATTTGTGTCTCCTTGCGATCGGAGATTTACCCTACGTCTTGCATGATAGCAAGAAATTATTCGGCGAACGGTAAGATTCCCGTAAAAGGCACACTAAAACGCTTTAACAAACTGAAGCGTTTTAACTAAAACTATCTGCCAGTGCATCGTCCCGCTCATTGGGGACAGACTTACATGAGTGGTTTCACTCATTTGGGACAGACATCGATTTGCGATTTTGTCGTTTTGGGCCTGTTTTTGTTGCTGATTGGATATAAATAGGTCACAGGCTCAGCATTTCGCGTTCCTTCTCTCCTTTTAGGTGTTGCCTGTACGGCTTTGAAAGGAGAGACCATGCCCCGATGCGCCCGCGAAATTTCGCTCACCGGCTATTACCACGTCTTTGACCGCGGTAACTCCAAACAGATCATTTTTGAAGATGATTCCGACCGCTATCGTTTCCTATCGGACATATCGGACAGGTTTGCGTGCCATGACGTGGCGGTGTTGGCCTGGTGTCTTATGGACAACCACTTCCATTTGATGGTTGATGACCCATATGACAACCTTTCAAAGGCAATGCAGTGCGCGCTGACGGCGTTTGCCAAGTATTTCAATGGGAAAACGGGAAGAACGGGCCATCTGTTTGACAATCGCTATTCGCGGGTCGCGGTTGAGTCGGACACGCAGGCAGTGCAGCTGCTCGACTATATTCATCTCAATCCCGTGAAGGGTGCGCTTGACTCGCTCGAGGCGTACCGCTGGTCAAGCTATAAGGCGTATCAGCTGGGCTATGATCCCTTTGACATCTGTGATGCGGCCCCTATGCTTGATGTTGTCGGAGGCTCCCGTCGCTATTGCGAGCATCTCAAGAAAGTTGCCGGGCGCATCTGGTCAGTGGAGGTTCTTCCGCGCCGGCGGATCCCCGATGAGGAGGCCCTTTTCGTTGCGCGCGAAGTCCTGACGAGCATAGATCCTGCGTTGCTCAAGGCCCTGCCACGCCCCGAACGCGATGCCTGCCTGCTGAGGCTCAGGCGGGCACATCTCACGGTCAAGCAAATTGCCCGTATCACCGGTATCGGCGCCACAAGCGTGACCAAGGCTACTGCAGGCTGGAAGGATGCAGCGTGAGATAGGGGCCGGAGCCGATCGGGACGCCGCATGCGTGCGTCATGTCTGTCCCCAATGCGTGAAAACACTCATGTAAGTCTGTCCCCAATGAGTGCAAAAAGGCGCCCTCCGTGGGGGAGGACGCCTTTGGTAAGTTCTATATGAACGCGAGGTCTTTGACCCGGAGAGTCCGAGGTACTTGTTGGTAAGACCTTATTTAGGAGCGCGCAACCTTGCCGGACTTGAGGCAGGTGGAGCAAACGTTCATCTTGCGACGGTGACCATCGACGACGACGTAAACGCGCTGGATGTTGGGGCGGAACTTACGGTTGGTGACGCGGTGAGAGTGGCTGATGGAGCGACCGGCAACGGGGTGCTTACCGCAAACTTCGCAAACTTTGGACATAACTGACCCTCCTTGGGCGACAAACGAACATGTCGCGTTAACAAACAAGCCTGAACTATAGCACAGAAGCAGCTCCCTGTGCGCAATCTACACAGAGATATTCCTCTTTTGGCGATAGTGCTCACGCCACGGCCCTGGACGTAGATCCGATTTGCGTGCAGCAGAGGGGATTATGCCAGCTCGTGCGTGCGTTTTCAAGCTCGTCCCACAAATATATATAGGTTTATGGAGCATTGGGCTCCGTTTACGGATTGTTCTGTATTTATGCTCGCAATTAAGCTCGAGGTTGGCTACACTATCCCTTGACCATTAAAGGGGTACGAGATACCCACATGGAATTACATAGCTGCCAAAGAGCAGCCTTTCCTGTGGGTGTCTGGTCCGCTTAAGCGGTCGGGCATCTATTTTTTTGACTGTGTCAGCAGTCAAGACATGTGAGGAAGGAGATCGATGGGCACGACTTCCCCCAAGGCGGTCATCATGGACGAGACCGCCGTCAATCGAGCGATGACCCGCATTGCGCACGAGATTCTCGAGCGCAACGAGGGCTGTGAAGACCTCGCTCTGGTCGGCATCGTCACGCGCGGCGACCTTCTGGCAAAGAAGCTCGCCGAGGAGATCAAGGAGATCGAGGGCGTCGACGTTCCGCTCGGTAGCCTCGACATCAGCTTCTACCGCGATGACTACGCTACCAATTTTGCTCCCGCGATCCACGCTACCAACATTCCCTTCAGCGTCGACGGCAAGCGCGTCGTGCTGGTGGACGACATCCTGTATACGGGCCGTACTATCCGCGCCGCTCTGGATGCTGTCATGGACCTGGGCCGTCCGAGCCGCATCGAGCTGGCAGTTCTCGTTGACCGCGGTCACCGTGAGCTCCCCATCTCGCCGGACTTTGTCGGCAAGAACGTTCCCTCGTCGCATGAGGAGAACGTGCACCTATATATGAAGGAAGTAGACGGCCGCACCGCTGTCGAGATTAACGACGTCGCGCCGGGTTCCCATGTGGGCTCCGCGCCGCTGGGAGGTGAGTAGTACCGTGGCGTTCAACCATAAGCACCTGATCGACATTACCGAGTACTCCGAAGAGGACATCAAGCTCATCCTCGAGACCGCCAAGGCGTTCTCTGAGGTCAACGAGCGTGCGATCAAGAAGGTCCCCACGCTCAAGGGCAAGACCATCGTCAACATGTTCAACGAGCCCTCGACGCGCACCCGCAGCTCCTTCGAGCTCGCCGAGAAGCGCCTTTCGGCCGACAGCCTCAACTTTGGCGGCTCCTCGACCTCCACGGTCAAGGGCGAGAGCCTCGTCGACACCGTCGAGACCCTCAACGCCTACAAGATTGATTGCATCGTCGTTCGCGATAAGCACGCCGGTGCTCCCTACATCGTCACGCAGAACTCGCCCGCGAGCGTCATCTGCGCCGGCGACGGCAAGCACAACCACCCCACGCAGGCCCTGCTCGACCTGTACACCATCTGGGAGCACAAGGGTGACTTCCACGGTCTGAAGGTCGCCGTCGTCGGCGATATCGCGCACTCCCGCGTGTGCGGCTCGCTGATCCCCGCACTTAAGATCATGGGCTGCGAGACCTACGCCGTCGCCCCCGGCACGCTGCTGCCGCCGGCGCCCGAGGTCCTGGGCTGCGACCACGTGACGAGCGACCTCGATTCCGTCCTGCCCGAGCTGGACGTCGTCTACATGTTGCGCGTGCAGCAGGAGCGCCTCGAGGGCGCACCGTTCCCCACGATTCGCGAGTACCACAAGCTCTTCGGTCTGACCAAGGACCGCGAGAAGCTCATGAAGCCCGATGCGATTATCTGCCACCCGGGCCCCATCAACCGCGGCGTTGAGTTCGACTCCTATATGGCCGACCACCCGCAACGCTCCGTCATCCTGGAGCAGGTCTACGCCGGTATCTGCGTGCGTATGGCTATCCTGTATCTGCTGCTTGGAGGTGCCGATAATGGCCTTGCTTCTTAAGAATGCCCACGTCGTCGATCCGTCCGTCGAGCTTGACGGTGTCGTCGACGTCCTGATCGACGGTGACAAGATCGCCGAGGTCGGCGAGAACCTCGCCGCCGAGGGAGCCGAGGTCCGCGACCTTTCCGGCAAGTATCTCGTCCCCGGCCTGGTGGATATGCACGTGCATCTGCGCGAGCCTGGCTACGAGGTCAAAGAGGACATCGAGAGCGGCACCCGCGCTGCTGCCAAGGGCGGCTTCACTGGCGTGTGCGCCATGCCCAACACCGATCCCGTCACCGATAACGGCACCGTCGTGGAGTTCGTCAAGTCCCGCGCTGCCGAGGTCGGCCACTGCCGCGTCTATCCGTCGGGCGCCATGACCCGCGGTCTTAAGGGCGAGGCCATGTCCGAGATGGGCGATATGGTCGCCCACGGCGCCGTCGCCTTCACCGACGATGGTCGTGGCGTGCAGGGCGCGGGCATGCTCCGTCGCTGCATGGACTACGGCAAGATGTTCGGCAAGGTCTTTATGAGCCACTGCCAGGACGAGGACCTGGTCGGCCACGGCCAGATCAACGAGGGCAAGGTCTCGACCCGTCTGGCTCTCGAGGGCTGGCCGGCTGCCGGCGAGGAGCTCCA
>DXZO01000022.1:20951-24950 GCA_019419625.1 Collinsella sp. | reverse complement strand
GTTCAGGTTGCCTGCGAGGCCACCCCGCACCACATGTTCCTGTCCGAGAACGTCCTGGACGAGACCTACAACACCTCTCTCAAGGTCAATCCGCCGCTGCGTACCGATGAGGACGCTGAGGCAATCCGTCAGGGTGTCATCGACGGTACCGTCGACGCTATCGTTACCGACCACGCTCCCCACACCCCGTGGGAGAAGGCCCGCGAGTTCGAGCTCGCGCCCTTTGGAATGATTGGCCTCGAGACTTCGCTGTCGCTCGTGCTCACTGAGCTGGTCAACACGGGCAAGATGAGCGTGAGCCGCATGGTCGAGCTCATGGCCATCAAGCCGCGTGAGATTCTGGGCCTCGATCAGGTTCAGGTCAAGGCGGGCTCTGTCGCCGACCTGACCGTGTTCGACCCCTCCGCAACCTGGACGGTTGGCGAGGACGGTTACGAGTCGCGCGCCGAGAACTCCGGTTTTGCCGGCCGCACGCTCACCGGTCGTGCCACCGATGTATTTGTCGGTGGCAAGCAGACGCTCGCCGATGGCTGCATCTGCTAGCATAGCCTTATCGCTTTTGTGCGCGGCGCCCTTGCGGTGCCGCGCTTTCTGTTCGCCTGAACCATGCAACCGCATGGGGGATTGGAGCGTCTATGCCCACACCTTCCACTGCACGCATGCACGACTTCGAGGTCGTCTCGAACCAGGAGATCGCCGACGGCATCTTCTCGCTCGTAATCTCGGCCCCCAAGCTTGCAAGTGCGCTCAAGCCCGGTCAGTTCGTGAATATCGCCGTGCCGGGCGATGCTTCCTCGCTGCTTCGCGTGCCCCTGAGCTTCTATCGCGCCGACGCCGAGGCCGGCACCGTCGAGCTGTGGTACGCCGTCGTGGGCGATGATACCCGTCGTCTGTCGCAGATGGCCCCTGGCTCCACCTCCAACTTGCTGGGCCCTGGCGGCCGCGGCTGGCTTGTGCCCGAGGGCACCAGGAAGGCACTGCTCGTCGCCGGTGGCATCGGCGTTCCGCCTGTGCTGTGTCTTGCCGGCATGCTTGCCGAGCAGGGTGTTGATGTGGACGTGTGCCTGGGCTTTGGCACCGCTTCCAAGGTCGTGGGTGTCGATGAGTTCCGTGCGCTGGGCGCCACGGTTAACGTGTGCACCGACGACGGTTCGCTCGGCACGCACGGTTTTTGCACCGATCCGGCAGCCGTGCTGCTTGGAGAGGGCGGCTACGACTACGTCGCCAGCTGCGGCCCCGCCGTCATGATGAAGAAGGTCGCCGCCGCTGCCGCCGAGGCCGGTGTGTACTGCGAGGTGTCGCTCGAGCGCATGATGAGCTGTGGCTTTGGCGCCTGCAACACCTGCAATGTCGAGACGGTCGACGGTATGAAGGGTGCTTGTATGTGCGGTCCCGTGTTCGATGCTTCTAAGGTGGTGGTCTTCTAGTGGGTACCGTGAACATGGCCGTCGATTTCGGCGGCGTCAAGATGCAGAACCCCATTAACACCGCAGCCGGTACCTTTGGCTACGGTTGGCAGTTCCAGAACTTCTTTGATGTTTCCCAGCTGGGCGCCATCACCACCAAGGGTTGCGCTGCCGAGCCCTGGCCCGGCAATCCCGCGCCCCGCATGGCCGAAATTCCCGGCGGTATGATCAACTCCGTGGGTCTTCAGAACCCCGGCGTGGCCGCCTTTGCCCGCGAGTCCGGTCCGTGGCTCGAACAGCTGTCCAAGGACGGCTGCCAGGTCATCTGTCAGGTTGCCGGTCACTCCGTTGACGAGTTTGTCCGCGCACTCGAGATGTATGTCGAGCTATGCCCCTGGGCTGCCGGCTACGAGATCAACGTGAGCTGCCCCAACATCGCCGCCGGCGGTGCCGCCATGGGCTCCACGCCCGAGGGCGCCTCTTCCGTTATGGCTGCCTGCCGCAAGGTGACTGATAAGCCGCTGTTCGTGAAGATGGCGCCGGTCAACGTCGCCGAGATCGCCAAGGCCCTCGAGGCTGCCGGCGCCGACGGCCTTTCGGTCATCAACTCCATCCAGGGCATGGCCATCGACGTCCATACCCGCAAGTCCCGCGTGGCCAAGCCCAAGGGCGGCCTTTCGGGCCCGCTGTGCCACCACATCGCCGTGCGCATGGTCTGGGAGGTTGCCCAGGCCGTCGATATCCCCATCAACGGTGTCGGCGGTGTCATGACTGGCGAGGATGCGGCTGAGTTTATCCTGGCCGGCGCCACCTGCGTGTCGGTCGGCATGGCCAACTTCGTCGATCCGTGTGCTTCGCTTAAGATCGCGCATGAGCTCGAGGCCTGGGCCGAGTCCCAGGGCGTAAAGGACATCAACGAGCTGGTGGGTGCTTTCGAATGCTAGAGAATGATGCCCGCGACCGTGTTATCGTCGCCCTCGACTGCGACCGTGAGCGCGCGCTCGAGCTCGCCCACGAGCTTTCGGGCCATGCCGCCTGGCTCAAGGTCGGCATGACGCTCTATTACGCTGAGGGTCCCCAGATCGTCAAGACCTTTAAGGACCTTGGCTTTAAGGTCTTCCTCGACCTTAAGTTCCATGACATTCCGCATCAGGTGCGCGGCGCTGCCCGCTCGGCCTCGCTTGCCGGTGCCGACCTGCTTTCGGTCCACGGCCTGGGCTCGGGTGCTATGCTCGCTGCCTGCCGCGAGGGTGCCGAGGAGGCGCGTGAGGACCGCGCCAAGCTCGTCGCCATCACCGTGCTCACGAGCATGAATCAGGATGCCTTGAGCGAGATCGGCGTCGAGTCTCCCGTGGCCGAGGAGGCCGCCCGCTTGGCAAAGCTTGCTCAGGCCAACGGCATCGATGGCATCGTGTGCTCACCGATGGAGGCTCACGACATGCGTGAGCTGCTGGGTCCTGATGCCCTGATCGTGACTCCGGGTGTGCGTCCGGTGGGTGCCGCCCTTGGTGACCAGTCCCGCGTGGCGACGCCTTCCCAGGCTATCGAGCGTGGCGCAAGCCACATTGTGGTGGGCCGTCCCATCACCGGTGCCGACGATCCGGTTGCCGCCTTTGACGCTATCGTCGCCGAGCTGGTCGAAAACGTCGCGTAAAAGATTCCCCTAAGTCACCACTTTTGGGTCTCATTAGCACAAAATAGCCCCTGTGCCTGCGTAAACTTTCCCATCCTTTGTGTGGAATCGCAGGTCAGGGGCTTAACTTTGGGCGCAGTATATTGCACTTTTTGCGGGTATCGTCTAACCTATGGAGCCGCGATTAGGCATTTTGTACGTTCTACGTGCTAAAATGCCAATTATTGAATCAGATATAACCCAACTATTTGGAGGTACGAATGGCACTCCCTCAGCTTACCGACGAGCAGCGCAAGCAGGCTCTTGAGAAGGCTGCTGCCGCACGTCACGCCCGCGCTGAGCTTCGCGAGCAGATCAAGAAGGGCGAGAAGTCCCTCGAGTCCGTGCTCAACTCCGATGACCCCATCGCTTCCCGCATGAAGGTTTCCACCCTCATCGAGTCTCTCCCCGGTTATGGCAAGGCCAAGGCCGCCAAGATCATGGAGGAGCTCGGTATCTCCGCTACTCGTCGCGTCCAGGGCCTCGGCGTCCGTCAGCGCGAGCAGCTCCTCGAGCAGCTGACCAAATAAGTGAGCGCTCAGGATTCCAAGCTCTTTGTGATTTCTGGACCGTCAGGCGCAGGCAAGGGTACGCTCGTCACTCGTGTGCGCGAGCGCCGCTCGAACCTGGGTCTGACGGTTTCGGCTACCACGCGAGCACCACGCAAAGGTGAGGTCGACGGCGTCAACTACTTTTTTCTGACGCGCGAGGAGTTCGACCGCCGCGTGGCAAACGGTGAGTTTGTTGAGTGGGCCGAGGTCCACGGTAACTGCTACGGCACGTTGGTGAGCGAGGTCACATCCAAGCTCGCCTCGGGCGCGTCTCTGATTTTGGAGATCGATGTCCAGGGCGCCCTGCAGGTGAAGGAGCGTTTCCCCGAGGCCGTGCTGATCTTTATCAAGCCGCCTTCGCTTGAGGTGC
>DXZO01000022.1:19211-20941 GCA_019419625.1 Collinsella sp. | reverse complement strand
CGTCTAGTCGGTCGCGGTACCGAGACGCCCGAGACGATTGAGCTGCGTATGGCAAACGCCGCCGATGAGCTTGCCCTTGCCGACCGCTACGACGACGTCGTGGTGAATGACGATCTCGACCGCGCGACCGATGAGCTCGTTCGCGTTCTCGATATGCATGAAAGGATCTGAGGTCCGTGTCCGTTGTAAAGCCTTGCATTGACGATCTTCTGGAGAAGACCGATCACAACCGCTTCCTGCTCGCTTCGCTTGCCTCCAAGCGCGCCTGCGACATCAATAGCATGCTGCGTGGCCAGCACAACCGCGTGCTTGCCGTCCAGGATGTCGATGACATCACCATCGGGCTTTCCGGTGCCGATACCATCTCGATGGCTATGGACGAGATTGTCGACGGTGACATCTCTTACGACGAGGCCCGTTACGAGAAGGCGCTCGGCCACAAGGTTGCTGAAGCCTAAATGGCGGCTCGCGTCTGCCTAGTCCACTATCACGAGGTTGGGCTGAAGGGCAAGAACCGCGCACATTTTGAGCATATCCTCATGGATAACATCAAGGCGGCCTTGGCCGCCTTTTCCGTGAATGCCGTGTCTCGAATTTCCGGTTATATCCTCGTGACCTTTAACGAACATCAGGCCGACGAGGCGGCGCGTGTCATTCGCACCGTTCCCGGCGTTGCCCGTGTGTCTTTGGCGTATCACACCAACCGCGACCCGCAGGAGTACTGCGCCGCCGCCGTGAAGGCGCTGCGCGAGTTTGGTTCCTTCGATTCGTTTAAGGTGCACGCCAAGCGCTCCAATACTGACTATGAGCTCACCTCGATCGATATCAATCGTCAGGTGGGCGAGGTACTGTGTGAGGCCTTCCCCGATAAAAAGGTTCAGATGCACGACCCCGACGCGATGGTGCACGTTCTGGTGGTTCAGGGTAGTGCCTACGTGTATGCGCGCTCCGAGCGCGGCGTGGGCGGTCTGCCGGTGGGTTCTGCCGACAAGGTCGTGACGCTGCTGTCGTCGGGTATCGATTCTCCGGTGGCGACCTGGATGCTCGCGCGTCGCGGCGCGGTGTGCGTGCCGGTGCATTTCTCCGGTCGTCCGCAGACGCCTGATACGAGCGAGTATTTGGTGCAGGACATCATCCGTGCGCTTGAGCCGGGTGTCCAGATCGGCCGCCTGTACGTGGTGCCGTTTGGCGACTGCCAGCGTGAGATTTCGGTCACCTGCCCCAGCAACCTGCGTGTGATCATGTATCGTCGCATTATGTATTCGGTTGCCGAGCGCATTGCGCACATCGAGGGCGCCAAGGCCATCGTTACGGGCGAATCGCTTGGGCAGGTTGCCTCCCAAACGCTTGAGAACATCATGGCCGTCAACGAGGCCGTGAAGATCCCCGTGTTCCGTCCTCTCATCGGTTCGGACAAGCAGGAGATCATCGCGCGTGCTGAGGAGATCGGTACGTTCGATATCTCGACTGAGGCCGCTCCCGACTGCTGCACGCTGTTTATGCCGCGCCGACCCGAGACGCACGCTAAACTCGATGCCGTGCATGAGGCCTGGGAACTGTTTGATCACGAGGAGATGATTGAGCGCCTGCTCAAGCAGACCGAGTACATCGACTTCGAGAGCAACACATATAAGGCCCCTAAGACCTTAAAACGCAAACATTCGGAGCTTGCTCCGCGTGAGATTTACCAAGATTACGAGTAAATTTGTGCATAGACCGACGATGCGCCT
>DXZO01000022.1:0-19201 GCA_019419625.1 Collinsella sp. | reverse complement strand
CCTGCATCGTCGGTCTTTTGCTATCTGGGCATTTTGCGGCTAAGCGTTCATTTGCTGACGTGTGCCTGAATAAATGGACAGATTTGTGCAAGGTTTTGGTCGGTTTTTGGTTTGACCGCAAAAACCGGTTTTGGGGCGTGGCTGTTGTGGAGCTCCTTTCCTGACACGATGGTGTTGGGAGGTTTTGCTATGGCGCAGCGCGAACAACACGAACGAGTCAAAAAGATGGACCGCTGGGCGGGCAAACTGCTCGGTCATAAGGCAGTGGTGATGGCGATACTGGTCGTCATTGCGATGGCGAGTGGGCTGGCGATGGCGAACCTTGGCGGCGGTGCCGGCGGTGTGTCGTTTGAGCGCACTGATGGTTCGGGCACGTTAGTGGAGCCGGGATCCGGCGATGCTTCGAGCGGAAAGACATCCGAAGGCTCTTCGCCTAAGGCGTCTGCCGCGGCAGAGGTCTATGTCGATGTTGATGGCGCCGTGGTGTCACCCGGTGTATATCGCCTCAAAGACGGGGCGCGGGTGGCTCAGGCGATTGATGCCGCCGGCGGGCTGGCGCCCGAAGCAGACGTTACGGGGCTTAATCGTGCATCCAAGGTCACTGATGGACAAAAAATTCACGTTCCAACGGTAGGGGAGCAGCAGGCGTCCATTGCGGAAGCCGGTGTTGATGGTGGGACTTCCGCATCGTCGGGCGTTAGTGGCGCAACAGGCCTAGTAAACATCAATACGGCAAGCGCAGAAGAGCTGCAGACGCTTTCGGGCATCGGCCCCTCCATGGCCCAGTCGATTATCGATGAGCGGACAAAGAACGGTGCTTTCGCCTCGGTTGACGATCTGATGCGTGTGTCGGGAATCGGCGAGAAGAAGCTTGCCAAAATCAAAGATTGCATCTGCGTATGAGCGCGACCGAGCGCGAGCACGTGATGCCTCCGCGACCCCTGATTCCGTGGACGATGGCCCTGTGTGCCGGCATGTGCGTGAGCTGCGCCTTGGTGCTCAGCATAGCCGCTGATGCGCTGCTGAGGGAGCGGGCGACGGCGGTCGGGCCGCTATGGGCCATTCCCGTTGCGGCAGCGGTTTTCGTTGTGCTGGCTCACTCTTGTGCGCGGCTTGCCCCTTTGAAGCGGTGGCTGTATGCCGCGTCCACCGGTCTCGTGGCGGGAGCGGTCGTCTCGGCGTGGTGGGCTGTGGGTGTGCTCAGCGCCTCGAAGGCGCTCGACGGTCGAGCGGCAAGCGGCCTCGAGTTTGTCGTGCAGGGTGATCCATCCATAAACGACGACGTGTATTCCTATACCTGCGAGGCACGCGCGGACGGTAAGAACTTGGCAACGGTTCGCCTATCGTGTGATCGTGAGCTCAAGGTCGGGGCGCACGTGCGTGTTATCGGTCGCGTTTCGCGTTTTGAGAACGATGCATATGGACGATCGCGCGTGCTCCGAGGCGAGGTGCGTAAGGTTAAAGCCGTTCGGATTGTGTCGGTCGATGAGGGTTCTCCGGGGCCGCTGCTTCGGCTGCGAAATGGGCTGCTTGCGTCCATCGCGCCTGCGACCGACCCGGCGCGTGCGCTCATAGCCGGTGTCGTCTGCGGTCGTTCGGCCGAGCTGCGCGCCCAGCCGGCGGGCGACTGGTTTTCTGTGACGGGAACGGCACATCTTATCGCCGTCTCGGGCAGCCATTTGGCTATCGTGGGGTTTGTAATCGAGGGCGTATTGCAAAAGACTCGGTGCTCACGTGGTCTTCAGCGGGCGATATTGGCGATAACGCTTGTGGGCTACACTGCATTTACGGGCGCGTCTCCCTCGGCCGTGCGCGCGTGCTGCATGGTGTTCGTGACGCTTGTCGTAAACGACGCGGGGCGTCGTCGGCACGGCCTTTCGGCACTCTTCGTAACCATGTCCATCTTTGTGCTACTGCGGCCGACGGTGCTGTTCGAGATGGGCTTTCAGCTATCATGTGCCAGCGTCTTAGCCATTCTGTGCTTTTGCCCCTATGCGACCTATGCTTTGGGTGAGCTGGGTGTGCCATCGGGCGTTGCCAGCGTGTTTTCCGTCACGCTGTGCTCGCAACTGGCGACACTTCCCATTACCATTCCTGCCTTCGGTACATTCTCGCTCATTGCTCCGTTGTCAAATGCGGTCATCGGTCCGGTGGTGAGCGTTCTGCTCGCTGTGTCGATCGTGCTGGCTCCCTTTTCGCTCGTGGGACCGTTGCGGACTTGGGCGCTCGTTGTGCCCATGATTGCCGCCCGTTGCGCGCTGTTCTTCGAGCAGCTGTTTGCCGCCGTGCCGGGTGCATACGTGAGCGTGCCGCCCGATAGCATGTGGATTTACCTATTGCCGTGTTTTCTGGCGGTTCTGCTGGTCTGGTGGCCGCGTCCCCGTGCACGTCCTATGGCGGCGGGGCTTGCATGCCTGATGCTCTTGGCTGCGATTCCGTACGTCTATTGGGATCGATTCGCTCCGCCTTCGGTGACGGTGCTCGATGTGGGCCAGGCCGATGCGATTCTTATCCGCCAAGGCGGCGCAGTAGCTCTCGTCGACTGCGGGCTCGACGAGCGCGTGGTGGCGGCGTTGGTTCGCAATAACGTGCACCATATCGATGCCGTCTTTGTGACGCATTGGGATGAGGACCACTGGGGTGGTTTGCCTGCCGTGCTCGAACAGTTTTCGGTCGGAACGATTGCCGTGGCGGCGGATGCGCTGGAGGATGCTCCTGCCGAGGTATTGAACCGACCCGGCGTGGAGTATCGGCAGGTGCGCCGTGGGGATACGGTCGACATCGGCTCATTTTGCGCCCGCGTGATGTGGCCATTCGAGTCCGTGGATGGCGAGGGAAATGAGGACTCGCTTGTCCTGCTGCTCTCTTATGTTCAGGAAGGTAAGGGCCTGCGAATACTTCTCACCGGTGATGCCGAGCTCGACCAAGAACGGGAATTCGTGCAGGAGGTGGGGGATATCGATGTACTTAAACTTGGGCATCACGGCTCCAAGGTTTCAGTCGATGGTGAGTTGCTGGACGTCCTGAAGCCCGAGCTTTCCCTCGCAAGCGCCGGTGAGGGGAATCGATACGGCCATCCGTCCGATGCCTGCATCGATGCCGTTAAGGAAGCGGGTGGTGTGTTCGCGTGTACCATCGAACACGGCGACATTACCGTCGCACCGACTGCGAATGGCTTTGTGATGCGATGCCAGCGACCGTGACGACGTCGTTGGCGTGTGGTGGGCCCCTGGGCTAGAATGGCACGGAACGAATGCGAAGGCCTGCGGGAGGGGAGCGCAATGTCCGAAACCGGTTTGCTGCCGGCATATCTGATCGTCGGTACCGACGGAGTTAAGCGCGATCACGCCGTCTCGCGGATGAAAGCGCGTCTGGAAAAGTCGGGTATGGTCGAGTTCAACCTCGACGAGCGAGACATGACCAAGGACCCCGATATCGAGTCCATTATCGGATCGCTTAACACCTTTCCGATGGGCAGCGAGTTTCGTCTGGTAATCCTCGATGGCTGCTCAAAGCTCGCCAAGGCGGTCTCGGAGCCGCTCGTTGGGTATCTGGCGAGTCCCAGCCCCACTACGGTCTGCCTCATCATCGCCGACTCACTTGCCAAGAATACGCGCCTGTATAAGGCAATCGCCAAGATCGACAAGAAGGCTATCGTCGATTGCTCGGGTACCAAGCGCTGGGAACTGCCGCGCCGTGTTCAGCAGATGGCGACGCAGCGCGGTAAGTCGATTTCGACGGCGGCCGCCGAGGAGCTCGTCTCGCGTTCGGGCGAAAACACGCGCATGCTCGATAACGACTTGGCTAAGCTTGCCCAGATGGTCGAGGCGCCCCAGATTGAGCTTGCCGACGTTGAGCGCTGGATTGTCCGTACGGCCGAGGTTCAACCCTGGGACTTTCTCAATGCGGTCTCGGCCCGTGACATGCGACGCTCGCTCGAGCTCTTCAATCTACTGCCCGCCAAGAGCTATGTGTGGACTTACACATTGCTGTGCGGCCGCATCCGCGAGCTTATCGTTGCCAAGGCGCTCGAGGCGCGCGGACAGGGTCGTGAGCTGGCCGCAACACTCAAGCTCCAGTCCTGGCAGGTCAAGAATCACCTGACCTGGGCACGTCGCTTTTCGATGGCAGAGCTCGTTGCCGCGCTCGAGGGCGCGGTCGATGTGGAGCTCGCGCTGAAGGGTTCGGCCGATTCTCAGACCGCGCTTTTGCTCTGGATTACGAACATCTTGAGAAAATCGTGATGATACCTGCCTATTTGATAAATTCGTTCTATCCCTTTGAGGGGGAGCGTGCTATAGTAGGCGCTTGCATGACCTCACCGTGTCTCAGAGGTGTCATACATTTTTTGCAAGGAACTCGAAAGGAACTCCAGAAGTGGCAAACATCAAGTCTCAGAAGAAGCGTATCCGCACCAATGAGGCAGCTCGCATGCGTAACAAGGCTGTCAAGTCCGAGCTCAAGACGCTGACCAAGCACGTCCAGTCTGCCGTCGCCGAGGGCGACGCCGAGAAGGCCCAGGCTGCCCTCAAGACCGTCACCAAGCGTCTCGATATGGCTGCCGCCAAGCATGTTATCCACAAGAACCAGGCTTCCAACCGCAAGTCCGGTCTTGCCAAGCTCGTGAACAGCATCAACGCCTAAGTTGTAAATTTCACACCACACAGATTACGCGCATAAATGGAGCCTGTTTTATGGAACAGGCTCCATTTTTTGTACCGCTCGGGTAAGATAGTCCGCATGAATACTTCAATTGACATTTCCCACATCCGCAACTTCTCAATCGTTGCGCACATCGACCATGGCAAGTCCACGATCAGCGATCGCATCCTCGAGCTCACCCATACCGTCGACGAACGCGACATGGAGTCGCAGCTGCTCGACACCATGGATATCGAGCGCGAGCGCGGCATCACGATCAAGTCCAATGCCGTTCGCGTGTCCTATGACGCCGACGATGGCGAGACGTATCAGTTCAATCTGATCGATACGCCGGGCCACGTTGACTTTACCTATGAGGTCTCGCGCTCGCTGGCAGCCTGTGAGGGCGCGGTGCTCGTTGTCGACGCCACGCAGGGCGTCGAGGCGCAGACCGTCTCCAACGCGACGCTCGCCATGAACGCCAATCTGGACATTGTGCCGGCCATCAACAAGATCGACCTGCCCTCTGCCCATCCCGATGAGGTTAAGACCGAGATCGAGGATGACCTGGCGATTCCTGCCGATGATGCCGTGTGTGTCTCGGGCAAGACCGGCGAGGGCATCCATGATCTGCTGGAGTCCATTGTCTTTTTGATCTCGCCTCCCAAGGGCGATGCAAATGCCCCTCTCAAGGCACTTATTCTGGATTCGTACTTCGACGAGTATCGTGGCGTCGTCGCCACGGTGCGCGTCTTTGACGGCTCCATCAAAAAGGGCGATACCCTGCGCATGATGCAGGCAGAGGGCGACTTTTTGGTCGACGGCGTGGGTGTCAAGCGTCCTGCCGAGACCCCGGTTGACGCGCTGACGGTTGGCGAGGTCGGCTATGTGGTCACGGGCCTGAAGGACCCCGAGGCCGTTCGCGTGGGCGACACCCTTACCTGGGCGTCGAACCCCTGCCCCGAGCCGCTTCCGGGTTACCGCGAGGCCAAGCCCATGGTCTATACGGGCCTGTTCCCAATCGATAACAAGGACTACGAGAACCTGCGTGACGCGCTCGATAAGCTGCACGTTAACGACCCATCGTTGGTGTGGGAGCCCGAGACCTCGGTGGCGCTCGGCTTTGGCTTCCGCGTGGGCTTCTTGGGCCTGCTACACATGGAAGTCGTCAAGGAACGCCTGGAGCGCGAATTCAACCTGGACCTCATTGCCACGAGCCCCTCGGTCGACTATCACGTCTACAAGACCGACGGCGAGATGATCGATGTCCGCAGTCCGCAGGACCTTCCCGAGGCCACGCGCATCGAGCGTATCGAGGAACCCTACCTCAAGGCAAAGATCATCTGCCCGCCTGAGTACACGGGTGCCGTCATGCAGCTCGCCATCGAGCACCGCGGCGTCACGACCGACATGATCCACCTCACGAGCAAATCGGTCGAGATGCGCTTCGATATGCCGCTCGCCGAGCTCATCTTGGACTTCTTTGACCAGCTCAAGAGCCGTACCAAGGGTTATGCCTCGCTCGACTACGAGTTCAACGAGTACCGTCCCTCCGAGCTCGTTAAGCTCGATATCTTGCTTTCGGGCGATGAGGTGGACGCGCTGTCGTTTATCGTCCACAAGGACAAGGCCTATGGCCTGGCCCGTGGCCTGTGCGACAAGCTTAAGGAGATCATCCCGCGTCAGCTGTTCGAGGTGCCCATCCAGGGTGCTATCGGCAACAAGATTATTGCCCGCTCCACCGTCAAGGCGCGTCGCAAGGACGTACTTGCCAAGTGCTACGGCGGCGATATCTCGCGTAAGCGCAAGCTGCTCGAGAAGCAGAAAGAGGGCAAGAAGCGCATGAAGGCCATCGGATCGGTCGAGGTCCCGCAGGAGGCCTTTATGGCGATCCTCAAGGTGGACGAGTAGGTCTATGGTGCTTTCTGAATACAGCAAGCGGCTGCTGGGCGCCTATGCCGAGCAGCCGTTCCTTATGGCTCCCATGGCGGGTGTGACCGACCCTGCCTACCGCATCATGTGCCGCCGCCGCGGTGCCAACCTTGCCTACAGCGAGATGGTGAGCGTGGCAGGCCTTGCCTATGCCAGCAACAAAACGTGGCGCCTGGTGCTGCCGGCCGACGAGGAGCAGCAGATTTGCGTGCAGCTCTTTGGCTCCAAGCCCGATCAATTTGCGAGTGCCGTCGCCGCCGTCGAGGAGCGCGTTGGCGATCGCCTGTCGCTCATCGATATCAATATGGCATGTCCCGCCCGCAAGGTCGTTACCAAGGGCGAGGGCTCGGCGCTCATGCGCACGCCCGACCTGGCGGAGAAGATCGTCGAGGCGACGGTGGGCGCGGCGCACGTGCCCGTGACCGTCAAGATTCGCAAGGGCTTTTATGCTGAGGACCGTAATGCCGCGACGTTTGCCCAGATGCTCGAAGGCGCCGGTGCCGCCGCGGTGGCGGTGCATGGCCGCTGCGCCACGCAGCTCTATACGGGCCAGGCCGATTGGTCGGTCGTCGATGAGGTTGCCGACGCTGTCGAGATTCCCGTGATTGGTTCGGGCGATGTGTTCTCGGCCGAGGACGCTGCTGAGCATCTGCACGGCTCGGGTGCCAGCGCGGTGTTTATCGCGCGCGGCATCTACGGCAATCCGTGGGTGTTCGGCGATGCTCGCGCCCTTGCGCTCGATGGCACGCCGGTTCCTTCTCGCTCCTCGGTCGAGCGCTTGGACGCTCTGCGTGAGCACCTAACGCTGACGCATGAGCTCTTGCCTCTCATGTCGCGCGCCCGCACGTACGCAAGCTGGTACTTAAAAGGCATGCCCCATGCCGCCGCCTGGCGCGCTCAGGTGGTGCGTTGCTCTACGTACGAGGAGTTCATGTCGCTGGTCGATGATATCGAGCGCGATGTGGTGGCCTGCGAGGCCGCGCTTGCCGCCGGTGAGTCGGTGCCCGCTCATCCGCTGGAGGCTTAAGGGTGGCCGTTACCGCGCTGTACGTGCACGTGCCGTTTTGCGCTCAAAAATGCCGCTATTGCGACTTTGACTCGCGCAGCTTTGCTCTGTGTGATTTGGATGCTGCGCTCGATTCCTATTTTGAGCAGCTGTATGCGCGCCTCGATTCCTTTGGCGACGCCGGGGCGCTTGCGCAGGTCCGCACGGTCTATATTGGCGGCGGCACGCCCTCACTGGCTGGGGAGCGCCTGGTGAAACTTGCCCGTCGTATCTCCATGTGGTGCAAGCCCGTTGAATTTACTTGCGAAGCCAATCCTGAGTCGCTGACCGTCGAGCTCGCCACCGCGCTTGCCGAGGCGGGTGTCACGCGCATCTCTCTGGGCGTGCAAACCCTCGACAATACCGAGCTGGCTGCTATTGGCCGCATTCACGATGCTAATCGGGCACTTGCGGCTATCGCGACGGTGAAGGAAGTTGGCCTCGATGTGTCGTGCGACCTGATGTGCGGCCTTCCCGGGCAGACGGCCGCAAGCTGGCGGAGCACGCTCGATGGCGTGCTGGCGGCGGCGCCGCATCATGTGTCGATCTACCCGCTCACGCTTGAGGAGGGGACGCCTCTTTATCGCATGGCGTGCCGTGACGAGTCGCTCGAGCCCGATGAGGATTTTCAGGCTTCGTGCATGGACGCGGCGCGTGAGCGCCTGGGTGCGGCCGGCTATCATCCGTATGAGGTGGCGAGCTACGCGCTCGACGGCCATGAGTGCGCCCATAACATTGCCTACTGGACCGGACAGGGCTACCTGGGCCTGGGTCGTTCTGCCGCGGGCATGCTCGACGACGAGGATTTCGACCGTCTTGCAGGTTTGTTCCCCGGCGTGTCTTCTCGAGGCGATGCGTACCGCGTGCGTCTGGTGCAACGTGACGATGACGCGACGGCGTTCGAGGCCGAATATCTGTCGCAGCGCGAGGCTGTCGCCGAAGACTTGATGCTCGCTTGTCGCATGACGCGCGGTGTTGCGTCCGACCTGTTGGCTCGTGCAGCTTGCGTCATCCCAACGGGCGAGCTGGCAGCTGCCTGCGATCGTGCGCTCGAATTGGGTCTTGCCACTTGGGTGCCCGAGACGCTCGGGATTCATGAGGGACCCTTCACCTCGGCAGATGTCATCGCGGGCCATGTTCGAGCTCGTCTGGCGCCGACCCATCTGGGCTGGCTCGATGGAAATGTTCTGTTCGAGCTGTTTTGGGATCTAGCTTAGGCCGCTCGGGTAGAATTACCGGAATATATACGCTGCTGTGAGCAGGAGGTTGCCGCGCATGGCGACGATGAACGAAAAAGATTACTACGAGATTCTGGGTGTCTCCAAGGACGCCACCTCGCGTGATATTCAAAAGGCCTTCCAGCAAAAGGCCCGTAAGCTCCATCCGGACGTCAATAAAGAGCCGGATGCCGAGGAAAAGTTTAAAGAGGTTTCCGAGGCCTACGCCGTGCTTTCGGATGAGCAAAAACGTGCGCGCTACGACGCCATGCGTTCTGGCAATCCCTTTGCCGGTGCTCCTACGGCTTCGCCCTATGGTGGCGGCTACGCCGGCAGCACGGGCTATGGTAATCCCTTTGAGGGCGGCTTTCCCTTTGGTGGCGCCTGGGGCCAGCAGCGTCGCGGCCAGGCTGCCTACAATCCCGAGAACGGCGCCAACGTGGTCGTCGATATCAAACTCGACGCCAAGGAGGCCAAGGGCGGTGCCCGCAAGACCGTCCGCTACACGCGCTTCGATACCTGTAGCAACTGCGGCGGCTCGGGCTCCGTTTCGTCTGAGCATGCCCATACCTGCCCGAGCTGCGGTGGCCGTGGCCACATCGACGTCGATCTGTCCTTCCTGTTTGGTGCGGGCACGTTCCAGTCGGTCTGCCCCGAGTGCGGCGGTTCCGGTAAGGTCGTGGCCGACCCCTGCCCCGATTGCGGTGGCAGCGGGCGAACCCGTGTGACCTCCGAGCAGACGATTGAGTTTCCTGCCGGCACGCACGATGGCGACGAGGTCCGCATTAGCGGCATGGGCCACGCCGGCACTAACGGTGCCGCGGGCGGCGACCTGGTCGGCCGCGCCCATGTTGAGGCCGAGCGCTTGGAAGGCAAAGCTCGTACTGGCTTTTACCTGATGGGCATTGTGGCGCCGTTTTTGGTGCTGTCGGCCATCTCGGGCGTGTTCTCGGCCTTTGCCGTCATGTGCTTTATTCCGTTTACCATGGGCCTGTTCATGGTGCTTTCGGACGGTGTGCTTCATCGCAGCCTGCTGTGGTGGAAGCGCGGTGCGATGCAGTTTGCCAACGGTTTTGCCAACGGCTTCATGTTCGCGCTCGTGTCGGTTTGGTTCGCGAGCTGCTCGCAACGGGCCATGCTTTCGCCGTATCAAATGCAATAACATCAAACCCTTTGTTTGCGGTCGGCCCAGCTTGGGTATAGGACGCACTGTGACAATAATGAAAGTCGGAAGGATTCGGTCGTGTCGGAAAATAGGGATTACTACGAGGTGCTTGGCGTCGACAGGGATGCCGACGCGCGGACGATTAAGCGTGCGTTTCTAAAGAAGGCCCGTACCGTACATCCGGATGTTTCGGACGACCCCGAGGCCGAGGCCAAGTTCAAGGAGCTCAACGAGGCCTATTCCGTTCTTTCCGATGAGCAGAAGCGTGCTAACTACGACCGTTACGGCACCGCGGACGGCCCCGGTGGTTCGGGCTATGTCGACATCAACGATATCTTTGGTGGCATGGGCATGGACGACCTGTTCTCGTCGTTTTTTGGCGGCGGTGCCGGCGGTGGCGCCCGCAGCCGTCGTGAGCGTCGTCGCGGACGTGACATGGCCATCTCGCTTTCGGTGACGCTCGAGGAGGCGGCGCTCGGCTGCAAAAAGACGATCAGCTATGATCGCCTTGCTCCTTGCGAGGACTGCAACGGTACCGGTAGGGCCGAGGGTGCACAGGAAAAGCAGTGCGGCCGCTGCCACGGTACGGGCTACGTCACGACGGTTCAGCGATCGTTTTTGGGCCAGGTTCAGTCTTCCTCGCCTTGCCCCGACTGCCATGGCGAGGGCACGGTTATCGACCATCCCTGCGAGACCTGCGACGGTCAGGGCCGCACGCCTTCGCACGAAAAGATCGACATCGATATTCCCGCCGGCGTTTCGACTGGTCGCCAGCTGCGTGTGAGCGGCTTTGGCGAGGCCGGCCTTCGCGGTGAGCCTTCGGGCGACCTGATTGTCAACGTGCGCGTTGCCGACCATGAGCGCTTTAAGCGCAACGGTGACGACCTGTACCTGGTGAGCGATATCTCGATTGCGCAGGCTGCGCTCGGCTGCGAGATCGAGGTCGAGGGCATTATGCCCGACGAGGTCGTTAAGGTGACGGTTCCCGCCGGCGCCCAGTACGGCGACACCGTGAGCGTCAATAATTACGGCATGCCGCGCATTGGCGGTGGCGGTTCGCGTGGCCGCCTGATCGTGCAACTGCGCGTGGTCGTTCCCACCAATCTTTCCAATAAGCAACGCGAGCTGCTCCGTGCTTTTGCCGATGAGATGGGCGATGACGTCGCTTCCGGTAAGAAGTCGGTGACCGACCGTATCAAGAGTGCCCTCGACGATATCCTCGATTAAGGAGCCCGCGTGCTCGCACCCCATATTTCCGTCGTCAACCTCGGCTGCCGTGTCAACCGGGTTGAGTCTGACCGTATCACTGCCGATCTTATGCGCCTGGGCTTTGCTATGGTGGAGCCCCACGATGCCGATCTGATCGTCATTAACACCTGTGCCGTTACGGGCGAGGCCGAGGCCAAGACCCGTAAGGCCGTCCGTCATGCGCTGGCCCATCCAAACGAGCCCTATGTGGTCGTGACCGGATGCGTGGTCAATTTGCATCCCGAGGAGCTGTTGGAGCTTTCGGATCGCGTGATTGCCGAGCCGTCTAAGATCGATGTCGCCGAACGTGTCTGCGAGGTGCTGGGCGTTGAGTCCGATAGCGTTCCCGCCTGCAGCGATGGTGACGTGGTCGATGCGCTCGGTCGTTCTCGGCTGGGCGTGAAGATCCAGGATGGCTGCAACCACCGCTGCACCTATTGCATCGTGTGGAAGGCCCGCGGCCCCGAGCGTTCCGTGCCCGTCGAGTCCGTTCTCGAACAGGTGCGCGAAGCCCAGGAGGCCGGCGTGCCCGAGGTGGTGCTGACCGGTGTGAACCTGGGTGCCTACGATGGCAAGAGCGCGACCGACGAGCATGTCGAAATCGATGAGCTGCTCGAGGCCATCATGGAGCGCACGACTATTGCGCATGTGCGCATTTCCTCGGTCGAACCCATGGATATCTCTGAGCGCCTGCTTAAGGTTATGGCGCGCTATCCGCAGCGTATTGCCCCGTTTTTGCACCTGCCCGTACAGTCCGGCTGTACGGCGACGCTGCATCGCATGGGTCGTCCCTATAGTGCCGAGGCCTTTGAGGACACGGTGCGCATGATTCGCGCCATCCTGCCGCAGGCGTCTCTTTCGTGCGACGTCATCGTCGGTTTTCCTGGTGAGACGGACGAGGAGTTCGAGGAGTCGCTGGCGCTGTGCCGCCGCGTGGGGTTCTCGCGTATGCACGTGTTCCGCTACAGTAAGCGTCCCGGTACCCTTGCTGCCGACATGCCCGACCAGGTGCCGCCCGAGGTTATGGCCGAGCGCAGCCGCCGTATGCGAGACACGGCGCAGGAGCTCGCTATTGCCGATGCTCGTCATCGCGTGGGCACTGTCGAGCGTGCCGTGCTCGAGTATGGTGACAACCTGACGCTCGGTTCGTTCCATCATGCCCGTCTTGACGATACCTGTGGACTTACAGCCCCGTGCCTGCTCGATGTTGCTATCATCGGAGTCGATGATTCCGGCTTGGTCCATGCGCGCAGGGAGGTCCATGGAAGCCTCGAAGATTAGACTTACCGTTCCCGAGGGAGTTGATCCCTCGCGTGTTTTGGGCGCCGGCGACGGCGTCCTTCGTGCGCTCGAGAGCTTGGTTCGCGCTCACGTGGTCGCCCGTGGCGATAGGATCTCCGTAAGCGGCGACCCGGACGAGGTCGAGCTCGTGGCTCGCTTTTTCGAACATGCTTTTCGCGAGGCGGCGGCCGGTCGTACCCTGTCTGCCGACGATGTCTCGCGTTGCCTGGCCGTCTTGCGCGACGGCGAGCATGAGGCCACATCGCTTCGCGATGACGTGCTGCTTTCATACCGCGGTCGTGTCATTCGTCCCAAGACGCTTGGGCAAAAGCGCTATGTGGATGCCATTCGCTCGCATACCATCACCTTTGGCTTGGGTCCTGCCGGTACCGGTAAGACCTATCTGGCCATGGCGCTCGCCGTTGCCGCGCTCAAGCGCCATGAGGTGGGCCGTTTGATCTTGACGCGTCCGGTTGTCGAAGCAGGGGAGAACCTGGGCTTTTTGCCCGGCACCCTCGAGGAAAAGATCGATCCGTACATGCGCCCGCTCTACGATGCCCTTTTTGACATGATGGATCGTGAGCGCACCGATGAGCTTATGGAGCGCGGCGTGATCGAGATCGCCCCGCTCGCCTACATGCGCGGTCGTACGCTGAGCGATGCTTTCGTGGTGCTCGACGAGGCGCAAAATACTACGCCCGAGCAGATGAAGATGTTCCTGACACGCCTTGGATTCAACTCCAAGTTCGTGATTACCGGCGACCTCAGCCAGCGCGACCTGGTGGGTCGTCGTGGTGGCTTGGCGGATGTCGAGAAGATTTTGGGCCGTGTCGACGATGTGGCGTTTGCACACCTGGAGCGCGCCGATGTGGTGCGCCATGCCCTGGTGGGTCGTATCGTCGAGGCATACGATGCTTATGATGACGTGCGTGAGCAGCGCTCGCGCGACCGAAAGGAGTCCCGTTGAGTGTATTGATCAGCAACGATGCCGAGCTCGATACGCTGCTCGACGCGCAGGAAGTGGAGCACATCTGCGAGGTTGTGCTTGCCGCCGAGGGCGTTGAACGTGAAGTCGAGATTTCCCTTTCGTATGTCGACGAGGACGAGATGCACGAGCTCAACCACGAGTGGCGTGGCATCGACCGCACCACCGATGTGCTCTCGTTTGAATGCGACTCGGCCTTTGACGAGGATATTCCCGCCGACGAGACGCTTGAGCTCGGCGATATCATCTTGGCCCCGCAGGTCATTGCCCGTCAGGCCCCCGGCTTTGGCAATAGCCCTGCCGACGAGTGCCGCCTGATGCTCGTACACGGCATGCTGCACCTGCTGGGGTATGACCATATCGAGGACGACGAGGCCGAGGTCATGGAGGCCCGCGAGGACGCCATCCTGCGCGATCTGGCGCTCGAGCGCGGCGAGGACCCCAAGCTAGTCCACGTCGGCCCCATCACCAACCACGCCCACGACTAGGAGCCGTCTATGATTCCCGGATCGAACAAGGACCATCCGTCCTTCTTAAAGTCGTTTTCTTACGCCATGGAGGGTTTCGTCACCGCCGTCAAGACCGAGCGCAACATTAAGGTCATGCTCGTGGCGGGCGTGTGCACCGTCATTGCCGGCTGCATCGTGGGGCTCGACATTGCCGAGTGGGCCACGATTATCATCTGCTGCGGCCTGGTGATTCACGGCGAGCTGTGCAATACCGCCATGGAGGCCATTGTCGATCTGGCGACCCAGGAGCTCCATCCGCTGGCAAAACGCGCCAAGGACATCGCCGCCGCCTCTGTATACGTTCTTTCCATCACCGCCGCGATTGTGGGCTTGCTGGTATTTGCCCACTCGCTCGGCTTTATTTAGAAAGGGATTCCCATGTCCGACAATATGCAGCCTACCGATGAGATTTTGGACGACGAGTCCCCGGATGCTAAGGCGACCGAGGCCTATGAGGAAGTCGAGGAGTTCGACCCGTTTGAGGGCATGAGCGACGAAGAACTCGACGCCCTGTGTGACGAGGATGATGCCCCCATGGGCTTTGGCGACGTTGAGCCCGGGTTCCGCAGCGGCTTCGTCGCCCTGGTCGGTCGTCCCAACGCCGGCAAGTCCACGCTGCTCAACGCCTGCTATGGCAAAAAGGTTGCCATCACCTCGCCGGTGGCCCAAACGACCCGCCGCCGCATGCGCGCCGTCGTCAACCGCCCCGGCTACCAGCTGGTCTTTGTCGATACCCCGGGTATCCACAAGCCCAAGGACGGTCTAGGGTCTGAGCTCAATAAAAGTGCACTGTTCGAGCTGAACGATGTCGATGTTGTCGCGTTTTTGATTGATGCCACCAAACCGATCGGCAGGGGAGACGCCTGGGTTGCCGAGCGCGTCAGATGCGCCCGTTGCAAGAAGGTCCTGGTGCTCACCAAGGCCGATGAAGCCGACCCCGCACAGGTCATGGAGCAGCTTAAGGCCGCCCACGAGCTTATGGAATATGACGACGAGATCGTGACGTCGTCGGTCAAGAACTTTAACGTCGATGCCTTCATCGAGACCGTTGCGCACTTTTTGCCCGAGGGTCCGCGTTGGTTCCCCGAGGACATGGGTACCGACGCTTCTGACGAGACGCTCGTTGCTGAGTTTGTGCGCGAAAAGGTTCTGCGCCGCACCCGTGATGAGATCCCGCACTCCGTTGGCGTGATTTGCGATTCGCTCGAGCAGACCAAGAAGGTGCTGCGCGTGCACGCCACCATTTACGTCGAGCGTGAGGGCCAGAAGGGCATCATCATCGGCAAGGGCGGCGAGATGATCAAGCATATCGGTATTGACGCCCGTCGCGATCTTGAGCGCATCTTTGGCACGCAGGTCTTTTTGGAGCTGGACGTGAAGGTCAAGGCCGGCTGGCGTGACGACGAGGCCCAGATTCGCCGCTTTGGCTATAACGCCGAGGACTAAGGACGCGCGGCGCGCATGGCAGGCTCCCGGACATATCGCACGAAAGTGCTCGTGCTCGATAAGACTAAGCTCAAAGAGACCGACCTGATCTTGACGATGCTTGACGAGCGGGGGCGGCAGGTTCGTGCCGTGGCAAAGGGCGCCCGCAAACCCGGCGGACGCCTGGCTGCGCGCTGCGAGCTGTTCTGTACGGTCGATATGCTGCTCGCACATGGACGGTCACTCGACGTGGTTTCTCAGGCCGAGCTTATGGAGGCGCCGCTTGGCGCTGCGCCCGATTACGAGACGACCTGCGCCGCAAGCGCGATCGCCGAGGTTGCGCGCGTGTGCTCGTTCGAGGACGCCGAGGACCCGTTTACCTTTGCCATAACGCAGCGAGCGCTCACACTTGTCGGCAGCGGGCTTGACACGGCACATATGGACCTACTTGTGGCGGCATATGTCTTTAAGCTACTGTCGCACGTTGGCTATCGACCCGATTTTTCGGCATGCGTGCTGTGCGGAGACCCGATGCTGTCGTATTTTTCGCCCCAGGCGGGTGGTCTTATGTGCGGGTCGTGCGCATCGAGCGTTCCGGGTGCCGAGCTGGTGTCGACCGGTGAGGTCGCGTGGCTGCGCGCCCTCATGTCGTTGACCTTCGATGCGCTTATGGCCGAGAAAATCGACCCGCATACGGCGGCGTTCTTGCTCGGGCTTTCGCATGTTTGGGCCGCCACGCACACCGATCAGCGCCTCCGTGCGATGGAATTCATGTTGGGTCGGTGATGATGCGCAGGCGCGGGCTGCTTGTGGTAACATACCGACCTGTTGGTACCTCGACCTTGGTTGCTCGCTCCACCGGCGGCTTCCCAGTCCGAGGCGAATCGAGTCGCCCGCGGGCGACAAGAAACGAAAGGTGAAACAATGACTGTTTCCAAAGAGCGCAAGGCGGAGCTGACTGCCCAGTTCGGTAACACCCCGGTCGACACCGGCAACCCCAAGGTTCAGGTCGCCATCCTGTCCGAGCGCATCAAGGAGCTGACCGAGCACATGAAGTCCCACCAGAAGGACTTCCACACCCGTCGTGGCCTGCTCATGCTCGTCGGCCGTCGTCGTCGTCTTCTCTCCTACATCAAGAAGAACGACATCGTCGAGTACCGTGAGCTCATCAAGGCTCTGGGCATCCGCGACAACATCCAGTAGGATTTGTACATGCTAAGAGCGTCCTGCGCAGCGGGGCGCTCTTTTTGTGTAAGGGCGTGAACAATCACGCTCTGAAGCGTGGCGGGGGCAGGGGGCCCGCGTCACATGAGAAGCCCGCAGGCAAGGGGCCTGTGGGGTAAAGGAGAACAATGACACTCGTATCCAAGACCTTTGAGCTGTACGGCAAGACCTACACCTTTGAGTCCGGCGAGCTTGCCAAGCAGGCCACCGGCGCCTGTCTGGTCAAGCAGGGCGACACCACGATGCTCGACACCGTGGTCGTCTCCAAGGAGCGTAAGAACTACGACTTCTTCCCGCTGACCGTCGACTTCAACGAGAAGATGTACGCCGCCGGCCGCATCCCGGGTGGCTACCTCAAGCGTGAGGGCCGTCCCAGCGAGAAGGCCACGCTCACGGCCCGTATGATCGACCGCCCGATTCGTCCGAGCTTCCCGGACGGCTTCCGCAACGAGGTGCACATCGTCGCCACCTCGCTCGTCGCCGACCAGGTCAACCCCTTTGACGTCATCAACGTCATGGGTGCTTCCCTGGCAATGACGCTCGGCGGCGTGCCCTTCGAGGGCCCGCTTGCCTGCGTGCGCATCGGCCGTAACGTGGAGACCGGCGAGTTTATCGTCAACCCCACCTATGAGGAGCGCGAGAACTCCGACCTGGACCTGGAGCTGGGCGGCTCTGCCGACTTCATCTCGATGGTCGAGGCCGGCGCCGAGGAGATCTCCGAGGACGACATGCTCGCCGCCATGAAGTTTGGCCAGGAGGCCCTTGCTGCCTTCTGCCAGGCTCAGGACGAGTTTGTCGCCGAGTGGGAGCAGGTCAACGGCGCCATCATCAAGAAGGAGTACCCGCTCGACCAGCCCGTCGAGGAGGTCCAGGAGCGCATCTTCGCCCACTACGACGAGATGGCAGCCGCCCTTCGCGACGCCGACAAGCTCTCCCGTATCGGCAAGGTCGAGGCTCTGAAGGAGTCCATCCGTGCCGAGTTCACCGAGGAGGAACAGTCCGCTTGGGAGCGCGAGATCCCCGTGGCGCTCAAGAAGCTCGAGAAGAAGGCTATGCGTACCATGGTCGTCGAGACCGGCGAGCGCGTCGACGGCCGTGCCGCCGATGAGATTCGCCCCATCATGGTGAAGGATAACTACCTGCCGCTCGTTCACGGCTCCGGTCTGTTCCAGCGTGGCCAGACCCAGGTGCTTTCCGTCCTGTCGCTCGGTATGCTCAACGAGGGCCAGCGTCTGGATACCATCGAGCCCACCGAGGGCAAGCGCTACATGCACCACTACAACTTCCCGCCGTTCTGCACCGGCGAGACCGGCCGCATGGGCAGCCCCAAGCGCCGCGAGATCGGCCACGGCAACCTGGCCGAGCGCGCTTTGCTTCCGGTGCTCCCCGACGAGAACGAGTTCCCCTACGCCATCCGCGTCGTCTCCGAGGTCATGGAGTCCAACGGCTCCTCTTCGATGGCTTCGACCTGCGGCTCCACGCTCGCCCTTATGGACGGCGGCGTGCCCATTAAGCGCCCGGTCTCCGGTATCGCCATGGGCCTGATCCAGGAGGAGGGCAAGACCGTGGTCCTGTCCGACATCCAGGGTCTCGAGGACTTCCTTGGCGACATGGACTTTAAGGTCACCGGCACCACCGAGGGCATTACCGCTCTGCAGATGGACAACAAGGCCACCGGCCTTACCTTCGACATCCTGGCCCGCGCCCTGCAGCAGGCCAAGGAGGGTCGCGCCTTCATCCTGCAGAAGATGCTCGATGTGATCCCCGAGCCGCGCCACACCACGCGCAGCACCGCCCCGCGCATCGTCTCCATCCAGGTTCCGACTGACAAGATTCGCGACGTCATCGGTTCCGGCGGTAAGGTCATCCGTGGCATCCAGGACGAGACCGGCGCTTCGGTCGACATCCAGGAGGACGGCACCGTCTTTGTCGGCGGCACCGGCGAGTCCGTCGATCAGGCCGTCGAGCGTATCAAGCTCATCATCAAGGTTCCCGAGCCGGGCGAGGAGTACACCGGTCGTGTGGTCTCCATCCAGCCCTTCGGCGCCTTCGTCAACCTGCTGCCCGGTAAGGACGGCCTGCTGCACATCTCCCGCGTCGCCAAGGGCCGCGTGGAGAAGGTCGAGGACGTCCTCAACGTCGGCGACGAGGTCAAGGTCGTCGTCATCGAGGTCGACGATCGCGGCAAGATCTCGCTCGATCGTCTTGACAAGCCTGAGGCTCCGGCTCGCGCCGAGGGTTCCTCCGAGGGCGACGGCGAGCACTTCCAGCGCCGTGAGCGTCCGCGTCGCGAGCGCTCCGAGCGCAGCGACCGTCCGCGCCGTCCCGGCGACAACGGAGGCCGCAAGCCCCGCCGTCACCACGACGCCGAGTAACAGCCGTACATAACCAGCACCGCAAGGGCGACTCCGGACAGGGGTCGCCCTTTTGCTGTTCCCGGCGGGGGCCGCGGGTAAAGTTTCCTGCTCTACAGTCCTGCGCAAGACGGAAAGCACATTAAGTGCTTTCCTTTGCGTGCGGAACTCGCGA
>DXZO01000021.1:16867-25508 GCA_019419625.1 Collinsella sp. | reverse complement strand
TGACGAGGCCGAGCTGCTTTATACGCCCGTTGCGGGCGACCAGCAGTACTGCATGGCTTCTATTTCGGTCGGATCCGATGGTTCACTCTACTATGTCAATGACTCGGGCAAGCTGTTTGCTGTCAAGGGTAATGGCCAAAGGGTCAAACGCTATACCGTGACGTTCGACGCCAACGGTAAGGATGCGGCGATGCCCGATTCTCAACGCGTGAAGGAAGGCAAGGCGGCGACGGAGCCCTCGACTCAGCCACAGTGCAAGGGCTACACTTTCGGCGGTTGGTTCACCGATGAGGCTTGCACGCAGGCGTATGACTTTAGCGCGCCGGTGACGGCCGATCTGACGCTGTATGCCAAGTGGACCAAGAATGCTGTTAACCCTGGCGGCAATGGCGGCTCTGGCTCCAATGGCGGCAATGGTGGCGCTGGTAACGGTTCCGGTGCTGGTGCCGGCACTGGCACGGGTTCTGGCTCCGGCACGAAGGGCCAGCAGGCCGGCGGCGCTATCGCCCCGGGTCATAAGCCGACGACCAAGACGACGGTGTCGACCAAGACCGAGACCAAGGACAACAAGCCCGACAAGAAGGACACCGATAAGTCCGATAAGAAGGACGAGAAGAAGTCTGACAAGAAGTCTGACAAGAAGGACAACAAGTCCGACAAGAAGTCCGATTCCAAGTCCGATACGGGTGCTGCTTCCACGACCACTGCTAAGAAGTCCTCTGGTGCTTCCGAGCAGGAGACTGGCACCAACCCGCTCGCCATTGTTGGCGTTGCCGCCGGCGTCATCGGTCTCGCCATCGTCGGCGTGTTCGTGTTCACCAAACGTCGGTAGGTGAGGGCTGTGTCCAATAAATCCAAGGACGCTGACCCCAAGCAACCAGATTCCTCGTTCATTCAGTTCGACGAAGCAAAGCAACAGGGCGCCGCTTCGGCGGCGTCCGCCCCTCGTCGCAAGACGCTCCTCGGCGTCCTGACTGCCGCGTGCACCATTCTGATCGTCGTCTCGCTGGGTTTCGTCCATCCTTCCGAGAGCGGTGCCTGGTCCATCGACTGGATCATTCAGACCGTGACGGGGGAGAGCGTCGTCACCAAGGACACCAAGGTGTCTGGCTCGACTACGACTTCGGACGAGGCCAGTTCCAAGGATTCCAAGTCATCGAATGACGCAAAAGATGAGTCCAAGCATTCTGATGAGTCCAAGTCCAAGGACGATTCCGAGTCTTCAAACAAGGAATCGGACAAGAACTCGGATAACAAGAAGTCCGAGGACCAGGACGGCAAGAAGTCTGGCGATAAATCCGCTGCCCAAAATACGGGAGCCGGTGATACTTCCAATGCGTCTGGCGGTGGCCAGTCGTCTGATGGAGCCTCATCCTCTAATGGTGGAAACGCCTCCTCGGGCGGCCAGAGCGGCTCGCAGGAGTCCAGCTACGTAACAGTGACGGTTTCGGTCACATCGAGCGCTGTGGGCAATCCTGTGTCTTCTGGTGGCACCTTTACCTTTAACGAAGGCGCTACCGTCTATGATGCCCTGTGCGCGCTGGGCCTTTCCGTTAACGCACATGGCTCGTCGTACGGCACGTATGTCTCCGCGATTGGTGGTTTGGCCGAGAAGCAGTACGGTGGCACGAGCGGCTGGATGTACTCCGTCAACGGCACAACGCCCATGACGGCCTGCAGTAACTACGTTCTCTCCAATGGCGACAACGTGGTCTGGTATTACGTTACAGGCTAGAGGCCTCGACATAGCGTGCCAGACGGGCGGTTCGGACAAACATCCGGGCCGCCCGTTTTTCATGTGAATGGGATTGGGTCGCCGGGTCTCTCGGCAAACAAAAAACCGGTTGGAATGGGAATTCCAACCGGTTATACATTCAAGCAAATAGCGAATCGACTACGACCGTGCGCCCTCGAGGAAGAAGCGGCGGCTGAAGTAGTTGTACCAGGTGACGAGGAACGTGGCGATGGCCTTCATGGCCTGGTAGCCGATGCTCAAAAACGTGACGCCCACAAACATGTACAGGTCGTTGAGGCCCAGGCCAATCACCGACAGGATAGTGAAGATCGTGAACTCGCGCTTGCGGCTCATGCCCTCGCGATGGTCGAACACGTACTTCATGCTGAGCCAGTAGTTGACCACAACGGAGGTGGTAAACGAGACCGTGGTGCTCATCAAAAAGTCGAGGTGAAACAGCTCGACGAGCGCAATGAGCATACCCCAGTCGATGCCAAAGGAGATAAGGCCCACGACAGCGAACTTGAGGAACTGCTTGGTATGAGGTTGTGCCAGTGCCTTGCGCACGTAATCACATCCAATGCGTTGATAAATCGAGCAGAGGATACTTTAGAGCTTTTGCAAGGGAAACGTAAGGTCTTTGCCAAGAACTATACGAACTCGCCAAATTTTCAAGAGCTAATCCGCAAACGTTGAAAATTTGCCCGTAAACGAGCAAAACCCACGAACAACACAGCGCTCGACGCGCGTCATCCGTGGGCATCGTAAAGCTGTAAGGTTGCGAGTTACTTGGTCTCGTCGCCTTCCAGGAAGATCTTTCGGGTCACAAAGTTGTAGACCATGACAAGCGCGGTGGCGCAGATCTTGGCGATATTGGCCTCGAGTCCCAGGCCGGCGTTGAGTGTCAACACGATACCGTCGTTGAGTGCCAGGCCGATCACGGACAGCACGACAAAGATAATGAACTCGCGGCGGCGGCTTATGCCTTCCTTGTGCGCAAACACGTATTTCATGCTTGCGAGGTAGTTAAAGATGAGTGAGATGATAAAGCCGCTGGTGTTGGCGATTAGGATGTTAAGGCCCAGACCGTAGTGGAGCAGATTCATAATGCCAAAGTCGATAACCGTGGCAATGACACCGACGACGCCAAATTTCATGATCTGCGCAAGGAGCTTTTGCATGGTACCTGCCTTAGGGTGGCGCCGGGACGCCGTGGGGATGACAAACTCAGCAAGTTTAGCCAATCCCCGCGGGTGGGGCTAGACGCGCTCCTCGATAGCACCGTTTCTATATGCATCGAGCAGCTGGCGCAGATCCTGGATCTGGCTGCGAATCTTGGCGCCAGTATCGGTGTCGCTCACCATGCGGCGACGGTCTGCTTGGTCAAAACGGTTGGTCTCGCTTTCGATGTCCACGTTGCGCGTGAGTGCCTCGGCAACCGTCGTAAAGGCCCGGTGCGACTTGAGGCGGCAGCCGCGCGAGCTCGAGATGAGCGTATAGCCGGCGATACCCGTCTTGGGATGGTAAGCGCGGCAGAAGCCGCCATCGATGACCAGCAGCTTGCCCTCGGCGCGGATGGGCTGCTCGCCCTTGGTGGTTTTAACGGGCGTGTGGCCGTTGATGATGTGACCGGTCGGTGAGCATGCCATGGGCGCGACGCCAAACTCGCGCATGATGTCATCGCAGACCGAGGGCGACTTGGTAAGCGTAAAGTACGGGTCCATCGGCTCGACCCAGGTGCTCTTATCGGCGATATAGGCGCGCTCAAAGGTGCGCACCAGGCGTCCGCTGGCGGGTGAGTTAAAGCCAATCCACAGGTACCACATCCAGTCGAGAGCGTCGCGGTCGCCCACGCGCCAGGCGCGGCGGGCGATGTGGTCGCAAAAATCGAGATAATCGCGGCCAGCGTGCCAGGTGCCCAGGCAGTTCATGCTGCTAAAGGTGCCGTCTTCGTTGAGCGGCACGCAGCCATGGAACAGCAGGTTGCCGTTGGCGACCTTGTACATCGAGCCGTGGGAATAGAGGAAATCGATATGGCGATGCAGGTGATCGGCGGTGACAAACTCGGACACGAGCTTGTCGATGATGTGCTGCTCCTGAGACGTGAGCGTATAGGGGTCCGTCGGGTCGACGGTGGGGAAGTCGTTGGTCGTGAGCGGCCACACGCTGCCGTCGGCGAGCGTGACCGTGCCGGTGTCGTGATCGATCTTGTCGAGTAACAGGCGGTCGGTCATGTCGAACTCGGGATGGCGCTGGATAATCTGGCCCTCGAGCTTAAAGAGTAGGACGTTGATGGCCTTGATCAGCGGGGTGATGGACTCACCGGCGGTGTAGGTGGCATCGGCAAAGGCGACAAGCTCACGCAGCGAGATGCCGTAGTCGTTCTCGAGGATCTCGTAGTTGTCGTAGCGTAGGTTGTTGCGCAGCACCGTGGCGATGCAGGCAGGTTCACCGGCCGCAGCGCCCATCCACAGCAGGTCGTGGTTGCCCCACTGGATGTCGAGTGAATGGTAGGTGAGCAGGCGGTCCATAATCTTGGCCGCGCCGCCACCGCGGTCGAAGATATCGCCCACCAGGTGCAGGTGGTCGACGGCCAGGCGCTTGATGAGCGAGGCGAGCGACTCGATAAAGTCGTCGGCGCTGGCGGTCTCTAGGATGGACTCCACGATGCGCTCGTGATAGCGCACGCGATAGTTGTTCTCGTCCGGGTGCGTGTGTAACAACTCGTCGATGATATAGGCGTAATCGCGCGGGATGGCCTTACGCACCTTGGAGCGCGTGTAGCGGCTTGAAAGCGAACGAGCGACCATGATGAGCTGGTCAAGCATCGTCTTGTACCAGGTGGGTGAGTCCTCGCGCTGGCTGCGGACCAGCTCGATCTTCTCGCGCGGGTAGTAGATAAGCGTGCACAGCTCGCCCTTCTCGTCAAAGGAGAGCGTTTCGCCAAAGATTTCGTCGATATGCTCGCGCACGACGCCCGAGCAGTTGTTGAGGATGTGCATAAAGGCTTCGTACTCGCCATGCACGTCGCTCATAAAATGTTCGGTGCCTTTGGGCAGGTTGAGAATGGCCGAGAGATTGATGATCTCGGTAAATGCGGATTGCTCGGTGGGAAATTGTTTCGACAGCAGACGCAGATACTTGAAGTCTTGCGGATTGCGATCGAATGCGACCATGAAACACCTTCCGATGGGGTTGGTAAAACTGATAAACAGCGTCAAACGTTTATCAGTATGCGCCGCTTTTGTTTCGATTTTGCGCCAGCGGCTGAATTGTCGGCTGAACGGTTTGGTAAATCGATTTAGTTGAGGTAGATATGGCGGTTGAGTGGAGACGACAGAGGGTGTTTTCTCAGATATTTATGCGTGGGGCCGGTGGAGACGATGGTGGTAAAGATGTTCGCTATTTTTGGTTCGATTTGGTAAATAGTGGACATATGTACCGTATGTAGGCTCACTGTGCGATAATTTGCGCAGCAATGAGTAAGGAGCCTCATATGAGTGATTTTGTCCTGACCTGTGAATCTGCCGCCGACCGAACTCGGGAGTTCTTTGAATCGCGCAATATTCCCGTCGCGTATTTTCATTACGAGATCGACGATGTTGTCTATACGGACGATCTGTATCAGTCGATTACGCCGGACAAGTTTTTTGCCCAGATTGCCGCGGGCGCCATGCCCAAGACGTCTCAGGTGAGCGTGGGTGAGTACGAGGAGTTTTGGGAGCCGTTTGTTGCCGAGGGTAAAGACGTGCTGCACCTGACGTTGTCATCGGGTATTTCGGGCACGTATGGATCGGCCTGCGTTGCGGCGCAGATGCTCGCGGATCGCTATCCCCAGGGCGGCAAGGTGCGCGTCATCGATTCGCTGGGGGCGTCTTCGGGCTTTGGCCTGTTGCTGGAATATGCCGCCGATGTGCGCGATAGCGGGGCTTCACTCGACGAGACGGCTGCCTGGATCGAGGAGCACAAGCTCAACCTGCACCACTGGTTCTTCTCGACCGATCTGTCGAGCTACCTGCGCGGCGGTCGCATTTCGGCTGCGAGCGCGATCATCGGCACGGCGCTTAAGATTTGCCCGCTTATGACGGTCGATTGCGAAGGTGGGCTGTCGCCACGTGAGAAGATTCGCACTAAGAAGCGCGCGATTTCCGAGATGGCTAAGACCATGGTGGCACATGTGCAGGACGGTGCGGATTATTCGGGTAAGTGCATCATGTCGCACTCGGCGTGTCGCGAGGATGCCGAGGCAGTTGCGGCGCTGATTGAGGAACAGGTTCCG
Organism: Collinsella sp.; assembly: GCA_019419625.1. Taxonomy (GTDB): domain Bacteria; phylum Actinomycetota; class Coriobacteriia; order Coriobacteriales; family Coriobacteriaceae; genus Collinsella. The sequence continues at coordinate 19,494 of DXZO01000021.1, read as the reverse complement.
CAGCTTAAAGGCAAGATTGAGATCAATGACATCGGTACTTTGATTGGCTCGCATACCGGACCTGGTACGGTGGCGCTCTTCTTTATGGGCGACAAGCGCGTGGATTAATTGCCCCATCACATCGCTGCATGATTGCTCAAACGAAAACGGCCCGCCTCACGTTTGTGGGGCGGGCCTTGCTGTTGCGGTTAGCGTTTCTTTCCTCGGAAGAAAAAGCCGTGCAGTGAGGGCTTGAGCCCGCGGTTGGCGCGACGCTCCTCGACGCGCTCGTGGATCGAGGCGACGCGCTCGATGACTTCGTCGGGAATCGGCACGTCGGGATTCATGTTCTCGACCTGGCTGACCTCGGCGGCGGAGACCTGGTCGATAATGGGCACATCGTCGTGCGAGATGACAGGTGTGGCGTCTTCCTTCATCTTGCGATAACGCTGCATCATGTCGGTCTGTAGCTGCTGGGCCGAAGGCGGCGTCCAGATGATGGCGTTGGCGCCGGCGGCGATGGTTTCACGGATGCTCTCTGGCGTCTTGCCGCCCGGCGCGATGAGCGGCAGGTTGGGATAGTGCTTGCGCAGCTCGCGTAGGACCTGGGGCGTGTTCTTGCCGGCGGCGATGTTGAGAATCTTGGCTCCAGCGCGCACCTTGGCGTGGGCATCGTCGTCGCAGCGAACGACCGTAGCGATGACGGGGATGTCGGCGATGTTGGTGATGTGCTCGACCATCTCGGCGGTGGCGGGGGAGTTGACCACGCATCCCGCCGCGCCCTGCATCTCGGAGACGGCTGCCATCTGAACGGAGCGCTTGCCGGTGGTGGTGCCACCGCCCACGCCTACGAAGACCGGGCACTCGGCGACGGTCAGCAGCGCTTGCGTAATGGCGGGCTGCGGCGTGAAAGGGTAGACCGCAAAGACGGCATCGGCGTTGGAGTTGCGGATAACCGCGACATCGGTGGTGTAAATGAGCGACTTGATGCGGCGGCCAAAGAGCGTGAAGCCGCTGGCCTCCTCGATCTCGTCGGGCATGCGAAGGGCAGCCTTGCGCAGGCGTCCGTCGATGGGCAGCGGCTCCATGGGAAGCAGTCCGTTGGGGGTCACGGCTACCTGGGGCTCGGTGAACTCGTCTGCGAGCTCGACCTCGGAGAAATCGACCGAGGCGACGATGTCTTCGTGAACCTCGGCGGGCACATCGATGGGAGCTTGGTCGTTTGCCGCGGCAGGCGTGTCGAAGGAACTGGTGCCGACGAAGGCGTCGACGCGCTCGTTTAGATCGTTGAGGGTATCCATGGAGGCTCGATTCTATGTGATGACGGCCGGCAGGGTACCGGCAGCGTTGTGCTTGCTAAATCGTTTGACGAGTTGATTTTTCCCCGCCGCGCCATCCGTTAGACCGAAGGGCCGGCGAACGTGAAGGAGCTGTGGTGGCGGGTATTGAGGTGCTATCTTGAATGTCCCGTTTAAAAGAGAGGTGACGCGGTATGGAATTGACAGCAATGTTTAGCTCGATTGGCCTGTGCGTGGGCGCAATCGTTGCCGCCGCGGTCATCTACTTTGTGGTCACGGCCATTAAGGGCAAAAGGGCCGAACGCAAGGAGCGCGCGACGCTTAAACAGCATCGCGACCAGCAGAGCAAACGCGCACGGAGATAGCTTGTTGAGTTTTGGATCCGTGCGCTAGCTGCGTTTTCGGATCAGGGCAATGTAGAAGCCCTCAAAGTCGCGGCTAGGCGGAATGGTGAGCGTGCCGGACAGGCCGTTGGCGATGGCCGATACCTGACCCGCGGCAATGGCCTCGGTCAGGGCGTTGGACTCGATGCGCGGCTCCTCGCCAGCTTCCTGGGCGCGGCGTGCCTCACTTTCGCTTGGCGTGCCGTCGAGGGGGATGAGCTCGCAGTCCATATGCTTGTCGAGGGCCTCTTGCAGGGCGTCCTCGTTTTCCTGCGGCAAGATCGAACAAGTCGAATAGACGAGCGTGCCGCCCGGTTTGAGGGCTCCCATGGCGCGGTCCAGAAGCGCACGCTGCGAGCGGGCGCATTTGACGAGCAGCTGCTCGGTCAGGCCGCGCAGGCTTTTCTCGTTGCCGCTGATAACGGTGCCCGTGCCGGTGCAGGGAGCGTCGAGCAGGATGCGGTCAAAGCGGAAGAACTCGTCGAGCTCGCGTGCGTCGGTGCGCATGACGGGCACGTTTTTTGCGCCTTGGCGGTGGAGGTTGGCTTCGAGCTTCTCGGCGCGGGGAATGCTCATCTCGCAGGCGGTAAGGTGCGCCTGCCCCTGCGTGAGGGCGGCGATCTGCGTCGTCTTGCCGCCAGGGGCTGCGCACATGTCCAGGATGTCCTCGCCTGCCTGAGCGCCCAGCACCAAAGGAGGCATCATGGACGACAAGCTCTGCAGGTAGATCTTGCCGTCGCGGTAGATGTCGAGGTCCCACAGGTCGGAAACCTGGGCGTCGGGCAGGATGAAGGCGTCTGGGTACCAGGCGACGGGGTTGTGGGCGATGCCGGCGGCATCGAGCGCCGCAGCGATGCCCTCGGCGGTCGCCCTGAGCGTGTTGGCGCGCAGCGTGACCGGGCGTGTGGCTGCAGCACCGAAGCCCTCGATCATGAGCTCGGCATCGGCGGGCGCATAGGCGCCGGCG
>DXZO01000021.1:14265-16857 GCA_019419625.1 Collinsella sp. | reverse complement strand
CGACCATAAAGCGCGGCAGGTCGGCGGCGCAGGGAAGGGCGGCAAGCTGGTCGGAAAGCTCGGTGGCGGCAAACTGCCTGAGCTTGAGCTCGGCCTTGACCTGCTTTTTCTGCTTACGACGACGCGGCTTGGACATCCGTCTTTCCTTCCCATTCCATTACATGTCGAGTGTTTAGTACTGGCTCTCGTGCTTGCTAAAGAAGTCGAAGCGCGGGGGCAGCGGCTTTACGCGGTGCTCGCCGGGCTTCTCGCCCAAGCTCTCCACAAACTCATCCGTAGAGGCGAAGATGTTATCCCAGCTAAAGAAGGCGACCGGGTCGATGTCGAAGTACTCGCAGATGAGCTCGCAGCCGGCAGGGACGATGCCGTGCATGAGCACGGTCGCCACGCGCAGCTCGGTAAAGGCGTCGACGAGCGCCTGCGTCATTGCGGCGTTTGCCTCGTTACCCTCGAGCTTGTTGGCGGCCTTGGAAGCGTCGCTCCAGCGCTTGTTGGCGGCGCGCAGGTAGTCGTCGCACACGGCAAGCGCGCGGTGCGTCTCGAACTTGTACATAGCCTGCTCAAAGGCGAGAGCTGCCTGCTCGGCGGCTTCGACCACGGCGGCAGAGGCCGCACCGGCGGGGATGCAGCCGTTGCGATAGGGGCTCTCGTCGCCTTCCTTGACGGCGACGCCGTAGAAGCAGCTGCGGGCCAGACGGTTGAACACGCCGGTCAAAAGGGCGCTCTCCTTAAGGGCCGGATCGATGACGCGCTTGTCGTCGCAGGCGCGCACCTCGTTGCCGTCCTTGTCCTTGCCGGTCACGCGGGTGTCGTATGCCTTGGGGCTAAAGCTCACCGGCTTCTCGGACAGGCCGAGCGACAGCCAGTGCGCACGCATCTGCTCGCAGGTGTAGTGGTTGAGCAGGTCGTCTGCCGGCGGAGGAGGCGTCTGCGAGGACGAGCTGGCCTTTTTGCCCATGTAGAGCAGGTGGTAGCAGGCGCTGACGGTGCTCTGCGTGAGGTCCCAGCCCAGGGCCTCCCACATGGCGGTCTGCGCGATGCAGTAGAAGTAGATGTTGTCCTGACCGATAAACTGGTAGATCTGCGCGTCGTCCGAGCACCACCAGTCGCGCCAGTCGAGCGAGCTGTGCTGGTAGGTGGGCGCGGGGACCTGCGTGGAGTCGGCAGCGGGCTCGCCCATGAGGGCGGCATCCTGGGCGGCGACGCCCTCGGTCACGCCGGCTGCCTTGGCATCGCGCGCGAGCACGGTACGCGTATAGCTGATGGGCGCCCACAGGCTCTCGGGCCAGCACCAGCAGGTGACGTCGGAGACGCCATCGACCTCGGGCACCGGAACGCCCCAGTCGATGTTGCCGGTGATGCGGAAGGGCACGAGCGCCTTGCCGCTGCGGAAGCGCACGCCGCCGTTGGCGAGCACCGCGTGGGCGTCGTCGCGCTCCTTCCAGCTGGGGAAGGTGACGGTAAAGCTGCTCTTGTTGCCCTCGGGCTCCAGCACGGTGTGCTCGGGAAGCTGGTCCTCGACGGCGTCGAAGGCCTCGCGGAACTTGTTCTGGATGTAGAGCTGAGCCGGCAGCAGCCACTCCTCCATGGTCTTGGAGACCACGGAGCGAACCTGCGGGTTCTGGGCGAGCTTGGCGGTGTAGGTTTTCATGAAGTCGAGGTAGGCCGGCAGGTCAAAGTAGAGATTGTCGACCGGACGCAACTCGGGCACCTCGCCGGTGAGCTGGCTTTTGGGCGCGATGAGCTCCTCGGGCTCAAACTGGTGGCCCAGATCGCACTCGTCGGCATAAGCCTTCTCGGACTTGCAGCCCTGGATGGGGCAGCGGCCGATGACCTGGCGTCCGTTGAGGAACGTGCCGGCCTTGGCATCGTAGAACTGCAGCGTGGAGCGCTTGGAGATGGTGCCCTGCTCGTGCAGGCGCTCGATAATCTCGGCAGTCACCTCGTTGTGGATCTGGGCCGCCGGCTCAAGGCCCGAGCCGCCGTAGATATCGCAGCTGATGTTGTAGTTGTTGAGGGTCGCGGCCTGGCGGGAGTGATTGGACTCGACATACTCGCCGATGGACTTGTCGTAGCCCTCGTTCTCCTTGAGTTTGCGGTAGCTCTCCATGATGGGCGAACCGTAGCAGTCGGTGCCCGAGGTGAAGATGACGTTTTCGCGGCCCAGGCGGTCACGCAGGAAGCGGGCGAAGAAGTCGGCCGGGACAAAGACGCCGCCAACGTGGCCAAAGTGAAGGCCCTTGTTGCCGTAGGGCTCGCCGGCGGTAACGATGGCGCGGCGAGGCCAGCTGGGACGGTCGTTCATGGAGTATTTGGATGCCATGGGACTCCTTCGCATATTGTAAGAGCGCGGCCGGGCGCAAGGCCTGGTGACGCGGTGGTCAATTCGTGCATATCGTTCGACATTATCGCACATGCGGACGGGTACGTGGCAGGGGCGCTATCCTAAGATGCTATGAATGAGATTTCCAACATACATGCGTTTGAGGACGAGGATTTTCTACACGCTTGCTTCGTGTGGGGGATGGCCGTGATCGCGGTGTTTGCCGTGTGCCTGGTGCCGATGTTTATGCTGCTGGGCGGGCCTGCGGA
>DXZO01000021.1:3384-14255 GCA_019419625.1 Collinsella sp. | reverse complement strand
GACTTGGACGCGGCTGAGGCGGGCGGCTGGACCACCGTCGTGGGCTGGATGGTCGGTGTGGCTGCGGTTTCTGCAGCGTCGTTTGCCGTGCACGAGCTGGTGCATGCGGTGTTTTTTAAGCTGCTGGCGCCTGCGGGCGCGCATGTGACCTTTGGCGCGAATCGTGAGACGGCGATGATCTATGCCTGCTCCGAGGGCGTTGTGTATTCGCGTCGGCGGTACATGGCCATTTGCCTGGCGCCCACGGTTGTTTTGACGGTGGCGTTTGCCCTGGGGTTTGCGTTCTCGGGCTATCTGCTGCTGTGCTACCTAGCGGCTGGTCTGCACTTGTCGGGCTGCGTGGGCGATTGGTATTACGTGCGGACCATCCTGCGCGACCGCCGCATTGTCGCCTGCGAGGATACGTCCTTTGGCGTGCGCTTTTTTGGGTGAGGAGATGTCGATGAAGTCGTTGTTGCTGCATGCGTGCTGTGCACCATGCTCGCTTGAGCCGGTTCGCCTGCTGCGCGAGGAGGGGTTTGAACCCACGATCTGCTGGACCAACCCCAATATTCAGCCGCACAATGAATGGCAGCGTCGCCTGGACGAGCTGCGCCGGTGGTGTGCCGACGGCGACATCGAGCTCATCGAGGCCGAGGAGGATCGCGAGCGCTGGGAGGCCGGCGTGGCCCCGCTGGGCGCCGATCGACCCCGTCGCTGTCGCGCGTGCTATGCCCTGCGCTTGGCCGAGGCGTGCCGCGTGGCCCAGGAGCGCGGGTTTGAGTTTGTGGGCACGACGCTCGCCGTCTCGCCGTATCAGCTGTTCGATACCTGCAATGATGTTTTGGAGCGTCTGGCTGCCGCCCGCGGTCTCACCCCGGTGATTCGCGATTTTCGCCCGTATTATCCCGAGGCCACGCGTCGTTCGCGTGAGCTGGGCATGTATCGGCAGAATTACTGCGGCTGCCGATTCTCGGCCGTCGAGGCGGCCATGGACCGCGCCCGCATCCGCGACGAGCGCAAAGCCGCCAAAAAGTAGTTCATTTGGGCTGGGACTTTGAGCTGTCTGTGCGGTACGGTCGTTTTTGGGAAAGTCGATTTAATTAAGCGTGTGATCGTGGCTCGCTTGATACCAAACGACGACTCCTATGATTCTAATCCTCCGTTTGTTAAACATCAGATCCGGACTTGCTGTTGCATATGAATGGGACGACAGCACAATCATGTCGTTTCCTTCTGCAAATCGCCTAATTACCGGTGTTTTACCGTCTGCGAGCGCCAATACAGCACAGCCGTTCCAAGGCTTTGCGGTGGTATCGACAAGTAGCAAGCTGCCGGGAGGGTAAATGCGGGACATTTCGTCGCCTTTGATTTTAACGAAAACGCTATGTGGGTGACGTTTGGCTACGTCTACAGGCGCGCAAGCATTTTGTTGGCCGTGCGTGATGCGGCGCTTTTGCGATTCGATATCGATGACGGGAAATGTGCCCTCCATTTCGTGGATAGCAGGGTCTTCGTCGGTGACGATTCTTTTATTTGCGAGCTTTACAGCCAAACCGTTTTCCTCGCCAACAAGTTCATCGCGGGTGCAACCGAAGAGCGCTTGTAACTTTTCAATATAGCGCTCACGGGGGGCATACCGACTTTTTTCCCAACGACAAACGGTCTCTTTAGATACCCCCAACATCTCTGCAAGTTGCGCCTGACCAAGATGCTCCATGGTGCGGAGTTTACGAATATTTGCCCCGAAGCCCATGGCTATAGATCCTCTCGCCACAGAGGGAGGCATAGACAGTTTGTGCCACCATAGCCTTTGGTGAGCTCGTCAATGGATAGCGGGAATAATTCCATTCCTGCTTTCTCAAGCGCTTCGTTGGTCCAAACGTTTTCTTCATATACGCATAGTTTTCCTGGCGAGAGCGCAAGGATAGACGTTGCGTTGTTCCGGCGTTCTCTTTCGTAGGCGGTTTGATTCCCGCCTCCGCAGTCAATCACTTTTATTGGTTCGCAACAGGCTGCAGAGAGTATTTCCGGAATCGTGCGATCGATAGGAGTGAGCGTAAGGCCCCTTCCGGATCGTTTTAGTTGAATGCTGTATGCATCAACGGCATTGCATATCTCACGATCGATGAGGAACGCGTCGTGATCAATTCTACTTATGAACGTATCGAGGTGGATACGCAGCCCGTCAGAGGGGACTCGAATCGCAATTAGCTCGGTGGTCTGGAATTTATTTGAGGTCAGGAGCTCTTTGGCAAGTGACTCGACGGCGGCGGGTTCAGTTCGGTCAGAGATTCCAACTAATATTGTCTTAGCACTGATAACAATAATGTCTCCGCCTTCTATATGGTAGCTACTCCTGTTCAAATCACATATTGGAGTTTCTCCCATGATCTTGTGGTGGGTGAATATCTGCCGGTATAAGGCGACCTCACGATCACGCTCAGGCCAATACATATGATTTAGGATGATGCCGTCTCCGACTACCACAGCAGGATCACGAGTGAAAAAAAGCGTGTTGAGGGGATTGACCAAGAGCGAGGCGGGATCAAATTGCTCGTGCACGAGCGCCCGTAGTGTTTCCGACTGGTTTGAACATAGCTCAGTGTCTCCAAAGCGAATGCCGTTAAGTACTATATTCACCAATTCCTGGGTGTTCTTAGCGTTCTCAAACAGCTGGGTTATTGCCTCGAGGAACTCTCTGCCTGTTGCCCCGCTGCAACGGAGGTAGTCATCAATAAAATATTTAAGTGATTGGGGCTCAGTTTCAAGTGAGTCTTCGAGAAGGTCCCTAATTTCAATGGTTTCTACGCCATGCTTCTCAAGCAATTGAACCATGGAATCGTGCTCATACATTGCTTTGTCGAGGTCAAAACGACCGCTCCATTTTCGCAGGGAGAAAACTTGGCTGAAGTCGGCATCAGGGTAGTTTTGTGTTTCAGCTCCTGGTCGATGGACAAGTACGGCTTTTAAATGACCGATTTCATTTGTTATGTGTATGCCTTGCATGCCTGTCTCCTGTCCTGCTGGTTTTTATATAAGGCTAAGACAGGTTCCTTGTTGTGTTGCGGAAAAGTTAAAAGACGTATGTAATTGACAAATAACATCAATTTAAAATATCAGATTGATTAATAACGTCACTTTAGCTGCCGTTCATAGGTGAAAAGCGACACGATAGCGATGGTTGCCCGACCACCGCTGAGCAACCTCATACATTTATGGTGCCAGCTGGATAGATGGGAAAAGGAATGAAGGAGGAGATATGGCAGCGGAAAGTTCGAAAGGCATCAAGCAGTTCAAGGTCCCGCACGTATATGCGATCATCTTTGCACTTATGGTCATCTTCGCTGTTCTCACGTGGATTGTTCCCTCTGGGTCCTATCAGCGTCAGGAGGTGAACGGTCGTGAAGTCACTGTCGCAGGTACGTATGAGCAGAGTGAAAAGACATATATTGACGAGGAAACCGGGGATGAAGTAGATCTCAGACAAGGTGTCTTCGATGTTCTTCAGGCTCCAACGCGCGGTATACAAGAGGCAATTGAGGTCGTTGCATTCATCTTGATTGTGGGCGGTTCGTTTCAGGTTATTACTAAAACGGGCGCTATCACGAGCGGAATGGGTCGTGTCGTTCGCCGCTTTAAGAACAAAGACATTCTAATTATTCCTATTGCGATGGTTCTCTTTGCATTGGGCGGAACGAGCTTTGGCATGGCGGAAGAAACTCTCCCGTTCTTTGCGATCTTCATGCCAATTATGATGGCTATGGGCTTCGACTCGATGACGGCGTTCATGGTCGTGTTCGTTGGAGCGCGCACGGGTTACATCGCCTCAACGATTAATCCGTTTAATGTTCTCATTGCGCAAGGTATTCTTGGTATTCAGGGCAACCCCCAGCTGTGGCTGCGTATGATTGCCTGGGTTGTTTTGACCGCCGTTGCAATTACTTGGGTTGTCCTCTATGCACGAAGGGTAAAGAAGAATCCTGAGTCATCGATCACATTTGAGGATGATATCGCCAAGAAAGTCGAGTTCGCTGCCGATGAATCTGCCCTTGATGCGGAATTTACGGGTCGTCAAAAAGGCGTGCTTGCGGTATTTATCGCTGGAATGTGCCTTATCATCTGGGGACTTGTGACCCAGGGCTGGTATATGAACGAGATTTCTGCGGTCTTTTTGGCCATGGGCTTGTTGGCTGGTGTTATTGCGGGCTTTAGTCAGGACGTCATCGCTCAGGAATTTGTTGCGGGTATCGCTGACTTTGCTTTCTCGGCAATTGTCGTTGGACTTGCGCGTGGCATCCTTGTCATTGCCTCTGACGGCATGATCATCGATACCATCCTCAATGCGCTCGCCACTGGTCTGGGCGGCATCCCGGCGGTTCTCTTTACTACGCTTCTTTATGCGGTTGAGAACCTCCTGGCGATCCTGGTTCCCAGCTCATCTGGCCTTGCAGCACTGACCGCTCCCATTTTTGGACCTTTGACCGAACTCATGGGCCTTAATCCCGAGGCTGCCGTGTGGGCTCTCTCCATGGGTAGCGCGACGATGTCTTTGATCTGTCCTACTAGCGCCATTCTTGTAGCGGGTTTGGGCGTGTGCAAGATCAAGCTTGGCCAGTGGTGGAAGACCGTTTGGAAATTCTTCTTGGTCGTGTCGCTCATCAATATCGTATTCGTAGCAATCTCGGGACTTATTGCCCTGTAGGTTTCATGGCTGAAATGGAGTAACAGGAATGCCTAAAGGACTGAATGTACACAGCGAGATTGGTAAGCTCAAGAAAGTTGTGCTTCACCGCCCCGGTCGTGACCTTGTGAACGTAAAGGCAGAAGAGTTCGAGGATGTCTGGATTCACGACTGTTTCTATCTTGATGTGGCTCAAAAGGAGCATGATGCCTTTGCGGATCTTCTGAGGAGCGAAGGTGTTGAAGTTCTCTATATGGAGAAACTCGTTGCTGAAGCGCTGGATGCATGCCCCTCGGCTCGCGCTGAGTTTACCGATACATTTATGGCTGAGAGCGGAATTGTCAATCCTATGCTTGAGCAGGCTGTTCGTGAAAAGCTCGACGCTATTTCAGATTCGTATCAGTTTGTACTTGAGGCTATGGGGGGGTATCGTTATCGTGACCTTGAGCTGCCTCGCGTCTCGACTACGCTTAGCATGATGGATAATGAGGATGCGAAGCCCGATGATTTGGTGTTGAAGCCTCTTCCGAGTTCATATTTCTCTCGCGATCCTCTTGCTTCTGTGGGCAAAGGCGTTCTGCTTCACCATATGTATTGGAAACAGCGAGATCGTGAAGTGCCCTTCTATGAAGCGATTTTCAAATACCATCCCGATTATGCAGGGACTCCGATTTGGTACGACCATAAGAATCCCTGGCATATCGAGGGCGGTGATGTGCTTAACATTAACGCTCATACCTTGGCTATTGGAATTAGCCAGCGAACTGAGGCGGCTGCGATTGAGGAGCTTGCAAAGAATTTGTTCTGGGGATCTGGGAATTCTGAGATCGATACCGTTTACGCTATTAAAATCCCCAACGGCTATGCTTACATGCATCTTGACACCGTTTGCACCATGGTGGATTTCGATAAGTTTACAGTTTATCCCGGTATTTTTGAGACCCTTCGTGTTTATCGTCTGACTCGTGGTGACTCTGAGGGAATGGTCGCTGTTCAAGAGATTGATGACACGCTTGAGCATATTCTTGAAATGGCTACTGGCGTGGAGAAGGTGCAGCTTATTGAGTGCGGTGCCGGCGATATGGTTGAGGCGTCTCGCGAGCAGTGGAACGACGGGTCGAACACTCTTGCCGTTGCTCCTGGTAAAGTCTGTGTTTACGAGCGCAATGTTGTCACAAATGATGAGCTCTACAAGAACGGTTTGGAACTTTTGGTCGTTCCCTCCGAGGAACTGTCCCGCGGTCGTGGCGGCCCGCGCTGCATGAGCATGCCCTTCTGGCGCGAAGATATTTAGTTGCAAATCCACTGTGATAGGAGATGGCGAATATGGGTGTTAATATCGCTGGTCGCAGTTTTCTGAAGCTGCTTGATTACACGACGGAAGAGATTGAGTATCTGCTTGAGCTTTCTGCTAACTTCAAAAGCATGAAGCGTGCCGGTGTTCCGCATAAATACCTTGAAGGCAAGAATATTGTTTTGCTATTTGAGAAGACTTCCACGCGTACTCGCTGCGCCTTCGAAGTTGGTGCACTTGACCTTGGCATGGGTGTAACTTATTTGGATCCGGGCTCGTCCCAGATGGGCAAAAAGGAGTCGATTGAGGACACGGCTCGCGTCCTTGGCCGCATGTATGACGGAATTGAATACCGCGGCTTTGAACAGGCGAAGGTTGAGGAGCTTGCTGCAAAAGCTGGGGTTCCCGTTTGGAATGGGCTGACTACTGAATTCCACCCGACTCAAGTGCTTGCCGATATTCTGACCATGCGTGAAGAGTTTGGAGAGATTAAGGGCAGGAAACTTACATTTTTTGGTAAGGCGGCCGGAAACGTCGCCGATTCGCTCATGGTCATTTGCGCTAAGCTCGGCATTAACTACTGTTCTTGCGGTCCAATCGGGGGAAATTCGGAGGGGGCTACATCCTATGATCCTGAACTCCTTGCAGAATGTAGTCGTATTGCGGCCGAGCATGGATCGACGATTACCATTACAGAGGATATTGAGGAAGGCGCTCGTGATGCCGATGTAATTTACACGGATGTTTGGGTTGGCATGGGTCAGCCCGCAGAGCTGTGGGAAAGCCGCATTAAGCTCATGTCGCCGTATCGTGTGACCGCTGAGGTGATGTCTATGGCAAAGCCCGAGGCAATTTTCCTCCACTGCCTTCCGAGCTTTCACGATACTAATACTACTGTTGGTGCCGAAATTGCTGAGAAGTTTGGAGTCACCGAAATGGAAGTCACGGACGAGGTTTTTGAGTCCGATAAGTCTCGTGTTTTCCAAGAAGCGGAGAATCGCATGCATACGATTAAGGCGGTGATGTACGCAACGCTTAAGTAGCGGGGCGTTGAGAAAACAGTCGCAAATCTGTTTGCCATACTATATTTCTCTCAACAAGCTGATAGGATACAGGGGAGAATGATGCGCGCGTCAGTCGATTTTTTCGACTGACGCGCTTTGTGAAAGAGGCAAAGATGCGTACCGATGATTTTGACTACAACCTTCCTGAGGAACTGATTGCCCAGGCTCCTGCCGAGCCTCGCGACTCCTGCCGCCTGCTGGTGGTGGATCGCAAAGGCTCCCAGGCGGGGAAGCCGCTGGAGCACGGCGGTACCGTTGAGCACCGCATCTTCCGCGACATCATCGACTATATCGAGCCGGGCGATGTGCTCGTCATCAACCAGACGCGCGTGATGCCGGCCCGCCTGATCGGTCGCAAGGCCGGCTCGGGTGGCGTGGTCGAGACGCTGCTGCTCAAGCGCCGTGAGGATGTGGATCCGCTCGGCCATGTGTGGGAGTGCCTGGTCAAGCCGGGTAAGCGCCTGAAGCCCGGTGCTCAGATTGAGTATCGCGCCGGTGGCGCCCATGCGCCCGAGGGGGCTCCCGTGGTGCTGACGGCCGAGGTCATCGACTTTGTCACCGATAGCCGCGGAGGCCGTCTGGTGCGCTTTGAGCCGGCCGGCTGCAATGCCGCCGGCGAGCCGCGCACGCTCGACGAGGCCATTCATGCTGCCGGTCACGTGCCGCTGCCGCCCTACATTACCGATTACGAGGGCGATCCCGAGAAGTACCAGACCGTCTACGCCATGAAGGAGGAGCACTCGGCTGCCGCTCCTACGGCGGGTCTGCACTTTACCCCCGAGCTCATGGCCGCTATCGAGGCCAAGGGCGCGAAGTTTGCCGCCGTCGAGCTCGAGGTGGGTATTGATACCTTCCGTCTGGTGGAGGAGGACGACCCCACGCAGCACGTCATGCACACCGAGCGCTACCACGTGTCACAGGAGGTTGTCGACGCCGTGCATAAGGCGAAGGCCGAGGGGCACCGCGTGATTGCCGTCGGCACCACCGCAGTACGCTCGCTCGAGAGCGCCTTTGACGCTGAGGCACCGGTGTCCGATCCGGCCGTGACGGCGCGCTATTTTGAGGGCCGCGAGGATGGGGCCGATACGCTCGGCCGCGGCGACATCGTGGCGCGCGAGAACGCTACGACGCAGCTCTACCTCATGCCCGGCTCGACCTATCACGTGGTCGACGCGCTGATCACGAACTTCCACGTGCCGCGCTCCACGCTCATGATGCTCGTAAGCGCGCTTGCCACCCGCGACCAGATCATGGATGCCTACGCCGCTGCTATCGAAGAGCGCTACCGCTTCTTCAGCTTTGGCGACGCGATGCTCATTTTGTAGGTTACGGCGTTTTACAAACGCCGTAACCGGCCGACGCTGCAAACCCCCCTAAGCGGCAATCTGACGTTCAATCGTCGGGCATGACCAGAAGGTCAATGCCCCCCTCTTTCACGTCACCTTGCTCGCTTAGGGGCGTTTTCGCTGACTTTGCCAAAGCATCGGCAGGTACTCATTGGGGATGTACTTAAATGAGTGCCTGCAGAATGAGAGCGGATAATCTCCCGTTTTTGGCCTGCTTGGGGGCTCAAAGTGGGAGATTATCCACTCTCGTCATTGGGCTAGTCGTTGGGGACGTTCTTGTTTGACTAGTCGTTTAAGAACGTCCATTACAGTCGAAATTGTCAGCCCGGGACCGTCTCGGGCTACGATTGAGGCGCGCCCAGAACGGGCCGCCGACCGGGCGCCCGCGCACGGCCGAACGTCCCTGCCCCCGAGAGGGCCCGTTGGGTGCTGCCGGCGCGGGACGCGCCGCCCCCGACGGCTGATAGGAAAGTGCCGGGCAGGTGCCGCGGCTGGTAATGTGAGTGCCGAGGGGGAGGCCATCCGGTCGAACGACTACCGGAAGGATACCACCGTGAAAGCGCCATCCACCAGGCCCGCGGCCGTGCTCGGCCTGGACGTCGGCAAGTCATCGCACTGGGCCTGCCTGGTCGACCGCGACGGGGAGGTGCTGGCCAGCGCCCCCGTCCGCAACAGGGAGGCCGAGCTCGACGCGCTGTTCGCCTCCGCGCCCGCCGGCACGCTCGTCGTCGTCGACCAGTTCCGCAACATAGGGTCCCTCGCCGTGAGGCGGGCCCGCGCCGCGGGGCTCGGGGTCGCCCACCTGCCCGGGCTCGCCGCCAGCCGCGCCGCCGTCTCGGCCTCGAGGGCGACGAGACCTACGCGTGCCTGCTCACCGTGCCCGGCATCGGCCCGAGGACCGCGGCGCAGCTCGCGGTGTCGGTCGACATCGGGAGGTTCCCGGACCACGACCACCTGGCCTCGTACTGCGGCATAGCCCCGAGGGTGAGGAGCTCCGGAACGTCGGTGAGGTCGGTCAGGGCGTCCAGGCGCGGCGACGCGAGGCTCAAGTCCCTGCTGATCTTCTCGTGCAACAGCCTGGTGAGGTCCTCGGGGTGCTACGGCGAGTACTACCGGGCCTGCAGGGCGCGGGGCATGGGGCACGGGCGGGCGCTCAAGGCCGTCGCGAGGAAGCGGCTCAGGGCGATATACGCCGTGATGCGCGACCGGGTGCCCTACCGGGAGTAGCCCCGACGGTTGACAAAACTATAGGAACACCCAATGACTACTTGCTTGCGAACAGCCAGACTAGGATGATCGCCAGGATTGCGGCGACGATGCAGACGATGGCGCCGGTGAATTTGATGCGTGAGTCGCGGGTGCGCTCTCGTACGTCGTCTTCGGCGGCCTCGAGCTGGTCGACTTCTTGCTCGGTCTCGGCGTGTTCGGCTTTGTCTCGGGCCAAGGATCCTGCAAGCGACTCAGTGATTTCTGGGTGGTCGTGCACCTCGGTCGCCTGTTCGATGATCGACTGTGCATGTGCGGCATCTGCTTGGGCGTTGGCGATGGTCTGCTCCTGCTCGCGGCGTGCCTTGTCCTCCGCGGCGATCTTCTCGCGCAGTTCGCGCTGACGAGTCGCGGCGGCGGTCTTCGCCGTCTGCAGCTCGTCGCGCGCGGCATCGGCTTCGGTCGTCACGGCTTGGTGCGCGCGTTTTGCGTCGGCGATAGGGGCTTGAGCCTGCTCGACGGCCTGCTCGGCTGCGGCAAGCGAGTGCTCAAGGTCGGCGGTGATGCGCGGGACATCTTCTTCGGCTTTACGCAGGGCATCTGCCGTGTCGGAAATCTGCATCGAGAGCTCGCTGGTGCGCACCGTATAGTTGGCGGGATTTGCCGAGGGATTGCGTTGCAGCTCGGCATACTCATGACGCAGCGTCTCGAGCTGGGCGCGCGTGGCGTCGACGGTTTGTTGTGCGGCGGCAATGCCGGCGTCTCGCTCTGCCTTCACCTTGTCGCGGATGCGCTTGGAATCCTCAAGACGTCGAACGAGGCGGTTGCCGGTCTCGCGTGAGCTCGCCTCGCGGGCCTCCACGGCGTCGAGCGCGGCCTTCAGGCGGAGCTCAGTCGCGTCATCCTCTGTCTTCATTTGTTCGAGCTGACCCTTGAGCTCTGTCGCTTTGGAGGCGTGGGCATCACGGTCAATCTCGGCGGCCGCTGCAGTCTTTTGGGCCGTGGCAATCGCCTGGCGCTGGTCGGCGACGATCTGGTCGTAGCGGCCTGCGATATCCTGGCGCGTCTCGAGTTCCTCGGCCTGATCGGCAATGCGCTGCTCAAGTTCGGCCAGGTGGGCGCGGGCATCGGCAAGTGCCTTTTTCGCGGCGTTCATCTCGCGCATGGCCGAGGCGCCCTGGGCGATAAAGGTGCCCACGGCGTTCGCAGTGTTCGAGACAGCGGTCCCCAGATCGCGGCTCGCGGCGGGGGAGTGCGGGGCAGTCGGGCGAGCGGTGTCGGCCTGTCTCTTATACACA
>DXZO01000021.1:0-3374 GCA_019419625.1 Collinsella sp. | reverse complement strand
CGGCAGCGTCCGCATCGGCAGTCTGCGGCACGGCGATATTGCCGGTACCGCCTTCGATCACAGAAAAGCCTGCTGCGTGCGGGTCGACCGCATCGGTGCCAATCGTGGGATGCTCGAGCTGCAGAAACGAGGGCATGGTGCTGCCCTGGTCGGCAACCGGAGTCTCGCCGGGTACGAAGGTCGAGGCTGCCTCGGCGGCCTCCTCTTCCTCGGCGTCAACGTCAGCGTCGGCCACGGCGTCTTTCATCGCTTTGACGGCATCCATCATGGAGTCCATGACGGCGTCGAGCTCTTCTTCCGAAGAAACCTCGATAGGGCCCGCAGCTTGCGGAGCAGTATCCTGTACGGGGTGGTCGTCCTGAGCGGGCGCATCGTCGTTTTGCTCGTCTGCATCTTCGGCGCCAGGGGTTTCCGCCGTAGCGCTTTCGTCCAAGAATGGGCCGTCGAGGTCAATATCATCGCAGGTCACAGCGTCGGCATCTGCAGTGACGTCTGCGGAATCATCAATATGCTGTTGAGTCTGGGGGTCCAGCTCGTCTGTCATAGGCATGTGCTCCTCATCGTAGTTTGTCACCCTATGATAAAGTCTCGCGCCGACATCCCGCGCGCTGCAGCAAAGTTTCAAAACGTGTTCGATGGCTCGCGTCGATAGCAAAAACTCGGCCACTTTATCCAGTTTGTACTTGACATTCCCTTCGCCGAAAGACGTTGCGCCGTTCGCCTGCCATGGGCTTTATTTTTCGCTTGAACCCGCTAAAGTTGCATTTCAGCTTTTGGCGCGTGAAGTTGGATGCGCGCAGTCGACGGGCAGGCCCGTCGCGATTTGAAAGGACTTTGTATGGGACTTTTCACTGGTAAGACCGTGATCGTTACCGGCGGCGGCAAGGCCACGCTTAAGGACGGCTCCGCTGGTTCCATCGGCTACGGCATCGATATCGCTTTTGCCAAGGAGGGCGCAAACCTCGTCATTACCGGCCGCAACGTTGCCAAGCTCGAGGCTGCCAAGGAATCCCTCGAGGCCGAGTACGGCGTCAAGGTTCTGCCTGTTCAGGCCGATGTTTCGGCTGGTCAGGACAACGAGGCTGTCGTCCAGAACGTCATCGACAAGGCCATTGAGGAGTTCGGTCGCATCGACGCCGTCGTCAACAACGCTCAGGCCAGCGCCTCGGGCGTGACCATTGCCGATCACACCATGGATCAGTTTAACCTGGCCATTTACTCTGGCCTGTATGCCACCTACCTGTACATGCAGAAGGCCTATCCGCACCTGAAGGAGACCAAGGGCTCCGTGGTCAACTTTGCTTCGGGCGCCGGCCTGTTTGGCAACTACGGCCAGTGCAGCTATGCCGCCGCCAAGGAAGGCATCCGTGGTCTGACTCGCGTTGCCGCCAACGAGTGGGGCAAGGACGGCATCAACGTCAATATCGTTTGCCCGCTTGCTTGGACCGCCGCGCTCGAGAACTTCCAGGATGCCTATCCCGAGGCGTTCAAGGCCAACGTCCACATGCCGCCGGCAGGCCACTACGGCGACGTCGAGAAGGAAATCGGCCGCGTTGTCGTTCAGCTCTGCGGTCCCGACTTTAAGTATATGAACGGCGAGACCGTCACCCTCGAGGGTGGCATGGGCCAGCGTCCTTAGGGGTTCCGCCGTTCTACCGAACGGCGGACCGGCCGACGCTGCGCGGGCCGCATTTGGACAATCTGCCGTTCAATTTCAAGGGCGCGACCAGAAGGTCAGCGCCCTTTCATTTCACGGCACCTTGTCTCAAATGCGACCCGCTCGCTGACGTTGCCAAAATATCGGCGTTGCCGTGGCTGGTAAATAGCTCCACTCATCGGGGACGTACTTAAATGAGTGCCCGCAGAATGAGAGTGGATAATCTCCCGTTTTTGGGCTGTGCTTTGGGCAAAAGTGGGAGATTATCCACGCTCATCCGGTAAGCGTCCAAAAATCCACGCTCATTTGCCGTGTCCCTGCCGTATCCTCCTCGCGCCAGTTTCTGTCGAGTCGGTGCTTCTTGCGGGTTGCCCGTATAATGGTTTGCGTATGAACCGCAACCAAGGAGTTCCAGTTTATGGACCAGAACCTTTTTAAATTCGACCTGATTGCCGAGGATCCGACGACGCACGCGCGCGCCGGCGTACTGCACACCCCGCACGGCGACATCGAGACGCCGATCTTTATGCCCGTGGGCACCAAGGCAAACGTCAAGGGCATTCCTACCGTGACTGTCAAGAAGCTCGGCGCCCAGATCGTGCTCGCCAATACCTATCATCTGTCCATGCGTCCCGGCGAGGACACCATCGCCGAGCTGGGCGGCCTGCACAAGTTCATGAACTGGCACGGCCCCATCCTCACCGACTCGGGCGGTTTCCAGGTCTTCAGCCACAACGATGCCGTCAAGCTCACCGACGAGGGCGTGCGCTTTATCGTCAACGATTACGACGGCCGCCACGTGTTTTGGACGCCCGAGGACAACATGGAAATCGCCATGAAACTCGGCTCCGATATCTGCATGCAGCTCGACCAGTGCCCGGGCTATCCCGCCACGCGCGCCTACGTTGAGCGCGCCGTTGAGCTGTCGAGCATGTGGGCCGAACGCTGCTATAAGGCTCATACCCGCGATGACCAGGCGCTCTTTGGCATCGTTCAGGGCGGCATGCACCTGGATCTGCGTCTGCGTTCGTTGCGCCATCTGGAGGAGTGCGGCGACTTCCCGGGCTATGGTATCGGTGGCTATTCGGTGGGCGAGGATCACGAGACCATGTTCGAGACCCTGGCGCCGCTCGTGAGCGAGTACATGCCCAAGCATAAGCCGCGCTACCTGATGGGTGTCGGCAACCCCACCACGCTCGTGCGCGGCGTGGGCGTGGGCATCGACATGTTCGACTGTGTGCTGCCGACGCGCACCGGTCGCATGGGTACGGCGTTCTCCAGTGAAGGTCGCCTCAACTTCCGCAACGCTCGCTTTGCGCACGACGACGGTCCCATCGATCCCACCTGCACCTGCCCGGTGTGCACGGGCGGTTACAGCCGTGCGCTCATCCGTCACATGGTCACGCAGAAGGAGATGCTCGGCGGCATTCTGCTTTCGATGCACAACATCTACTACCTGCTCAACCTTATGCAGCGGGCCCGCCAGGCCATTATCGAGGGCCGCTACGGCGCGTTCGTGAGCGACTGGATGAACAGCCCTGCGGCGGTGGATTACTAAGAGCAGCACGGGCGCTTGCAGAGCGCGGGCAACGGCAAGGGGCGAGCGCCGGCCGGTCATCACGTTTGCTAACACCGCTTGCGCGACCGATGACCGATAGCTTGCGGCTTATAGGACAAAATGTGTGTCCGCTTTAGGGGCATCGGCGCAGGTCGATGC
>DXZO01000020.1 GCA_019419625.1 Collinsella sp. | reverse complement strand
ATGTAGGCATCGATGGCGCTGGTCAGAGCACTACGGGCGGCCTTTTCGGGCGAACCGCCGTTCTCGAGCCATGACGAGTTGTGGTAGTACTCCTGCATCATGAAGGTGCGCGAGAAGCACATGCACGCGGTGATCTTGACGTTGTAGTCTGGCAGGTCCTCGCGGTCGCGACCGCGGCGGTCGGCCTCGATAAAGAAGGGCTCGGTGAGGTAGTCGGCGCCGACCTTCTCGAGCACGTAGTCCTCAATGCCCTTGGGATAGCAAAAGTCCTCTTCGGAAAACTCGCCATCGTCGCCCTCAATGCGCAGGCGGAAGGTAACGTTGGCGTTGACCACGGCCTGGCGGCGCATGGTCTCGCGATACCACTCGTGGGGGATGCTGATGGAGGTAAAGACCTCAAGATCGGGGCGCCACTTGATGGTGGTGCCGGTGCGGTCCTCGTCGCTGGGCTCAATCTCGAGCGCCTTCTTTTTGGCGCCGACGACCTTACCCTTTTTAAAGTGCAGGGAGTACTTGTTACCGTCACGCCAAACCGTGACGTCCATGTACTCGGAAGCGTACTGGGTCGCGCACGAGCCCAGGCCGTTGGTGCCGAGTGAGAAGTCGTAGTCGCCGCCCTGGTTGTTATTGTATTTGCCGCCGGCGTAGAGCTCGCAAAAGACGAGTTCCCAGTTAAAGCGCTTTTCGGAAGGGTTCCAGTCGAGCGGGCAGCCACGGCCGTTATCCTCTACCTGAATGGAGCCATCGCGAAAGGCGGTAAGGGTGATAAGTTTGCCGTAGCCCTGGCGTGCCTCGTCAACGGCGTTGGACAGGATCTCGAAGGCAGCATGCGCGCAGCCATCGAGTCCGTCCGAGCCAAAGATGACGGCGGGGCGCAGGCGTACGCGTTCCTCGTCCTTGAGCTGGCGGATACTGTCGTTACCATAGTTTGCGGTGTTTTTTGCCATACTCGCTCTCTCGGTGCTCCTTTGCTGCGTTTAAGTCATATAGATAGTCAAGGTAGCATAGCCCAGCCCTTGGGCGATTCCACCCAACACGAAATCCATCGAACAATCGTTCGGAGTCGGGCACCTTTGGCTTCTGCGGTCATTCCCTGCGCGGTGTGGTGCTCGTGTTAAAACCGTGGCTTATCGGCTGGTAGAATTGCCGCATCAAGACTGCATGTTGTTTGAGGGGGCGCAATGACCGAGAAAGAGAAGATGGAGCGCGGTGAGTGGCATGATGCCAACTTTGACGAGGAGCTCCTGGCGCAACGCGCGAAGGCGGAGGCGCTCTGCTATGACTTTAATATGGCAAAACCTGGAAGCGACGCACAGCTCGATGCTTTGAAGTCCTTGCTCGATACCGATCTTCCCGGGGGGCTGACGGCCCTTTCGCCTGCCTGCTTTGACTACGGGAGCAAGACGACCTTTGGTGAGGGCTGTTTTGTAAACCATGGCTGCTACTTTATGGACGGCGGCTCTATCACCTTTGGTGGCAACGTGTTTATCGGGCCGTTTTGCGGCTTCTACACCGCTTCGCACCCCCTAAAGGCAAAGGACCGCAACTTGGGTCTCGAGAAGGCTCTGCCCATCGTTGTCGGCGATAACTGCTGGTTTGGCGCGAACGTGTCAGTGCTGCAGGGAGCTACCATCGGCAGCGGTTGCGTAATTGCCGCGGGCAGCGTCGTGACGGAAGACCTTCCGGACAACGTGGTGGCGGCAGGCGTCCCCGCAGTCGTCAAGAAGACCATCGAACAATAACGAAGCCCTTAAACGATAGTGCTCCACTGTCCTCGGTGGAATGCGGGGCGAGGAAGCCGAGCTCGACTCCGCTGGCGACATCTAATGCGCAATGGGCTGGCTCTGGGTATTCAGAACCAGCCCATTTTGATGTTCGATGAGCCGAGTCGGCGCCTCTCACAAAAGTAACTAGGAGCTAGCGAGTCCTATCCGAATTGTCCTCATTGGCGGTGTCTTTTTCGACCGCCGTGCGGCGGGCGCTGTAGGCGACGAGGCCGGCGCCTGCCGCGGCGAGTGCTGCAGCGGCTGCCGTAAGGGGAGCGTTGACATCGCCCGTGCCCGCAAGCGCACCCGCTTTTCCGGAGCGCTTGTTATTGCCGTGGTCCTTGCCACTGCCGGAGCTGCTTCCGCCGGAGCCGCCGCCCTCGTCAGCACCGCCGCCACTCGAACCACCATCGCCGTCTGCTGTCATCGGGGCGTCGTGAAGTCCTGTCGTATCCGCGCTGTCGCATACACCGACCTGAGCTTCTGAGCGTTCGCATGCCGCGTCGGGCACATGAAGCTCGTGCAGTACGGCACCCAGCGCCGAGTTTGCGCCCGGTCGAATTTCCTCGAGCGTTATGGGATCGAGCGCCACCAGATTACGTGCCTTCGCATACAGCGTTACGCGTTTGCCCACTTCGTCGCTCCAACTCTCGGGGATGGCGAAGCTCATGCGGAACTGTGCCGTGCAGCCCGGTGCCAGCACGGCGTTGCCGTTGTCGGCTACCAGCGGGTGCGTCGCAAAACGTGCGCCCAGCGTCTCGAGCGCGTACTTCACGCGTGCCATATCATTGGTCGAAGCATCCTCGGCAAGCTCTGGATCGTAGATCGAAGCCATGCGTACGTTCGCTCCGAATCCGATGGATGCGCTGGAGAACGGTTGGCTGGAGCCCTCTCGGTACAGATCGATCGTGCCGGCAGTCAGCAAGGTGTTGCCGTCGTTTCGCACCGTGACCATGAAGGATTCGCCTGCTGCTCCGGGCACCACCGCGCCCGAGGTAGCGACCGCGCCCGTCGGAGTGGCACACGCCACCAGAGGCACTTCGATACCGTGCAGCTCTGCCTCGCTCTTCTCCGCGCTCACAATGTGCGTGGCGAGCGCGGAGAGCATGCCTCCCGACGTCAAAAATGTCGTTATCTGATCGACGGGATGGTCCAGCTCGCACATCACGAACGGCTCCGTGAACAGATCGCCTGCCAAGGTGCTGGCGAAGATGCGGAAGTGCTTGCCCATCACTGCTACCGGGTTGCCTTCTTCGTCGTAGGTTTGTCCCACCTTGCCATCGGTGTTCTCTACATAGAGCACGCACCTGCCGTTGTTGCTCACGCTAAACGATGCCGGGCCACAGCCTGCGGCACCCACGGGCTGCGTTGCAAATGCCGATGCACCTCGCGTCCAAGTAACATGCTGCAGTTGCTCGTTGACGGTTGCCAAAAAGCCCGAATGTTGTGGCCACGGCACCGCACGGGGTACCGTGGCGTCTGGTGACATAACGCCCCAGCCCGCAATGGACTGGCCAATCACGGCGTACGATGCGCAGCCGCAGCCGTCTGCGGTCTCGTACGCAACGGGCACCACCATTTTGCCGTTGATATTTTCGGGCTCGCCCAGCTCGATACTCGACGGTGCCTGCGGAAAGCGGAGAACTTGGCGGAACGTCAGGCTGTCGCCCGAAACGTCCGACCACAGGGTGAAGCACTCCAGCGCAACCTCAGCCTCGCTGCCGAGCGCCTTTTCTGCGGTGGTTCCGCGGCGGTGGAGGTAGGCACCCGACAGGCGCCCGTCGACCAGCGTCTTGCCCACCGTGATACGCGGGCACTGCAGGCAATGGTAGCCATCCTCTTGCAAGCGGCCGCGCGAGATGCTGCGCCATGACGTATGCGACACCACGCGAACTCCGTCGTTGCTTATGCGCAGGCGCACGACGGACAGTATGCCGGATGTGCTTGCCGTATCGAAAAGGGTACTATCGCCGTCGCGTCGCTCGCCCGAGACCAGCAACACGTAGGCGTCCCGGTTTTCTCTTCCGTCCGCATATTCCACCACGTCGAAGTCGTAATCGTATATGCCGTCGCGCTCCACGTCGCCCTCGCCAAACCCAAGGGGAAAGTCCACGGGCGCGGGAGCGGACCACGTGCCGTTTGCCTTTGTGTGCACCACCAGGCGCGAGCGGCCATTGTCGCCGTAGCGCACCGAGGCGATACGGAACAGGCATTCTACGCCGGCAATCATCGTTAGCTTCATGTGGGCTTCGCTGAGCACGCCGGAAAACAGCACGTTGTCGCTCGAGGGTTTGACGCCGCCACGCTCGTCCTCCGACACGCCGGCAGAATTGGCGTTCGGGTCCGCAACGGCGTTCGTTGCCTGACCGATGTAGGTGTACTCATACATCGGCGCGGCGTTTTCGTCGTTCTCTACCAGTGCATGGACGAAATGCTCGATCTGTCCCGTGTCGTCGCTTTCTGAATCCGCCTCGAGCTCAATGCGCGTGACCGCTTGATCCCAATCGCGTACGGTAGGCGCGATGTTTATCGCGGCGGCTGCAACCTCGGCGCGTGCGAGCAGCTCGGAATTGGTGACGATGGTGGCCGATGCGATAAACTGCGGCACACCACCTGCCTCGATGTTGCCGGTCTTGCCGAAGCGGGCATCCAGCGTGTAAGGCATATCTCCACCCAATGCGAGCTCAGAGCGCTGGAGTACATACTGGTCGCCATTGTTCACCGACATATTCCACGAATCGATGAGCGTGGGCCACGATCCCGACCAAGCCTTGGTAGTCCACTTGAACATTACGAACTGGAGTATCACATCGACATCGACGTCTGCACCTACACGCAGCCGCGGAAGCTGGTGACCGTCCGCCTTCTCGTATCCAATGAACAGTGTGAGGGATGCGGCGCCACGCACAGCGGACGAAGCGACGCCTGCAACGCCGGCTCCAAAGGTGACGGCAAGTCCGATCTGGATGGTGAACGAGCCCGACGTGTTGGAATAGTCGAGCGAAATGTTCTTGAAAAACGCCGCGCCGCTGCCATGCGTGTGGGCACCCACGGCGAGCGCCAGTTTTGCCAGCACCCAGGGGTTGACGTTTAGGAAAAATGGCACCGGTCCTAGGGTAAACTGCTCGGTCCAATTGAGGTCGGTTCTTACCTGGAAGAGGGCCTTAATATTGCCGTATGCGGGGTCGTTGTTGTTACCCCAGGTTTTGCCCACCCAATCGTAGGCGAGCGAGCCGTACAGCTGTGTGGCGATATCCATCGTGAACAGCGGCGTGCAATGGTGGCGAAGGAGCTTGGTGTTTCTTGGATCGGTGCCCGAACCGGCACTCATACTCTTGTACTGATTCCACTTCCCCTCCATCTCGTCGAGGTAGCGGTTTGCCTGCTTGGCGCCCGACTCACGCGGCGATTTCTTCCAGTATTCCGGATCAGGGTTGCCCGAATCGTTCATATAGCTGGCTGGTTTGTATCCTCCGCCAAACAGTACGTACCCGGCAAACGAGAAATCGAACAGAATGGGGAACGAGGGCATCCAGCACGTGAACTTATTACCACCGATGCCGGGAAACGATGCGGGGAAATCAAACGGAGTGATCTCTTGGTCCATAGTGGTGGGGACGATAGTGGTCGATCCGGATTCCGCCTTTGCCGCCGGCGCGGTAACAACGGCCATGGGGGAGGAGAGCGTGTAGGTTTTGTCCTGGTAGTCGAGGACAAAGCGCAGCTTGCATCCTTCTTCCAGAAGGCTCGACGCTGCATCGAGGAACTTGTCTTCGAGTGTGAACGTCGCCAGATTATCCGCGCTCGATGCGCTGGCCTTGATCTGACCAATCTGCGTGACGGTTTCGGTTGAGCTGCCCGCAGCGGGCATCACTTTATTGATATGCAATGTTGCCTGCCCGCCCTGCGGCAGATGAGCCTGCACGGTAAATGCGTGCGTATCGGGCTGCTCGTTTGCCGTGTCGTCCTTCGGCAATGCCATGAACGTGGCTTCAGCGTACTGGATGTCCCATTCGTCGAATGTGAGCTGGCGGAAGTACGGCTCGCCGTCGGAAAGCGGACGCGTGGGCGCGGTTATGGCGGTGCCGCCCTGGATACGCGCAAGGGGAATCTCGACATCGCGGTAGCCCGCCATGCTAATGGAGATGCCGCCGTTAAAGTCGTACGCGTCAAGGAGCTTTGCCTCGTCTACGTAGCCTTCCGAAAGCGAGGCAATCTCAAAGATGGCGGTGCCTTCGTCATCGGTCGTGGCGGCGAGCTGCTTGCCTGCGGCGTAGCGCGACGTGAGCGTGACCTGCGCTCCCTTGATGGGCATATTCTTGTTGGCGACGTCGACCACGACCACACCAAACATGGTGCGCGAGAGAACGAGCACCCTGAAGGGGTCTTTTTCGTCGGCATAGGCCGCGGTGGGCGCGAACGGTAGCAGGAAGGCATTTTCGCTTCCCGGCACGCGAGGCAACATGATGCTCGCTAGTGAGGACGCTCCGGCAACAAGTAACGAACGGCGATCAAGCATCTTGGGCTCCCATCCCGCAAATATCGGTGGAAATAATCCAATTGTGCGAGAAGGCGCCCCGTGGCGGTAGTGCCGTTCAAGGGTCAAAATGTCCAAATTGATCGAGCGAAGCGCCGGGTTCCGGAACGCGTTCGATGCGCTTGGCAGCCCGGTCGCTAACGCAACATGTGCGCGACCAGCTCGGCGCGTGTGCCGATGCCAAGCTTTGCGTATACGCCGGATAGGCGGTTTTTGACGGTGCCCGGCGATACTCCCATATGGCGTGCGATTTCAGCGTTGGTCCATCCGCGGCAGGCGAGCATGGCCATGGTGAACTCTGTGGTCGTTAAATCGTCGGCAACGTCCTCGCCCGAATCGGGGTTGTGGATGCGCCGCCAACCGTAGCTGAAGCGGTATGTGATCTCGATGATGCGAGCGAAATCGTCGGGGTATTGCGTTTTTAGGCACGCCTCGATGAGCCCCTGTAAAAGGCCGTGGTGCTCGCCGATGAGCTCGATAAGGCCGTCGGGACGCGCAATGCTCCAAGCAGCTCCGAAATGCGTCCTTGCGGCGTCGACGTCTTTGAGACTCATGCAGGCCATAGAAGCTGCCAGGTGCAGGAACAGTTCCGAGATGGGATAGCTTCCCTGTTTCATGATCAGGGCGTTTTCCGCCATGCCCAGACTGCGGCCATATTCGCCGCACAGGTACAGGGCATGCGCCATCACGTAGCTGGCGAACAGGCGCAGGCCTTCGGGCAGATGCGCCGCAAGCGGATAAAACTCTTCGGCGGAATACGGGGAAGGCAAGTGCAGCAGGACGCTCGCGGCCGAGGCGAACAGGATATGCGTGGCGTGGACGGCGGGTGATTCCTCGTCGGCCGGCGTATCGAGGATGCCAGCAAGGCAACGGCGGGCATCGGCGATACGGTTGAGCGACAGACTGGCATATCCGCAGATAAAGCATGCGGAATAGCGCAGTGCGGGGTCGGTGGCGTCAAGATAGGGGCGTGCTGTCTTGGCGGCGAGTGCGGCCTGTCCGCGAAAGTACAGCGCTTCTGCCGTGGCGATGGCGCGTGAATCGGGGTCGGAAATGCCTGCAACCGCAGCGTCAATCTGCCCCGGCACAAAGGCGGTGCACATCAACGGCATGGGAACGCATGGGTAGCCATCGCAGTCCATCTTCCATCTCCCAACAGCTGGCAACACTAGCAGCAATTGTACTCTTGTTGCTCGGGACTGGAATTTGTGGGTATCGCCTACGATTGTGCCGAACGTATAAAGGGAGGTCCCCGGTATCTGCCGCGTGTGCTACGACCTCACGCCGAAGCCCGTCGGCACCGTTGAGTGGGAGTAAGCTTCTACTCTTTTGGACGAATTGCATTGACAGGGAGGGGTCCCGCACAAACGTGTGCGGGACCCCTTTCGTTTTACTGATCGGTTAACGCTGCAGATCGTTTTGGAAGGCTTACGAGCATGGTGGTCCCGTTCTCGGAACTTGCTTCGACCTCTACAGCGCCACCGTGAAGCGCTGCAATCTCCCAAACGAGCGCGAGTCCGAGTCCTGCGCCGCCGTATGCCCTGCTGCGGGATTTATCCAGGCGAAAGAACGGTTGGAAGATGCTCTCGCGGTACTGCTTGGGTATTCCCGGGCCCTGGTCCTCGACTCGCAGGAACACGCGGCTGTTGTTGTCGCAGATGGAGACGTTGACAGTCGAGCCGGGGCGGCTGTAACGGATGGCATTTTCGACCAGGTTAAACACCAGCCGATAGAGGAGCGTGTCGCTCCCGATTACTAAAGCGTCTCCAGCACAATTGAGGGCTATGCCCTTATTTTCGGCAAGTGGCGCAAGGTCGGTGAGGACCTCTTCGGACAAGGGACCAAGTTCAACATCGTCCTCGCAAGGAATGCTGCGGAGCTCACTCATCTCGAGCAATACCTTGGCCATTCGAGACATGCGCTCGGTTTGTTCTTGTAACAGGTCGAGCAGCTCGGCTGTTTCGGGTTGCAAACCGGAGTGCTCGGAGATGAATAGTTCAATCTGTGCCTGCATAAGGGCGAGCGGGGTGCGCAGCTCGTGTGCGGCGTTGCCGGTAAACTGGCGCTGTGCAGAGAACCCTTCGCCAAGACGGGCGATCATGTCGTTGAAAGAGGCGCTGCATCGTTGTAGCTCGGTGGGCACATCTTCATTGAGTCTGATTTCGCTTAGGTTGTCAGGCTGCACGCGTTCAACCTGGGCTGCAAAAGCCCGTAGCGGTTTAAGTGCACGGCCGCTCACAAAGTATGCCAGCACGCCGCCAAGGAGTGTGATTCCAGCCGTGATGCACCAGGTTGTCGTGCCAAAAGACTCCTGTGCGTCGTTTACGACGATCGTGACCTTTTCATCGAGGGTCGCTTTCGTTGGGTCGAACGCCTGGGGCGAATCTTCGCCGGTTGCGTTAAAGGCCGAGATGTCACTGCCGATGGCATCCATGTAGCGCATGCCCGTATAGCCGACCAGGCAGTTCGTCAGCACGCATGCCGCACACGTTAACAGTGCCGTCATGATTGTTATGCGCCATTGCAGAGAAAGCCCTTTCATTCGCCATCCTCCATAACGTAGCCCTCTCCAATCCGATTGCGAATCGGATCGTATCCCAAAGCGCTGCGCAACTTTTTTCGGAGTGACGAGATATGAACGCGGGTTGCGTTGCTAAAGCTGTTCACGGTGCTATCCCAAACGTGCTCGATAAGCTCCTCTTGGCTTACCGGTCGCCCCTGATTAAGCATCAGGTATTCCAAGATTCCCGTTTCCTTGCGCGTAAGAGATAGAGCCTCGCTGTCCACGGAAGCGATGCGCGCCTTGGTGTCAAAGCTGAGCTTTCCGCAGGTTAATACTATGTCGCTTTGTGCGAAGCGCCTGAGGGTAAGGCTGCGGATCCTTGCCGCAAGTTCGTCCAGATGAAACGGCTTGGTAAGGTAATCGTTGGCGCCGGCATCGAGTCCGGCGACCTTATCGGATACTTCGCCACGCGCGGACAAAATCAGTACCTTGGTCTCGCGGTCGGTTTTCCTAAGTTCCCTGAGCACGGTCATGCCGTCGATACGGGGAAGGTTGAGGTCGAGTACCACAAGGTCGAAGGCCTCAACGTCTAGTAGGTCGAGCGCCTCCTGTCCGTCGTGACAGCAGTCGACGCTGTACGCCAAGTTTCGCAAGCTGCGCGCGATTGCATCACACAGCGCCCGCTCGTCCTCGACGATCAAAATACGCATAACAGTCTCCTTGCACATTCCAAATCGCGCTTAACACGGATTTTATAGCCGATATGGTCCAATGGTCGCGTAACGAAAGGAGTGGTCAGGTTGTTCAAAGCGGTAAAACCCGTGGTACAGGTCGCTTTGTTGATCGTCGGAATTGCCATGGTGTGCTTTGGCGTTATGCGTGGCGAGGCGGATGCCGTGCTGGCCAAAGCGATTAGGCTGTGCTTGGAGTGTATCGGAATTGGATAAAAGAGAAAACACTGCGTCGCATGTTTTGGCCCGATTTCGCGGATTCATTCAGGCGGCGGCGACGCTTGCGGCCAATATTCATCTGCCCAATTTTGCCAAGGGAGGCATTTACCAAGGGGCGGGCAAGGCCGTCTGTGTGCCGGGACTCAACTGCTACTCGTGTCCGGCGGCTTCGGGTGCGTGTCCCATCGGCTCGTTTCAGTCGGGGGTGGGCTCGTCTAAGTTTAGCTTTTCGTATTACGTCACCGGAACGCTCATTCTGATCGGCGTACTGTTGGGGCGTTTTGTATGCGGCTTTTTGTGCCCGTTTGGATGGCTGCAGGAACTTCTACACAAGATTCCCGGCAAAAAGCTATCAACGAAAAAGCTCAAGCCGCTCACGTACATCAAGTATGCCGTGCTGCTGTTTGCCGTGGTGCTGCTGCCTGTCTTGGTGGTCAACGATGTGGGCATGGGCGACCCGTTCTTTTGCAAGTACATCTGCCCACAGGGCGTGCTCGAGGGCGCGATTCCGCTGTCCATCATGAACGTGGGAATCCGCTCTGCGCTGGGAAAGCTCTTTACCTGGAAGCTCGCGATCCTCATTGTGGTTGCGGTGCTGAGCGTGCTGTTCTACCGCCCCTTCTGCAAATGGATCTGCCCCCTCGGCGCGTTTTATGCGCTCATGAACAAGGTGTCGTTGTTGGGGATTCAGGTTGACCAGTGCAAATGCGTTTCGTGCGGCAAGTGCGCCAAGGTGTGTCTGATGGACGTGGACGTTACGCGTACGCCCGACCATGCCGAGTGCATTCGTTGCGGCAAATGCGTGGGTGCGTGCCCCGTCGATGCCATTAGCTTTCGCTACGGGCTGGGCGTGACGGGCGACAAGACCGCGCAGTCCGCGCAGGACTGCGAAAACAAATAGGTACCTATTAAGCTTCGATACAACGGAGGAACCATGAAACTGTCGAAAATTGCGGCCCTGTTGATGCTGCCCGTGCTGGCGCTGACTCTCGCGGCGTGCTCTGCCCCCAAGGGCGACGCGAAGGATGCCACGAGCGGCGATGCGCAGATTGCCGAGCTTGTGGCACAAAAGCCGTCGAGCGCCGAGGAGGCGGCCGAGCTGTACCAGCAGCTGCTACAAAAGGAAAACGAGATCTTTGCGAGCGATAACGCCCTATGGGAAAAGGTATTCAATGCTGCAAATAAAGACTCGGCAATGATTGAGGACGGTAGCAATTACGGCGACTTTTTGCTTGATACCATCGAGGGCGCCAAGGATCAGTTTACGGCTGACGAGCTCAAGACGCTTAAGGCCGGCGCACAGCAGGTCAAGGAGATCGAGGATAAGCTCATGGCGCTGGAGAAGGAGTTTCCCGGATGCGGCAGCACGCCCGGCGAGGGGGAGAGCGTCGATGCCTCGACCGCAGGCATGACCAACGGCGAGAGCGGGGAGACGAAGTTCCCCAGCTTTAAGGGCAAGGACTTGGACGGCAACGATGTAAACAGCGACGAGCTGTTCTCCAAGAACAAGGTCACCGTTATGAACTTCTGGTTTACCACCTGCAAGCCGTGCGTGGGAGAGCTGGGCGATCTGGAGAAGCTCAACAAGGAGCTTGCCGAGAAGGGCGGCCAGGTCGTGGGCGTTAATTCCTTTACGCTCGATGGCAACAAAGACGAGGTGGCCGATGCCAAGGACGTGCTTTCCAAGAAGGGCGTGACGTATAAGAACATCTGGTTTAAGTCGGACAGCGAGGCCGGAAAGTTCACCTCCAACCTGTACTCGTTCCCGACCACCTACGTGATCGACCAGAACGGTAACATTGTGGGAGAGCCGATCATGGGCGGCATCAACTCCGCCGAGCAGCGAGAGGCGCTCAACAAACTGATCGATCAGGCGCTCGCGAAGAGCGAGCAGTAGGTGCGAATGTGACAAAGGGACAGTCCCTTTGTCACATCATCGATGATAAGTGCGGGACGGTGCGCCACGTGGCGTGCCGTCCCGTTCGTTTTTGGGGCAGTACGTTACATTTCTCACTGGAGCAGGCCAAAAATGGGGATAGAGTAGGGCAAACGCGTCGAATACGAACGGCGGAGGAGAGCGGGCGGGGTGCCTGCGCAGGAGAGGTTGCCGTCCATGCTGGAGCTCAAAGGAATTTGCAAAAGGTACGTTACGCAGTCGTTTACGCAGGTGGCGCTCGACAACGTAAGCCTGGCTTTTCGCGATAACGAGTTCGTGGCCATTCTGGGTCCCTCAGGTTCGGGCAAGACCACGCTGCTCAACGTTATCGGCGGACTCGACCACTTTGACTCGGGCGATCTGCTGATCGACGGTATTTCGACCAAGGACTTTCACGATCGCGATTGGGATGCCTATCGCAACAACCGCATCGGCTTTGTGTTCCAGAGCTATAACCTCATTCCGCATCAGACCATTTTGGAAAACGTGGAGCTGGCGCTTACGCTCACGGGCGTGGGGCATGCCGAGCGTCGCCAGCGTGCGCGCGAGGCGTTGGAGAAAGTCGGCCTGGACGAGCACATTAACAAGCGTCCGAGCCAGCTTTCGGGCGGACAGATGCAGCGCGTGGCCATCGCCCGCGCCCTGATTAACGATCCCGAGATTGTGCTGGCTGACGAGCCGACCGGCGCCTTGGACTCAACGACATCCGTGCAGGTCATGGATTTGCTCAAGGACGTTGCGCGCGACCGTCTGGTCATCATGGTCACGCACAATCCCGAGCTGGCGTACAAGTACGCCACGCGCATCGTCAACCTGGCGGACGGCAAGATCACCGACGATTCCGATTCCTTTGATGTTGCCAATGCCGCGCGTCGCGAGGCTAAGCCTACGCGCAAAACCTCGATGAGCTTTGTGACAGCGCTGGGGCTTTCGGCGCGAAACCTTTTGACCAAGAAGGGCCGTACGGCTATGACGGCCTTTGCTGGTTCAATCGGCATCATCGGTATCGCGGCGATTCTGGCGCTCTCCAACGGCGTAAACGGCTACATCAAAAAGGTCGAGGAGGATACGCTCTCGAGCTACCCGCTCACCATTTCCAAGCAGGATTACGACCTGTCGTCCATGATGGGCGGACAGGGGACCACGGATGACGATACGTCCAAGAACGAGGGCTCGTCCGACGGCAGCACCGACGGCAAGGCTCGGGGAACCGATAAGATCCCCGTGGTCACGGCCGTAAAGGATATGTTTGCGAGCGTTAAGTCTAACGACATGACGAGCTTTAAGGCATGGCTCGATGCCGGTGGCGATGGCATCGATAAAGAGGTCAACGCCATTCAGTACGGCTACGGTGTATCGCCGGTTGTCTATCGTGCCGGGAAGGGCGATGGGAAGCCTGTCCGGCTGGTGCCCAACGCCATGACCGAGGCCATGAGCGGAGGCGCGAGCTCGGCAGCAACGGTGAGCATGGAATCCATGGGAACCTCGGTCTTTAACGAGATGATTGACGACCAGAGCCTGCTCGACAGCCAGTACGATGTCGTCGCCGGTCATTGGCCCACGTCTGCCAACGAAGCCGTGATGGTGCTTTCGAGTCGTGGCACGGTGGGCGACTATACGCTCTACAGCATCGGTGCGCTGGATATCAATGAGCTCAACGACCTGGTTAACAGTGCTATGACGGCCGACGGTGGGGTCGAAGCGCCTGAGACCGGTACCGACTTTACCTACGACGATGCGCTGTCTACTACGTTTAAGGTGCTGTCGCCGGCCGATGCGTATCGCAAAAACGAAGAGACCGGCATGTGGACTGACATGTCTGGCGACGCCGACTTTATGGCTGCCAAGGTTGCCGACGGTATTGACGTGCGCATTGTGGGCGTGGTGCGACCCAACGAGACGGCCAATGCGAGCGCGTTGTCTCCGGGCATTGCCTATACGCATGCGCTGACTCGCCAGCTTATGGAACGCGCCGCTGATTCGCAGATTGTGCAGGAGCAACTCGCCCACCCCGAGACGGATGTCTTTACGGGCAAAACCTTCGACGAGCTGCAAGGCGAGGCCAAGCAGGGCGTGGATCTGGGCAGTATGTTTAGTGTGGACGAGGCAGCGCTGAAGAGTGCGTTCTCGTTCGATGCATCTGCACCCTCGGGCGCGGCGGGCGGTATCGACCTTTCTGGTATCGATTTGTCCGGGCTGGATATTGACCTTTCGGGCGTTGGGAAGGACATCGACTTCAGCGACATTATGGCCAAAGCGCCGGCCCCCGATTTCTCGGGCATCTTTGACGGTCTGGAGCTCACGCCCGAACAAATGCAGCAGGTGGGAACGCTTGCCAACCAGCTGTTTGAGGGCTTTCTGCAGTCTGATCAGTTTAAGGCGCTGACACCCGATGATCTTAAGGACGCGTCAAAGCTTGCCGCCGCGTTCTCGGCGTATCTTGAGAATGATGCGGCAGCCCAGCAAATCCTGGCCCAGCTCAAAGCGCTCGGCGGCGATGCCCTGGCCGAGCGCCTGCAGCAGGCGATGAGCGACTATGTGCAAAAGCAGCTGGCTCCGTATCTGCAGCAGGCTATGGATCAGGTCATGAAGACGATCAACGAGCAGATTGCGACGACGGTATCGGCTCAGCTCAAGGCGGGCGCGGCGGGGCTTATGGACCAGATGGCGACGCAGATGTCCTCGAGTTTTGCCAACCTGGCGAGCGCCATGCGCGTGGATGCGAGCGTCTTTGCTCGTGCCATCCACTTCAACATGGACGCCGAGGACCTGAGCTCGCTCATGATGAGCTATGCCAAGGCATCGAAGCTCACCTACGACAACAATCTGACCACGTTGGGCTATGCGGACGAGGCAGATCCCATCTCGGTCAAGATCTTCCCGCGCGACTTTGAGGCCAAGGAGCGCGTGCTCGATCACATCGA
The DNA here is from genome assembly GCA_019419625.1 of Collinsella sp. Classification (GTDB taxonomy): domain Bacteria; phylum Actinomycetota; class Coriobacteriia; order Coriobacteriales; family Coriobacteriaceae; genus Collinsella. The sequence goes on along the minus strand of DXZO01000020.1, from coordinate 17,743 downwards.
TGCTTATAACAAGCAGGTCAAAGCCGCTGGCCACGATGAGCAGGCAATCTCGTACACCGACTACATGGGCATCATCATGGGCTCGGTAACCGACATCGTGAACACCATCAGCTTGGTGCTCATCGCATTTGTGAGCATCAGCTTGGTCGTCAGCTCCATCATGATCGGCATCATCACCTACATCAGCGTGCTGGAGCGCAAAAAGGAGATCGGTATCCTGCGCGCGATCGGCGCGTCGAAGCGCAACGTGGCCAACGTGTTCAACGCCGAGACCTTCATCGAAGGCCTCATTGCCGGCGTCTTTGCCATTGTCGTTGTGGTGCTCGTGAGCTTCCCGGTTAATGCCTGGGCGCTTGCCGCCAAGCAGGTCCCTAACCTGATGAGCCTGCCCGTGCAGGATGCGTTGATGCTCATTGCGATATCGGTGCTGCTGACGGTCGTCGCCGGCCTGCTGCCGGCCCGCAGCGCATCCAAGAAAGACCCCGTGGAGGCCCTACGTTCCGAATAATGTGACAAAGGGACAGTCCCTTTGTCACATTCATCTCCCTGCACCTAGTTCGTTTTGCCCATCAGCGTGATGCGGATGGTTGGATGGGTGTACTCGTCAAACTCGTCCTCAGGTTCCGTGTCAAACGAGTAATACGCCTTGATGGGGTCGTCACTTGTCCTGATAGAGATTCTCTCGTAGAGCGAGCCGTTCAAAAAAGCCTGCCTAAACTCTTCGGGGAGCTTCTGCGGTGCCAGGAGCTCGGGGCTTGCGGTCTTGACGTCTATGGTCTGGACGACAGAGGAAAGCTCGTCAAGGTCGAGCTCGATACGGGTGAGGTTGTCCTCGAGACTCGCGTCGGGGTCGACCTCTGCTGCGTAGCTCACTTCCGTGAGCGTCCCCTTGTTGTCAAAATCCAGGTACGTATAGGTTTTCTGGGCATCGGAGTCGCCGTCGTGCAGATAGCCGCGGACGTGATAGCCGTAGTCTTGATATCGCTCGTAGGGGTCATCGGCGGACACGTACTCGCATGAGGGCTCGAGCGCCTTGCGAGCGATGGCGATCTGCTCGGCCGCGGCCGCGGCGTTTTCTTGCATTTCGATGTTTCCCTGCGCCAGCTGTGGGATATAGGCGCCGCACACGATTGCGAGGGGCAGTACCACAAGCGCGACGATCCACTTTTTTGCATGGGGGATAGGTACGCCACAGGCCTCTGCCATGGCCTTCGCGTTGGCAAAGCTCTCGGCAAGCACGTCTGCCGCGGTGGCGACGGCGCCTGCGGCAGCGGCGACTTCTGCCGCGCCGCCCAGGTTGCGTGCAGCCTCGTTGTCGCTGTTCTTGAGCAGGCGCGCGGCGGCCTGCGTGCCAACAACGCCTGCGATTTGTGCCGAGCGGTCTTTCTCGCTCTGCTCGACGGCGAGCCGGCGCTGCATTTCCTTCCACTGCTTGCCACGCATGCCAAAGCGCGGGGCGAGAGCGCAGTAGCAGAATATAACGAGCTCGATGGAGGTGAGCACCAAGGCGGTCATCATGCCTGTTTCTTGGAAGCCTTCGTGATGGAAGACGATGTCGTCGACCATTTCGAAAGGAATGATCGATAAGGGCAGCACGAATGCCATGGCAAGCGCCGCGCCGGCAACCTTGGGGCAAATGCAGTATCGCTGGATGCGCTTACGTTCTTGTTCGGAGAATGTTGCCATAGCTGGTCCTTGGAGTCGTGGCGGTCATTACGGCGCGCGGCGCGCGGGATGTATCAGTCTGAGCTAGCGCTGGATAAGAACATAGAGCAAAATACTCAGCGCGATGAGCAAGATACCCGCGATGTTAAACATCAGCGTGGCAAAGTCGCCCACGATAGGGCGCTCGACATAGCTCTTGTCTGGGCTGCTGGGGTTGTAGTGCACAGTCATTTGGCTGCCGAGGGGCCAAAGCTGCTCTGCGAGAGTATCTAGGCGTGCGATGGGTCCTGTCTGTACGTGCAACCAGCCCTTGGCGTCTTCGTACGCCGCGCTTTGCGTGCGGACGGGGAGTCCCGACAAGCTTTTGGTCTTTACGCCGCGGAATTGTTTTCTCACGTGGTACCGCGTGCCGTCGACGGTGTACTCCAAAACGGGATACATTCTGCCTTCGCCCATAAAGCGGTGGTCAATGACCGTTCCCATGATCATAGCGGTGCAGGCCTTGGCTTTCCTGCGGGCGGCGGCTTTCATGAGCGTGCTCATTCCGATAAGCAGGATGCCGATGCCTCCAACCGAGATGAGCGCGAGCAGGGATATCTGCGACGTGGTCACGGCGTTCTCCTTTGGCGCGATACCGTCATATGTGACTCAGTATAGGGAATCCTGCCATCGATGAGTGCATGGTCATGCGGCTAAAGTGTCATGGCAGCTCGATGGGTTTGCCATGTCGGCTTGCCAGATGATCCTGCCGAGCATACGATGCGCTGCCTGGGCGTTGGCAAGGATGCTTTTCGCGCCCGTCGCAATGGGACGTCTCTCCTTGCCATCACTGCTTTTTGCCTGATACCGAGCGCGTTTTCATGCATGTGGAATCGGTTTTAGCTGTTGGATTCAACTCTTATGGAATGCGTGCCCCTTACAGTCCTCGGATGGATTCTGCCAGTGACAATAGGGCGCCTCGTTATGCGGCAGGAGACTGCCCCTTTGCCATATTGGGGCCCTTGCGAAATCGATGTCAAATACTTTTCCCGAGAAGTGAACGAGTGAAAACGGACCCCCGAAGCATCGGCACTTTTGGCGTGCAATTTCCTGCGGTTTTGCCAGTCGAATCTTGCGGTTTTAACGTCTAAAAATGTCGATGTTTCGGGGGCCCAAATACAGCCGTTCACTTCTCGGGAAAAGTATTAGACCTCGAGATGTAGACGGCGTTTGAGAGCAGCAGCTAGAGTGTAAACCTGCTTGCAGCTCCTTTCACTGTTTGTCCTGCATCCCAAAGCGCGGTGCAAGGGCGCAATAGCAAAAGATGGTGAGTGCGATTGCGGGGAGTTTGATTGCGGAATACATTCCCGCTGGCTGGAAACCCTTTTGGCGAAATACGATGTCTTTGGTCATGCGGAGTGGCAGCCTCAGCAGACATACCGCGAACGCCATGACGAGGACAGTTGCTGCGATTTTGGGTATGTGCAGTATCACTGGATGCACTTCTTGTCATGTTCGGTGAGCTGCTGCGCGAAGCCCTCGATCCCCATCGTTTTCCGTCTGTGGCGTACGCATGTCCCTGAGCGTAAATGATTAGCAGGCGTTTGTTCTTTGTGTGCGGTAACCGGAAATCAAGGAATAAGGCAAAGGGGCCGTTCCTGTGTCACATGTGTTGCATGTAAAAGCAAGGAAGTCGCAAGGAGTGGGGCGGGGATACCGGTATATGCCTCGGATACAATCGAATCCATGCTAGAAAGAGGCTCTGATGATTAAAAAATCATTTTTCAATCCGTTCTCGTCCCTGTTGCTTGCGCTGGCCGGTTTGGCTTTTTTGGTCGATGTCGTTCCGCAGGCGCAGGGCCAGACGGGGGTGTTCGCGCCTGCTGTGTTGTTTGCAATGTGGCTGGTCGGCGGCTTGGTGCGTCTGTTCTATGAAAATGAGGCTATGCGCACCTTCAATCGCCATATGCTGAGGGCGAGCCATGCGGCCGTTTGGAAGCGTGTTGACGCATGCTGGGTTCAAGTCAATGCCGACCGGCTTGTGCCTGGCGATGTGATTCGCTTGTACGCTGGCATGCTCTGCCCGGTCGATGCGATTCTTGCCCAGGGCAATCACATTCTTGTTTCCGAGTCATCGCTTACAGGCGAGAGTGGCCAGACCGCAAAGCGGGAGGGCGAGACCGTTCGCGCAGGGACGACTATTGTTGATGGCAAGGCCTCGGCAACCGTTCTTGCATGTGCCGACAAGGATGAGGCCGTGCCGTGCCGGCGCGCCCGCCCTGCCACGCAGTTTAATGTTGGGGCCAAGAGCATTTGCGCGGCTTTAGTCAAGTGCATGCTGATTGTGTTGCCGTTTGTCATTACGATTCGTGGCGTCGTGTTGGGCGACTGGGCGCAAGCGCTGCTGTTTGCTTTGGGAACGGCCGTTGGTCTGGTTCCCGAAATGCTTCCAGTCGTTACGAGCGTCTGTCTGTCGGGCAGCGCCCGTCGTCTCAAAAACAAACAAGTCATCGTTAAGAACGTCGATGCCATGGAGTCGCTGGGCTCCATGGACGTAGTGTGCGTGGACAAGACGGGAACGCTGACAGAAGATGTCGCGGTGCTTGAGTACTACACCGATATCCTGGGCAACGAGAACGAGCAGACCCTCAACTTGGCGTATCTCGAGAGTATGAATCAGGGGACCGTCGCCAATCAACTTAACCGGGCTATTGCCGATGCGTGTGCCGCACCCGAGCTTCGCCTTGCTGCCAAAGATCTTGGTCATGCATTTACCCTGTATGCGTCCGATCCCTTTGATCACGTTGTCAAGGCGTCGGGCGTTAAGCTCGGCACCACACCGGGGGCACTTGGGTGCTTGGGGCTGCCGGCTCGTCCCGACAGTCACCTGACCATCGTTAAAGGCGAGGTCGAGAGCGTTTGCGCGCATTGTGCCTGGGCGAGCTTTAAAGGCGAGCTCGTTCCCATGAATGAAGAAGGGCGCCAGAGCGCCTACGAGGTTGCCGAGGATATGCGTGCCGATGGCATCAAGGTGCTCGCTGTCGCCTACAGTACGACGGCGGCGGGTTGGGACGGTCTGGTGCTGTGCGGTTTTCTGGGCTTCTTCGACCGACCAAAGGCTAGCGCCCACGCTGCCATTCGCTCACTTTCCGACCTGTCTGTCGAGGTGCGCGTGCTGACCGGTGATTCGGCGTCGGTCGCTCGTTCTACCTGTAAACGCCTTGGGATTCCCGCCGGTAACGTCATCACGGGTGCCATGCTCGATGCCATGGAGGAGTCCGAGGCGCTTGTCCGGGTGGGACGCACTCGCGTCTTTGCCGAGCTCACGCCCGCGCAAAAGGCGCGCATCGTAGGACTCATCCGGCTTTCGGGCTATATTGTCGGCTATATCGGCGACGGCGTGAACGACGTGCCGGCACTCACGGCGGCAGACGTCGGCATCGTTGTGGATTCTGCCACCGCCGAGTCCAAGAAGGTTGCCGATCTCGTACTGCTCGAGCGCGACCTGGGCGTCGTTGCCGAGGGCGTGCGCGAGGGCAGGGTCTCGTTCGCCAATGCCTCCAAGTACATCCGTATCGCGTCAAGCTCTAACTTTGGCAATATTTGCTCGGTGGCTGCCGCCAGCATCTTTTTGCCCTTTGTGCCGGCGACCGCTACTCAGCTGCTTCTGCTCAACTTGCTTTACGACGCGACCTGCCTGGCGTTGTCGTGGGATAACGTTGACGGCGAGGCAATCGCTCGCCCCAAGGCATGGTCGGGCAAGGGCTTGGGCGGCTTTATGCTCCATTTTGGCTTTGCAAGCTCGGCATTCGACATCATCACCTTTGTGATTTTGTTCTTTGGCGTGTGCCCTGCCGTATGCGGCGCATCTTTTATGGCGTTGGATGCCGCGGGTAGGGCGACCTTTATCGCCACGTTTCAAGCAGGTTGGCTGCTGGAATGCGCGTGGACCGAGTCGCTGGTACTTTTGGTCTTGCGAACACGGCGTGTTTGCGGGTCGGACCGCCCGCGCCGTTTGCTCGTGATGATGGTTGGCATCATGCTTGTCGCGTCTGCTTTGCTCGCGCTTGGTTCGGCGGCGCAGCTGATCGGCCTCGCCGCTTTGCCAGCGTGGTATTTGGGTGTCGTCGCGCTGCTCAGTGTGCCGTACCTTGTCGTTGTTTCGGTCATCAAGCGGGTCTATCTGTCCCGCACGAGCGGTTTGTTTTAGGGCGGTTCTATGCGAACGAACAGAACCAACATAGCGATCACGCCCGCCGAGGCCGCCGAGCTCAGCGGTGCGTTGTTCTCGTCTGACAGCGCCGCCGCCCTCGAGCTCGCGCCCATATTTGCCGATATCGCGTCGGGCAGACTCACGTCCGTCGAGCTCATGCTCGCGGGTTCGCAGTCGGGTTCCGCCACAGAGTCCATCGTTATCGACGAGCTGTCGATTGACCTAGCTTCGCGCACCGTGAAGGTCCTGGGTGTGCCCGTCTCGCTCACACCTAAGGAGTTTGACATCCTTGCCTTTTTGGCCACCAATCGGGGTACGGTCTTTAGCAAAGAAGAAATCTATCGGGCCGTGTGGCAGGACGAGTATCTGCTCGACGACAGCAACATCATGGCCTTTGTCCGAAAGATTCGAAAGAAGATTGAGCCCGAGCCCGATAACCCGCGTTACCTGTTAACCGTGTGGGGCGTGGGCTATAAGATGGCCGGATAACGCTTTAGCCTACTACCTCTGCCGATTGAAAAACGGCAGAATAATCCTTGCCGAATCGCAAGAAAGCCGCAAGAAACCAGCCATGTGCTTGGTCTTGCGGCTTTTCTATTCTGTGAACAGTCGCAGACGCGAAGGAGAGGTGAGGACCTTGAGCGGCAGTGACAGTACCGGAAGCGCAGGGCGGTGTGCGTCGCCACGGTCCCATCTTGTTAAGGACCGCCGCAGCTAAGTTGCTCTGCATGCAATCGATAGAACGGAGCGTAGTAAGTGAAGATGTTAACCATGCACCGTGCGGCTTCGACGGCTCAAGCGCAGCACGATTTGATTCGGCATCGTGCGGAGGGGCGCATTCAGTATGCGGCGACCATTCCGCTGAGCGATGCTATGACATGGGTCGGGTCCAACCTGGGTGGTCTGGATCGCGACGAGGTCGCACACAGCGAGGCGGACAACGGGCGCAACGTGGTCACGCGCGGCAAGAAAAAGTCGCTGGCCCGCAGGCTCGCAGACGCTTTCGTCAACCCCTTTACGGCAATCCTATTTTTCCTGTCCATTATCTCGGCGGCAACGGACATGGTGTTTCCCGCCCTTTCGCTTATGGGGAGCGTGCCGGAAGATTTCGATCCGCTGACCGTGATTATCATCACCACGATGGTGGTGCTTTCGGGCACGTTGCGCTATATCCAGGAGGCGCGTAGCGGCAACGCGGCCGAAAAGCTGCTCGACATGATCACGACGACCGCGACGGTCACGCGAAAGGATGCTCCCAAGGAGGAGATTCCCATCGACGATGTGGTGGTCGGCGACATTGTGCACCTTTCCGCTGGCGACATGATCCCTGCGGATGTGAGAATCATCGAGGCCAAGGACCTCTTTGTGAGCCAGGCCAGCCTGACGGGTGAGAGCGAGCCTGTCGAGAAAATGCCCACGACCTGTGTAGAATCCGATTCGGCAACGTCGTTCGAGAATATCGCCCTTATGGGCAGCAGCGTGATCTCGGGCAGCGCGACCGCAGTCGTCTTTAGCGTGGGCGAGCAGACTCTGTTTGGTTCGATGGCGTCGAGCCTTTCGGATGACGCCGTGGAGACCAGCTTTTCCAAAGGCGTCAATGGCGTCTCGTGGGTGCTCATCCGCTTTATGATGGTGATGGTTCCATTCGTCTTTTTGATTAACGGCGTTACCAAGGGCAACTGGCTCGATGCCGGCCTCTTTGCCATCAGCATTGCCGTGGGTCTTACGCCCGAGATGCTGCCCATGATTGTCACCACGTGCCTTGCCAAGGGCGCAGTTGCCATGAGCAAAAAACAGACCATCGTTAAGAACCTCAACTCGATTCAGAACTTTGGCGCCATGGACGTGCTGTGCACGGACAAGACCGGCACGCTGACGCAGGACCAGGTGGTGCTGGAGTATCACTGGAATATCAACGGTCAGGAGGATTCGCGCGTTTTGCGCCACGCCTATCTCAACAGCTATTTCCAGACGGGCTACAAGAACCTCATGGACCTGGCGATTATCAAGTGCACCGAGGAAGAGGAGCAAAACGACCCGAGTCTCACCGATCTTTCGGAGGCATACGTAAAGGTCGACGAGGTGCCGTTTGATTTTGCGCGCCGTCGCCTTACCACCGTGGTGCGCGACCGCAGCGGTAAGACTCAGATGGTCACCAAGGGCGCTGTCGAGGAAATGCTCTCGGTATGCTCGCATGTCGAGATCGATGGTGCGGTTCGCGTGCTGGACGACGAGGTACGCAGGCGTATCCTGGCAACGGTCGCCGATCTGAACGATGACGGTTTTCGCGTGTTGGCGATTGCACAAAAGTCCAATCCTTCGCCGGCCGGTGCCTTTAGCGCCGAGGACGAGTGCGATATGGTCCTGATTGGCTATCTGGCATTTTTGGATCCGCCTAAAGAGTCGACGGCCGATGCCATCGAGGCATTGCGCAACCATGGCGTCGCCACCAAGATTTTGACCGGCGACAACGAGAAGGTCACGCGCACCATCTGTAAGCAGGTGGGACTGCAGGTCAACAACATGCTGCTGGGTAGCGACATTGCTGCCATGGACGATGCGGAGCTCGCCCGCCGTGCCGAGGACGTGCAGGTGTTTGCCAAGCTCACACCGGATCAAAAGGCGCGTGTCGTCTCCGTCCTGCGCGACAACGGGCATGTTGTAGGCTACATGGGTGACGGCATCAACGATGCCTCGGCCATGAAGTCGTCCGATATCGGCATCTCGGTCGATACCGCTGTCGACGTTGCCAAGGAGTCGGCAGACATCATCTTGCTCGAGAAGGACCTGATGGTGCTCGAGGAAGGCATCATCGAGGGGCGTAAGACCTACGCCAACATGATCAAGTACATCAAGATGACCGCGAGCTCTAACTTCGGCAACATGTTTAGCGTGCTTGCCGCGTCTGCCCTGCTGCCGTTTTTGCCCATGATGAGCATCCAGCTGATTCTGCTCAACTTGATTTATGACTGCAGCTGCCTGGCGATTCCCTGGGATAATGTGGACGAGGAGTTCCTGCGCGTGCCGCGTACCTGGGACGCGTCGAGTGTCGGCAGATTCATGATCTGGATCGGGCCCACCAGCTCCATCTTTGACTTTATGACCTACATCTTTATGTACTTTGTCTTCTGCCCGCTGTTTGTGAGCCACGGCGTGCTGTTTAACGAGCTGGCGCATGTTTACTCGGGCGCTGCACTGGAGCAGATGCAGCTGGCATACATCGCGCTGTTCCAGGCCGGTTGGTTTGTCGAGTCCATGTGGAGCCAGACGCTGGTCATTCATATGATTCGCACGCCCAAGCTGCCGTTTATTCAGAGCCGTGCCTCGGCGCCGGTGATGCTGCTCACGATGACGGGCATCGCGCTGCTCACGGCGATTCCGTTTAGCCCGCTTGGGCCTACGTTGGGCCTGGGTGCCCTGCCCGTTGAGTACTTCCTGTTCCTGATCCCGTGCATCTTGCTGTATATGGCGTTGGCAACAAGTCTTAAGAAGGCCTATGTCAGGCGCTATGGCGAGCTGCTGTAACAGGGGATTTGACATGAGAGGAGCGTTCGCATGAACTGGACGCAGATTTGGATTGACCTGTTTGGCACCTCGGAGTGGCTCGGCCTGAATATGGGCTTTTGGGTGGCCAACGGCGTGGTGCTCATCATCGTCGTCATTATGAACGTCGTCTTTTGGAGCATGAAGCCGCTGCCGAAGGACGAATAACGTGCATGGGGCCGCTTGCGTTGCTGTGCCAAAATAAACACTCGAATGATGATTTGCAGATGTGACAAAGGGACTGTCCCTTTGCCGCATTGATCTGAGAGTAGATGTTGATGATTCTATCGTTGGCCCCTATGGAGGGGATTACCGGGCATGTGTTCCGTCGCGTGCACGCGGAGTGCTTCGGTGCGCTCGATTGCTATTACACGCCGTTCTTGCCGCCGCCACGGGTGGGAAACCGCTTTGGCGGCAAGGCGTTTAAGGAGGTCGATCCCGCCAATAACCAGGGGCTTAACGTGGTGCCTCAGCTGATGTCCAAGAACGCGGACGAGTTTGTGTGGGCGGCACAGGTGCTCGCCGACATGGGTTATCGCGAGGTCAATCTCAACTTGGGTTGTCCTTCGGGAACGGTTGTCGCCAAGGGCAAGGGTTCGGGTTTCTTGCGCAATCTCGACGAGCTCGAGGTGTTCTTGAGCGACGTGTGCGAGCACTCGCCGCTGCCGATGTCGGTCAAGACCAGGCTGGGGTTGGAAAGCGACGACGAATACGAGCGCGTACTCGACCTCTATTGCCGCATGCCGCTGGCAGAGCTGATCGTGCATCCGCGCGTGCAAAAGGACCGTTATACGGGCTCGCCGCGCAAGGAGTTTTACGGCGAGACGCTGGAGCGGGCGCCGTTCCCCGTTGCCTATAACGGCGACATCTTTGATCTTGAGGACATGGATGCGCTGGTGGAGGCCTATCCCGGAACGCGTCACGTAATGTTGGGGCGCGGCTTGCTTGCGAACCCCGCGCTGGCTCGCATGGCTAAGGGCGGTCCTGCTGCCACGGCAGCCGAGCTGCAGCGTTTCCACGACACGCTGTTTGCGGCCTATGCGGACGAGATCGGCGGCAACGCGGTCTTCCGCATGAAGGAGTTGTGGTTCTACGCCAAATGCGCCTTCGCCGATCCCGCGACCGTTCACAAGCTCGTACGCAAGACCAAAAAGGTCGACGAATACCGCGCCGCCGTCGATCGCGTCTTTCGCGAACAGCCGCTTGCGCCCGTTGCCCGCTTCGACGGCTAGCCAGTCATTGGGGACGTTCTTTAACGACTACTCATTTAAGTGCGTCCCCAATGAGTACTAGAGCAGGTTCTCCTGTACCCAGGCGATGATGTCGCTCGATTCGTAGAGTGGCTCGCCGTCGATGAACAGGCAGGGAACCTGGCGCTTGCCGCCGACGGCGATGAGCGTCTGTTCGGCATCGGGGTCAGTCGAGATATTGCGTTCGGGAATGGTCACGCCGTTATCGGCCAAAAAGCGCTTGACCTTTATGCAATACGGGCAGCCGGTCATAACGTAGAGTACGAGCTCGTGATCAGTAGCCATGGGTCTCCAATCGGTTGAGGTTTCGATTGAAATACCCAAAGCCGCCGCGGTCTATGCGTGAGCCGACGACGACTCGATCGCCTGGACCAGAAAAGCCGTGGCGCCGGTGCCGCAGGGCTTGTCGTAGTAGTCAACAAAGCGCTGATCGGCAAGATAGCCGTGGGCGAGGCTCAGGTATGCTTCGTTTTGGGGCTCGTGTCCCCAGTTAAGGCCAATCCATCGACGGTGCATTGCGACAAGTTTGCGGGCATCGTTACTCTCTGGATCGCCGTCGCCCATGGCAATCGAGAGCTGGCCCAGAATAGCGCGCTCGAGTTCCTTCATGTCGTTCCATGTCTGAGGATCCATGTCCAGCAACGCCTCATTTGTCGCATCGATGGCCTCGTCGCCATAGCGCGCCCGCGCTTCGGCGCCGTAGCGCTCCTCGTTTTCCTGCACGGTGCGCCAGCGTTCTAGTTGCGGCAGGACGGCGCCCATGAGCGAGACGGCTTCGTCGAGCGACATACCGGTGTTTTGCGCCAGCCGCGGGGCGCAATCCTCAATCATTGCCTCCATCGTGGTGTCGTAGGTGTACTGGCCGTGGTCGTAGCACCACTTGCAGTAATGATCGGTCGCGGTGCCCGCAGCATCGGTGCCGCAGTCGCCGGGCGTGAGTATCATGCCGCAGCTCTGACAATAGTGCTCGGGCATTTCGAGCAGATGAGACAGTGGCTCGCCGGTCACGGCGGCAATGAGCTTCATCATGTCGATGCCCGGTGTGACTTCGCCGCGTTCCCAACGGCTGACGGCTTGGCGTGTGACAAAGAGCTTGGCGGCGAGCTGCTCCTGGGTAAGGTGATGGGCGCGACGGACAGCGATGAGCTTTTCTGCAAAGGCCATAACGGCTCCTTTCTGCTGGTTGATGGCTTAAGCATACGCGGCGGCAGGCGCCCTTCCAAGCAACCGTTGGTTGCACGACGGGGGACCGCGGCGAAGAATTGCGCGCAACGCCCCATGCCCCATGCCGTACAATGACCGGCATGGAACCTATTGCACACATACATACCGACCTGCCGCAGAAGTTCGGCATTCCGCGCAACAGCTTTTTGGCGCCCCATCTGCAGGGACGCATCGTCTTTGAGCCGGAATTTGCCTCCAACGCAGCAGTTGAGGGTCTGGATTCCTTCTCTCACCTATGGCTGCTCTGGCGCTTCGAAAACGGAACGCCCGGCGGCACGGCTAAGGATATAGCTGCCGATGCCAAGGCGCAGGACAGGTCCGGCACCAATGCCAAGTGGACGAAAACCGTGCGCCCGCCGCGTCTGGGCGGAGCCGAGCGCGTGGGCGTGTTTGCCACGCGCAGTCCGTTTCGCCCTAATCCCATCGGGCTCACCTGCGTCAAGCTCGATCGTGTCGAGCTCACCGACGATGGCCCCGTCATCCATGTGCTGGGGGCCGACCTGCGCGACGGCACGCCCATCTATGACATTAAGCCCTACATTCCATTTGCCGACTGCCACCCGGATGCGACCGGAGGCTGGATCGAGGATGCTCCGTGGCAAGAGCTCGACATCGAGTTCCCTCAGACGCTGCAGGATATGGTCCCGCCCGCAAAGCTCCCTGGCTTGGTCGAGGTCCTTCGCCAAGATCCGCGCCGCGCGGGCAGCAAGCACGAGCCAAACCGCGTTTACCATTTGGCTTACGCCGGGCTTGACATATCTTTTACGGTCGATGAAACCCAGCTAACCGTAGTCGCCGTCAACGACGCGCGAGACTAACCAGCCATTCGTCCGCACACGTCAAATTAAGCGCCAAACCCCGCGCCAAAACCGCCCACGCTGGTGGACAATAACGCCTATCGAAACAGTCTACTTTGCACGGGAGTCCAGCATGAAATACGACTTCACTTCAATCATCGACCGCCACGGCATGGACTCCATCGCCGTTGACTCTTGGGGCGAGATCCCCGGCATGGCTCCAAACGCACCCGACGAGGGCTTCGATCGCATTCCCATGTGGGTGGCCGACATGAACTTTGCCACGGTGCCCACGGTCCAGGAGCGCATCATTCAGCGTGCCCAGCATCCCATGTTTGGCTACTTTAACCCGCGTCCCGAGTACTTCGACCGCATCATCGAATGGCAGAGTCGCCGCAATGGCGTCGAGGGCCTGGCGCCGGAGCATATCGGCTATGAAAACGGCGTACTGGGCGGTGTCGTGTCGACGTTGCGCGCGTATGTACAGCCGGGCGATGCGGTGTTGGTCCACAGCCCCACCTACATCGGCTTTACCAAGTCTATCGAAGCCGCGGGCTATCGTATTGTCCACAGCCCGCTTAAACTCGACAACCAGGGCGTGTGGCGCATGGACTTTGAGGACATGGAGCGCAAGCTCGCCCAAAACCACATTCATGCCGCGGTATTCTGCTCGCCGCACAATCCCTGCGGCCGCGTATGGGAGCGTGACGAGATCGAGCGCGCCATGGACATCTATCGCCAGCACGATTGCGTGGTGATCTCGGACGAGATTTGGTCCGATATCATCCTGCCGGGGCACAAGCACATCCCGACGCAGTCGGTGAGCGAGGATGCCCGCATGCGCACGGTTGCCCTCTACGCGCCCAGCAAGACGTTCAACCTGGCGGGCCTGGTCGGCAGCTATCACATCATCTATAACGAGACGCTGCGCGACCGCGTGTGCGCCGTGTCCAACAAGACTCACTACAACGAGATGAATGTCCTCTCCATGCATGCGCTTATCGGTGCCTATCAGCCGCAGGGCTACGAGTGGGTGGACGAGCTCAACCAGGTGCTTGCCGGCAATATCGAGTACTTCTGCGATTACGTGGACGAGCATTTTGAGGGCGTGTCCTATTCGCGTCCGCAAGGCACGTACATGGTGTTTCTGGACTGCACCGAGTGGTGCCGCGAGCATGGCCGCGATATTCAGTGGTTGCTCGACGAGGGAGCGCGCGTGGGCGTGGGGTATCAGGACGGCCGCCCGTTCCACGGACCCTGCCACATTCGCGTGAATCTGGCGCTGCCGCCTTCGCGCGTAAGGGAAGCGTGTGACCGCCTGGACCGCTACGTTTTTGGGGTATAGGGGGCGCTCGATTCGAGTGCTGTCCCATGCGCCCACGCCGTCAAAATGCGTGGGCGCATGGGGCGCAGAGGGTAGCGAGCGCGTTTTCCGCATTCGCTACTTTTCGTGAATCTGCTTACCGCAGAGATGCTCAATCGAAATCTCGTAGAGTTGGACGCCCTTAATGTCCTTGGCGATTTCCTCTTCGACTTCTTCGGCAGAAGGGTAGTACTTAAGCGCGAGCTGGCGGACTTTATCCTCGATAAACGCGGGAGTGTCATTTGCCAGGCGACAGCGGCCAAAGACCACGGTACTCATAACGTACGGAGCCCAGTCGCCGTCCTGGTGCCACTCGTTGCCGTAAACGGTAAAGCAGACCTTGTCATCGCGCTTAAGTGCGTCGACCTTGTGGCCAGCCTTGGCGCCATGGAAATAAATCTTGTCGTGCTCGGCGTCAAAGAAGTAATTGACGGGAATGGCGTACGGGTAGCCATCGTCGCCGTTGACGGCAAAGACCCCGCGCTTGCAGGTAGCGAGCAGTTCGCGCGCTTCCTCGTCGGTGATGGCGCGTTTCTTTCGACGTAAGGGCCTAAACATCGTTGGCTTCCTTTCTACTGCGCATAGTGGTTGAGCACAAACTATAGCGAAACAGCCCCGTTTTTCTTGATACAGGCGAGTATGTTTTTGAGCTTGTTAAAGTCGAGCGGTTTGGGCAGATGGGCGTTCATGCCGGCGTCGTGTGCCGCCTTGGCGTCTTCGGCAAAGGCGTTGGCGGTGAGCGCGATGATGGGGATGTCGGCCGCATCGGCCTTTTCGCTCAGGCGGATCGCGCGGGTTGCCTCGTAGCCGTCCATGCCCGGCATCATGATGTCCATTAGAATCGCATCGAAGCTACCCGCGGGACGGCCAACGTATAGGTCGACCGCTTCGTTGCCGTCGGAGGCGCGAGTTACGACGATGCCCTCGCGTTCGAGCAGAGCCTGGGCAATCTCGGCATTGAGCTCGTTATCTTCTGCCAAAAGAACGTTCATGTCTGCAAGCGAGCAACTGTATGCCTGCTCGTCCGTACGTTCTTTTGCCTGAGGGTTCTTGTCGATCTCGAGCGGAATATGGACATTAAACGTACTCCCCACGCCAACCTCACTCGAAATCTCAATCGTGCCGCCCATCATATCGATGAGCGATTTGACGATAGACATGCCAATGCCGGTTCCTTGGAACTTGCTGCGCGCATCGTCGCCTTCCTGGGCAAACGGCTCGTAAATGTGTGCCAAAAACTCGGATGTCATACCAATGCCGGTATCCGAGACGCTAAAGCAAAACACGGCGTGCTCGTCGTCGACCGGTTTGATGGTCGATGAGAACGTGACGGTGCCTCCGTGCTTGTTGTACTTGATGCTGTTGTCGAGCAGGTTGACAAGGATCTGCCGAATATGGGTGGGGCTGCCGATCATATATTGGTCGACAGCGTAGGGCTCGCTGGTGTCGAGCATGGTTATGCCGCGGTCCGATGCGCGGAGCTTGCACAGTACGAGCGCATTGTCGCACAGCTCTTTAAGGTTGAATGATTCGTGCTCGAGCGTCACTTTGCGCTCCTCGATCCTGCTCATCTCGAGGATGTCGTTAATCAGTGACAGCAGGTGATTGGCGGCAACGCGCGCCTTGGCGCGGCTTTCGCGGGCGACCTGCATGTCGCCTTCTCTCAATTCCTCAATTTCGATAAGGCCCAGGATGCCGTTGAGCGGCGTGCGGATGTCGTGGCTCATGCGCGTGAGGAAAGCGGTTTTGGCGGCGTTGGCGGCATCGGCTTTCTGCCGTTCCTCCTGTGCGCGGTAAAGCGACCAGACAAGGATGACGATGCCGGTGAGCAAAATGCAGATGACGACTGCCGCAATGACGATGCGGTTGCGGTAGAGAAGTCGGAACGCATCCGATTCTTGCGCCGAGTACGATGTGGGGAAATAGCTGTTTGCAGAGAGCGATTCACCTGCATTGACGATGCCCTTATTGATGATTCCCAGCAGCTCGGGCTTGCCGCGCGAAATTAAACACGATAGTTGCGCCGTGTTGGTGAGTTCCTGTGTTTCGAAATCCTCGATGTCGTAGATGTCGCGGAGAGTTTCCAGGCGCGTGCTGGGGACAATGATGCAACGTGCCTTCCCCTCATTGAGGGCTTTGAGCACCTCGCCGTCATTCGAATACTCGGTTACCGTTGCGTTCGGAAAGAGACTTTCGAGCTCAAAACGGTTAACGATTGTGCTCTTTGTACAAGCGATGTTCTTAAGGTCGCTGTTCAGGTTTTTGCCACTGTGAATGGCGGTCAGCGAAACCGTTCCCATCGAGTTTGACTGGATGACCCCTGTCTGCTCGGCGAGCCAGTAGTCGCGAAACAACGGCAGGGCGACATCGATGGTTCCGTTGGAAAGGGCTTTGATCATTTGCTTGTTGTTCGAGAGTGCGATTGTATTGACCGTAATGCCAAACTTGTCGTGCAACGTCGTTGCAAGCGAGGCGAGCGACCCTTCCATTTCGCCGTCGTCATTTTGCGTACAGTAGGGAAGTTGGTTTTTAAGATAGCCGAGCGTGATGGTATTGCCGTTTTCTTTGAGCCAGGTGGTCTCGGTGCCGGTGAGCGATGACGAGCCACTGTTTTGGGTCGAGTAACTCGATTTGACTTCCTCGTTATAGCGCGGGTTATCGCGGGCGATGGTCGCCATGGCGGCGTTGATGTCGTTCATCAGGTCAGGGCGGCTTTTGGGAACGGCAAAATAGTAGTCGCTCGAGCCTACGTAGAACATGGGTGACGCATCGGGCGACGAAATGGTGTCGTTCATGATGACGGCGTCGACCTCGCCGTCTGCAAGCGCCTCAAAGAGGGCACTGCCGGTGTCGATTTCTTTATAGGTGCAGGTAACGCCTTCGTCGGCGAGCCACTGCTGGCCGACGATAGTTTGCATAACGCCGGCGTTGCAGCCGATGGTAAGGCCTTGGAGCGCCTGGGGGTCGCCTTTGGCAAGGTCGTCGCGATCGGGCCTGGCGTAGATGTAGTAGCGCTCAGTGCCCTCGGGGTTCGAGGAAAAGAGCAGCTTCTGCTCGCGCTCTGCCGAATATGAGATGTTGGGCATGAGGTCGATTTCGCCCGCCTCGAGCATGTCCATAAGCTCGGAGAAGGTGCCGCTAACGTATTCGTATTGCCAGCCCTTTGTGTAATACGAGAGGGTCTGGAGGTACTCGTAGCCCCATCCCGAGAGGCGCTCGCCCGGCGTGCCTTCCTGGAAGCCTTTGTTGTTGACGAGCCAGCCAACGCGGACCGTCTTGACCTGCTGGTCGGAGTCGGCGGCAAAGGCAGGGGCGGGCATGGCGGCGCTCAGTACGGCGAGTGCGGTAAGCGCGACGGCCAGGGTGCGATATAGAGTCAAACGAAGGACGGTGGAAGGTTTCACATGAAATCCTATCGAGTCGAGACAGTATCACATAAGGATACCAGCCCAGCCTGCCCACTCAGCCGCCGCACCGCTAAACGGTTAGGTAGTCATTGGGGACGTTCTTAAATGACTAGTCGTTTAAGAACGTCCCCAATGACTAGTTCCGTTTGCGGGGGAGGCGTGGGACAATACCGAGCGAATGTGATGGGGCGTCTGGGAAAAGGGGTCGCGATGAACAAGTTGAGGACGCTTGCCGACGTGTTGCGCCAGGCTGGCTTTGCGCACATCACGGGCCTGTTTCTCGTTTTCTATCTGCTGTGCTC
>DXZO01000002.1:20259-34249 GCA_019419625.1 Collinsella sp. | reverse complement strand
GTGTCTTCAAAGTCCTCGGCGGAAAGCTCCGATAGCACGGCGGAAAGGCGGCGGCGGAACTCATCGAGCTTGGATGCCTCGATGGTCACACCCACCGCACCGGCATGTCCGCCGCGACGAATCAGCAGGTCGGAACAACGCTCGACGGCATCGAACAGGTTAACTTTGCCCACCGAGCGACCAGAGCCGCGCGCGATACCGTCCTCGATCGAGAACAGCAGCGCCGGCACGTGATAGCGATTGGTCAAGCGGCTCGCCACGATGCCTTTGACGCCCTCGTGCCAGCCCTCGCCGCCCACGACGATTGCGCGCCCGCCGTCATAAGTCTCCTCGACCTTCGCCATGGCATCGCGCGTGAGCTCCGCCTCGATCTCACGGCGTTGGCGATTGATTTCCTCGAGCTCGGCTGCCAGTGCACTTGCTTCGATAGGATCACGGGCAAGCAGCAGGTCGAGCGCCAGCTTGGGATCAGCCATGCGGCCGGCAGCATTCAGACGAGGGATGAGCGAAAACGACAGGCCGTCGGCCGTAATGGTAGAAAGGTCGGCCTTGGCAAGTGCGGCAAGCGCGATATAGCCGGGACGGGCCGTCACGCGCATCTGCTGGATGCCCTCGGCGACCAGTGCGCGATTCTCGGGCGTGAGCGGCATCATGTCGGACACGGTGCCCAGCGCCGCAACCTCGATCAGCGAACGCCAATACGACGGCTTGCCCAAACGCTCGCCCAGGACCTGCACCAGCTTGAGTGCCACGCCGGCACCGGCAAGCTCGCGCGAGGGGCCCTCGCCCTCGAGCTTGGGGTCGGTCAGGGGCACGCCCTGCGGCACCTGGTCGGAGGGCTCGTGATGGTCCGTGACCACCAAATCGATCCCCAGGCTCTCCAGATAGGAGACTTCTTCCTTGGCAGCAATACCGTTATCGACGGTCACGATCAGGTTGGGTTGGGCGAGCTCGTTGACGCGGTCGAGCGCCGCACGCGACAGGCCGTAGCCCTCGTCAAAGCGATGCGGGATAAACGGCGTGACGTTGGCGCCAAACGAACGTAGCGCCTCGGTCAACAGACAAGTCGACGTAATGCCGTCGACGTCAAAATCGCCAAAGACGGCGATGCGCTCGTGGCTGCGAATAGCACGCTCAACACGGTCGGCGACGACCGCCATGCCCGGAATAACGAGCGGATCCGCCCAGTCGCGATCGAGCGAAGGCGTCAAAAACAGCTGGCCTTCCTCGATGGATGTAATGCCGTGCGCAACCATAATGCGTGCCACCAGCCCGGGTATGCCCAGGCCAGCCGAAAGCTCCTTTTCGAGCTCGGGGTTTTGCCGAGCGACCGCCCAGCGATGCGTCGTCTTAAGCGATGACATAGGCGCCCACCCCCGATAGGGGCAGGTCGCCGCGATACCTCTCACGGTTCATAGCGATGAGTCCTCTGTGTATGCCCGCTTCGGCAGGCAGATCTGTTGAACGGATTTATTATACCGTGCAGAGCAGACGCAAATCGCCGCAGCACGCCGCGGTTTCGGTAAACGATGCCGGTAATAGCCTCGAAATATTCGAGCGTTTCTGACGCACGGACGCATGCGAGCGTCTAGCATATCCATTCAAAACGGATTCACGGGCAAAGGGAGTCACAAGCGCATATGAAGCAATGGGTTGGACTGGGCAAGTTTCTCGCGGGGCACATGCAGGTCATCGTTCCGATTTGCGTGGCGCTCGGCGTGCTCTTTCCCCAACAGATTGGCGTACTCAAGCCCATCGTTCCCACCCTGTTTGCCTTTATGACGTTTCAGGGTGCGCTCAGCAACACCTTTCACCAGGTAACCGAGGTGTTCCGCCGTCCGCTGCACCTGGTCTTGGCGTTACTCGTCTCGGCGGTGCTTATCCCTATCGCAGCCTATGCCATGGGATCGTTATTCTTTGGCTCCAACCCCAACCTTGTCTGCGGCATCGTGCTCGAATACAGCGTGCCCGTGGCCGTCACCGCTTTTATGTGGATCAGCATGTTCGGCGGCAACGGCCCGCTCGCGCTCACCATCATCCTGACGTCCTCGGTCATCTCACCTGTGACGATTCCGCTTACGCTCAAGCTCCTGCTGGGCGCCACCGTCTCGATCGACGTGCCGAGCATGATGCAGAACATGGCCTTTATGATCGCCATCCCCGCTGTGCTCGGTATTGTCATCAATGAACTCACGCGCGGCTGGGGCCACGAGAAACTCTCTCCCGCGCTCTCGCCCGCCTGCAAGTTCATGATGATGGGCGTCATCGCGTCCAACTCCACCGCTATGAGCGAGTACGTGCTACACATGAATGTTGAGCGCTTGGAAGTCGCGCTCTTTATCCTGGTGTTCGCCATCAGCGGCTTTATCACCGGCGTCCTGATCGCCCGTGCCCTGCACCTGCCGTATAGCGAGACGACCACCATGTGCTTTACCTGCGGCATGCGCAACATCTCTTCGGGTGCCGTCATCGCCACGCAGTATTTTCCCGGCGAAGTGGTATTCCCCGTCATGTGCGGCACGCTGTTTCAGCAGGTGTTGGCCTCAATTATCGGACACCTCTTTGAGCGCCTGACCGGCGAGGAGCGCGCCGCCCAGCGCAAGCGGGTCGAGGCTGGCCGCGATGCCATGGCGCGCTAGGCTGTCCGCATTACGTGGGTGTTAGTCTTGCTATACGAGCGTTTCCAGATGCGCACGCAGACGCTCAGCATCGATATCGAGCGTCGTCTCGGCATTGACTTGGGCCAAACGATAGCCGACAAAGTAGGGCGAAACCACCCAACGCGGCAGCGCCTTGGCAATGGTCCGGCCGCTCATGTGATAGAAGAACAGGTTGTACGACTCTGCACGACCGCCGTGGTGTTCGTGCAGGATATAGCGCAGGGCCACCTGAATCGCATCGGCAAACAGGTCCGCTTCGGCTTGGTCGCGGGCGTCGTCGCTGGCGGCGATTCCCTGTGGAGCCGAGACGTTGACCTCAAAGAATCCCATGATCGGCTCGGTTGAGACGTTGACCGAGATTCTCCCCTGCCGCCAGACATTGATGCCTTCGAAATTGGCGGAAGTCAGCGAAGCATAGCCGTCTTCCTGCTCCAAACCCACAATCTGCATGTGAGGATGGACGAGGCTGCCGCCCGAAAGCGGGCCTTTGTTCTTGTACATGAGCACGCTGAGGTACTGTTGGGAATCGATCATCTGCTGCCAACAGCCCAGGGCAAACCGCATCACATGATGCAGCTCATCCGGTTCATAGGTCGCCAGGTCGGCGTCGTGATTGGCCGACTCGATCAATACGGTCTGACGGGTGGCCCGCAAGGTCTTGAACTTATTCTCGAGCCAGATGCAGTCACCATCGCGCTCGATGATGTTGGCGAGCCCCTCCGTGTCGCAAAAGGGGCACGCGGTGCCAGGGCGACGATTATCGTCGGGCTTACCGTTCGCCTGCTGAACGTCAAATACCAGCGCCACGGGTTATACCTCCAACGGCACGATCTTGGTGCCATGGAGCTCGGAGACGCCTAACGCCGCTGCGACCGCGTCGCGATTTGCCATAGTGATGCCGCCGCCGGGAAGGATGGTCAAACGATCGCCCGCATACTCGATTAAACGAGCCAGGTGATCGAAATTATCCTCGATCGACGTACCGGCCGCGCCGCCATGCGTGAGGATGCGCGTAACGCCGCAGTCGGCAAGTGTATCATGAGCCTCGGGCGAGAGCTGGTCAAATGCCATGTGGAAGGTGATGTCAAGGGACTCGCGCTTGCACTCCTCGGTCGCGCAACCCGTAGCCATAACGAGGGCGCCGAGGGTGAGCTCGTCGAGCGCCCAGCCGCCGGCACAGGGCTTGCAGCAGCCAAAGACCAGGCCGTCAACGCCGGCGCTCACAGCAAGGCCCAGGTCCATCTCCATCATGCGCAGCTCGTCCTGGTTGTAATGAAAGTCGCCACCACGCGGACGAATCATGCACATCACTCGCGCGTCATGCTCGTGAGCGTAGCTGACCGTAGCGCTGATAACGCCGGCGGAAGGCGTGGTGCCGCCAACGGCGAGGTTGTCACACAGCTCAATACGCCCCGCACCGGCCTTGATGGCCACCGGTACCCGCTCAAAGTTCTCGGCGCAAAATTCGTATAGCATAGATAGCCCCCGGAGACATTTCGATTTCCACACGGCATTGTCGCACGTTAAATAGCAACCCGCACGATGGAACAAAACCTTGACAAGGAGTGTCCCAAAGTGCCGGCACATAAGGAACGTCCCCAGGTGCCACCTTGAGCGATGGATACTCATTTAAGTACGTCCCCAATGAGTACCCGCAGGGGACAGACAGACCGGACTCCCTATACGACAACTGTTGACATCATATACTATGTGTCATATAGTAGGTGTTACACAGTATACTACGAAAGGAGGTGTGCGGATGGAGGCACAGATGAAGCGCGGCTTCCTCGAGGCCTGCGTGCTCGCGGCCGTCTCGGGCGAGGAATCCTACGGCTATCAGATCGTGAAGGACGTGCCCGCGAGTATGGGGCTCACGGAATCCACGCTCTATCCGTTGCTCAAGCGCCTGGAGAAGGCGGGCTGCATCACCGCGCGCTCCGCCGAACACAACGGGCGGCTGCGGAGGTACTACCGCATCACGGACGCCGGGCGCGAGCGTATCGCCGAGTTCCTCGCCGAATGGCCATCCGTGCAGGAGATCTACCGTTACGTGGAGGGGGCGCACCATGACGCGCGATGAGTTCTTGAACCGGCTGGGCGAGCTTCTGGCCTGCCTGCCGGCAGATCAGGTAAAGGAAACGCAGGAGTTCTACGCGGAGGCCATCGCCGACCGTATGGAGGACGGCATGACGGAGGCCGAGGCTGTGGCCGCCATGGGCACGCCCGGTGAGGTCGCCGAGGCAACGCTCGACGAACTGCCCGCCGTGCCGCGCGCGATCGCGAGGACCAAGCGCAAGAGCACGGCACTTCTATGGGCGCTCGCCATCGTGGGCTCTCCGGTATGGATTCCGCTGCTGCTCGCGTTCGTCGCCGTTGCCGCTGCAGTCTACATCTGTATTTGGGTTCTTGCGCTCTGCGTGTGGATCGTGGCCGCGGCATTCGGGGGCGCGGGCCTGGTAGGGCTCCTGTTCGCCGTGGACGGCATCATTATCGGGCATGTTCCGTACGTTTTGGCCTCGATGGGAATGGGATTCGCTTCCATCGGTGTGGCGCTCCTCACGGGAGCCGGCGCCTGGACGGCGTCCAAGCAGATCGCGCGCCTCTCTGCCCTTTGGGCGAAGAAAGCCGTTTCGCCCTTCTGGAAAGATCGAGGCAATAAGAGCCGCATGGGCGCCGAAGCGGCGCCGCTCACGGCATAGGAAGGAGTGCAAACATGTCCAGCGTAAAAAGGATTTACCTTGCCGTAGCGGGTGGGCTTGTTGCCACGGGGCTCGTCCTGGCTGCTATCGGATTTGTGGCCTCCGGCTTTAACCTCGCTGTGCTCAACACGCAGATCGACCTGCGCGATGACACCATCATTCTGGGTGGTGTTGAAATAGACGACCCGACAGGGCTTCCACTCATCGAGCAGCTTGCCGAGGTCGGCGAGATCCATATTGGATCTGCAACGACTGGTTCGTCTTCTCCTCGCAAATGATCGAGCTCGTAGCAGCCGTCCCCCCCCTTCGGGCGCACCACGACGGGCATGAGCACGCCGCGCTCGGAGCCTTTTGACCTAGTCATTGGGGACGTTCTTAAACGACTAGTCATTCAAGAACGTCCCCAACGACTACCCCCAACGTCGATGTTTTGGCAACGACAGCGAAAACCCGCCAGAGCGAACAAGGTGCCTTGAAACGAGGCGGCATTGACCTTCTGGTCATGCCGCCGAAGTTGAAAGGCAGATTGCCGCTCTGGCGGGCTTGCAGCGTCAAGCCGTTACGCGGTTTGGTAAAACCGCGTAACTAGTTAACCGCCCAGGTAGGCTTTGCGGACGTTATCGTCGTGCAGGAGCTCTTGGCCGGTGCCAGTCATGGTGATCTTGCCGGTCTCGAGCACGTAGCCGCGTGTGGCGATCGAGAGCGCCATCTGCGCATTCTGCTCGACCAGAAGCACCGTGGTGCCGGCCTTGTGCAGGTCCTCGACAATCTGGAAAATCTGCTCAATCAGAATCGGCGCCAGGCCCATGGAAGGCTCGTCGAGCATGAGCAGCTTGGGGTTGCTCATAAGGGCACGGCCCATGACGAGCATCTGCTGCTCGCCGCCCGAAAGGGTGCCGGCGACCTGGCGGCGGCGCTCCTTCAGGCGCGGGAACTGCTCGTAGACGCGCTCAAGGCCCGGAGCAACCGTGGACTTGGGCTGTGTATAGGCGCCCATCTCCAGGTTCTCCTCGACCGTCATCTGCAAAAAGGCGCGACGGCCCTCGGGAACCTGGGCCAGGCCCTTGCCCACCAACTTGTCGGCAGGCGTATGGGTAATGTCCTCGCCCATAAACTTGATGGAGCCGGTCTTGGAACGCAGCAGGCCCGAGACGGTTTTAAGCGTTGTAGACTTGCCGGCACCGTTCGCGCCGATCAAGGCCACGATCTCGCCCTCGTTGACGTTAAAGGAGATGTCCTTGATGGCGTGGATAGCGCCGTACCAGACGTTGATGTTGTAGACGGAAAGCATCGGCTCTGCCATTTAGTTCTCCCCCTTATCCTGCTTGCCCAGATACGCCTCGATAACGGCGTCGTTGTTCTGGATTTCCTCAGCCGTGCCCTTGGCGATAACCTTGCCAAAGTTAAGCACGCAGATGCCCTCGCAGATGTTCATGACGAGCGACATATCGTGCTCGATGAGCATGATGGCAATGCCAAAGGTGTCGCGGATCTTGACGATGTTCGCCATGAGCTCTGCGGTCTCGGACGGGTTCATGCCGGCGGCAGGCTCGTCGAGCAGCAGCAGCTTGGGGTTGGTGGCAAGCGCACGGACGATCTCTAGACGACGCTGGGCGCCGTAAGGCAGCGAGCCGGCCTGTTCATTTGCCAGGTGCTCCATGTCAAAAATGGATAGCAGCTCCATGGCGCGCTCGTGGGCGGCCTTCTCGTGCTTCCAATACGTCGGCAGGCGTAGCACGCCCTCAAAGCCGGAGTAGCGCTCCTGGTTGTGCAGGCCGACCTTAACGTTATCCTCCACCGTCATGGTGTTGAACAGGCGGATGTTCTGGAAGGTACGGGCGATACCCATGCGGTTAACCTGGTAGACGGACTTGCCCGAGGTGTCCTCGCCGTCGAGCAGGATGGTGCCGTGCGTGGGCTGGTACACCTTGGTAAGCAGGTTGAAGACCGTGGTCTTGCCGGCGCCGTTGGGGCCAATCAGACCGGCGATCTCGGTCTTGCCGATGGTTAGGCTAAAGTCGTCGACCGCCTTGAGGCCGCCGAACTCAATACCCAGGTGGATACACTCGAGAGCCGGGCGATGGCCCAGGTCGCGATCGGGAACGATGGCGCCAGAAGGATACGGGACCATCTTGCCCTTGTTGAACTCAAACTTACTGGGCATCGGCTGCCACCTCCTTCTTGGGAGCAAAGCGGTCCTTAATGCGTGCGAAGAACGCCTTGAGCTGCGGGTTGTTGGTAAAGACCATGACCAGGATCAACACGATGGCGTAGATGAGCATGCGATAGTCCGAGAACTGACGGAGCAACTCGGGGAGCACCGTGAGCAGCGCCGCCGCGATAACGGAACCGCGCATATTGCCCAGGCCACCCAGGACCACGAACACCAGAATGAGGATGGACGTGTTGAAGTCGAACTTAGTGGCGGAAAGCTGTGAGAAGTTACCGCCGAACAGGGCGCCGGCAGCACCGGCGAGGGCAGCGGAAACCACGAAGGCGATCATGCGGTACTGGGTGACGGAGATGCCCACGGACTCGGCAGCGATCTTGTTGTCGCGCACGGCCATAATGGCACGACCGGTACGGCTGCGAACCAGGTTGAGTACAATTACGAGCGCGACCATAACCAGGATGGCACCGGCGAGGAAGGTCGAATAGGTCGACACGCCCGATGCGCCCTGCGCGCCCTTGATGATGGCGGTGCCGTCCTCGAGCAGGTGCAGGTCGTCGATCGTGGAGTTACCCGTAATGTTAAAGATCACATGCAGGCCGCGGGAGTCGACACCCACGATAAGGCAGGTGACGATCTCTTTGATGATCTCGCCAAAAGCCAGGGTCACGATGGCCAGATAGTCGCCGCTCAGGCGCAGGACCGGGATGCCGATCAAGAAGCCCAAGATGGCAGCGGCGATAGCGCCGACCACAATGCTGATGACAAGACGTATTGGATCGGAGGGGACGGCGCTCTCGAGGGCGACCGCGGTGACAATGCCCGTGTAGGCACCGACACTCATAAAGCCCGCGTGGCCCAGCGACAAGTCGCCCGCGATGCCGACGACGAGGTTGAGGGAAATGGCCATGACGATGTAGGCCGTAATGGGAACCAACTGACCGGCGATCATGCGCGGTATCATATGGTTGGACTGCATAAAGAACACGATGGCGAAGGCCACGATGCACATGGCGTACGTAACAAAGTCGTGACGCGTCTGCTTGTCTTTAAGAAACTTCATAACGCTCACCTACACCTTCTCGGGAACGTACTTGCCCAAGAGGCCGGCAGGCTTGACGAGCAGGACGATGATCAGAACACCAAAGACGATGGAGTTGGCAAGGCTCGTGGAAATGTAAGCCTGCGCCATCGCCTCGATGATGCCGATGAGAATGCCACCGACAAAGGCACCGGGGATGGAGCCGATGCCGCCAAAAACGGCGGCGTCGAAGGCCTTGATGCCAGGCATGGCGCCCGTGGTGGGCTGCAGGACCGGCGAGTAGGAGCACAGGAGCACACCGGCGACGGCGGCAAGGGCGGAGCCGATGGCAAACGTCATCGAGATGGTACGGTTGACGTTGATGCCCATGAGCTGAGCGGCGGCCTTGTCCTCGGACACGGCACGCATGGCCTTGCCCATCTTGGTCTTGCCCGTAAAGAACACCAGACCGGCCATGATCACCAGGCAGGCGACGATGGTGACGAGCGATACGGCGCTCACGTTGTACTTGGCCAAGAACTCCGGCACCGGGAAGGTGACGAGCGAAGTAAAGTTCTTGGGCGTGGCGCCCCACAGGAGCTGCGCGGCATTCTGCAGGAAGTAGGACACGCCGATAGCCGTGATCAGAACGGCCAGCGGGCCCGCCTGGCGCAGCGGCTTATAGGCCAGGCCCTCAATGAGAACACCGAGAACCGTGCAGACCGCGCAAGAGAGAATTACAGATGCCCAGCCTGGGAGGCCGAGATACGACGTGGCGCAGAACGAGACATAGGCACCGACCATGATGACGTCGCCGTGAGCGAAGTTCAGCATCTTGGCGATACCGTAGACCATGGTGTAGCCCAACGCGATGATGGCGTAGACGCTGCCCATGGACAGGCCGTTGACCAGGTATTGGATAAAGACCGTCATGTTCCACATCCCCCTTTCGAATAGGTTTCCAGTTGATGTACAAAACAGGGACGTTACCTTGTCCCTAGATACCAAGCAAGCAGGGAAGGCCAAAACCTCCCCTGCTTGGGATCAAAACCGCTCTATGTAAGGCGGTCTATTAGGCCTGTACGTACTTGCCATCGGTGATGACGTACGCCGTGGGGTCCTTCTGGACCTGGCCCTTATCGTTCCAGGTGAGCTTGCCGGTCAGACCGTCAACGGTGATCTTGAGCATAGCCTTGGACAGCTTCTCAGCGACCTCGGTCGGGTCGGCGTCGACACCAAGACCGGCCTCCTTGAGGGCCTCGGCCACCGCGTGCACGCCGTCGTAGGCGTCGGCGGCAAACTGGTCGGGGGTATCGCCGTACTTATCCTTGTAGGCGTTGACGAAGTCGGCGTTCTTCTCGTCGTCGGCGGAGAACGGGGTCATGAGCAGCAGGCCCTCGGCAAGAGAGGTGTCGAAGCCCTCCACGCCCAGGATGCCGTCCATACCATCGCAGCCCATCATCTTGACGTCGTAGCCCATGTCCTTGGCGTTCTTGAGCAGGACCGAGGCCGGGGTGTAGTAGATCGGGGCGAAGATCATCGTCGCGCCCTTCTCTTTGGCCTTGGTCAGCTGGTTGGTAAAGCTCGTGGCGGAGTCGTCCTTAAAGGTCTCCTCGTCGACAATCTCGAGCTTGGACTTAGCAGCCTGGGCCTTAAAGGCATCCGCGACACCCGAAGAATAGGCGTCACCGGAGTTATAGAACAGCACGAACTTCTCGTCCGCATACTTCTCTGCCAGGAACTTGGCGGCGTTGACGCCCTGGTTGGGGTCGGTAAAGCAAACCTGGAAGACGCAATCCTTGCCGTCGGTGACGTCCTCGGAGGACGCGGACGGGGTGATCATAAACGTCTGGGGGTTGTTGCCGCACTCGGCGGCAACGGCAACCGACGCACCCGTGGTGGTCGGGCCAACGAGGGCCTGCATGCCCCAGTCGAGCAGGGTGTTGAAAGCGTTAACGGCCTTCTCGCCGTCGGCCTGGTCGTCCTCGGCCTTGCTGACAAGCGGCAGCTCCTTGGTCGAGAAATCCTTGCAGCCAAGCTCGACGCCCTGGGTAACGGACTTGCCGTAGGACGCGGCGGCACCGGTCAGCGGGCCGATGGTGCCGATCTTAAACGAAGCGTCGCTCGAAGCGGAACCGCTGTCGCCGCCGTTAGAGGAGCAGCCAGCTAGAATGGACATTGCCCCCAGACCTGCTGCGCTCGCGATAACGCTCCTGCGATTCATAACAGGGTTCAATGACTTACCGGTGAGGCTCGACATGCGGCTCTCCTCTCAAATCTCGTCGGGTTTTGATTGCCCGACAGGCCATCCTTCGCCGTGTTCGGCGTTCGCAAAATAGTAGACGCTTTAGTTGAGAAAAGTGGCGATTATTTCAACTTTTCTTTGGATTTGTTCATTTATCCATAGTTCTGCATTTCCCTACTATTTTATGCAGTAATGCCACTTTATTGTGTAAAAGTAATGTTTCCATTCTGTTACAAGCGTTCCCGCTCTGAATAAACATGGTGTCCCCTTTTTTCGCTGGCCGCGACGCGTCCGTCTTGCGGTACGGGGCAAACCTTATGGTGCAAACGTTGACAGTTTGTTACGGGAGTTCGTTTGTAGCGAGCGTGTTTCCAATATTTCCGCAGCGTTTCGGGGGTAGCGTTTTGCACAGCCCCGGCTGCCTGGCAAGCACGCGCCTGCACTTCACGCTAGAATGCACTCAACCTTTAAGCGGTTAATCCATCCATAAGATGCACGAAGGAGCTATCTATGAGCGAATCCCTGCGTACCGTGAACGTCGGTCTGATCGGTCTGGGAACCGTCGGCGGCGGCGTGGCGCGTCTGATCAAGAGCCACCACGATGAGTACCTGGCAGCCTACGGCATCGACCTTAAGCTGACCCGCGCCTGCGCGCTTGCCTGGGAGCAGGCCGAGGCAGCCGGCATTGAGCGCGAGGCCTTTACGAGCGACTGGCATGACGTCGTCACCGACCCCGCCGTCGACATCGTCGTCGAGCTGATTGGCGGCGAGCACCCCGCGACCGAGATCTTCACCACCGCCTTTGAGCACGGCAAGCACGTCGTCTCTGCCAACAAGGCCCTGCTGGGCCGCCATGTCGAGACGCTTGCCGAGAAGGCGCGTGCGTGCGGCGTGCAGATTAAGTGCGAGGCCAGCTGCGGTGGCGGCATCCCCATTGTCAGCACACTCGAGCACGACCTGGTGGGTAGCAAGATCCTGACCATCGCCGGCATCCTCAACGGCACCACCAACTACA
The DNA here is from genome assembly GCA_019419625.1 of Collinsella sp. Lineage (GTDB taxonomy): Bacteria > Actinomycetota > Coriobacteriia > Coriobacteriales > Coriobacteriaceae > Collinsella. The sequence goes on along the minus strand of DXZO01000002.1, from coordinate 22,439 downwards.
TCCTGTCGCGCATGGACGCCGAGGGCGCCGATTACGCTGACGTGCTCGCCGACGCACAGGCTAAGGGCTATGCCGAGGCCGACCCGTCCGCCGACGTCGACGGCTTCGATGCCGCCAGCAAGACGGCCATCCTCGCCTCCATCGGCTTTGGCACCCGCGTTACCACCGATGATGTGTACCAGCAGGGTATCCGCACCATCGGCGCCGAGGACATCGCCCAGGCCCGCGAGCTCGGCTACACCATCAAACTGCTCGGCATCGCCCGCAACACCGACGCTGGCGTCGACGTTCGCGTGCATCCCACGCTGATCCCCGCAGACCATATGCTCGCCAAGGTCAACGGCGCCATGAACGCCGTCTACGTGGTAGGCGACGCCGTGGGCGAGACCATGTTCTACGGCGCGGGCGCAGGCTCCTTCCCCACCGCGAGCGCCGTCGTGGGCGATATCCTGTCGCTCTCCGAGCAGATCAGCCGCGGCGTGGCTCCGCTGCCCGAGATTGAGCCCTATGGCCACAACCTCACCTTTAAGCCCATGGACGAGCTCCAGACCAAGTACTATGTGCGCCTGAAAGTCGCCGACCGCGTGGGCGCCCTGTCCGAGACGGTCGACATCTTTGCCAAGCACAACATCTCGATCTCGCTCATCAACCAGGTCGAGGACGGCAAATCGGGCGTCAGCGATGCCTGCTCGGTCATCTTCCTGACGCACCGCGCGCTCGAGAAGGACGTCCAGGCTGCCGCCGCCGAGCTTGCCAGCGTCGGCTGCGTGGCCGAGGTCGCCAACGTCCTGCGCATCGAGGACGTTGAGGCTTGGACCGAAGGCGTCATGGCGAACTAGCCCAACGCTCGCCTAGCAATACGCGCCTTGAGGGCTCCCGTCCGATGTGGGACGGGAGCCCTTTTGTCACCTGCCCTAAGCACAACGGCAAAGCACATTTGCGCGAGCCGCTCATCGGTAACGCGGGCTACCGTTCACCGATATGCAAACGCGGCCGATTCCGACTACCGCTACGCTGTGCTGCGAATGTCCGCCCGCGATGAGAGGAAGCACCATGTTGCTCGAGGGCAAGAAAGCAATCATCACCGGAGGCACACGCGGTATCGGCTATGCCATCGCCTGCCGTTTTATCGAGGAAGGCGCTGCCGTCACCGTCTTTGGCTCGCGCCAGGAGACTGCCGACACGGCCGTTGAGAAGCTGACAGCCGCCTATCCCGACGCCAAGGTCTGGGGTCGCTCCTGCGATCTCACCTCGCTCGAGGCCGTGACTGAGGCCTTTACGCAGACTGCAGCCGACATGGGCGGCTTGGACACGGTCGTCAACAATGCCGGCATCTCCCAGCGCTCGCCGCTCCTCAACTATACGGCCGAGGAGTTCGCAAAGGTCATGGACCTCAACGTCGTCGCCGTCTTTAATGGCCACCAGGCTGCCGCCAAGATCATGACCGAGGCCGGCCACGGCGGCACCATCACTACCACAAGCTCGATGGTCGCCAAGTACGGCCAGCCCTCCGGCGTCGGTTACCCCACGTCCAAGTTTGCCGTCAACGGTATGGTCCAGTCGCTCTCGCGCGAGCTCGCTCCCATGGGCATCCGCGTCAACGCCGTCGCCCCCGGCGTGACTAAGACCGACATGGTCGCCAACCTGCCCGAAGAGGTCATCAAGCCCATCATCGCCACCATTCCGCTGGGTCGCATGGGCGAGCCCGAGGATGTCGCCAACGCCTTTGTTTTCCTGGCGAGCGACATGTCCTCCTATGTCACGGGCGCCGTGCTCCCCGTCGACGGAGCCGCCCGCTCCTAAGGAGCCACAAGCTTTGGCTTCAAGCTTCAACATAGCTCAACCAAAAAGGCGCGCCGTCTGAATCAACTGCAGACAGCGCGCCTTCTCCTGTTATGAAAGGGAAACTATGTCCCAGTATTTCGGATCAGAACGGGGCACGGTTTCCCCCAGGACCTCCTTGCGGAAACTGCATCCCACTCTGAGCGCCCATTCCGGGACACAGCTTCCCAACGGCCCCCGTTTCGGAAACCACATCCCGTTCCGAGCCTTCAAAGCGGGACGCGGCTTCCCCGAGAAAGTATCGACTACTTACCGTCGTCGTCTTCGGCTTCTTCGCGCGCATAGAGCTCCAGCATGCGACGGCGGTATTCGCGCACAGCGAGCTTGGCGCGCTCCAG
>DXZO01000002.1:0-20249 GCA_019419625.1 Collinsella sp. | reverse complement strand
CGCTCCAGGCGGCGGCGCTCACGCGGAGTCAGCTCGGACGGGTCGACCTCGTCTCCATAGGTCTTATCGGCAAGCAGGTGCGCCGCGTCCACGATGCGGGCATCGATGTGGCCACTCGCTGCCTCGGCGGAAAGACGCTCGGCAATCGTATCGAGCGTAGGCAGGCCCTCGAATACGCGACCATGGCCATGCGAGGTCAGCAGCTCGTGCTCGCGCGCGAGCAAGCTCGCTAGGTCGTGGTGGGCGCGCAAGATGTCGAGCGCATCGGATGGATGCTCGGCAACCTCTGCCACGGCGGCGACCGGTGCGGCATCCACCACGCGGTAGAAGAGCTGCGCGAGCAATGGCATCAAGAACACCGTGATGGCACCGGCGGCAACCATGACCGACGCAATATCTTGCGACAGCGCGCCCGCGTTGACGGCAACGCTCGTAACGGCAACGATGATCGGCAGCGCCGTGGTGCAGTACAGGGCCACGGTAATGCGACCATACGCCGACACATCGCGCGTCGCAGGACAAATGCTCATGGAAATAAGAATGGGCACGGCACGAATAATCAACAACGCCACGATAAAGCCCACGAGCAGACCCGGGCGCGACGCCACGGCCGTCAGATCGATCTTTGCGCCCGATACGGTAAAGAACACCGGAATCAAAAAACCGTAGGCCAGACCGTCGAGCTTGGTCTCGAGCGTATGGTTGCCCTCGGGGATGATATAGCGCAGGACAAAGCCGGCGGCAAAAGAACCCAACACGATGTCGAGATCAAAGACAGCCGAGAACGCCACGAGCGTGACCAGGATGAGCACCGTCAGGCGCACGAAGGTCTGCGACGTGGTATCGGCGCGCTCCTCAACAAATGCAAAGAAGCGGCTGCCGACGCGCTTGGAGCGGCTCGGGACCACGGCCAGCAACACGCAAACCACCGCAAACAAGCCAAGGATAACGAGCGTTTGGATGCCAGTGCGGGCAGACAACAGCACCGACATGGCGAGCACGGGACCGAGCTCGCCCCAAGTGCCATACGCGAGAATCGAGTCGCCCACGCGCGTGCCGGTGAGCGAGCGCTCACGCATGATGGGCACAAGCGTACCGAGCGCCGTCGAAGTGAGGGCAAGCGTCACGGCGATACCGTCGAAATGACTGACTGAGAACCACGGGGTAAAGCGCACGGCAAGCCAGGCGATACAAAATGTGACGGCCCACGTCGCCAAGCCGTAGCGCCCCTCGACGCCCGTGATGCTCTTGGGGTCGATCTCAAAGCCGGCAAGCAGGAACAAAAAGGCCAGGCCCAGCTCGGACACAAGCGAGACCTCAGCATCTACATAGATGACGCCGAGCATATGGGGTCCCAGTACCGCGCCGAGCACGAGCAAAAAGACCGTCTCGGGAACGGGTTTTCCGGGAATCGCCGAGGCGATAAAAGGACTCGCAAAGGCCACGAGTGCGATGATGGCGAGCGAAACGAATGCCATGTGATGCCTTTCTCTTGTTTGCGCTTCACTGTAGCACCCTCGCCGTCCTCAACGCGCCGCGAGCTGTCGTATCATAGTGAGGTTTACAAACATGTGGCTCAAGGCGACCGCAGGGCAGACCCCGCAAACCGACCGCTGCCGCATACCGTACCGTACGCCCAACCGATCAGGAAGGCAGGAACCAATGGTCTCTCGTATCTACGTGGAGAAGAAACCCGGGTTCGACGTCGAGGCTCAGCAGCTCAAGGGCGAGCTGACCGAAATTCTCGGCATCAAGGGCATCGAGGCCCTGAGGATTATCAACCGCTACGACGTCGAGGGCATCGACAAGGAGCTTTTCCGGTCCTGCGTGCCGACCGTCTTTAGCGAGCCCCAGGTCGATGTGACCTACGACGAGCTCCCCGCAAGCGATGGCGCCGTCTTTGCCGTCGAATTCCTGCCTGGCCAGTTTGACCAGCGCGCCGACTCCGCCAGCGAGTGCGTGCAGCTCATCAGCCAGGGCGAGCGCCCCGCCGTGCGCTCCGCCAAGGTCTATATGATCTCGGGCGCTCTGGACGAGGCCGCCATTGATGCCATCAAGCACTACGTGGTGAACCCCGTCGAGGCGCGCATCGCCTCGCTCGACCTGCCCGAGACGCTGTACATGGAGACCCCCGAGCCCCAGCCCGTCGAGGTGCTCGACGGTTTCCGCGAGCTCGACGAAGCCGGTCTTGCCGCCTTTATTTCCGAGCGCGGCCTTGCCATGGACGAGGCGGACATCGCCTTCTGCCAGCAGTACTTCCGCGATGAGGATCGCGACCCCACCATCACCGAGATCCGCGTGATCGACACCTACTGGTCCGATCACTGCCGCCACACCACCTTCGGCACCGTCCTGGACGACGTGACAATCGACGACGCCGTGGTGCAGCAGGCCTTCGACCGCTACATGGAAATGCGCCACGAGCTCGGTCGCGACGCCAAGCCCGTCTGCCTCATGGACATGGGCACCATCGGCGCCAAGTACCTTAAGAAGACCGGCGTCATGACCGATGTCGACGAGTCCGAGGAGATCAACGCCTGCACCGTCAAGGTGAAGGTCGATGTCGACGGCGAGGACCAGGACTGGCTGTTCCTCTTTAAGAACGAGACCCACAACCACCCGACCGAGATCGAGCCCTTCGGCGGTGCCGCCACCTGCGTGGGCGGTGCCATCCGCGACCCGCTGTCGGGCCGCAGCTACGTGTACCAGGCCATGCGTGTCACCGGCGCCGGCGACCCCACCGTCCCCGTGTCCGAGACGCTCGAGGGCAAGCTGCCGCAGCGTAAGCTCGTGACCACTGCTGCCGCCGGCTACTCCAGCTACGGCAACCAGATCGGCCTTGCCACCGGTCAGGTCAACGAACTCTATCACCCCGGCTACGTCGCCAAGCGCATGGAGGTCGGCGCCGTCGTGGGCGCTACCCCGGCAAACCACGTGCGTCGCGAGTGCCCCGCCCCCACCGACAAGATCATCCTGTTGGGCGGCCGCACCGGCCGTGACGGCATCGGCGGTGCCACCGGCTCCTCCAAGACCCAGAACACCGAGTCCATCGAGACATCGGGCGCCGAGGTCCAGAAGGGCAACGCCCCGGTCGAGCGCAAGCTGCAGCGCCTGTTCCGCCGCGGCGATGCCTGCCGTCTGATCAAGCGCTGCAACGACTTTGGCGCCGGCGGTGTCTCGGTCGCCGTAGGCGAGCTTGCCGACGGCCTGTATGTCGACCTTGATACCGTGACCAAAAAGTACGACGGTCTTGACGGCACCGAGCTCGCCATCTCTGAATCCCAGGAGCGCATGGCCTGCGCCGTCGCCGACGGTGACGTCGAGGAGTTCATGGGCTACGCCGCCGAGGAGAACCTGGAGGCGACCGTTATCGCCGAGGTTACCGCCGAGCCGCGCATGCGCATGGCCTGGAACGGCGTCGCCATCGTCGATCTGTCCCGCGAGTTCCTCAACTCCAACGGTGCGCCCAAGCACCAGGTCGCCCACGTCTGTGCCCGCAGCGTGTGGCAGCCCAGCTGGGCCGGCACCACGCTTGCCGAGCGCATGACCTCGCTTGTCACTGACCTCAACGTCGCCTCCAACAAGGGCCTGTCCGAGCGCTTCGACTCCACCATCGGTGCCGCAACCGTGCTCATGCCCTTTGGCGGCAAGACGCAGCTCACCCCGAGCTCGGCCATGGTTGCCAAGTTCCCCGTGGACGGCGAGACCACCACGGCGAGCGCTATGGCATGGGGCTTCAACCCCTACCTGATGGAGGCCGACCAGTTTGCGGGCGCCTACCTGTCCGTGGTTGAGTCCATCGCCAAGCTCGTGGCTGCCGGCTTTGAGCACAAGCGTGCCTATCTCTCCTTCCAGGAGTACTTCGAGCGTCTGCGCACCGAGGCCGAGCGCTGGGGCAAGCCCATGGCAGCCGTCCTGGGCGCCCTTATGGCCCAGGTCGATCTGGGTGCCGGTGCCATCGGCGGCAAGGACTCTATGAGCGGCTCGTTTGAGGACGAGGCCGGTGAGCTCAACGTTCCGCCGACCCTGATCAGCTTCGCTGTGGCCGTGGGCAAGGCCGCCCGTGCCGTCTCGCCCGAGTTCAAGGGTCTGACGCATCGCGTCGTGCGCATCGCCCCCGCCACCTATGGTGAGGACTACCGCCCCGACGCTCAGCAGCTGCTCGCCGCGTTTGACGCCGTCGAGGCGCTCACTGCTACCGGCAACGCCCTGGCCATCTCCACGCCCGGCTACGGCTGCGGCGCCGAGAGCCTCTTTAAGATGTGCGTCGGTAACCAGATCGGTATCGAGCTTGCCGAGGATGTAGACGTGGAGAGCCTCTTCACCCCGCTCTACGGCAGCTTTATTGTCGAGCTCGCCGAGGATGCCGAGCTGCCCGAGGTCGCCGACGGCGTTGTCGTCGAGCCCCTGGGCACCACCGTCGAGGGCTATGTCATCGACACCGGTTCCGAAGTCATCGAGCTCTCCGAGCTCCAGGAGGCCTGGGAGAGCGGCATCGAGGGCGTCTTCACCTACCGCAGCGCCGGCGAGACCCCCGAGGTCGAGACCATCGACTTCCGCGCCAAGGATATCCACGTGTACGGCGGCGCCAAGATCGCCCGCCCGCGCGTGATCATCCCCGTGTTCCCCGGCAACAACTGCGAGTACGACAGCGCCCGCGCCTTCCGTGCCGCCGGTGCCGAGGCCGACACCTTCGTGATCAACAACCTCACGCCCGAGGCCGTCGCCGAGAGCACCCACGAGCTTGCCCGCCGCATCCGTGCAAGCCAAATCGTTATGATCCCCGGCGGCTTCTCGGGCGGCGACGAGCCCGACGGCTCTGCCAAGTTCATCACGGCGTTCTTCCGCGCTCCCGAGGTCACCGAGGCAGTCCGCGACCTGCTCAAGGCCCGCGATGGCCTGATGCTGGGCATCTGCAACGGCTTCCAGGCCCTGATCAAGCTCGGCCTGGTGCCCTACGGCGACATCGTCGACGCCACGCCCGATGCGCCCACGTTGACGTTCAACACCATCGGTCGCCACCAGAGCCGTCTGGTGCGTACCCGCATCTCGTCCAACTTGTCCCCGTGGCTGTCGCAGTGCAGCCTGGACGACCCCTACACCGTCGCCATCAGCCACGGCGAGGGCCGCTTTGTCGCCAATGACGAAGCGCTCGCCCAGCTGATCGCCAACGGCCAGGTCGCCACGCAGTACGTGGGCGAGAACGGCAAGCCCAGCATGGATCTCTCCGTCAACCCCAACGGCTCCGCACTCGCCATCGAGGGCATCACGAGCCCCGACGGCCGCGTCCTGGGCAAGATGGGCCATGCCGAGCGTCGCGGCGACAACCTGTACCGCAACGTGCCCGAGCATGTCCCCGGCGATAAGTTCATGCCGATCTTTGAGAGCGGCGTGGCCTACTTCGCTTAAACCTTTCCCATCGGGTACAATCCCCTCGGGTAACAACACCCGCCACCGACACATCCGGTGGCGGGTTCTTTTTTTGCTTCGCGCATGCAGGAAGGACATCATGGAAAGCCGCAAGCCGTATCTCGCCACCCTGCCCGGACTCATCCTGGGCTGTCTTGTTTGCTGTGCACTCTGGGGATCGGCCTTTCCCTGCATCAAGATCGGCTACGCACTCTTTGGTATCCCGGCGCACGATAGCGCCTCGCAGCTGCTCTTTGCGGGCTTGCGCTTCACGCTTGCCGGCGCCCTGGTTATCGTTGGGATGAGTGCGGCCCAACGCCGCCCCCTCATTCCGCAGGCTCGCGACATCAAGCCCATCTTTGTCTTGTCGCTCTTCCAGACTATCGGGCAGTACTTCTTTTTCTATCTGGGCCTCTCGCGCGCCAGCGCCATGTCGAGCTCCATCATCGAGGCCAGCGCCAACTTCCTCGCAATCCTCTTTGCCGCCCTGGCATTTCACACCGAGAAGCTCAATACGGCCAAGGTGCTTGGCTGTGCGCTGGGCTTTGCCGGCGTCGCGCTCGTCAACCTCTCGGGCGCAGATGGCACCTTTGGCTTCAGGCTCGATGGCGAGGGCTTTATCCTAGCCTCCACTGTCGCGGGTGCTCTTTCGACCTGCCTGATCGGCATCTTCTCGCGCAAGCATGACGGCGTCTTGCTCGCCGGCTGGCAGTTTTTAGTCGGAGGTTTGGTCCTTACCGCCATCGGGTTTTTGATGGGCGGCGCGCTCTCCCCCACCGCGATCATCCCCGCCATCGCACTCATTATCTATATGGCACTCATTTCCGCCGTCGCGTACTCGCTATGGTCGCGTCTGCTTGCCGTCAACCCCGTCAGCCGTGTGTCGGTCTTTGGCTTTATGAATCCAGTCTTTGGCGTACTGTTGAGCGCTCTGCTGCTCGGCGAGGGCGCTGGCACGAGCCCTGTTACCGTACTTGTTGCCCTGCTGTTGGTCTGCGGCGGCATCATCATCGTCAACAGGCCCAAAAAGGCCTAGCGAGCTCACCTTTTTAGGGAGGATGTTCGCACACTTTAGCTTAATGGAGTACATCGGAGAGCCGAGGGCCGCCATGCACGCAAGCTTGCACCCCTTTATCTAGCGTATCTGGATGCCAGCTTTCTTTTTCTCGGCCTTGACACGGTAGAGCTCCGCGTCGGCAGTACGAAACAAGTCTTGCCAGGTATCGACGCCATCACCAACCCGTGCGTAGCCGATGGACATCCGCAACAGATACGGAACCTCGGCGCGCGCGAGCTCATCGTTGATTGTCGCGCACAGATGCATGATATCCTGTTCCGCTACCGCCTTTTGGAGCACCACGAACTCATCGCCACCATAACGTGCGATAAAGCCGCCAGACGCCGAGCAGACTTCTTTGAGCGCAGCGGATATGACCTGAAGAGCGTGGTCGCCCTCCACATGCCCATAGCGATCGTTAATCTGCTTAAAGCCGTCGGCGTCCATCATAAGCAGATATACATCTTCAGCCTGATCCACATTTGAGAAGAGCGACAGCATATAGGTCTCAAAACGGTTGCGATTGTTAAGTCCAGTCAACGGGTCGGTCGAGATGAGCTGCTCCTGGTAGATGATGTAGAGCAGCAACATGCTAATCATTATGCCGACGCAAAGGCCGGGCAGCGAGTATACGACCTGAAAGGTACCGCCCACCAGGGCCGGAATGGCGAAAAATGCCAAGGTTCGATAGATGGCCTTCGTCTGCAGGCTCTCGACCCTGCGAGATTGCACAAATGCATGCAGGGACGTATGTATAACGTAACAGTAGCTGACGATGGGCTGGATCATATAGGCAAAGCCGCGACGATACACGCCCTGCGAATCGATATAGAACAGGGCGTGCGTCCAGTAACTGGTAAACGCCAGCACGACCACCAGAGCCGTAGGCAACGCTACAAGCACCACCCTATAGCGCGAGGTCAAAAGGCGAGAACCCTGCACCGTCTCGGAATAGATAAACCAAATGAGACACGCGATAGCAAAGAGCGAAAACGAAACCGCGTTGGAAATCCAGTTGGCAGCAATGCCCAACGTGCCGTCCACACCGTCCGAAAGCGTCCAGATCATATCGAATAATATGTACGCGGCAGAGGTGTAGCCAAGCATGCTAAACAATAGCTGCTGGGTGCTCGAGAACAAGGAGCGACGACTTCGCACGGCAAGCCCGATAAGAACAATCATGCATAGCACGAAGATCTCAATCTTGAGTGCCTTAACCACTAGCGCCATCCCTTCAATACCCAAGTGGTCAGAATCGCCCAATTCGAATCAGGGCAATAAACACCCCTTTACTCCGCAGGGGTAAAGGGGATAATAGCAGAGCGCCCGAACATCACTGCAAAACAGTTTCTGTTCGGGCGCCCATACGGCGCGAATTGCACACGCCGGCATCATTGATGGGTATCGATTGCTACTCGCCATCGATGTCAGTCACGACGGCCTCCTCGATGGCCTCGACACCGACAGGCGACAGATCCTCCTTGCCTTGGCAGAACTTCTTGTCGACCCAGCCAGTCAGAATCGGAGCCATGATCGCCGTGATGATAACGGCGGTGGCGATCTGAGCGTACGCGGTGGGCGCAAGCTCGGCGTAGCGCGGTGCGACCTCGGCGAGGGCAACCGGTGTGGTCATAGCCGTGCCGGCAATGGTGGAGCAAGCCACAGCGGCCTTGCCATTGCCGCCGCACAGACGCTCGAACGCAAAGGTGATGGGACCGACGACAAACAGCGTGACAAGGCCCAGCAAGATGCCGGAAATACCGCCGGTGATAAAGCTCGACAGGCTCATGGACGCACCGAGCTGAAATCCGATGACGGCAATCGCGGGATTGGCACCGGGAACCAGCAGGTTCTTGATAAACGGGAACAGGTTGCCCAGAACCATGCCAATAACGAGTGGCAAGATGGAGCCGATAATGGTGCCAATGGGAATATTGGCGAGGCCGGAAACACCGAGGATGATCATCGTGACGGCGGGGCCGGCCGTAAAGAACAGGATACCGACGGCGCCCCGCTCAGACTCATCACCGAACTCGCCCATGATGCCCGTATAGAGCGCCATGTTGCAAAACGTGATGCCGCCGATGATAGACACGGAGCTCAGACCCAGGAAGTTGTCGTTAAAGAAATATGCCACGCCCAGGCCGAGAGCCGCTGCGACGACCAGCTTGGGAATCAGCACGACGATGCCGGTCTTGATAGCGCCCGGCGTGGACTTAAAGCTGATGCCGGCGCCCACAAACAGCAGGATCGCGGCGACGATGGTATTGGAGCCACCGCGGCAGGCAGCCGTAAAGAATCCGCCGATCTCAAAAACCTGCGGGCAGAAGGTGTTGAGCAAAAGACCGACGATCATCGGATAAATCATGATGTCGCCCGGGATGCGCGGGACCTTGAATTTCTTTTGCTCGTTGGCGGTCGCTTCCTGTGCCATGAAACCCCCATTTCCGTTGACGGGGTACAAAAGCCCACGTCACGCTTTGCTACAGTAAAGTTTGACCATGGTACCAGAAGAAATAGACCAGCTCGGTGAGAAATTCGATTCGTTGGACAGGGGCGCTAAACGTGCCCCGCTCTTATATGAGGCTCAAAACGATATAGAACACGATGCCCGAAACACAGCACCACAGCATCGATTTTGTCTTGACCGCCACGACCACGACGCCGGCGGCCGCAATCCAGGGAACCAAGGCAGGCCAGGGTCCCGCGTCGAACGCGCCGGGGCTCACCAAGTCGTTGGCGACCAGCGCGGCAAAGGCAGCGGGCGGGATATAACCCAGGGCCTCGGTAATGCGGGGCGACAGCGTTCTCCCGCGCAAGGCAAACGCCGGCGCGATGCGAAAGAACGCGATAGCAGCCCACGACGACAGCCACAGAACCAAGAACTCGTTAACGGGCATCGCGGGCACCTCTTCCGTCAAATACAGCATCGCACGCCAACGCAATGGCAATGCCGGCCACGACGCTTGCCGGCACGGCAATATTCGTGAGGCCCAAGAACTTGCATACGGCGACGGACACCGCGCCCGAAACCGCCGCGACAACGTTGCCGCGCGACAGCCGCTGCGAAAAGAGCAGGCAGATAAAGAGCGAGGTGCAGACAAAGGCTGCAATGGCGGTGGGAACATCGACAACGGCACCGACGATGGCACCCATCGTGCACGAAGCGCCCCATGTCGCGATGAGGATCACGTTGAGCACGAAGGATTCGCGCGGGCCCCAATCCTCCCCCTCAACCAGCTTGGCAAGCGAGATGCCGTATGCCTCCTCGGTGAGCGTCGCGGCAACAGCCAGCGTCTGACGCTTCGAGGCGCCCGCCAGATGGGGTGCGATCGATGCCGAGTAAAGAGCGAAGCGCGAGGAGATGGCGGCGACGCTCGCGATAATCGAAGGTGCCGGTACGCCCGCCAGCCAAAGATTGCAGATCATAAACTGGCCGCTGCCCGTCACAAACGTGCTGCTCAGAGCAAAGACCATCCAGGGCTCCATTCCCGTCTGCCCCATGATCATTCCGCACGGCGCGCCTATTGCAACATAGGTAAGCATCACTGGCCAGACGATTTTAAAGATCCTAAGGACCATGCCACTCCCATTCTGGTAAGTCGTCTGCAGCGCGCCTTGCAACGCAGCAGAAATATCAACCGGTGGCAATAAAGTTCACCTACAATTGCCACCGGATCGAAAGACACAACTTTTTAGGAAGTCATTATGACAGCTATCGATCGAGACCGGGCGCGCGCGGCCTTCAAAAGCTACACCGATGCCTACGACGCCACCAACCCACGCATCGCGCTCAAAATCGAGCATACGTACCACGTGGCCGAGGCATGCGATGCCGTAGCGCGCGAGCAGGGCTGGTCGTCAGAAGATATTGACCTGGCATGGCTTTGCGGCCTGCTACACGATATGGGCCGCTTTGAGCAGTTGCGGCGCTGGGACACCTTTAAGGACGCCGAGAGCATGAGCCATGCAGCGCTGGGCATCGAGGTCCTCTTTGGCGAGAATCCCGCCGATGCACCCGCCGTAACGAGCATCCGCGACTTTATCGATGACCCGGCAGAGGACGAACTGATCCGCGCGAGCATCGCCCACCACAGTGATTTTCGCCTGCCCACGGAACTCGACACCCGTACACGGAGCTTCTGCGAGATCGTGCGCGATGGCGACAAGATCGACATTATGCGCACCATCGCCGACAGCACCGTCGACACCATCCTCAAGGTGGATGAGGACACGTTTCTCGCCAGCCACTTCTCGACACCGGCGCTTACCGCCTTTGACGAGCATCGCTGCGTCGCGCGTGACGAGCGCAACGAGCCGGCGGACTACCTGGTGGGGCTCATCTGCTTTATGTTTGAGCTCGTCCATCCGGCAAGCCGTGCACTGGCGCGCGAGCAAGGCGATATCTATCGCCTGCTCGACGCGCCCTTTGGCATTACGCGACCCTTTACCGACCCCGCCGCGCAGGCAACCTGGAGCCGCCTTAAGGACGAGCTGCGCCGCTGGCTGGCAAGCGCTTAGCACTCGAGCTGAGCCAGCAGTTCCTCAACGATCTCAACGGCATCGCCGACGACCTTGTACTGGGCGGCACCGAAGATGGGGGCATCCGGGTCCTCATTGATGGCGACAATGCACTCCGCCCCACCGATGCCGGCGAGATGCTGGGTAGCGCCCGAGACACCGATGCTCACGAGGAGCTTGGGCGAGACCGATACACCCGTCTGGCCAATTTGGTGGCGATACTCCAGCCAGCCGGCCTCCACCACGGGGCGCGTGCAGCCAAGCTCGGCACCCAGAGCCTCGGCAAGCTTTCGCATCAGCGGTAGGTTTTTCTTGGAGCCGATGCCGCGGCCCACCACGACTAGACGCTCGGCATCGGCAATTGAGGCCTGCTGTCCCCACTCCTCGGCGGGAATCGAGATCTCGACACGGGCCTTAACGTCATCCGCTAGCACTACCTGGGCAATCGTGCCGGAGCGGCTATAGTCAAACTCGGGCGCCTTAAAGATGCCGGGGCGCACCGTTGCCATCTGAGGACGGTGGTTGGGGCAGATAATGGTGGCCATCAGGTTGCCGCCAAACGCCGGGCGCGTCTGCTGCAGCAGACCCGTCTCCGTATCCATCGAAAGCACCGTGCAATCGGCCGTAAGGCCCGTCTGCAAGCGCACGGCCACACCGGGCGCCAGCTCGCGACCAAAGGCGGTCGCGCCGTACAGAATGGCCTCGGGCTTGCGCTCGGCTACCAAATCGCAGATCAAGCGGGCGTAGACCTCCGCGTCGTTCTGACGCAGGCGCTCGTCACGACAGACCAGAACTTCGTCCGCACCGGCGCAAATCAGATGCTCCAGGTCCCCGAGTGAGCCCTCGGGGCTCATGCCGACCAGTGCCACCAGACGGCAGCCGCGGGCATCGGCAAGCTCGCGCCCCTTGCCCATGAGCTCGAAGGCCACGGATGTAACGGCATCGTGCTCGTCAGTCTGCACGAAGATCCAGATGTCTCGATATGCGTCAAGGTCTGCCGCGCCGGCGGCCTCGTCGCGCTCAATCGAGATGGCGTTGACGGGGCAGGCGTCGACGCACCCACCGCACAGGATACAGCCGTCGGTTACGCGGGCACAGCGATTGGGGCGCTCACCCTCCACCACAATGCCGCCCGAGGCGCAGGCGCGAACGCAGCGACCGCAGCCGATACAGGCTTCGCTATCGATAATCAGCCCGCTCATCTATGCCATCCCCTCGATAATCTTGGCAAGTTTTACCGCCTGCTCGGACGCCGTTCCCTCGACGGCCTCGCACGTTTGGTCACGGTCGGGCACAAACGAGCGCACGACCTGCGTCGGTGATCCGGCAAGGCCGCAACGCGAGGGGTCGGCGTTTACGTCGGCAGCGCTGGCCACGCGCACGTCTGCATCCTCGGCCGCGCGAATACCGGCAATACTCGGCATGCGCAGCTGGCCAATCTCCTTGGCAGTCGTCATCGCACACGGCATCTCCAGGTACACCGTCTCCTCGCCGGCATCGCAGCCGTGAACGAGCGCCAGCGAGCCACACGTCGTAAATCCCGCGCTCTGCACACAGCTCACGTCGGTCACGCAGGGGACCCCAAAGGCGCCGGCCAGCTCGGGGCCGATCTGGGCCGTATCGCCGTCCACTGCCATCTTGCCGCAGATGAGCAGGTCAAAGTCCTCATCGAGTGCCTCGATGCCGCATTTGAGGGCATAGGTGGTGGCTAGGGTATCGGCGCCCGCAAAGGCGCGATCGGTCAGCAGCAGCGCGTCGTCGGCACCGCGGGCGATGCAGTCGCGCAGCAGCGATTCGGTCGCGGGGATGCCCATCGACACCACCGTCACACGCACGTCCATGCCAAAGCCGATAAAGTCGTCCTTCAGCGCTAGCGCACATTCGAGGGCACTTGCATCGAAGGGATTAATGACCGCCTGCTTGCCATCACGCACGATAGTATTGGTCTTGGGGTCCATCTTGACCTCGGTGCTTCCGGGCACCGCCTTGACGCACACCACCATATGGAAATCACTCATCTTCACGCGCCCCCTTTCTGGACGAGTTCATCCAAGAGCTTCTCCGTAAACAGGTTGCCGCGACCCAGCTGGCCGGCAGGATCGAGCTGGAGTTTGAGACGCGCCGACTCGACCATGGCCTCGTGGCCGTACATCGTCTCCAAGAAGCCCGCCTTGATCTTGCCGACGCCGTGTTCGGCAGAAACGGCACCGCCCATGGCCGTGACCTCGGAAGCCCACTGGGCAAAGAGCTCTCCACCACGACGGTAGTCTTGCGCATCGCGCGGCAGGATGTTCACATGCAGATGGTTGTTCCCGATGTGTCCCCAGGCAGCAGACTCAAGCCCGCTTTCGGCCAGCGTGCGGCGATAGAGGGCCACGACATCGGCAAGGCGTGCATTGGGCACCGACATATCCGATCCCAGCTTGGTAATGGTGGGGTCGGTGCGGCGACGCTCGTCGATGAGCATGTTGACGCTCTCGGGCACCGCGTGGCGGAAGAACCGCTGGCACTCGCGATCGACTTCGGTGCGGGCGACCCATGTCGCATCGTCGCGGCCGCCCGCAAGCTCCAGCACCCATCCCAAGTGGTACAGCTCCTCGGTCGCCTGCGCCTCGTCATCGCAATCGAGCTCCACGTAGACACAGACCTTTGCCTCGTCGTCGAGCGCCGGCAGCGAGGCAAACGCCGTCGACTGCTCGCGCTGGCGACGTAGAATATCCAGGGCGCCAGCATCGAAGTACTCGATGGCAGCCGCATGGGACAGGACAGGGCGCACGGAATCGGTAAAGGACACCGCCTTGTCCTCGCTATCGAAAAAGCAACTCACACCCCAAACGACCGCAGGCGCCGCCTGCAAGGCAATCTCGAGCTCGGTGATAACGCCGAGCGTGCCGCACGCGCCGATAAAGAGGTCGATGGCGTCCATATCGTCCGCAACGAAATAGCCTGAGGCATTTTTTGTCTCGGGCATGGTATAGCCGGGAAGATCGAGCTCGAGCGTACGGCCCTCTGCCGTCACGAGCGACAGGTGGCGGCCCTGGGCAAAAGCCTCGCCGCGCTGAAGCTCAAGCAAATCGCCATCAGCCAGCGCGACGTGGAGTCCCGTAATATGCGGGCGCATGGGGCCGTAAGCGTAGCTGCGGGCGCCGGAGGCGTTGCATGCCGCCATGCCACCCAGACAGGCAGATGCCTCGGTGGGATCGGTGGGAAAGAACTGCTCGGAGGACTCTTGGAACTCCTCGTAGGCCTCAAGCGATGCCTGGTCCCAACCAGCGGTCGGCAGTACCTTCTTGCTCAGCTGCTTACGCAGCTCCGAGAGCACAACGCCCGGCTCCACGCGCAGCAGAAATTGGCCTTGTTCATCGCGGCGAAGGCCCAAGTAGCGATTCATACGGGAAGTATTGAGGATATGCCCACCGTGGGGCACGGCACCGGCGGCAAGGCCGGTTCGGGCGCCCTGAACCGTTACCGGGACACGCTCGGCATGGAGCGTTTCCAAAATGGCACGGACCTCGTCTTCCGTTGTCGGAAACGAGATGCTCGATGCTTCGCCCGATGCACGAGATTCATCGCGGCCATACTCTTCGAACTCATCGGTGAAGGGTTTAATGGTTGCAGACACGCGAACTCCCCCTTTAGCTAACTACAGTGTTTGCAGGGAGATGTTACCGCATCGTTTCGTCGACGTGTTCGAGACCGTCTCCATAATTGGCGATTTTTACGTTCGTGCAATTCGGCGAACGGCAAGGCTTCCTCGGCAGACGATGCTTTTGACACATATCGCCCCGCCGTCGCCGACCGCTCGATTGTCGCTCGAAAAAAGTTGAAGTAATTTTTTCCACCTTTTACCTGCGGAGATGTCAATCCGTCAAGCATTTGGTCAGAAATTGGTCAAGTAGCGGCTGATACGGTCGGCGTCGACAGCCAAAACCGATAGAAGTTTTGGCCCCAGAAGCAGGGAGGTTCCCATGGCATATTACTGGCCCCAGTACGGCGTCGCCATCGAGGTCGACGACGATCCCTATCTCCTGCCTTTCGACGAAGAGGCGTTCCCCGATACGGCGGTCTACCACGTCACCACCGATGTTATCTGCGACCCCGAGTCGTTCTCGGCGCTCGCCCACCACATCGCGCGTATCCACGACATCGAGCTCCCTCACGACTTTGACGAGCTCATCTACTCGCGCCGCCTGATGCTTCACATGCTCTTTGGAGCGGACCCGTCCACGTTCGCACGTGTCTACACCACCAAGGACGCCGCATGAGTGCGAAGAAGCCGCCCCGCCTCGCAGGACTGGGGCGTCGCAAGAAACTCGTCGTTGTCTGTCTGGCTATCGTCTGCGCCCTTGTCGCCGTAGGACTATACGCCTGGCAGTCGCAGCCCGTGCCCGAAGCGGGCGCCTCAGTCACGACGGCAGAGGGTAAATCGCGACAAGAAATCCAAGATGAGCTCGATGCCATCGTCCGCGACAACATGATGACGATTTCGGTCGCGCCGGTCGCTCAGCTACAGGAGGACGGCAAGCTGCGCGTCAACGTGCAAAACGTCCAAGACAATAAATTTCCCCAGCGATTCCGCGTCATCCAAAACGACGAGACCATGTACGAATCCGGTGTGGTCGAGACCGGCAAGACAATCGAGACGTGCCCCGCCGGCGACATCAAAGAAGGCGAGGCATACATCGAGATCCAGGCACTCGATGCCAAGACCCTCGACAGCCACGGCAATCCGACACGTGTCAAGGTACGGGTTGAGCAAGCCGAGAACTAGCTTTTTCGACCGACGCGGCACCGCACGCAATTCACCAGCATTCGTCCAATCATCGCGGGGACGGCCCGCGGCGAATAGAAAGGAACGACCATGGACATCACCAGGAACATGAACGGAGCCAGAGCGCTCGTCGTGGGCGCAGGGCTCGCGCTCGCGCTCGCAATGGGCGCCGCCCCGACGCCAGCTCTGGCAGCCGGGCGCGTTGGAACCACAAAAGTAATGGTCAGGACCGAGATCGACAACGTAGAGTTCAAAGTTCCGACGGTTATTCCCTTCGTCGCCAAGGCCGACGGCACGCTTCAGGGCCCCTCAGAAGACGCGACCACCATCGACAATCATTCGGCCTACGGCATCCATGTCACCAACATGAAGATCGACGCCATGAACACCTGGACCATTGCCGCCGACGCCAAGGCCGGAACCGCGCAGAATTCCATCGACTTTAAGGTCGGCCCCAACGGCGCACTCCAGAACGCCAGCGCCGCAATGCAGGAGACGGGCCTCGATCTTTCCAAGAATGCAGCCTTCGACATGGGCTACCAGGGCATTGCCGGCGGCACGGACAAAATTAAGCTCAAGACAAGCGGAAACGTCGCCCGCGTCACGCGCGACATCTTCCGCGTAACCGGCGAAGGCGATCAGGTTGCAACGATCACCTGGACGGTCGAGCCCGGTGCGCACACGGCATAAGGCCGTCGCCCTGGCCGCCGCCGTCAGTATCCTAGCGTTTGGGCCAGCCATGGCCTTTGCCCAGCAAGAACAGGCGCAGGCCGCCACGCAGGTGACGGTCGACCTCTCGGAGCTCGACCGCGGCTGCCGCGAGGAACCGTTGGCTCAGACAGGCGACAGACGATGGCTCTTGGCAGCAGGCGCCACGGCAGCAGGCGCGGGAACCGCCGGCCTCGGTCTGCACATCAAACGCAGCCAGAAACGAAACACGGACAGGCCACACTAAATTAGCTAAGGAGACCCCATGGCATCGAAGAACCTTTTGCCCGTCGTCGCACTCTGCGGCGCGCTCGCAACCGGAACGCCTGTCGCCGCTTGGGCGACTCCCGTCATGGCAGACTCCTTACCAGCAGCCCTAAGCTCCGCACCAAATCCGTCGAGCGCCATTGCGTGCAAGCGTTTTTCGTTCGCACAGGCCGCAATCTCAACCTCGGGATGCCTTCGTCGTAATACGGACGGCTCGATAGTCGTGGATATCAATCGTTCGAACAAGGCAAACGGCTCCCAGGCGGGGTGCGCCGTCTGCACGTGGCGCTCGATTGTGCTCGATGCAGATGGCGATCCGTGCGATTTGGGGTTGCGCATCGATATCGCTTCGGTCGATGACTCGGCGAACGGAGCGAAGGTCGCCTTCGACGGTGCGTTTTTCGAGAAAGGAGGCGGTATATGTCTGGGCTGCGCCGCCGCGAATGCAGACGATGTGCAGCCCACCCTCTCATTCACGGCATCGCTGCGGCTGACCAAGGCGGGCACCGATGCCATCGCGGCGGGAGAAGCATCCCTGCTGTTCTACGCCGCCAGTACCGAAGACACAGACATTCATTTCGAGAAGCCGGCCGGATCGCTCAGCCTTACGCGCGGGACGGAGGCAGGCCCTATTGCGATCGATACCCACACGCTAGGCAGGCAACGCATTCTTGCCGACCCGGCGCTTCTCGAGATGGAGTGGAACGGATCCGGAGCCGTCGAGATTGTCCCCTCCGCGCTTGACGCCAAGACGCTCCCCTCAAACGACGAACCCATCAACGCAACCATACAAGAAGAGAGCACGGACAAAGAAGCAGGTGCGGGCGACACGCCGTCGCCGACAAACAGCGTCCCAGCTTCTTTCGAAGCACCGAATGAGCCCGCTACCGGTCCAAACGATCCCGAGCTCGCGGACAGTCTGGGGCTTGCTGATCCTCAGGAGATCGATGAAGGTAACTGCTGCGTGCTTGCCGCCCTCGACCACACAGAGGTCATCGATGCTGCAAACATCGAAGTTGCCGCCGCCAATCAGCCCGTCCGCAAGTCGGCCATCATCGCATTTCCCGAATCCATCGAAGTCGTCTTTTTGCCATCGGGCGAGGTCGTGGCCCCAACACTGCTCACCTTGTTGGGCGCCAAGAATACTCGAAACGAAATTAAAAAGGTCACGGTTGTCGACCCTGCAACCACCGCTAAACTGCGTCTATACGCCGTTGCCCCAGACGGAGGCAAGACCTTGGAATTCGATGGCGACACACTTCTAGCCTGGCGACGTCTGGACATTATGCAAGACGTCTCGTATCAGATCGAACTCGAAGGGTTTGATCGTGCCCGCGATGCCAATATCATCGCCGCGGCTATTGAATCCCCGCAGCGGCTTATGACACTGCGCTTTGACTACTACCCCTATGTCCCGACAACCACCTGAGGCTTAAATGCTGCGCATCATTCCTAATACCACTTATATAACGTATTAGATGAGTCGCGATGTGCCTCGCATTTCGTTCTGCTACGATTGCCACGTTGGCATCAATACAGGAGGGCTCATGCCGGGCTTGGGAACAATCATCAACGTTGCGCTTTTAGTTGCGGGCGGTCTTTTGGGATTAGCGGGCGGCCGCTTCATTACACCGCGCATCCAAGACACGCTCATGAAAGCATCGGGGCTGTGCGTCCTGTTTATCGGCCTGGGCGGCACCATGCAAAAGATGCTCATCATCGATGGAAAGGCGCTAGCGACCACCGGTACCACCATGCTCATCGTCTCATTTGCGCTCGGTTCGCTCATCGGCGAGGCCATCAACTTGGAGGCCTCCATCGAGAACCTTGGCGAATGGCTCAAGCGCAAGACTGGCAGTGAGGGCGATAACGAGTTCACCAACGCTTTTGTCTCGACTTCACTCACCGTGTGCATCGGCGCCATGGCCATTGTGGGATCGATCCAGGACGGCCTGCTCGGCGACTGGTCCACGCTTGCCCTCAAGGGCGCGCTGGACTGCATCATCGTCTGCACCATGACCGCCTCGCTCGGCCGCGGCTGTATCTTCTCCGCTCTGCCCGTCGCCGTATTCCAGGGAACGATCACGCTGTTTGCCGGTGCGCTCTCCCCCATCATGACCACCGCGGCCCTCGACAGCCTATCGCTCGTGGGCTCCATGCTCATCTTCTGCGTCGGCGTCAACCTCATCCGTCCTCAGACCTTCCGCACGGCCAATATGCTCCCCTCCGTTGTCATAGCCGTCATCTACGCCCTCCTGTTCTAAACTATCTGCATAGTGGTATCTCGAACATCTGTTTGATGCTGTGCTATGATATGAGGTCACCGAAGCTGCGTTAGGAGAGGAGAAGCGGTGGCCGACCAGGACATCAAGATGCTCATCGAGCGCATTATGGCCGAGGCCCGGACCCATCAGTCCGCTCGCTTCTCAAATGAGATCTACGCAGACGAGCCGATTCTCAAGACCGGCCGGCAGATGCAGAACTTCCTCCCCGACCAGTACCGCAAGATGCGTGAGATATCGCGTTGGCAGGATGACCCCAAGGGCGGTGCGGGCCGCTGGCTTTCGGAAGCCGAGCTTTTTTACCGCCAGGGCCTGCTGATGGCCGACTTTGAGGACGACTGTCCCTACAACGGCACCTTTAAGTCGTACTTTCCCACCTACAACGCCATGAGCGACCGGCAACTGCGCGGCTACTTTACCTGGCGTGCCCAAGTGCGCCGCGGAACCGTCGAGGAAACGTCTACGTCCTTTGCCTTTCTGTATCTCTATGAGCTGATCTGCGGCATTGGCGTAGATAATCCACTCGATGGTTTTAACAAGATCAAGGCTTTTTGGGATGTCTATCGCGCCTTCGAGCCCGGCATCGACCGGTTTGCGCGCGTGTGGCTGCAAGATTACGCCGTGTTCCACGGGCTCGACCCCAAGCTGCTTCGCGACTCTAAAACCGTCATATTCGATAACGCCCTTATCGAGCTGCGGCGCGCGGCACGAGACCTTGTACCAGCACCGACGCCGTCTGACCCGGCACCCAAGCGTCGCAAAACCTCCGAGCCCACGCTCCCCCTTCCGCCCGATGAGGTGCGCGAGGAGCGACTCATGGCCGCCATCAACGCCCTCTCCACGTACAACCTAAGTAACTCGCGGCTCGACCGCAGCCACCACCGCGATCTGCGCCACGTGGCGTGCGCCGTGTATGTCCGCATGGCGCGCTACTATGACACGCACCGAAAGACCGGCATCGTGGCAAGTTTATTTGGGGAGGAGACGGCCATGCCCTACACCATGTTTGCCTCGGCCGTATTCTTTGCGCCCGAGCGCCACGAGGACTGCGAATACCGTCTGGACCCCATCCATATCTACCGTTGCCAAAACGGTTTTTGGGAATGCATGCGGATTCACGGTAGCAGGCAAAAGAGCAGCAAGCTCGGTGAAATGATGCGCGCCTGCGACCAACGCTTGCGCCTGGCGCTGGACCCCGCCCATCCCCTTAAGGAAGAAAAGGTCTCCAAATATC
>DXZO01000019.1:76631-100559 GCA_019419625.1 Collinsella sp. | reverse complement strand
CCTATACGCCGCACCATTTGAGATTAAAGCTCCCGGCAACGGGGGCTTTTCTTTTGCGCCAGCTTGAGTGCTTTTGTCCAAAGGGACGATTTCCTGTCGACTCGTGTAAGATTCCGAGTAGATGTCGCGACTTATTCGCGACCACTCCTTCTCAAGCGACCGATCAGGGTGATATTTCGTGGCAGAGCGTCCGACATACAAGCTCAGGTTTCTCGATCCCAAAAAGCGCTTTCCGGCCATGCCCGAGCAGTCTGCGGGACGCTCATATGGCGTGGTCTGGAAACTCTTTGGCGAGGATCAGCATGAATCTTGTTATGTCGTCGAATTCGTTGGCAAAAGCCATGTGTCGCTTTTGGGCTACGTAAGCGTTTCGGGTGAGGTGTACAAGGTGGACCGCCCCGTCAGCGAGGCTCCGCTGCCCAACGATCCCGACATGGAACTGGTCCTTGACGAGTCGGACTCCGGTATTGGTGAGATTATGGTGAGGGGAGCAAACGGCACGATGCGCGCGTGCGCGCGAACCGTCGGCTCTCCCGAAGGTCCCATGCGCGAACAGTCCGATCACGAGACATGGAATTCGACCCGCTCCCTTCCTTACGGTGAGTTCATGGCATCGATGTTCCTGCGCTACGTGATATTCGCTGACTCCGAAAATACCATTGCGAGCACGGCGGACGCCGACGGACTCGACGAGGGTATGCAAAACGTTGTCGACAAGATCAAGCTCGTAAAGTTGCCCGAGCCGGTCGAGGTGTTTTTGGGCTTTAACACGACACCGCTACCTGACGCTATCGAGACGCTGCTCTACCGCGTTGACCATGCCGAGAATCCGAGCGGTATCGAGCGCTATGCCGCCGCCCTTATGAGTGAAATTGACTTGCCTCGCTTGCGCACCATCGCCGCTAAGTCCGAGATGAGCCTGGCTCGCATCGATCGCTCAAAGCTTTTCTATCTCAATTTTGATCGCAGCCTGCTGGACCAGGACGAGATTGACATGCTGCTTGCCATCGAGTGCCGTCTTAACCGTCTCTCCGGCATCCTTGAGCACATCGGGGCCGGATTGGTCCCTGCGGCATCCTCGCCGAGCCTTGAGGGCTGCGCGCTCTTTGATGCGTGGCATATCGCCAAGACGACCAACGATGTTCCCCGACTGCTTGATACGGCCTCGAGCGATAACCCGTGGGGCAAACCGGGTACGGTGGCTTGCCAGCCGGGCGGTGAGTGGGATGTGCGTACCCGCTTCGCGCGTATTGTCGAGGCACTTAACGTGGTCACGCGGCTCGACTATACCTATCGGGCAAACGTTGCCGAAGGGATCATGCTCGTTCGGTTTGGGCAGTCTGTCGTTGATGCCATGCCGCAACGTGAATACGACGCTCAAGATGACGCCTGGCGCGAGTTGGACGAGGACGCGCGTGCGATCTGGGCCGCGGAGCACGATGCGCGCGTGGCACTCACGCTTGCGGCAGCGTGTTTTGCCGCGGGCACCTGCATCACGCGCTGCTATGTGCAGATTGCTGCTCCCGACAGTGAGCAGGGCGAGCGCGTTGTTGCAACGTATTTCTTTGGGCGCGCGGCCTATCTGGCCGATTGCGTGCCTGTCGCCAAGGATCTTGAAAGCATGGACATGGACGATATGCCGTGCAAGCGTGTGCTTGAGGCATATGAGTCAACCGCTCCGGAGACGATTGAACCTGCGGAGGTTCATGCTCGTCCGCGTGATGACCATCGCATGCTGCCGCCGGCGCTGCGCGATCTGCTGCTTGCCGATACGGCTGACGAGCTGGAGGTCATGGAAGAGGACGACGACCCATACGTGGCCCGTGTTGTTGAATTGCGCGAGCAGGCAAAAGTCGACCGTACAGGTGCTTTTGAAGGCTTTTCTCGTCTTGTTGAGGAGTTGGAGGCTAAGTGCGCCGTCGCCGAGCTTTTGGCGACAGGTCCGGCTCAAACGCAGTTTTGCGATAACCAGCTGGTGCGCATGGTGCTACCGGTGTTGGAAGAAGACCGCTCTGTGCGAATCCTTCGTGCGCCCGATGCGCTGTACTTTGCCCAGCACGAGATCTGCAGCTTTTACGCCGAGCAAGAGGACTTTGAACGAGCACTGCCCGAGGTGCGCCATCTTTACGATCTGGCGCGCTCGTCCATGCAGTCGCACTTTGCGCTCATCAACGTGCTTGCGCGTCTGGAGCGCTTTGACGAGATTATCGAGGTGGCGCGCCACGGCCTACGTATTGCCAGCGATCGTTCTGCAATCGGCTACCTGTTCTATCGCTTGGCGTTTGCCTATTGGAATTGCGATCAGCTCGACCTGGCGCTGGCTTGTTACCGTCTGGTGCCGCGCGGCGAGGAGTCGGGCAGCAGCGCGCTGGAAGAAATGCAGGGCCTTATGAACGAGATGGGCGTCAGCGAGCCTCCGACGTTCGAGGAAGCGGTCGAGACCATCCACAAGGCTGGACTAGAGCTGCCGCCAGTGTCCGCCGTGACGAATCAGCTGGCAGATGCCGCTGTGCAACTGGTCGACAACGGTTTCTTTTTCCTGGCGCGCGGTTGTATCTTCCAAATGTGGCGCACCATGGGCAACGACGAGCTCGGCTCCCTCAACCGCTCGCTGGGGTAGGCGATGCTTTCAAGAAGGAAAGGCTGCTAGGCAATTAGAAAATTTCCTCTTGCTCATCCTTGGCTGTTTGGTTACTATAGAACGGCTGTTACGGAGAGCTGACCGAGAGGCCGAAGGTGCTCGCCTGCTAAGCGAGTATGCCCCAAAAGGGCATCTGGGGTTCGAATCCCCAGCTCTCCGCCAGTATGACTTGAAAGAAGGGTCCCATTTGGGGCCCTTTTTTGTGCGGAGAAAGGAGGCTGGGGATTCGAACCCGAGAGGGCATGGGCGTTAAGCAAACGCGAAAGCGTTTGTAGCCCGTGGGCGAAAAGCCGCCAGGCTTTGAAGCCGGAGGGCATGCGCAGCATGCCCGGACATCCCCAGCTCTCCGCCAGTACGAATTTGAAGAAGGGTCCCATTTGGGGCCCTTTTTATTATCAAGAATGGCGGCTGGGGATTCGAACCCTCAAAAAAGGAGGCATCCTTTCGGACGCCTCCTTTCAGTGGGCTTATTATTCTTGCGCCCTACACCTCGGGCGCCTTGGCGACGGTCTCGCTTTCTGCCGTGAGCGGGCGGTTGTCGATGCGACGGCCCAAGCGATCGAGCTTCACGAGCAGCCATTCAATGGGATTCGGCCCTGCGCCTTCCTCGTCGGCAACCAGGTCCATGACGGCGATCTTGGTGCCGTCCTGCTTGAGCGTGACGCTACCCACCTTGTCGCCCACATGCACCGTGCCCGAAAGATCGTCGTAGCTAACCTTTTCGGTCACCTCGCCGGCAAGGGAAAACACGGTCGCTTGCGCCGTGGGATCGGCGAGTGTGGCGTCGATCGTCTTATCCGTCCAGTCGGTTTGGCCAATGCGCGCCATAAGCGGGTTGCCGTTGGCGGTCTTTTCCTGTGTGTTGGCGATTGCGACCGTCACCTTGTGGCCGTAGTACCAGTTGGCAAGGGTGGCGGTATCGGTAAAGCGCTGGTCGGTGGTGGTGGAGTTCAAAACGACGGTGTAGATCTCGTCGCCGTCGCGGTTGTAGGCGCTCGTGAAGCAGTAGCCCGCGTCGTCGGTGGTGCCGGTCTTGCCGCCAATGTTGCCATCTTGGCCCAGCAAATAGTTATGCGTGTCCATGGAATGCGAATGGTCGGTGCCGTCGGCGCCCGTGACCTCGATCCAGGAATCCTCGCTCGCTACGACCTCGCGGATCGTATCGTTTTTCATGGCCTCCTGCATCATCAGCGCTACGTCGTGTGCGGTTGAGTGCATATCGCCAGCCCACTCATCAAAGTCCAGACCATGCGGGTTTTCAAAAAGCGTACCGGTGCAGCCGAGCTTCTTAGCGCGCTCGTTCATGGCCTTCACAAAGGTTGCCTCGGCGTCTTTGGTCTTAGGTTCGATCTTCTTGCCCACATATTCGGCGAGCACGACGGCGGCGTCGTTGCCCGAGGGAATCATCAGGCCACGCAGTGCCTGCTCCACGGTAAGCTCGTCGCCTTCGAGCAAGCCGGCGGTCGAATTGCCCACGGTGGCTGCGGCGTTGCTCACCGTGACCTTCTCGTCCATCTTGCAATTCTCGACGGTTAGGATTGCGGTCATGACCTTGGTGACCGAGGCAATCTTGACCTGCTCATCGGCGCCGCGGGCATAGTAGACGGTGCCGTCTTTGCCCATGACGAGGGCATTGGTCGCATCGATATCGGGCAGGTTTTCTGCCGTGATGCCGCGCGCATCGGCGGTTTTGCCGCAGACATTGTCGGTCGTGAGCACTTGGGCGCCGGCGACGGTGGGCACGCCAGCGGCAAGGGCGATAGCGCAGACAAAGCCGGCGGCAAGCTGGGCTGAGCGCTTTGCAAAAGAGGTGAGGGACTTCACAGATTTCGCTTTCGACGGGACGGTCTCTTCTGGAACTAGAGTATATCGTTTACCGGTGTCGGCGATCATCGCGTGCGTGTGTGGCCCACATCCGCGCCCGAACGGGCACAAGGGTGCTTAAGGCCGACTTAATCACCCACGCTTGTTGTGTGTGGCGTGCGCCCCCTCGGGCATAATGGAGCGCGAGAGGAGCACGCATGAACGAGCGCATTTTGGTAGTTGATGACGAAAAGGCCATCGCCGACTTGGTTGGTATCTACCTTACAAAAGAAGGCTTTGACGTACAGGTCGCCTATAGCGGGGCCGATGCTGCCAAGGCAATCTTGGAGCAGGAGTTCGATCTTGCACTGCTGGATGTCATGCTGCCCGATATCGATGGGCTTGAGTTGCTGCGTACGATCCGTTCCAGCCATACCTATCCCGTGATCATGCTGACGGCGCGCGATGCCCAGCAAGACAAGATCGAGGGCCTTTCGCTTGGCGCGGACGATTACGTGGTTAAGCCGTTCCGCCCGCTGGAGCTCATCGCGCGCGTGCACGCTCAGCTTCGCCGCTACACCAGCTACGGTAGCCGCGCGCAGGCGGCCGAGTCGCCGACCATCCAGTTCGACGGCCTGGAGATCAACCGCGATGCCCGTTCCGTAACGGTGGACGGTGCGCCGGTGCGCCTCACGCCCATCGAGTATTCCATCTTGCTGTATCTGGTCGAGCATCGCGGCAGTGTGGTGGCCGTGGAGGATCTGTTCCGCGCGGTGTGGAACGAGGATTTTATGCCCGGCTCCAACAATACGGTGATGGTGCACATTCGCCACCTGCGCGAAAAGATCGGTGACGACGCTCAAAAGCCGCGCTTTATCAAAAACGTCTGGGGCGTCGGCTACATAATCGAATAACGCCTTTGATGGTGGGGAAGTGGATATGACAAAAGACGATAGGCAGGCATTCGAGGTGCCCGATCGACTCTTTGAATACGTGAGGTCGGTCGTCGACAACCGCGCGCTTGCAACGGTGCTGCTCTTTTTGCTGAGCCTGCTGCTGATTGGCATCGATAACATCGCTGGAATCTTGGCGGTGCTGCTTGTCGGCTTTTTGCTGATCGATCGATTTGAAATCGTACGCCGCTGCGTGGTGATTGGCGGTGCCGCGTGGGCCATGACGTTGGCGATTGGCGCCATGGCACTCGGCGGCATCGAAGGGCCGGTGCTGTTCGATGCCGGCTTTGTATTCAACATGCTTGGCTTTGTGCTGGCGCTTGCCGTGTGCGTGCTGTTCTTTTGCGGCCGCGCCCTGTACTACCAGGGCTATGAGCAGGGCGAGCAGCATGCCGATTGTGTGCTGGCCGCTCGTATTCAAGATCGCCTGATCGATCACCCCGACACCTGGGACAACATCGACGGCGACTTCCTGGAGGTCGAGGGCACACTCAACCGTGTGCGCGATCGCGAGCGCAAGGTGCAACAGGCCTTGCGTGACGAGTCTCATCGCAAGGACGATCTGGTCACGTACTTGGCACATGACCTACGCACCCCGCTTGCCAGTGTGGTGGGCTATCTTTCGCTGCTTCAAGAGGCTCCTGAGCTGCCGGTTGAGCAACGTGCGCACTTTACGGGCGTGGCGCTCGACAAGGCGCACCGGCTCGATGCGCTCATCGAAGAGTTCTTCGATATCACGCGCTTTGACTTCCACGATATCGTGCTCACGCGCGGCTATGTTGATCTGGGGTTGCTGCTGGCTCAGGTGGCTGACGAGTTCTATCCCATCCTCAACGAGCAGCATAAGGAAGCCCAGGTTGATATTCGCGAGGACCTGACGGTGCTCGTGGATGGCGATAAGATGGCCCGCGTGTTTAACAACATCATGAAAAACGCCGTCGCCTATAGCTATGAGGGCTCGACTATCACGATTGAGGCCAGGCGCCAAGACGATGGCGGCGTGCGCGTGCGCTTTATCAATCAGGGCGATCCTATCCCTGCGGCTAAGCTCAAGGTGATCTTTGAGAAGTTCTATCGCCTGGATGCGGCGCGTGCGACCAATCGCGGTGGTGCCGGTTTGGGCCTTGCTATTGCCAAGGAGATCATCGCGGCACACGGCGGTACCGTTGCATGTGAATCGACGCCCGAGCACACGATATTCACCATCGAGCTGCCCGCCGCATAGCCAGCGTGCCCTTACAAACACTTGACAATGTGCTCACGTGCGTATGAGCCGCGATTCCTACTATCGATACTGCTGAATTGATATCGATATGGAGGTATGCGGTATGACGGCTGCTGCGGCTGTGGAGCCCACGGAGCTTGAAGAACTCATGGAAGCGCAGGCCGAGGCCGCGCATGAGCGCGAGGTTGGGGATGCGACTCGCCCCACGGCAGAGGATCTTGCCGCCTCGCCGACGCGCATCGATGTCGAGGGCCTCGACCTGTTCTATGGCGACCACCATGCGCTCAAGGACGTGAATATCAAGATCCGCGACAAGCAGATCACCTCGTTCATCGGGCCTTCGGGCTGCGGAAAGTCTACGTTGCTGCGCTGCTTTAACCGCATGAACGACGACATCAAGGATTGCCGCATCGAGGGCAAGATTGCGCTCGATGGTCAAGATATCCTGGGCGATTACGACATCTGCCGTTTGCGCCAGCGCGTGGGCATGGTGTTCCAGCGCCCCAACCCGTTTCCCATGAGCATCTACGACAACGTCGCCTACGGTCCTCGCGGTATGGGCGTGCGCGACCGCGCCGTGCTCGATGAGCTGGTCGAGGACTCCCTTCGTCGCGCTGCGCTATGGGATGAGGTCAAGGACAAGCTCAAAGAGTCGGGCCTGGGTCTTTCGGGTGGACAGCAGCAGCGCCTGTGCATCGCCCGCGCACTTGCCGTGCAGCCCGACATTCTGCTGATGGACGAGCCGACCTCGGCACTCGACCCTGTGTCGACGTTGGTGGTGGAGCAGCTGGCCTGCGAGCTCAAGGAGACCTGCACGCTGGTGGTCGTGACGCACAACATGCAGCAGGCCGCGCGTATTTCCGATTCGGTTGCGTTCTTTTTGCTGGGTGAGCTGGTGGAGCACGCGCCCACCGCGCAACTCTTCAAGAATCCGTCCGATCCGCGCACCGCGGATTATTTGACGGGGCGTTTTGGCTGACGCTGTCTTTTACAGGCGCCTTTAGGGTTAAGATGCGGTCATATCGGCCGCAAAGGGGTTCAACATGATCTATTACGTCGAGGACGATGACAACATCAGGGATTTGACAGTCTACGCGCTGCGCAAGCAGGGAATCGAGGCCGAGGGCTTTTCGTGTGATGGCGAGTTTAAAGCTGCCGTGGCACGACGGGTGCCCGATGCTGTGCTGCTCGATATCATGCTGCCCGACACCGATGGCTTGGCGATTATGCGTCGCCTGCGTGCCGATCGCCTGACGGCGACGGTGCCCATCATGATGCTTACCGCCAAGGACACCGAACTCGACAAGGTGATGGCGCTCGATGGCGGTGCCGACGATTACCTGACTAAGCCGTTTTCGCTCATGGAGCTTGCGAGCCGCTGCCGCGCACTGCTGCGTCGCGGCGGCATGGTCAAGCAGGCGAGCGATGTGCTCAGCGTGGGCGACATCGTGCTTTCGCCCAGCCATCGCGAGGTGACCGTTGCCGGCGAGCCGCTTAAGCTCACCCTGCGCGAGTTCGACCTGCTCGAGTACCTCATGCGCAAGCCCGGCGTGGTCTTTACCCGCGAGTCGTTGCTGCAGAGCGTGTGGGGCTGGGACTTCGACGGCGGTTCGCGCACCGTTGACGTGCACGTGCAGACGCTTCGCCAAAAACTGGGCGAGCATGCCAGCGCCATCGAGACCGTGCGCGGCGTGGGTTATCGCCTGGCCGAGCCTTCTGCCGGTGATGGTGCCGAAGGCGACGACACCGCGGCCACCGCATCGGAGGAGTAACCCGTGGTCTTCGCCCCCCAGGGAAAACATACGCTGTCGCACCGCGTTTTTGTGACGATCTTTGTCTGCGCCATGGCAGTTATCGTGGCGTTTACGGTGCTGGGTGCGTTCTTTGTGCAAAACACTTTGGCGGATGCCACGAGTGCCAATCTGGCGCAGGAAACCGAGCTCATTGCTGCCGCCCTCGACGAGCAACAGGAGCCCATTCCGTTCTTGCGAAGCCTCGATCGCGAGGATCTTCGTATCACGCTGATCAATAAGGATGGATCTGTTGCCTACGACAACGAGGCGTCGCCTTCCACACTGCCCAACCATGGTGATCGCCCCGAGGTCATCGAGGCCTTTGAGAGCGGTTCGGGTTCCGCGGAGCGCGCAAGCTCTACACTCGACGAGATTATGCTGTATCGCGCCGTCACCCTTGATAACGGCCAGGTCGTTCGCTTGGCGCAGGCCCAGCCTGGCGTTGCGGCGATTTTGCTGTCGATGCTGGCGCCGATGCTGCTTATCGCAGCAGCGGGTGCAGTACTCTCGTTTTTTATGGCGCGCCGTGAGTCCCGTGCCATCATCGCGCCGTTGCAAGAGGTGGATTTGGATCACCCTCGCCGTAGCTATGAGCACGCCTATGCCGAGATGGTCCCCATGCTTGAGCGTATCGAGTCGCAGCGCCAGGAACTCAAGCGCCAAATGGCGGTGCTAGCGGATAACGACCGTATGCGCCGCGAGTTCACGGCGAATATCACCCATGAGCTCAAGACGCCGCTTACGGCGATTTCGGGCTATGCCGAGCTCATCGCAAATGGCATGGTCGAGGGCGAGGACGACCTGCGCAACTTTGGCGGTCGCATCTATCGTGAGGCGGGCCGCTTGGCAGCGCTTGTCAACGACATCCTTACGCTGTCTAACTTGGACGAGGCCGAACGTGCAACTGAAGGCGAGGCAGTGCCCATTGGGTCCACGGAGCCTATTGAGCTCTCGCGTGCGATCTACGCGGTTGAGCAGCGCCTTGAACAGGTTGCCCGTCAGGCGAATGTGACGATAAGTCATGAGACCAAGCCTGTGGTCATCGAAGGCGTGTCGCGCTTGATTGACGAGCTCATCTATAATCTGGCAAGCAACGCCATCCGCTACAATCGGCCCGGCGGTACGGTTACGCTGCAGTGCGGCACCAACGACGAAGGCCATCCGTTCCTCGCTGTCGCCGACACGGGAATCGGTATCGCGCCTGAAGAACAGGGCAAGGTATTTGAGCGGTTCTATCGCGTGGACAAGAGTAGGTCCAAGGCACGCGGCGGAACCGGCCTGGGGCTTGCCATTGTCAAGCATGCGGCCCTGTATCATCACGCCACGCTCGATCTGTCGAGCGAGTTGGGCGTGGGAACCACCATTACGGTGACGTTTCCCATACAGCAGGACGAGCCATTCGCATAGCGATACAACATAGATATTGATGTAGACGCCGCATTTGACTTTCGGGTGCGGCGTTGTTGTGCAATTTTACGATTGCTTCCGACATTTTTACAGGAGAGCCTGTTTCTTATGTATAGAGTTTGGTCTCGGTAAAAAGATGCGATAACATACGGACAGTTTTGTCAATCCGAACTGGGGAAATGAAAGGCAAGCTGCATGACCCTTCTCGAACTGTTCCAGCTGCTGAAGAAGCACCTCAAGCTGGTCATCACCCTTCCGGTGGTCTGCGCGATCGCCATGGGCATCGTGTCCTTCGTTGCGATGGACAACACCTATACCGCGACGACGAGCATGTACATTCTCGCCAAGACCGACGATAGCGGTCAGATGAGCTACAACGATCTCTCGGCGAGCCAGATGCTTTCCAACGATATCGCCACGCTGCTGGATAGCGATAGCGTTAAGAGCGGCGCCGCCAAAGAACTGGGCCTCACCGATTTGGATGACTACAAGGTGTCTGTTTCCTCCGAGACCACCACGCGTGTCATTACGCTTTCGGTTACCGGCACCGATGCCAAGGAGACGGCTGAGGTCGCAAAGGCCATTGCCAGCTCGGTGAGTACGGTCGCTCAGAACGTCGGCGCTGCCCAGAGCATCAACGTTATCGACGAGGCTAAGACCCCCGAAGCCCCCAGCGGCCCCAAGCGCACGCTGTATATTGCCGTCGCGTTCCTCGCCGGTATCTTTATCGCAGTTGCCTATGTCGTTTTGGCAGACATGCTCAATACCCGCATCCGCGGTGCCGAAGAGGCAGAAGAGCTCCTGGGTATTCCCGTTGTTGGCCGAATTCCGGCTATGAAAGGTGGTAAATAGGCATGGCTAAGGCAAAGAACACCGATAAGCTCGTTGTACAGAATGCCGCCAAGACCCTTCTGGCCAACATCCGCTTTGCGAGCGTGGACGACCCCATTCGCACCATCACCGTTACCTCCTCGATTCCCAACGAGGGCAAGTCTACGGTTTCCATTAACCTTGCTCAGGCAATCGCCACGAGCGGCAAGTCCGTGCTCCTGGTCGAGGCCGATATGCGCCGCAGGTCCCTTTCCGATATGCTCGGCGTTCGTTCGCGCGGCGGACTCTATGCGGTCCTTTCCGAACAGATCTCCATTGACCAGGCAATTGTCGAGACGGGTCAGAAGAACTTCTACTTCCTCGATGCCGAGCCGCACATTCCCAATCCTGCCGACATCATCGTCTCCCATCGCTTTTCCAAGTTGGTCAAGGCACTGTCTGCTAAGTTCCAGTACGTCATCTTCGATGCTCCCCCGGTCGGCACCTTCATCGATGCTGCCGAGATTGCCAGCCTGACCGACGGCACGCTGTTCGTGGTGCGCGAGGACTTTACCAAGCGCGAAGAGGCGCTCAACGCTATCGCCCAGCTTAAGAAGTCCGAGAAGGTCAAGCTCATCGGTACCGTCATGAATTACTGTGAGACCGAGACCAGCGAGTACTACTATTCTTACTACACCAAGGACGGTAAGAAGGTTAAGAAGGGCTCCGACAATCAGGGCACTTCCAAAAAGGGCATCTTCACCAACCGAGCAAACGTTTAGTTGATTAAGGCCGACCTATGCGTGACATTCATTGCCATATCTTGCCGGGTGTAGACGACGGCGCCGCCGATCTCGAAGAGAGCTTGGCGATGCTCGAGGCTGCCAAGCGGGCCGGTGTAACCAGAATCGTTTGCACTCCTCACTGCCGTGATCCCTATTTTGATTACGACAAGATGTGGGATGCCTTTGAGCTGCTGCGCGATAACGCTGACGGTTTTCCGCTCCAGATGGGCTTCGAGGTCAACCATCGAAAGCTCGTTGAGCTTGGTATCGATGCCGCGGAGCACCTGCATTTCGATGGGACCAACGAGTTTCTGCTCGAGCTTTCGACGCATGCCGATGCGTATGCGTTTAGAGAGTACGAGAACACGATTTACGATTTGCAGTGCCGTGGCTACCAGGTGATCATCGCTCATCCTGAGCGCTATCGTGCGGTTCAAAAGGATGTAAGCGTGGCGGAGCGCCTGGTCGATATGGGCTGCAAGCTGCAAGCTTCGGCGGACTTTATTACCGGCGGTCGCTTTGGTCGCGAGAAAAAGCCGGCACAGCGCCTGTTCGATCAGAACCTGTACAGCTTCATCGCGAGCGATGCCCATAATGTGGGTCATTACGACAGCCTGGCGAAGGCTCGCGCGAAGTTTAGCGTGCGCGGAGCTCATTTTCGCTAAAATCTGTCCCTAACGTTCGCATTGAATGAAAGGGCAGCCATGGATATCCAACTTAAGACGGGATGCTTTGATGACGCGGCGTTGGTGCGCCGCGTCGTTTTTATGGACGAACAGGGCTACGAAAACGAGTTTGACGCTATCGACGAGGCTCCGAGTTGCATCCACGTGACGCTCTACGTTGACGGCGAGCTCGCTGGCTGTTCGCGCGTGTTTCCCGAGGAACTCGAGCGTATGGCCGACGCGGAGGCCCCGGTGTCGCCGGCGTGCGATATGGACGAAGGCGTCGCGGCGGGGGAGACATACATTATGGGCCGCGTTGCGGTGCTATCTTCAATGCGCCGCCGCGGTCTGGCGAGCAAGATTGTCGAGGCCAGCGATACTGCCGCACGCGATGCTGGCGCCAAGCTCATAAAGTTGCATGCACAGGAGTACGTGCTGCCGCTCTATGCCAAGGCGGGCTACACGCAGATCGCGCCGGTGGACTACGAAGACGAAGGCCAGCCGCATGCCTGGATGGCCAAACTGCTGGGCGACAGATAGGGACGTTCCTTTTCTGCCGGCGGTCGGGGACACTCCTCGGCAATTGGCGCATGGGGCATTGCAACATACAGTTTTTCGATTCCTTATGTATATATGCGCGCTAATGGGTTATAAAATCTAAGTCTGAACATAGCAGGTCTGCGATGCGGCTCGGGCAACCGGGCCGTTTTTGCGGACGGGGGTAGCGCGAAAGGACTGCACATGCGTCAATTTAAGACCGAGAGCAAAAAACTGCTCGACCTCATGATCAACTCCATCTACACCAATAAGGAAATCTTCCTGCGCGAGCTTATCTCCAACGCGAGCGATGCCGTCGACAAGCTCAACTTTAAGAGCCTGCAGGATCCGAGCGTCAAGCTCGACCAGGGCGACTTGGCCATCCGTGTTTCCTTTGATAAAGATGCCCGTACCATCACGATTTCGGATAACGGTATCGGCATGACCGCCGAGGAACTCGAGCGCAATCTGGGCACCATCGCCCATTCCGGCTCCGAGGAGTTTAAGACCGAGAACGCCGAGCAGCAGGGCTCCGATGTCGACATCATCGGTCAGTTTGGCGTGGGTTTCTACTCCGCCTTTATGGTTGCCAGCCACGTGAAGGTCGTCAGCCGCGCTTATGGCGAGGATACCGCCCACGTTTGGGAGTCCGACGGTCTTGAGGGCTACACCATCGAGGATGGCGAGCGTGCTGAGCACGGTACCGATGTCATTCTGACGCTGCGCGAGAACGAGAAGCTCGACGCCGACGGCGAGGCCGAGACCTACGATCGCTTCCTGACCGAGTGGGGCCTCAAGAGCCTGATTCAGCAGTACAGCAACTATGTGCGCTACCCGATTCAGATGATGGTGAGCAAGAGCCGCCAGAAGCCCAAGCCCGAGGACGCGCCGGATGATTACAAGCCCGAGTACGAGGACTACCAGGAGCTCGAGACCATCAACTCCATGACGCCGATCTGGAAAAAGCGCAGCTCCGACGTTGAGCAGAAGGATTACGACGAGTTCTACAAGTCCACGTTCCACGACTTTGACGATCCCGCGCGCACTATCAGCTTCCACGCCGAGGGCACGCTTGAGTACGATGCGCTGCTGTTTGTGCCGGGTCGCGCCCCGTTCGATCTGTACAGCAAGGACTACGAGAAGGGCCTGGCGCTCTACAGCTCCAACGTGCTGATTATGGAGAAGTGCGACGACCTGCTGCCCGACTACTACAACTTTGTGCGCGGTGTCGTGGACTCTGCCGACGTGACGCTCAATATTTCGCGTGAGACGCTGCAACAGAACCGTCAGCTCAAGGCCATTGCCAAGCGTGTCGAGAAGAAGATCACTGCCGATCTTGAGGACATGCGCGACAACGACCGCGAGGCCTACGAGAAGTTCTTTGAGAACTTTGGCCGCGGCCTTAAGTACGGCATCTACTCGAGCTATGGCATGAAGGCCGATGAGCTCGCCGACCTGCTACTGTTCTGGTCTGCCAAGGAGCAGAAGATGATTACCCTGGCCGAGTATGCCAAGGGCATGCCCGAGGATCAGAAGGCCATCTACTACGCCGCCGGCGACTCGCGTGAGCGCTTGGCCAAGATGCCCGTGGTAAAGGGCGTGCTCGAGCGCGGCTATGACGTGCTGTTGCTGACGCAGGATGTGGATGAGTTTACGTTCCAGGCTATGCGTGAGTACGTTGCCGCCGATATGCCTAAGATCTACGAAGACGACGCTGCCCGCGAGGCTGCCGAGAAGGCCGTTGCCGACGGTGCCGAGCCCGAGGTCGAGGATCGTCACCTGGAGCTCAAGAACGTCGCGACTGGCGATCTTGATCTGGCGACCGAGGACGAGAAGAAGGAGGCCGAGGACGCCACCAAGGAAAACGAGGACCTCTTTAGCGCTATGAAGGAGGCGCTCGGTGACAAGGTCGAGAAAGTTGCCGTCTCCGCGCGCCTGACCGATGCCCCCGCTTGCATCACCACCGAGGGTCCGCTTTCGCTCGAGATGGAGAAGGTGCTTCAGAAGGGTCCTGAGGGCGCGCCCGACGGTATGCCCAAGAGCCAGCGCGTGCTCGAGCTCAACGCCAAACACCCGGTCTTCGCCAAGCTCGTCGCTGCCCAGAAGGCCGGCGACGCCGACAAGATCAAGCAGTACTCCGGCCTGCTCTACGATCAGGCCCTGCTGGTCGAGGGCATCCTCCCTGAGGACCCCGTTGCCTTCGCAGCAGCTGTCTGCGAGCTTATGTAATTGGGTAGTTACGCGGTTCTACGAACCGCGTAACTACTCGACGCTGCAAACGCCCCTAAGCGGCAATCTGACGTTCAATCGTCGGCCGCGTACCAAAGTACGCTTCCCTCCTCTTTCACGTCACCTTGCTCGCTTAGGGGCGTTTTCGCTGACTTATGCTCAACCTGCGACGCTTTCGTGGCCCTAAGTAGTCATCGGGGACGTTCTTGTTTGAGTAGTCGTTTAAGAACGCCCCCGATGACTATTCGGATTGCTAATTTGTGCGGGTTGTGGTTTTGTGACCTGCTGAAATTTGAGATACTGTACAACTGTACGTTAACTAATCTTCGTAGTATATTGCTACCCGCAAAACTCAATACCATTGTGCTTCGAGACGCTAAAGCGCCTACGTACAATGGTTTTTGATAGTACGATTTGATTCAACGACAGGATGGATGGTCCAAGCGTGAGTCTCGGCAGCAAACTATCCAACGCAAAGGTCTCCTTTGCGATATTTAAGCGCGACATTAAGCGACTGCTTATGAACCCCGTCGCCCTGGTGGTTACCTTGGGCGTGTGCGTCATTCCCTCGCTGTATGCCTGGTACAACATCGTGGCAAACTGGGATCCGTACGGAAACACCCAAGGTATCAAGATTGCCATCGCCAACAACGATCAGGGCACCCAGAATGACTTGGTGGGCGAGCTCAATGCAGGCGATAAGGTGGTCGACCAGCTCAAGGAAAACGATCAGCTGGGCTGGACCTTCGTCGACTCGGCTGCCGATGCCAAAGAGGGCGTCGAGAGCGGGGAATACTACGCGGCGATCGTAATCCCCAAGAACTTCTCCGACAATCTTGTCTCGATGCTCGATGGCAATTACCATCAGCCGAAGCTCACCTATTACGTCAATGAGAAGAAGAGCGCCATTGCGCCCAAGGTCACCGATACCGGTGCCAACACCATCGAGGAGCAGATCAACTCGGAGTTTGTCTCCACGGTGGGCGAGACTGTTGCCAGTATCGCCAAGGATGCCGGTGTCGATTTAAAGGACAAGGCAACCCAGACTCAGGACTCGCTGACAAGTTCGGTGTCCGAGGCATCCGACACCTTGGGTGAGGTGCGCGATTCGATTGGCGATATGAATGCCGCCATCGATAAGACGAGTGGCGCTATCGCCTCGGCTGATGCGGCGCTTGCCGGCTTGCAAGGTCAGGCACCGTCGCTGACGCAGGCAATCTCCCAGGGCAACGACCTGCTGGGCGAGGCTCGCGCCACGGCGGGCAACTCTATCACCTCGCTCTCCAAGGCACTCTCGGAAGGTAGCCTTGCACTCACCAAGACGTCAGTCTCCGCGAACGCTGCGATTGGCAAGCTAACGGGTACGGTCACATCTACGACCACCCGCATCGACAACTCGCTCGAGTCTCTCCAGGCGACGATCGATCACAATAAGGCCGTTATCGGGCACTTGGAGATTCTCGTTAATGACACGTCGACAGGTTCCGAGGAAATTGACGCGCGCATTGTATCGACCATCGATTCGCTTCGCGAGCAAAACCAGAAGCTGCAGAGCATCAAGGATGGCCTTTCTGCACAGTCGAGCGCCATGGCAAACGACGCTACGGCAATCTCGAACGCGAGCAACGCACTCAACGCGGCAATTCAGACCGGTACGGCTAACCTCGGTCAGGCTCAGACCGATCTGGGTCAGAACGCACTTCCGAAGGCTTCGAGCGCGCTTGACTCCTTTGCCGCCGTTTCGGGCGATTTGACCGGCATTGTGTCGGGTATGACCCCCACGATAGCGAGCGCGCGCGGCACGCTGGCGCAGCTCGACGCCACGCTCAAGCAGGCAAAGACCACGCTGTCCCAAACCGACGCCTCCCTTGCCAAGGTTCAGGACAAGCTCGCGACCGCCGCCAATGACATTGCGGCGCTGCAGACCTCTGAGTCTATGGGCGAGTTAGCCGACCTCATGGACGTCGACGTCAATGACGTGGCAGATTTCATGGCATCTCCGGTTGAGCTGACGTCCAAGTCAATCTATCCGGTCAAGAGCTTTGGCTCGGGCATCGCGCCCTTCTACACCAATCTGGCGCTGTGGGTAGGCGGCTATGTGCTCATCGCTATCTATAAACTCGAGGTCGACCGCGAGGGCATCGGTAGCTTTACGGCGCGTCAGGGCTACTTTGGCCGCTGGCTGCTGCTGGTGATCCTGGGTGCGTTGCAGGCCATCATCGTTACGGTGGGAGATCTGGTCATTGGCGTTCAGTGCGTCAATCCGCTGCTCTTTGTACTGGGCGGCATCGCTATTTCGTTCACCTACGTCAACATCATCTATGCGCTGTCCACCACGTTTAAGCATATCGGTAAAGCCATTGGCGTCATCCTCGTCATTGTGCAGATCCCCGGCTCGTCGGGCATGTATCCCATCGAGATGATGCCCGGCTTCTTCCAATGGCTGCATCCGCTGCTGCCCTTCACCTATGGCATCAACCTGCTGCGCGAGACCGTCGGTGGCATGTATTCGTTCAACTACCTGTTCAACCTGTGCATCCTGGGCGTGTTCCTTGCCATCGCACTCTTTATTGGCTTGCAGCTGCGTCCGCTGCTGCTCAACCTCAACCTGCTCTTTGACAAGCAGCTTTCCACGACGGGCCTCATGATCTGCGAGTCCAACGACCTGCCGCGCCAGCGCTATTCGCTGCGCACGGCCATGCGCGTCATGCTCGATTCGGATTCGTACCGTCGCGAGCTGCTCGATCATGCCGTGGCGTTTGAGCATCGCTACCCGTACTACATCAAGGGCGGTTTTGCCGCCGTGGTAGGCGTGCAGGTTCTGCTCTTTGTGCTTTCGACGGTGCTCGATATCGACAATAACGGCAAGATCATCCTGCTCGTTATCTGGATCATTTCGGTTATCGCCATCTGCGGCTGGCTCATCAACATCGAATACATCCGTGCGAGCCTCAATACCCAGATGCGTATCTCGGCGCTTTCGGACGAGGACCTTCGCCGCGAGATGCGCGAGCACACGGCTGCCATCCCTGCCGCCCGTCGCATGTTTGGTCTCAACGCCAGCGAGCGTGGCGCCAAGGGAGGCGAACAGCCTACGAGCCGTCTGTCGCATATCGGTGCGCATCGTAAGGCTCAAGATGCCGACGGCGCTGACAACGTAAACGGAAACGACGGGGACACCACCTCGCTTGGCAAGCACTCTAAAGGAGGTGAGGCATAAATGAAAAACATCCTGCACCTGTTTAAGCGCGATGTCCAAAACGTGTCTCGCTCCGTGATCGGCATGGTCGTCGTGATGGGCCTGATCATCGTGCCATGTCTCTATGCATGGTTTAACATCGCCGGAAGCTGGGATCCCTACGGCAATACCGGCAACCTTAAGATTG
This sequence comes from Collinsella sp., assembly GCA_019419625.1. Taxonomy (GTDB): domain Bacteria; phylum Actinomycetota; class Coriobacteriia; order Coriobacteriales; family Coriobacteriaceae; genus Collinsella. Next base: position 82,325 of record DXZO01000019.1, on the reverse strand, counting down.
CAGTGGTCAACACCGATGAGGGTTACGAGAGCGATCTGATTCCCGTCGAGGTCAACGTGGGCGAAAACGTAACCGCCACCCTGCGCGGCAACGAGAACTTCGACTGGGTCGTCCTCAACGACCGTGATAAGGCGATTGAGGGCGTTAAGTCGGGCGCGTACTACGCTGCCGTCGTTATCCCTAAAACGTTTAGCGCCGACATGATGACGCTTTTCTCGACCGAGGTGAAGCACGCCGATATCGAGTTCTATGAGAATCAGAAGGCCAACGCCATCGCACAGATCGTGACTGAAAAGGGTTCGAGCGCCGTCCAGAGTCAGGTCAACGAGACCTTTACCAAGACCATCACGACCATCGGCCTTAAGACCGTGTCCAGCCTGCTCGACTATATGAGTACCGACCAGGTGAGCAGCTTTATCGCCAATCTGTCCTCGACGCTGGGCGATTCGGTCGAGGACCTGCAGGACGTTCAGGCGAGTGCGACGTCGCTCGCGGGCATTTTGAGCTCCACGTCCGATTCACTGACATCGGCGGGCGGCATGCTCAAGCAGACGGGCACCGTTGATGAGTCGACGAAGCAGCTGATGGAGCACGCCAAGAGTGGCATCAATGATTCCAAGGAAGCGCTCAAGGCCGCCAACGATGCCGTTGACGCGGCGATTGACGGAAGCGCGGGCTCGTTCGACAACGTGTCCGCCGAGCTTGCGAAGGCATTCGATGCCGCGAATCAGCATGTTGACCTTACGGTGTCTCAGCTCAACGAAGCCGCAGCGGCGCTCAATACGCGTGCTGACGATATCGATGCGATGACCGATCAGCTCCGTAACCTTGCCGACCAGGTGAGTGATGACAAGCTCAAAGACGGTCTCGAGTCCGCTGCGACGTCGCTGGGCAGAATTGCCGTGGAGTACCGCAACAATGCGAAGGACCTGACGGCGACCGCAAAGTCCCTTTCGGACGGCATGGCGGAGGTCAACAACTCGCGTGCCGAGGTCGACCAGGCCATCGCCGATGCCAAGGCGGGTATCTCGGGAGCCAAGTCCGACTACGATTCCACGTTCTCGGTTAAGGCCAAGGAGCTCAAGAAGACCATTTCGGGCGTTCTGGATTCCCTGAACGGTATCTCGGGTGACTTGGATAGCGCCGTGAGCGGTCTGACCGACGCCTCTGGCTCGCTCGCAAAGGGCCTCTCCAAGGCTGCGACGCTGGTCAACAAGGCTTCCGATCAGCTGGGTGAGGCATCGGACAAGATCAGCGCCTTTAAGGACGAGCTCGATGGCGCCCTGATGTCGGACGACCTTGCCACGATCAAGACGATGATCGGCAACGATCCCGAGGGTTTGGCCGTGTCGCTTTCCGGCCCCGTCGCGCTCGACCGCAAGCCGGTCTATCCGATCCGCAATTACGGTTCGGCCATGGCGCCGTTCTATACGATCCTGTCGCTGTGGGTCGGCTCGATCGTGCTGGCGGCCATGATGAAGGTATCGGTTGACGATGAGCTCATCAACGAGCTGATCCCCGTGCGCCTGCACGAGATCTACCTGGGCCGCTACCTGTTCTTTGGAGGTCTGGCCCTGCTGCAGGCGACACTCGTGTGCGCGGGCGACATCCTGTTCTTTGGCATCCAATGCGACAACCCGCTGCAGTTTGTGCTGGCGGGCTGGGTCGCGAGTCTCGTGTTCTCCAATATCGTCTACACGCTCACGGTTTCGTTTGGCGATATCGGCAAGGCGCTCGCTGTCGTGCTGTTGGTCATGCAGGTCGGCGGTTCAGGCGGTACGTTCCCCATCGAGATGACCGGCCCCGTGTTCCAGGCGATCTACCCGTTCCTGCCGTTTACCCACGGCATCAACGCCATGCACGCCGCCATGGCTGGCGCCTACCATATGGAGTACTGGGTTGAGCTGGGTATCTTGGCGAGCTATCTGATTCCGTCGCTGGGCCTGGGCGTCGTCTTCCGCCGCCCGGTCATCAAGGCCAACGACTGGATCATCGAAAAGCTGGAGTCGACCAAATTGATTTAGCGCGACAATGTGGCGTTGACGGAACATCGAGGCCTTCCGGCTCGACGCTTTAGTTGAGTGAATTGCATGAGCTGCTTGGTTGTTGCTACAGTAGCGGGGCGTGCCGGGGGTCCGGCGCGTCCCGTTTTTATTTGACCATGAGGCGGCACGCAGCCATACGCGTGCGGACACCACGCCCAGATTGAGTGCGAGGATGTTCCATGGCCCAATACGCTGCCAACGAAATCGAAAACATGCCCGATAGCCCTGTAGCCCGTGAGGATTTGGGCGCGGGTGGTATTCCCCGGGGTGCCGGCGCACGCTCGCCGTTGTTCTGGAAAGTTCTACTGCTTTCGGTGGCGATTATCTGGGGCTACTCCTTTACCACTATGAAGGACGCACTCGACACCATTCCGGTGTTCGAGCTGGTCTATGTTCGCTTTCTCCCGGCATCACTGGTTATGTTTGCAATTTTCCATAAGCGCATCATCGCTCATTTCAATGCCCGCAACCTGATCGTCGGGCTTGGCATGGGCGCGCTCATGTGGGGTGCCTACGGTTTGCAGACGATCGGCCTGGCACAGACCACGGCGGGCAAGAGCGCTTTTTTGACCGGCACGTATTGCATCCTTGTGCCGTTTGCAAGCTATGTCCTGAGCGGTGAAAAGCTTACCCGGTATAACCTGGGTGCAGCGTTGTTGTGCCTGGCGGGTATTGGCCTGGTAGCGCTCGATAGCGTCGAGTTCAATGCCGGCGATGTTATTACCTTGGGCGGCGCGATCTTCTTCGCCATCCAGATGGCGGTGACTGCCAAGTACGGTCGCAAGATGGACATCAACGTCATCACGTTTTGGATGTTTGTGGGCAATGGCGTTTTGAGTTTAATCACGTCGCTGCTATTCGAGACTCAGGCGCCCCTCTCTGCATGGACGCCGGAGTTTATCGGTGTGGCTGTTTTCCTCTCGGTGGGCTGCACATGCGCGGCGCTGCTCGTCCAAAACGTCGGTTTGGCGCATGTCCCCGCCTCGACGGGCTCACTGCTTCTTTCGATGGAGTCGCCTTCGGGCGTGTTGTTTTCGGTGCTGCTGATGGGGGAGGCGCTCACCTCGCGCCTGCTCGCCGGCTTCGTGCTTATCTTCCTGTCGATTATCTTGAGCGAGACTCACTTCGATTTTTTGCGCAAAAAGCCGCGCCCGCAATTGTAAACAACTTGTTGCGCCGCCCTCTCGGGGCGGCATTTTTTATGCGTCGCCCTTAAAGTTGTACCTTGCACTTTACGCTATCAAAGTGCTTGCTGCAAAAACGTTACTGGAGGGCATTTATGGCACCAGCTCTGTCCGATCTTCAACCGCAACCAGCGCCTCAGGCTACCGCAGCGGCGCAGACCGCTATCGGCGATGGTCTGGTCAAAGAAGCCCAGGCATTTGCCGGTGAGCTTGCCGCATGGCGCCACGATCTCCATCAGACGCCCGAGCTCGGTAACAATCTTCCGCAGACGTCTGCCTATATCCAGGCACGTCTGGACGAGATGGACATCCCCCATACCACGCTTGTCGACGGCTCCTGTGTTGTTGGCCTGATCGGTGCCGGTGCGGCCGCGGCTGCTCAGGGCAACGGTACGTGCACGGACGATCAGGCCGGCACGGTCATCATGCTGCGCGGTGACATGGATGCCCTTCCCGTCGCGGAAGAGTCGGGCGAGCCTTTTGCCTCTGTCAACGGCTGCATGCATGCTTGCGGCCACGATATGCATGCGACGGCCCTGCTTGGTGCCGCCCGCCTGCTCAAGTCTCGCGAGACCGAGCTTGTCGATGCCAATGCCACGGTTAAGCTGCTGTTCCAGCCGGGCGAGGAAACCTTTGAGGGCGCCCGCGCCGCCATCGCCGACGGTCTGCTGCAGAACCCGCGTCCTCAGGCGGCTTTTGCCATGCACGTCAACAGCCAGTCGCCGCTCGGCCTAGTGCTCTATGGGAGTCCGGCGCTCTCGGGCGTGTACGGTTTCCGCATCACGCTGCAGGGCAAGGGTGGCCACGGTTCCAGCCCTGAGATTTGCATCGACCCCATCACGGCCGGCGTGCATGTGCACCTGGCGCTTCAGGAGCTTATCTCTCGCGAGGTGCCGGCGGCCAAGGAGGTCGCGCTTACCGTGGGTAAGTTCGCTGGCGGTTTGGCGGCCAACGTCATCCCCGACACCTGCGTGCTCGAGGGAACGTTGCGCGGCTTCGATGTCGAGCTCATGGCGCATCTTAAGACCCGCATCGCCGAGGTCGTCAATGGCGTCGCGGCAACGTATCGCACACCGGCGACCATCGAGACACTCTCGGATGTTCCGCCGCTCGTACTCGATGACGATATGACCCAGGCATCGCTGGGCTATGTGGGTGCGACATTGCCCAAGGCAGCTTTCCTGCCGTTATTCCACGCCATGGCGAGCGAGGACTTTGCGCTTATCTCGAGCGAGATCCCGAGCGCGTACTTTACCGTGGGCGCCGCTGTAACCGATACGGATGAGCATTTTGCCCAGCACCATCCCAAGGCGCGCTTTAACGATGCCGAGCTTCCCCTCGGCGCCGCGGCTTATGCCGCCGTCGCTTTGGGCTACATCGCCGATCATCGGTAGCACCCAATCTTGCTACTCGTTTGTTTAAAAAAGGAACAGTATGTCCCAGCAACGTAAATTTTTCCCCGGCTGGCTCGTGGTGGCCTCCGGCTTTGTGATCATGGCCACGTGCTACACCATTTTCGTTAACTGCATGACTATTCCTTCCGCACCAAGCCTTCCGAGATCGGCCTGAAGCCGCTCGGCGAGAACCCGGGCGATCCGTCCGTCTCGACGGCTGGCGACAAGGACGAGCACACGGCGCCCGAGGTTAGCGTCGGCTGGTCTCGTATCAAGAAGAGCCCGGCGTTTTGGCTGCTCGTCGTCGCCTTCCTCTTTATGGGCCTGGTCAACGGCGCCATCCTGCCCAACCAAGTTACGAACATGACGAGCGTTACCGTCAACGGCGCCAAGATCGTCACGGGCGGCCACGACCCCATGTGGGCGGGCACCGTGCTTTCGGCCTATATGGTTACGGTCGTTATCGCCAAGATTTCGCTCGGCGCCATCTACGATCGTTTTGGTTTGCGCTTTGGCAACGTGCTGGGTTCCGTTGCGTGTATTGTCGCCTGTGTGGCGCTGTGCTTCCCGACGACGGACCTTAGTCCTATTGTGGCCGCTGCGAGCTTTGGTATCGGAACGTGCATGGGTACCATCACGCCTACCATTGCCGCGTCCAAGCAGTTTGGCATGGCCGATCTCGGCAAGGTCACGGGCACCATTACCTCGCTCGAGATGGTCGGCGGCACCGTGGGCGCCATCGTCTCGGGCGTGCTGTTCGATGCCACGGGCTCCTTTGCGAGCACCTGGATCGTGTGCCTGGCGTGCTCCGTGGTCATGCTCGTGTTCCTGCTGGCATCCGAGCCCATCGCCGCCAAGCTGCGCGCAAGCGTGACGGGGGAGTAGGCGTCCGTCGCTCTTTTCTGTTCGCCCCGTTCTGTCCGTGGCCGCCTTGGAAGCCGAATGGATGCTCGTACCATCATTCGGTTTCCAAGGCGGCCACGGGCCTACGAAATGATCCCTTTTCCTCCGTCCCCAAGGGATCACGTGATCCGAAGGAGACGGAGGAAAAGGGATCACAAACAGCGGCGG
>DXZO01000019.1:59529-76562 GCA_019419625.1 Collinsella sp. | reverse complement strand
AGTCCCCATACCCTCGTTCGGCCAGACGCGCCGCCGCGTTGCTGCTTTGTGCCGTATAATGACCGTTACCTATGACGCGATACAAAAGAAAGGTGTTTGCCCATGCAGGCACAGAAGGCGGAGGGAACCCGCGACCTTATCGGCGCCGAGATGCGCGCCTGGCAAAAGATGCAGCAGATTGCGGCTGGCGTGTTCGAGCCGTTTGGTTTTAAACCCATCGAGACGCCCGCGATCGAGCAGGTGGACGTGTTTGTCCACGGTATCGGCCAGTCGACCGACGTCGTGCGCAAGGAAATGTTCCGCGTGTTCAGCGGTGCCAACCTGGAGCGCGTCTTTACCGAGGGCACCGACACCAAACTCAAGCCCAAGCAGCGCCTGGCACTTCGCCCCGAGGGCACGGCCGGCGTGGTGCGCGCCGTCGTCGAGAACAATCTGGTGCCCCAGGGCTCCACGCCGTTTAAGGCGTACTACGCCGAGGCCATGTTCCGCGGCGAGCGTCCCCAGAAGGGCCGCCTGCGCCAGTTCCACCAGGTGGGCATCGAGTGGCTCGGCGCTCCCGATCCGGCGGCAGACGCCGAGTGCATCATCATGCTCATGGAGTTCTACAAGCGTCTGGGCTTCGACCTTTCCAAGCTTCGTCTGCTCATCAACTCGATGGGTGACGCCCAGTGCCGTCCGGCTTATCGCGAGCAGGTTAAGCAGTTCATCCTCGATCACGCCGACGAGATGTGCGATGAGTGCCGCGAGCGCGCCGAGCTCAACCCGCTGCGTGCCTTCGACTGCAAGAACGACCACTGCCGCGAGATCATGGCCGACGCCCCGCTGATGGGCGACAACCTGTGCGATGAGTGCCGCGAGCACTACGAGCAGGTCAAGCGCTATCTGGACGCCGCCGGTATCGAGTATGTCGAGGATCCCACCCTGGTGCGCGGCCTTGACTACTACACCCGTACCGTCTTTGAGGTCGAGGCCCCCGGCGCCGGCGTCGGCTCCATCGGTGGCGGCGGCCGCTACGACGGCTTGGTCGAGCTCGAGGGCGGCAAGCCCACGGCCGGCGTCGGCTTCGCCGTCGGTTTTGAGCGCGCCCTGCTGGCCCTGCAGGCCTTTGGCAGCGATTTGGGTGCCGATGAGGCCCCGTGCGTCTATGTCGCCAACGCCGGCAAGGAGCTGCGCCAGAACGTCTTTGCCATTACGCAGGAGCTTCGTGCCGCAGGCATCGTGACCGAGGCCGACTATCAGGGCCGTTCGCTCAAGGCCCAGTTTAAGCAGGCCGACAAGGTGGGCGCTAAGCTCATCCTGGTCCTGGGTGGCGACGAGCTTGCCGCCGGCAAGGTCAAGGTGCGCGACATGGAGAGCCATGACGAGGTGCTGGTCGATTTGGCCAACGTTGTCGAGTCGGTTCGCGAGCGCCTGTAGCGCATTATTTTGAGCTGCGGACCCGCTTGAGTGTCCCGTCCATTGCGAGCGATTGTTACGGGGGTGTTTCGCATTTATGCGGAATGCCCCCGTTTGTGTATGCCGTCCACCGAGAAATACGACCATTTAGAGCAAAAACCCTTGCAATGCAGAAAATACTTTTGTGTGGTAAAGCGCAATCAGTGTCGAAAGTATTTCGCAAGCGCCTATAATGAATACCGCATGTTACGTGCATAGAAGGAGGAATGGGAGGAAACGTGGCTGAGAACCTAAGCAACCAGTCTGTACCCGAAGCCGCGGCGCGCGTCGCTGCCGTGGTCAACCGCCTCGTTAACCGAATCGGCTCGAATGCCGAGTCCAGGGAGCGTCTCGCCGAGATCGAGATCCCCGAGGAGCTGCGCGACAATCTGGCGCTGTTCCTGCGCCTGGAGCGTCGTGTGCTTAGCGAGTATGATCCTGAGATCGCGGACCTGTTCGACAAGATCCTGTCGGCCGAGATTGTGGCCAATGCCGGCAACCCCGGTACCCGCGCTGCCGACGAGGCCGTCGACGAGCAGGGCGTGCCCACCGCCGACGAGCCCACCGCCGTGGCATTCCGTGAGGTCGTCGATTTGATCGACAGCCTGCCGCTCGATAAGCAGCAGGTCATCGTTCGCGCCTTTACGAGCTTCTTCCACCTGGCAAACCTGTCGGAGGAGAACTACCGTGTGGCGCAGCTGCGCGAGCGCGAGGCCGGCGCATCGACCGATACCGAGGTCGATCCCGCCAACGAGCTCACCGTCGCCTATCACCAGTTGGTAAACGAGATGGGTGTCGAGGGCGCCAACGAGCTGCTCGGCAAGCTCGAGTTCCACCCTGTCTTTACCGCACATCCCACCGAGGCCCGTCGCAAGGCCGTCGAGGGCAAGATTCGCCGTATCTCCAATCTGCTGGAGGAGCGTCCGCGTCTGGGCGGCTCCGACCTGGTGGAGAACGAGCGCCATATGCTGCAGGAGATCGACGCCCTGGTGCGTACGAGTCCCATCGCGCTCAAGAAGCCCACGCCGGTCGAGGAAGCCGATACCATCATCGACATCTTCGATAACACGCTGTTCGACGTCATCCCCGTCATCTATCGTCGCTTTGACGACTGGGTGCTGGGCGACAAGGCCGGTACCGTGCCGCCGCTGTGCCCGGCGTTCTTCCATCCCGGCAGCTGGATCGGTTCCGACCGCGACGGTAACCCCAACGTCACCGCCAAGGTGAGCCGTGAGGTCGCCGCCAAGTACTTCACTCACATGGTGCTCAAGCTCGAGGACAAGTGCCGCCGCATCGGCCGCAACCTCACGCTCGAAGCCACCTACAGCAAGCCGTCTGCTGAACTCATCAACCTGTGGAACCATCAGGTCGAGATGAGCCCTCGGTACACGGCCCGCGCCGAGCTGATCTCCGAGCACGAGCCGCATCGCGCCGTCATGCTCGTCATGGCAGACCGACTCAACGCCACCGTGCGCCGTATCACCGACACCATGTATCACAGCGCCGATGAGTTCCTGGATGACCTGCGTGTCGTTCAGCGCTCCCTGGCCGCCTGCGGTGCCGTCCGTGCTGCCTACGGCCCGGTCCAGACCATCATCTGGCAGGTCGAGTCCTTCGGCTTCCATATGGTCGAGATGGAGTTCCGTCAGCACTCCGTGGTGCATGCCCGCGCCCTCAAGGATATCCACGAGAACGGTATCCATGGCGACCTGCAGCCCATGACGCGCGAGGTCATCGATACCTTCCGTGCCATCGGTTCCATCCAAAAGCGCTACGGCAAGAAGATGGCGCACCGCTACATCATCTCGTTCACCAAGAGCGCCCAGCATGTGGCCGACGTCTTTGAGCTTGCCCACCTGTCCTTTGCACACGAGGAGGATGTCCCCGAGCTCGACGTGATCCCGCTGTTTGAGCAGCTCGAGGACCTCGAGGGCTGCGTCGACGTGCTCGACCAGATGCTTACGCTGCCCGTGGTGCAAAAGCGCCTTGCCCAGACCAACCGTCGCATGGAGGTCATGCTGGGCTACTCCGACTCCTCCAAGGATGCCGGTCCTACCACGGCCATGCTCGCGCTGCACTCCGCGCAGGAGCGCATTGCCAAGTGGGCCGAGAAAAACGATATCGATCTGGTGCTCATGCACGGTCGCGGCGGTGCCGTGGGCCGTGGCGGCGGTCCGGCCAACAAGGCCGTGTTGGCGCAGCCCAAGGGTTCGGTCAACTGCTTCTTTAAGCTCACCGAGCAGGGCGAGGTCATCTTTGCCCGCTACGGCAACCGCACGCTGGCTCAGCGCCATGTTGAGTCCGTTGCCGCCGCAACGCTTTTGCAGTCGGCTCCGAGCGTCGAGAAGACCAACACCGAGACCACGCAGAAGTTCTGGGATATGGCCGAGAAGCTCAACGCAGTAAGCCATGAGCGCTATCTGGACCTGCTGAACACTGAGGACTTTACACCGTGGTTCTCGACCGTGACGCCGCTGACCGAGGTCGGTCTGCTGCCGATTGGCTCGCGCCCGGCCAAGCGCGGTCTGGGTGCCAAGTCGCTCGACGACCTGCGTACCATTCCGTGGATCTTCAGCTGGAGCCAGGCGCGCATTAACCTGGCCGCTTGGTACGGCCTGGGCACCGCCTGCGAGCAGTTTGGCGACCTTGACCAGCTCAAGGCTGCCTACCAGGAGTGGCCGTTCTTCCGCACCTTTATCGACAACATCGAGATGTCGATCGCCAAGACCGACCAGCGCATCGCTAAGATGTATCTGCACCTAGGCGATCGTCAGGATCTGTCCAAGAAGGTCTTCACCGAGATGCAGCTCACGCGTAAGTGGGTCCTTGCCATCGTCGGTGACGAGTGGCCGCTGCAGCGTCGTCGCGTGCTCGGCTGCGCCGTCCGCGTGCGTAACCCCTATGTCGACGCCCTGTCCATCGCCCAGGTCCGCGCCCTTCGCGAGGTGCGTATGAGCCAGGATGAGATGGCGGAGGAGAAGAAGGCCGAGTACATGAGCCTGATTCTTTCGACTGTGACCGGCGTCTCGGCAGGTTTGCAAAACACGGGGTAATCGATAGCCCTGTAGTCGCTGTCCGGGGCTGCCGTATGTTTACTTTCCGGCACGTCCTCGGACATGCAAGAAGCCCTCGCTGCGCACTTCGTGCGGCGAGGGCTTCTTGCGTCCTGCGGAGTGTGCCTAAAAGTAAGCTGATGGCGGGCCCTGCGATGTCCGGTCTTCGGCGGATTACTGGCTGAAGGGGATAATGGCGCGCTTCTCGCCTTACGACTGTAGCGGCCGCGGTCCCCTTTGGGGTCGCGGCTGCTCTGTTTTGGGTCAAATATGAACGTTGTGTTAATGAGTCGGTGGACGGTGGTGTTTTTCGGTGAGCGGCGTATCCTTCCAACGGTTTATCTAGTGTGTCAGTTGAAAGGAAGAGGGCGCTCGTCATTGTTTGAATGTGAACTGCCGTTTGACCACAAGACGTTGCATCTGGAGCTCGAGGATAAGAACTTCGCGGGTGTGATGGAAGGTCATCAAAACGAGTTTAAGACTACAAAATCTCAGGAAGAGCTGGTAGAGGAGTCACTTGCCAACCCTTATGGCTCGCCTTCGCTCGAGGAGCTTTGTGCTGGCAAGAAGGATATCGTCATCATTAGCTCCGACCATACGCGTCCCGTTCCCTCGCGTGTGACGATGCCTATTCTGCTGCATCACATCCACGCTGCTGCTCCCGAGGCACGTGTGCGCATCCTGGTCGCGACCGGCATGCATCGCCCCTCGACGCACGAGGAGCTCGTCAACAAGTACGGCGAGGAGATCGTTGCCAACGAGGAAATCGTTATGCACGTCGCGACTGACGACAGCATGATGAAAAAGATCGGCACCCTGCCTTCTGGTGGCGAGTGCATCATCAACAAGATTGCCGCCGATTGCGATCTGCTGCTTGCCGAGGGCTTTATTGAGCCGCACTTCTTTGCCGGTTTCTCTGGTAGCCGCAAGTCCGTCCTGCCTGGCATCGCCAGCTACAAGACCATCATGTACAACCACAACGGTCAGTTTGTGAACGATTCCCATTCGCGTGCCGGCAACCTGTGCCACAACCACGTGAGCGAGGACATGTTCGCCGCCGCCGAGATGGCTCACCTTGCTTTTGTGCTCAACGTGGTGCTTAACGGCAAGCACGAGGTCATCGGCTCCTTTGCCGGCGACATCCACAAGGCGCACGAGGCTGGCTGCGAGTTCGTGAAGAGCCTTGCCGGCGTTGAGCCCGTTGAGTGCGAGATCGCCATCACCACCAACGGTGGCTACCCGCTCGATCAGAACATCTATCAGGCCGTGAAGGGCATGTGCGCTGCCGAGGCCACGCTTCCCGAGGGCGGCGTGATCATCGATGTCGCCGGTTGTGCCGACGGCCACGGTGGCGAGGGCTTCTATCACAACATCGCCGACAACGATCCGGCAGAGTTTGAGCGTGCCTGCATCGATCGTCCCAAGGACGAGACCCTGCCCGATCAGTGGACGAGCCAGATCTTTGCCCGCATCCTGGCGCATCACCCCGTGATCATGGTCACCGACCTGTGCGATCACCAGATGCTCAAGGATATGCACATGACGCCGGTCAACACTATCGAGGAGGCGCTCAAGCTCGCCTTTGAGATGAAGGGTGCCGATGCCAAGGTTGCCGTTATTCCCGATGGCCTGGGCGTTGTCGTCGCGCAGCACTAGCACGCGGCCTAAACGAATCGTTTTTAACCGACAAGAAAGATAAGGTTTTATGCTTACCAAACTCCTCTGCGAATTCGGCGCGACGGCCCTCATGATCGTCTTTGGCGTGGGCGTGCACTGCGATACCGTGCTCAAGGGCACCAAGTATCAGGGCTCCGGCCACATGTTTGCCATCACCACCTGGTCTTTTGGCATCTCGGTCTGCCTGTTTGTCTTTGGCGGCGCCGTGTGCATGAACCCCGCCATGGTGCTTGCCCAGTGCATCGTCGGCTTGGTGCCGTGGGGCAACTGCATTCCCTTCATGCTCGCCGATATGCTCGGCGGCTTTGTGGGTGCCGTGATCGCTTGGTTTATGTATGCCGATGAGTTCAAGGCTTCCGAGGGCGTCGTCGACCCCATTGCCCAGCGCAACATCTTCTCGACCAACCCCACCACCGAGGGTACGAACTATGCCCGTAACTTCTTCTGCGAGGCTATCTGCACCTTTGTGTTCATCAGTGCCATCCTTGCTGCCGCTAGCCGCGCCGGCGAGAACGTTCTGATGCTCGCCATCTGCGTCGGTCTGATCGTTTGGGCTGTTGGCATGGGCATGGGCGGCATCACTGGCTTCGCCATGAACCAGGCTCGTGACCTTGGTCCTCGCATGGCCTATCAGGTGCTGCCGATCAAGAACAAGGCCGACAACAACTGGAAGTACGGCCTGCTCGTTCCTGGCATCGCACCGTTTATCGGTGCCGCTTTGGCCGCACTGTTTGTGCATGGTTTCTTGGGCATGTTCTAGTCCAAGGCTACATAGTTGTCCGCCGTCCGCATGGGGTAACTTCCCAGCGCGTCCTCGGACATGAAAGAACCCCCGCTGCGCACTTCGTGCGGCGGGGGTTCTTTCATCCTGCGGAGTGCGCTGGGAAGTTACCCCATGCGGACGGCTGCGGGGTCTTTGCTGCGCTCGAGCAAGCAACCCAACATATATATCTGAATTTGGATGGGAGGGGCTTGTTGCTGGTAGGGGCGTTGGGTAGCTGTTGACACTTTGGGATGCGTGGCGGCTTAGGTTGGGGCGATGCTTTGGGATGAGCTTCTTACTTAGTTGAAGAGGGGCTTAATGGCTGATAGGTAGTCTTTGGCTACGTCCTCTTTTGGGGCTTGGAAGTTGTGCCAGGCCCACCATTGGACCATTCCTACGAAGCTTGAGGCTATGTGGTGTAGTAGGAAGCTTCGGTCCATGGTGGCGGCGGGGCCGTTTGGGTCGGTGGGGACGGTTTCGGCTGCTCGTGACATGATGGTCTTGCGTAAGCAGTCGGCGAAGACGCGTGAGCCGGCGCCGGCTACGAGGGCTCGTACGCCCTGGCGGCGTTCCCAGAGGTTGTTGAGGATATGCTCGACTTGTACGAGCGGATCATCGAGCGGTGTGCCATCGTCGTCGAGGGCGTGGGTGCAGATGTCGCTCACGAGTTCGGACAGTAGGTCATCCTTGCTCTTGAAGAGGCCGTAGAATGTCGCGCGGCCTACGTGAGCGCGCGCGATGATGTCGCCGACGGTGATCTTGCCGTAGTCCTCCTCGCGAAGGAGCTCGGAAAATGCCGTGACAATAGCGGCGCGGCTTTTGGTTTTGCGGGCATCCATGGCTATGCATCCACATGAACAAGCAGGCAACGGAGCGTGCCGGAGCAGCCCTCGTAGGGGCGCTTACCGGCGCCGTAGCCGACGGCCTCGATGCGGTAGCGGGCCGGCAGGTGCTCGGACGTGCGCAGTGCGGCGACGATGGCGGCACCCGTGGGCGTCACGAGCTCGCCGGCGACCGGTGCGGGCGTGAGGGCGATATTGCCCGCCTGGCACAGGTTGACGACAGCGGGGACGGGAATGGGCATGAGACCGTGAGCACAGCGGATGGTACCGTGACCCTCAGAGAGCGACTCGACCACGATGTCCTCAATACCCAGGTCATCGAGGCAGATGGCGACAGAGCAGACGTCGACGATGGAGTCGACGGCGCCCACCTCGTGGAACATGACGGTCTCGGGCGTTTTGCCGTGGGCCTTGGCCTCGGCGGCGGCGAGCGCGGTAAAGATGGCGAGCGCGCGACGCTTGGCGCCATCGCTTAGCTGCGAGCCATCGATGATGGCGGTGGCGTCAGCCAAAGAACGGTGGTGATGGTGGTGGGCGTGATGGTGGCCCTCGTGGTCGTGGTCATGCTCGTGGCAGTGCTCGTGTTCGTGCTCGCCATGATCATGATGGTGGTGCTCATGCTCGTGCGTGTGCTCGGCAGCTGCTTCGTTGCCGTAGAGCCAGGCCATATCGTGATCGTGGTTCTCGAGCTCCTCTGCAAGCTGGACGTCGAAATCGCAGGCGTCGATGCCATGCTTGCTTACGCGTGTGACGGCGATCGTAAAGCCGTCGACCGGCAGCGTGGCGAGCTGCTCGCGCAGGTGCTCCTCGCTGGCGCCTAGGTCGAGCAGGGCCGCGACGGTCATATCGCCGCTGATGCCCGAGGTGCCGTCGATGATAAGCGTGCGCTGATGATTGGACATGGAATGCTCCTTAACGGGCGCAGGGCGTGCCGGCGCTCAGATGATTGATAAGACTTGCCTGGTAGGCGGCACCAAAGCCGTTGTCGATGTTGACGACCGAAACGCCGCTGGCGCAGGAGTTGAGCATGGCGAGCAGCGCGGCTACGCCACCAAAGCTCGCGCCGTAACCCACGCTGGTGGGAACGGCTATGACCGGACAGCTTACCAGGCCGCCGACAACGCTCGCCAGTGCGCCCTCCATGCCGGCAATGGCGATGACCACCTGTGCCTGGGCAAGTTCCTCGGCATGCGCGAGCAGACGGTGCAGGCCAGCGACACCCACGTCGTAGAGGCGGTCGACCTCGTTGCCATAGAACTCGGCCGTCAACGCGGCTTCTTCGGCGACGGGCAGGTCGCTCGTGCCGGCGCAGGCGACGACGATGCGTCCGTTGCCGGTGGGGGAGGGCTTGCCGCCCACGAGGGCGAGCTGTGCGTCCGGGACATATCCCAGGTCGATGCCGTTGCCAAGAAGCTCAGCGGTGCGCGCGGCTTTTTCGGCATCCAGGCGCGTGACCAGGATGCGCTCTTGGCCGGCATCGCGCAGTGCTTCGATAATGACGGCAATCTGATCGGCGGTTTTACCGGCCCCGTAGACAACCTCGCCGGCTCCCTGGCGCACCCCGCGCGAAAGATCAAGCTGCGCAAAGCCCAAATCGGCGGTCGGAGCCGTCTGGATGCGCGTGAGGGCGTCGGCAGGGGTGACTGCTCCGCCGGCAACATCGCTCAGCAATTGCTCAAGATCTCGCTTATCCATATATGTTCCCTTCGACGGCGCAAAGTCTAGCACTCAAAGGGTATGTTTCCGAACACTAAGACAAAATTGTTCGGAAACTATAGGACAGACTGATTCAATTGTTAGATGGATTGACTAGTCGCGCAGGATGATGTCCATGGCGAGCATCAGGTTGCGTTCGTCGATGGCAAACGGGGCCGCCTCGCGCGTCTTGGGCTTGGCACAAAACGCGATGCCCGTGCCCGCGGCCTGAATCATGGGGATGTCGTTGGCGCCGTCGCCGATCGCGACCGTGTGGGCCATATCGACGCCGCACTCAACTGCCCAATCTAGCAGCTGGATGAGCTTGGACTCCTTGGTCACGATGTCGGCCGCCAGCTTGCCGGTGAGCTGGCCGTCCACGACTTCCAGGCGGTTGGCCAGGCAAAAATCGATGCCCGCGGCGGCCACGATCTTGTCGGCGACCTCGTGAAAGCCGCCGCTTACCACGCCGACCTTCCAGCCCTTGCTGTGCGCCGAGCGTACAAGCTCCAGCGCGCCGGGGGTAAACGTCACGCGCGCAAAGGTGCGCTCGAACACGCTCTCGTCCAAGCCGGCAAGCAGCCCCACGCGCTCCTCGAGCGCCTGCTTAAAGTCAAGCTCGCCGCGCATGGCGCGCTCAGTGATCTGTGCCACCTGCTCGCCTACGCCGGCCTCCTCGCCCAACAGGTCGATGACTTCCTGGTTGATGAGCGTGGAGTCGATATCCATAACGATGAGGCGTGCAGTCATGGTGGGCCTTTCCGAGTGCTGTTTTATTGGGGCATATTGTCGCACGTGACGAGCGCGGGCGGGTGTCGCGGCGCGTCAATTGTTTCGTCTCCGTCAAGTCTTTGGGCAGGAGCCACTTTTTCGCGGCACATCGACGCGAGTGCGATAAGATAGAACGCCATGTCTGGCTGCGCGGTTTACGCAGGCTGGGCAAATCTGTACGACGCCGCCCGGAACGACACGGGGCGGCACAGATCCATAAAGGAGGATCACTGGTATGAGCCAGACCCGTCCCATCGATGAGCATTCCATGCACACCCGTACCTGCGGCGAGCTTCGCTTCGAGAACGTGGGCGAAGAGGTCACCCTCACCGGTTGGGTGAGCCGTCGCCGCGACCACGGCGGCCTTATCTTCTGCGACCTTCGCGACCGTGAGGGCATCACGCAGCTCACCTTCGACCCCGAGCACTCCGACGGCGATGCCTTTAAGATCGCCGAGACCATGCGTCCCGAGTGGCCCATCAAGATTCACGGCGTCGTGCGCGCCCGTGGCGAGGAGACCACCAACACCAAGCTCGCGACCGGCGAGATCGAGGTCCTGACCGATCATGCCGAGGTGCTCAACACGTCCGTCACCCCGCCGTTCCAGATCGAGGACGGCATCGAGACCAGCGAGGACACCCGCCTGCGCTATCGCTATCTGGACCTCCGTCGTCCCGAGATGATGGCCAACCTCAAGCTGCGCTCCGACTTTACCTTTGCCATTCGCGAGGCGCTGCACAACCGTGAGTTCATGGAGGTCGAGACGCCCTCCCTGTTCAAGTCCACGCCCGAGGGCGCCCGCGACTTCATCGTCCCCAGCCGTATCCAGCCGGGCAACTTCTACGCCCTGCCGCAGTCTCCGCAGCTCCTGAAGCAGCTGCTTATGGTCGGTGGCGTCGAGCGCTACTACCAGGTTGCCAAGTGCTTCCGCGACGAGGACCTGCGTGCCGACCGTCAGCCCGAGTTCACCCAGGTCGATATCGAGATGTCCTTCGTGGACCAGAACGATGTCATGAGCGCGCTCGAAGAGGTCCTGGCCGACGCCTTCGGCCGCATGGGCGTCGAGATGCCCACGCCGCTGCGTCGCATGAACTACTGGGAGGCCATGGACACCTATGGCTCCGACAAGCCCGATACGCGCTACGGCATGCACCTGGTCGACCTGACCGACATTTTTGCCAACTCCAAGTTCAAGGTCTTCGCGACCGCTGCGAACGAGGAGGGCTCTGTCGTCAAGGCTATCAACGCCAAGGGTGCCGGTGCCTGGGCGCGTGCCAAGATCGATAAGCTTGCCGGCGTGGCCTCCACGTTTGGCGCCAAGGGCCTGGCCTGGATCGCTTTCCGCGAGGACGGCTCCATCAACAGCCCCATCGTCAAGTTCTTCTCGGACGAGGAGATGGCTGCTCTGCGCGAGCGCATGGACGTCGAGCCCGGCGACCTTGTGATGTTCGCCGCCGGCCCGCGCCTGCTCTCCGACGAGATCCTGGGCGGCATGCGTTCCCACATGGCTAACGCGCTCGAGATCAAGCGCGAGGGCCACGACTTCCTGTGGGTCGTCAACTTCCCGCTGTTCCACTGGGACGAGGATCGCAAGGCCTATGCTGCCGAGCACCAGCCCTTTACCCTGCCGACCGAGACCGACATCGCCAAGATTGAGGCCGACCCGCTGGCAGCCGGTTCCTGCACCTACGACTTTGTCATGGACGGCTTTGAGGCCGGCGGCGGCGGTATGCGTATCCACAACGCCGAGATGCAGATGTCCATGCTCAAGCTCCTGGGCTTTACCGAGGAGCGCGCCGAGTCGCAGTTTGGCTTCCTCATGGAGGCCCTCAAGTTTGGTGCGCCCCCGATGGGCGGTTTCGCTCTGGGTCTGGACCGCGTGTGCATGCTGCTCACCGGCTCCGACTCCATCCGCGACGTCATGGCGTTCCCCAAGACGGCCAGCGGCTCCGACCTCATGTCGGGCGCCCCGAGTGCCGTTTCTGGCGCCCAGCTCAAGGACGTCAGCCTGCGCCTGATGTAGGCGAGCGGCTATATATTGCCCGCAACGAGGGAAGGACGCGTGCCTTCCCTCGTTTTTTGTGGGACGGGGGTGCGCCGGTAACGTACAATAACTACCACGTGGCTGGGTTTGCCGGCCGAATGTGCGATGCCGCGGGAGGGGACATGGTCGAGTTTACAAAGACGATTAAAGATCCGTTGGGACTACATGCCCGCCCGGTTGCGCTGCTCTACGATATCATTGCCAAGCATCGTAGCGACGTTTCGGTCAGCATCGGCGATCGTCACACGGATGGCCGCGATGTGATGGGGCTCATGGCCCTCTACGGCGAATGCGGCGAGGACATCGTGTTCCGCGTTTCGGGCGTAGACGAGGCTTCCTGCGTCACATCGATTAGAAACCTCTCGCTCTAAGCATGACAGGGCGTGGTAAAGGATGGTCCTTTGCCGCGCCCTTTTGTTTCATATAGGAAACTTTTCCGAAAACTGAATAGGGACCCTTTCCAAAAAGTTAACCACGTGCTAGTTTACTATAGCGAACATAGACGTGGTTAACTTTTGCTGCGTCGATGTTGAGGACGAACTGACGTTAGGAGCTCACTCATGTCTTGCGGACCGCAGATGCCGGCTATGCCGCTTTCGATGGTAAAAGCGGGCGAAACCGTGCGCGTGTCTCGCGTAAAGGGCAATGAGGATATGAAGCACCATCTCAAGGACCTCGGCTTTGTCGAGGGCAACGAGATCCACGTGGTGAGCTCGAGTGGCGCCAATATCATCGTCACGGTGCTGGGTGCACGCTTTGGTATCGATTCCAAGGTTGCCATGCACATCATGACCATCGGTTAGTCCGCAGCATTTAAAAACTGAAAGGGGGACAAGTAAATGAAGACGTTGGGTGACGTTAAGGTGGGCGAGAGCTCTACCATCGTCAAGCTTCACGGTGAGGGCGCGCTGCGCCGCCACCTCATGGACCTGGGGCTCATCAAGGGCACTTCGTTCAAGGTCGTAAAGGTTGCACCGCTCGGTGATCCGGTCGAGATCAACGTGCGCGGCTACGAGCTTTCCATCCGCAAGGAGGAGGCTGCCGTCGTCGAGGTCCAGTAAGGGCCGACGGCGAATATTTCTGCAGATAAAGTTAGGATTTTCTAACTTAAACTTGCAACGTTGAAGCACATTATCCAGCCCGCGCGGAGAAAGCAGCGCAGGCACACAAGGAAGAAGGATTGAATGGCGGATTCTCAGATCCATGTCGCGCTGGCGGGTAATCCCAACTGCGGCAAGACCACGCTTTTCAACCTGATCACCGGCGCCAACGGCTACGTTGGCAACTGGCCCGGTGTCACGGTTGAGAAAAAGGAAGCCAAGCTCCTGAGCGACAAGAACGTTACCATCACGGACCTCCCCGGCATCTACTCGCTTTCCCCCTATAGCCCCGAGGAGCAGTGCTCGCGCGATTACCTCATGAGCGGCGAGCCCGAAGTCGTCGTCCAGGTGGTCGACGCCACCAACCTCGAGCGCAACTTGTACCTAGCGCTTCAGGTTATCGAGACCGGCCTGCCCGTGGTCGTCGCCCTCAACATGGCCGACTTGGTCGAGAAGAACGGCGACAAGATCGACACGGACAAGCTCTCCAAGAAGCTCGGCTGCCCGGTCATGATGATCTCGGCCCTTAAGAACAAGGGCATCAACGAGCTGTTCGAGCAGGTCAAGAAGTCCGCTGCTTCCAAGGGCCAGGTGCCGGAGCACAAGTTCGATTCCTCCATCGAGGACGTTCTGGACCACATCGAGAACAATCTGCCGGCGAGCGTTCCCGCCAACAAGCGTCGCTACTACGCTGTCAAGCTGTTTGAGCGCGACGCGGACGCCTGCAAGCTCATCAACCTCACTAAGGAGAAGGCCGCTCGCGTCGAGCAGCTGGTCGCCCAGTGCGAGCAGGATTGCGACGACGACGCCGAGTCCATCATTACCGGCGAGCGCTACGGCGTGATTGCCCACATCATCGACGAGTGCCTCACCAAGGCTCCTGCCAAGATGAGCACCTCCGAGAAGATCGACCGCGTGGTAACCAACCGTATCCTGGGCCTGCCGATCTTTGTGGTCATCATGTTCTGCGTGTACTACATCGCCGTTTCCACCCTGGGCGGCACGGTGACCGACTTCACCAACGACCAGCTCTTCGGCACCGACGGCTGGTACGTGCTCGGTCAGGGTCGTGACGCCTATGACGCAGCTGTTGAGGCTGCGGGCGACAACGCCGACTCGGTCGACCCAGCACAGTACGGCCCCTATGTCCCCGGCATCACCACCGTGGTGCACGACGCCCTTGTGGCGGGTGGTACCGAGGACGGCGGCCTGGTCGATTCGCTGGTCTGTGACGGTATCGTCGGCGGCCTGGGCGCCATCTTCGGTTTCGTCCCGCAGATGTTCCTGCTCTTTGTGATGCTGTCTTTCCTGGAGGACTGCGGCTATATGGCCCGCGTCGCCTTCATCATGGACCGCGTGTTCCGCCGCTTTGGCCTGTCCGGTAAGTCCTTTATCCCCATGCTCGTGTCCTCGGGCTGCGGCGTCCCCGGCGTCATGGCCACCAAGACCATCGAGAACGAGAAGGACCGCCGCATGACGGTCATGACCACCACGTTCATTCCCTGTGGCGCTAAGCTGCCGATCATCGCCCTGCTCATGGGCTCCATCATCGGCGATTCTTCCACCACCGCCGCATGGATCAGCCCGCTGTTCTACTTCTTGGGCGTCTTTGCCGTCATCGCCTCGGGCCTCATGCTCAAGAAGACCAAGCTCTTCGCCGGTCGCCCGACGCCGTTCGTTATGGAGCTTCCCGCCTATCACTTCCCGGCAATCCGCTCTTGGGCGCTGCATGTATGGGAGCGCTGCTGGGCCTTTATCAAGAAGGCCGGCACGGTCATCTTCGCCTCTACCGTCGTGGTTTGGTTCCTCTCCAACTTTGGTAGCTACAACGGTTCCTTTGGCTTCCTGCCTGCTATGGACGGCATCCCCGAGGAGTTTATGGACTACTCCGTGCTCGCCATGCTGGGCAACCTGGTCGCTTGGATCTTCGCCCCGCTCGGCTTTAGCACCTGGCAGGCCACCGCGCTGACTGTCTCTGGACTTGTCGCCAAGGAGAACGTCGTCGCCACCGCCGGCTCGCTGCTGTCCGTTGCCGACGCCGCCGAGACCGACCCGAGCCTGTGGACCGCGTTCGCCGGCATGTTCCCGACCATGGGTGCTTGCGTTGCCTTTGGTGCATTCAACCTGCTGTGCGCTCCGTGCTTTGCCGCCATGGGCACCATTCGCAATCAGATGGACTCCGGCAAGTGGACCGCGATTGCCATCGGCTACGAGTGCGCCTTCGCATGGGTGATCGGCCTGTTCATCAACCAGTTCTACAACCTGCTTGTCCTTGGCCAGTTTGGTATTTGGACGGTTGTAGCCATCGTTCTGCTGGTTGCGATGCTCTTCCAGATCTTCCGTCCCATGCCTAAGCACGCCTGGACCGACGAGGACGAGACCAACACCGCTTCCGCCGCAGTTTCAGCTTAAGTCCGAATAAGGATCAGCCCCTTTCCACGAGCCCGGGTGTCCCAGCGACACCCGGGCTTTTTGGTGAGGGAGATGTGGCGTTTCCGCAGATAAAACCGACCAAAATAAACCTGTCCCTTTTTGGCAGGTGGAGAATGGGGTAAAGTAAGTGGTGGTTAACTAGAGGAGGCTTGCTATGGCACCTATCGATATTGTTGTACTGGCTGTTATCGGTATTGCGTTTGTCGCCGTGTGCGTGCGCATTTATCGCAAGGGCACCTGCGCCGACTGCGCTCAGGGCGGCGTTTGCACGGGACATTGTTCCAACAAAAAAACCTGCGCCGCACTTAAGGGCGTGGACAAAATTGCCGAAGACTTGGGCCGCGGTATCAAGTAAGGTCCGTCATCCAGGCGCCCTGCGAGCATCCGTTCGCGGGGCGCTTTGCACATTTGGGGGAGAGCGCGGCGAGTTGAAGAGTGATTTTGGGGTATCGTTACCTGTACTGTTAATTGGCAACTTATCTATAACGGAGTAACCCCATGAGCGCTCGCGTAACCATGAAGGACATAGCCGCCGAGCTTGGCGTTTCCATCAATACCGTGCATAAGGCCCTGACGGGCAAGGCCGGCGTGAGCGAATCCGTGCGTGCCAAGGTGAATGCCAAGGCCGAGGCCATGGGTTACCACCGCAACACAAGTGCCTCGAGCCTGCGCCGCAAGGATATCAACTTGGTGTTTTGCCTGCCCCGCGCATCGCTCGAGGGGGCGTACTTTTTCCGTTACCTTTGGGAAGGCTGCAACCGCTTTGAGCAGGAGGTCATCGATCAGGGCATTACGGTTGAGCGCGTTGAATTTGGCGTGGGTGGCTACGCCGATGCGCTCGAGCAGATTGATGAGCGTCTGCAGGTAGGCGAGAAGATTGACGGCCTGCTTGCCTATGTTCCGGGCGATGACCGCGCGACCGAGCTTTTGAGGCAGATTGCCGAGGCGGGCGTGGCGATTGAGCTCGTCGACGGCGACCGACCGCACCTCGATCGCCTGGGTGCCAGTCTGGCGGACTATTCCGCGGCGGGCAGCCTTATGGCAGAGCAGGCGGCTAACCTGGTCCACGCTTCTGGGGCTGACGCCCGCGTGCTTCTGTTGGCGGGCGATCCCTATACCGACTCACACTACCTGACCGCCCGCGCCTTTCATAATTACCTGCGCGAGCACGATATTCCATGGCGGGTTGAGGACCTTGCCGGCGCCCATGCGCAAGTCAAA
>DXZO01000019.1:12936-59519 GCA_019419625.1 Collinsella sp. | reverse complement strand
AGTCAAACAGCTCGAGCGCGAGCTTGAGCAGCGCTTGAGTGCGCCGGATGCTCCCGAGCTCATCTGTAGCGTTTTTGCCGTTGGTTCCGAGGTAGTCGCCGACGCGCTTGTTTCAAGCGGCAAGGCCGGCAAGGTCATGGTAATCGGAAACGACCTGTTCCCCGAGAGCGCCTTGGCCTTGCGCCGTGGCATCTTTACCAATATTGTCTATAAGGACCCGGTGAGCCTGGCCTACCGTGGCGCCAAGACCTTGGGCGAGTATCTGCTGTGGGGTAAAACTCCGGCGGAGCCCGTGCAGAAGGGTGCTGTGGAGATGGTGTTTGCCAGCAACGTCGACCGCTACTGCGAGCTTGCGGGAATTTAGCCGTTTAGTCAGGTACCCCCTCTTGCGACGTGCATTTTTTGGAGTATTCAGCAATGGCGTGTCCCGAAAGAGGCTAGGACGACTGTTTTAAGTGCCCCCGATGGCGTAATTCGCCATCGGGGGCATTTATTTATGCCGATTGGGTGCAATATGAGCATCAGATAGGGCTTCGAAGACGGTGCGCGGTGCGCTCCGATGCTGAATACTCCCAAAAATGCACGGCGGAACATGACCCACCTGGCCAAAGCGCTCAAGTTCGGTATTCGGGGACGCCTGCCAATTCGCAATACATACAAGTCACGGCTCCAGTAACCGTTGAACGGGCAAAATCGACCGTTCACCCCATGGTGGTTAGGTGAACGTTCACCTTTTAAGTCGCAATGAATTAGTATAGTGAACGTTCACCTAGAGGATAACGAGCGCATCGTGCGCCCGCTCCGCCAACAAAGGGGTTGTTTGATGAAAAACTTCATGGACGATCAGGATTTCCTGCTGAGCACCAAAACCGGTGAGGAGCTGTTCCACAACTTTGCCGAGGGCATGCCCATCGTTGACTACCACTGCCACATTTCTCCCAAGGAGATCTGGGACGACAAGCGTTTTGAGAACATCACCGAGGTTTGGCTGGGCGGTGACCACTACAAGTGGCGCCTGATGCGTGCCAACGGCGTCGACGAGCGCTTCATTACCGGCGATGCCCCTGCTCGCGAGAAGTTCCAGAAGTGGGCCGAGACCCTGGGCCGTTGCGTGGGCAACCCCGTCTTTGAGTGGAGCCACCTGGAGCTTAAGCGTTACTTTGGCTACGAGGGCGTCCTGAACGGCAAAACCGCTCAGGAGGTCTGGGACCTTGCCAACGCCAAGCTCGCTGAGGCCAGCTTTACCTGCCGCAACCTGATCAAGCAGTCCAACGTCCGCATGATCTGCACTACCGACGACCCCGCCGACAGTTTTGAGTGGCACAAGAAGATTGCCGCCGACGACAGTTTTGACGTTCAGGTCGTTCCCGCCATGCGCCCCGATGCCGCCCTGCGCATCGAGCGTGGCCAGGAGTTCGCCGACTACTGCAAGCATCTCTCCGAGGTTGCTGGCGTTGAGATCAGCGACTTCGAGGGCATGAAGGCCGCCATCTCCAAGCGCTACGAGGTCGCCCACGAGCTGGGCTGCCGCGCTTCCGACCACGCGCTCGACTACGTTATGTACGTTCCGGCTACCGCCGACGAGATCGAGACTATCTTTGCCAAGGGCCTTGCCGCCGAGCCGCTTACCGAGGACGAGGTCCTCAAGTACAAGACGGCCTTTATGCAGTTCGTCGCCGGCGAGTATGTCCGCCTTGGCTGGGCCATGCAGCTGCACTTTGGCTGCAAGCGTGACAACAACCGCGCTATGTTCGCCAAGCTCGGTCCCGACACCGGCTACGACTGCATCTCCAACTACACGCCGTCCGACCAGCTGGCCGATTTCCTCAACTCCATCCAGGAGTCCACGGGTCTGCCCAAGACCATCCTGTACAGCCTGAACCCCATCGACAACACCATGATCGATACCGTGATGGGCTGCTTCCAGGAGGCTCCGACCGCCGGCAAGATCCAGAACGGCTCTGCCTGGTGGTTCAACGACAACGAGATCGGTATGCGCGAGCAGCTCACGGCTCTGGCTAACGAGGGCGTGTTGGGCAACTTTGTGGGCATGCTTACCGATTCCCGCTCCTTCCTGTCCTACCCGCGTCACGAGTACTTCCGTCGCGTGCTGTGCGGCGTGATCGGCGAGTGGGTCGAGCAGGGCAAGTATCCGGCCGACATGGAGCTGCTGGGAGCCATCGTGCGCGACATTAGCTACAACAACGCGGTCCGCTACTTTGGCTTTGACCTGGATACCGTCGAGGCCTAAACCCGCATCGAATCACACCGAACTCGGGAGCGCCGTTGCCACACGCGGCGCCCCCGTTTTGCCTGCACGCTAACAGCAATCTAAGGAGAGACATCGATGGAGAACATCAGCTACGAGACGCTCGAGAAGATCGGCTACAAGGGCTACCTGCTGCCCAAGGACGCGCCCGAGAAGGTTCTGCAGTTTGGCGAGGGCAATTTCCTGCGCGCCTTTGTCGACCGCTTCTTTGACATGGGCAACGAGGCAACCGGCTGGAACGGCAAGGTTGTCATGGTGCAGCCCATCAGCGGCGCCTTTGGCTTTGCCGACGGCATCAATGCCCAGGACGACCTGTACACCGTGCTGGTGCGCGGCAAGGAGAACGGCAACACGGTCGACGAGTCCCGCGTGATCAGCGCCTGCAGCCGCTGTCTCAATCCGTATCGCGAGGACGACTACCACGCCATGATGGAGGTCGCCGTCTCCGACGATTTGGAGATTATCGTCTCCAACACCACCGAGGCCGGTATCGCCTACGATCCGTCCTGCAAGGCCGGCGACATGCCGCCCGCGAGCTTCCCCGCCAAGCTTGTCCAGGTCCTTCACACTCGCTGGGCTGCCGGTAAGCCGGGCGTCATCGTGCTCGCCTGCGAGCTCATCGACCATAATGGCGAGGAGCTGCTGCGCATCATGAACCAGTACGTGAGCGACTGGGGCTGGGAGGACGAGTTTGCGCAGTGGATGGCCAACGACTGCACCGTCTGCACCACGCTCGTCGACACTATCGTCCCCGGCCGCATCCGCGACCCCAAGGAGGCCGCTGCCGTGGCCGAGCGCCTGGGCTACGAGGATCCTTTCCTGGCCGTGCGCGAGCCCTTCCAGATGTGGGGCATCCAGGGCGATGAGTCGCTCAAGGAGCGTCTGCCCTTCGTGAAGGCCGGCCTGCCGGGCGTCTTTGTGACCCCCGATGTCACCCCGTACAAGAAGCGCAAGGTCCGCATCCTCAACGGCGCCCACACTGCCTTTGTTCCGGGCTCCTGGGTTGCCGGCTTTGACATCGTGCGCGATTGCATGCACGACGAGACCGTCCGTGGCTTCATGAACACCATGCTCTACGACGAGGTCATCCCGACGCTTGCCGCCGATCTGGATGTCGAGGACTGCAAGGCCTTTGCCGCCGCCGTCGAGAACCGCTTCGACAACCCGTTTATCGACCACGCGCTGCTCTCCATTTGCCTCAACTCAACCGCCAAATGGCGTGCTCGCGACCTGCCCACGCTCAAGGACTATGTTGCCGAGACCGGCAACCTGCCCAAGTGCCTGGCGACGAGCCTCGCTACGCTCATTGCCTTCTATACGCAGGAGCTCGTTGCTCGCGAGGGCGATGGCCTGCACCTGCGCCGCGCCGACGGCACCGAGTACACCGCTCAGGACGATGCCTTCGTGCTCGATTTCTACGCCGCCCACGCCGGTGCAGACGATGCCGAGCTGGTGCACGACGTGCTCAGCAACGAGCAGATGTGGGGCGAGGACCTTACGCAGATTGCCGGCCTTGAGGAGTTTGTCGTCAACGCGCTTGCCGTCGTGCGCGTCGAGGGCGCCAAGCAGGCCTTCGCCAACGCCCAGGCCTAAATCCTTCTGTGCGCCCGCCGGGCAACTGGCGGGCGTCCGCTGACTTCTGCTCAACCTGTAGGGTTAGGACTCTTTGTAATGAATACTATCCAGATCAATCCGGCCGACAACGTGATCGTCGCGCTGTCGCCGCTTGCCAAGGGCACCGCCGTCGCGGTTCCCGGGGTGGGCGAGGTCGTTGCCGCGGAGGATATTCCGCAGGGCCACAAGATGGCCGTGCGTGCCATTGCGGCGGGGGAGGACGTCGTCAAGTACGGTCTTCCTATCGGTCACGTGACGGGCGACATCCAGCCCGGTCAGTGGCTTCATACGCATAACGTCAAGACCAACCTTTCGGGCGAGGTCGAGTACGCTTACAACCCGACGCATCCGGTCGTTGAACCGGTTGAGCCCGAGACCTTTATGGGTTTCCGCCGCGCCGATGGCCGCGCCGCCACGCGCAACGAGCTGTGGATCATCCCCACGGTCGGCTGCGTCAACGAGGTCGCACGTGCCATGTGCGAGCAGGCTCAGGATCTGGTCGAGGGCTCGCTGGAGGGCGTTTACTACTTCCCGCATCCCTTTGGCTGCTCGCAGACCGGTGCCGACCATGCCCAGACGCGCCGTCTGCTGGTGGCGCTCTCGCGTCACGCAAACGCTGCGGGTGTGCTGTTCCTGTCCCTCGGTTGCGAAAACTGCACGCACCAGCAGGTACTCGACGAGCTCGGTGACTTCGATCGCGAGCGCGTTCGATTCCTCGCCTGCCAGGATGTAGCCGACGAGCAGGTCGAGGGTCACAAGATCCTGTCCGAGCTTGCCGACCTGGCCAAGCAGGCCAAGCGTGAGCCCATTCCTGCCTCCGAGCTGGTCATTGGCCTTAAGTGCGGTGGCTCTGACGGTCTTTCGGGCATTACCGCCAACCCCACGATCGGTCGCGTGAGCGATATGGTCGTCGCCCGCGGCGGCACGTCGGTGCTCACCGAGGTTCCCGAGATGTTTGGCGCGGAGAGCATTCTGCTCGATCGCTGCGAGAGCCAGGACGTCTTTAACGCAGCTGCTGACATGCTCAACGGCTTTAAGGACTACTTTATCAGCCACGGCGAGGTCGTCTATGAGAACCCGAGTCCCGGCAACAAGGACGGCGGTATTACCACGCTCGAGGACAAGAGCTGCGGCTGCGTGCAAAAGGGCGGATCTGCCCCCATCGTCGACGTGCTGCCGTATGCCGGCCAGGCTACCAAGCATGGCCTGAACATGCTGTGTGGCCCGGGTAACGACATGGTATCCACCACGGCCCTGACGGCTGCCGGCTGCCACGTGATCCTGTTCTCGACCGGCCGCGGCACGCCGTTTGGCGCGCCGGCGCCCACGCTCAAGGTGTTCACCAACCAGCGTCTGTGCGACCACAAGGCCAACTGGATGGACTTTAACGCCGGCGTGATCGCCACGGGCGAGCGTACGCTCGACGAGGCTGCCCACGACCTGTACCAGCTGGTGCTAGAAACGGCGAGCGGCAAGCTTACGAGTGCCGAGCGTCGCGGCTGCCACGAGATCAGCATTTGGAAGGATGGCGTCTGCCTGTAGCGGTAAATGGGTTCGCATAGGGCGCTATTGACCATGGCCCCGTCGGGAGTGTTCCCGGCGGGGCCATGTTTGTTCTGTCTGTTCGGGCGTGTCTTCCTGAGGGTACGGGAGCAGCGAAAACAATAAACGTTCACCTAATCGACCTCAAATTTAAACCCACTCAATACCCATGTAATCGTGATTTTTTTCAAGTCAGATGTCCGTTTAACGGCAAAAAACGACCGTTCAAGGATAATATACAAGTGAACGTTCACCTATCATATGCAATCGCGCATAATCTAGCTAAACGTTCACCCTACGAGTGGGCGATATGCAGACAGACATCGGTATGGACTCCAATGTCTTGTTACAAGACAATCGAGAAAAGAGAGGGAGCTCGATGACTAACAAGATCGGTAAAAAGCGCAAGATCACATTCTGGACGCGCTTGGGCTTTGGTATGGGCGGCATGCTCAACTCCGGTGCCCTGAGCTTTACGCACAGCTACATGGTGCTGTTCCTGTCCACGGAGTGCGGTCTGTCCGCAGGCGAGGCTGCGCTGATCAGCTCGTTCGCCATCTATCTCAACGCCATTCTGTGCCCGCTCATGGGCTTTGTGGCCGATAACTTCTACGCTACCAAGATCGGCCGCATCTTTGGCCGCCGCCGTTTCTGGATCTTGCTGGCTATCCCGATGATGGTCGCCGAGCCGCTCATCTTTGTGGCTACGCCGTTTGGTTTCCCGTACTACTTTGTGTTGTACCTGATCTACAACGTCGCGTACACGTTCTGCACCGCCAACCTGTCGCCGCTTACCATCGAGATGACCGATGACTTCAAGGAGCGTACGTACCTCACCGGCTACAAGCACCTCTTTGGTAACGCCGCCGGCTTCCTGATGGCAGCACTCGTCGGCTTTGGCTTTGGCACCTTCGGCGAGACCAACCCGTTCAGCTACTTCATTATTGCTACGATTAACGCTTCGGTCATGGCAATCTCGCTGCTGTGCGTGTACCTGTCCACGTGGGAGCACACCCCCGAGGAGGTCGCTCAGGAGAAGATCGAGAGCGTCGGCGAGGGTATCAAGAAGTTTTTCATCGACGTTATCTCTACCTTCCGCAACAAGTCCTTCCGCAAGGTCCTGTATGCGCAGGTCTCCACGAAGCTCGCCGCTGCCTGCTGGTCTGCGTGCCTGTCCTTCTTCATCGTCTACTGTCTGCAGATTCCTAAGTCCTACGAGTCCGTGATGGAGATGCCCGGCAAGGTCGTCGCTATCGTCTGCACCGCCATCTGGGTCGCCCTCATGGCCAAGAAGGGCTTCCACAAGTCTTGGTACCTGGCAAACGTCGGTTGCGCCGCGTGCATCATCGCCTACAACTACTTCGCCTTTGGTCAGATCAACGGCACCTCCACGGTCGCCATCGCCATGATCGCCTACCCCATCATCTTCGCCATCTGGAAGTTCTTCTACGTTGGCTTCCAGTATCTGCCCGATGTTCTGCTCAACTACATCCCCGATGTCGATGAGCTCATCACCCTGCGTCGTCGCGAGGGCATCTACAGCTCCGCACAGCAGCTCTGCCAGCAGATCGCCCAGGCTGTTGCCGTCAACGTATGGGCTATCGTCCTTGCTGCCTCCGGCTTCATTCAGACCGCCGGCAACAGCGACGCCGTGACCCAGCCCGCCACCGTGCCTCTGTACATCTGCGGCTACATGCTCATCGGCTGCGCCGGCTTCTTCCTGCTCGCGGCCGTCCTTGCCCGCGGCATCAAGATTGACAAGGAGCAGTGCGACATCCTTTGCGACGAGATCCACCGTGTCAAGGAGGGTGGCAAGATGGCCGACGTCAAGCCCGAGGTCAAGGCGCTTTGCGAGGAGCTCTCCGGCTTTAAGTACGAGGACTGCTTCGCCCACAACAATGTTGGCTTCCAGGACGGCAGCGTAATTCCCGCCGAGTAGGGCAGGCGCATCGTCCAAACCACAGGGCCGTGCCACCGGAGATCCACCGGCGGGTACGGCCCTTTTTTAAAAACGAGTAGTATGAACTTCTGATTACATTTGAGGGAGAGACCCATGGAGACGAACGTTATCTGGCGCAATGCCCGCGCGGCCGTTATCGAGCTCGACGATGGCGGCTACTTTACCTGTGCCGATACGTGGGAGATCTTTGTCAACGATGAGCCCGCCGGAACCACGAATACGGTCGAGACCTATGTCGATGGCCTGACCCCCGGCAAGCGCAACCTGATCCGCTTTGTCTGCGGCGAGCGCGAGTTGAGCGTAGGCGTCACCACGCCGGCGGAGCCCTTTACCATCAACGTTCGCGACTGCGGAGCCAAGGGCGATGCCGAGCACGATGACACCACCAACATTCAGGCTGCCATCATGGCCTGCCCCAAGGGCGGGCGCGTGCTGATCCCCGCCGGCAACTACCGCATCAAGTCCCTCTTCCTTAAGAGCAATATCAACATCGAGCTTGCCGAGGGCGCGGTGCTGCTGGCCCGTCACGACCGTGCGGCGCTTGCCTACATTCCGGGCACGGTCACGGGCGACGAGGGCGCCGGGTATGCCGGCACCGACATGCTGCCCCTGGGCCGCTGGGAAGGCGAGAGCTTTTCGACCTACTGTTCGACCTTTACGGGCCTGAGCGTGCACGACGTGTGCATCTATGGCCGCGGCGCCATCGACGGCCAGACCGATTTTGCCGAGGACAACTGGTGGAACAAGGACTTTAAGAACATCTTCCGTCCCGAGGAGGGCCGCGAGGTCGCCCGCCCGCGCATGATTTTCCTGTCCGAGTGCGAAAACGTGAGCCTTGCCGGCTTTACCGTGCGCAACAGCCCGGCGTGGAATATCCATCCCATTCTGTGCGAGCACGTCGATGCCCTGTGCCTGTCCATCGAGGGTCCCAAGAACTCCCACAACACCGACGGTTTCGATCCCGAGAGCTGCGGTTTTGTCCGCATCCTTGGCTGTCAGTTCTCGGTGGGAGACGACTGCATCGCCATCAAGAGCGGCAAACTGGGCATTGAACCCGAGCTCCGTCCCGCCACGCACGACGTGCTGATCTCGCACTGCTACATGCACGACGGCCACGGCGCCGTGGTGCTGGGATCCGAGGCCGCCGGCGGCATCAAGGACCTCACCGTGAGCAAGTGCCTCTTTGAGCGCACCGACCGCGGCCTGCGCGTCAAGACCCGCCGTGGGCGCGGCAAGGACGCAGTCAACGAGGGCATCACCTTCGAGCACATTCGCATGGATAAGGTGCTCACGCCCTTCGTGGTCAACTCGTTCTACTTCTGCGACAAGGACGGCAAGACCGACTACGTGCAGTCTCGCGAGGCGCTGCCCGTCGACGACCGTACGCCCGGCTTTGGCGCCACGACGTTTTGCGATATCGAGGCCACCAACTGCCATGCGGCCGCGGCCTATATCACGGGCCTTCCCGAGAGCAAGGTGACGCACCTGACGTTCCAGGATGTCCATGTGACCTTTGCCGCCGATGCCGAGCCCTTTGTGCCGGCCATGGCCTGCGGCGTGGAGCCCATGGTACGCCAGGGCATCATCGCGCAGAACGTGAAAGTCCTCGACCTGCAGAACGTGCGCATCGAGGGTCAGGATGGCGACGAGCTGCAGCTGCAAAACGTCGACAAGGTTATCCGCGCGTAGGGTAGTGCTCCTGCACAAGTGAATACGGCATGTTGAGGCGTGCGACGGTCGGGTCTGCCCGACTGTCGCACGCAATCTATAGGTGCCGGTATTGCACGGTGGGTGTTCTGTGACAGAAAGCGTAATGACAGATGAGTGGTAAAGAACAGCTCTTTGAGGTATCGCTCGAACGCGAAGGCGCGTATCGCAGCATTTCGGCGGCGCTCGAGGCGGCGGAGCGGTGTGTGCCCGATGCGACCGTGCCGGTGCGCGTGCTGGTGGCGCCGGGCGAGTATCGCGAGCAGGTCGAAATTCGTCGTCCGCATGTGACGCTTGAGGGCGAGACCGCCGACAGCGTGCGTATCGTGGGAGGCCTGGGTGCCAAGATGCCTTCGGAAGATGGTAGCGGCCAGGATGGAAGACTCGGCACCTTCCGTACGTACACGGTGCTGGTCGATGCCGACGACGTGACGCTTGCGGGCCTAACGATCGAAAACGACGCCGGTGATGGGCGCGAGGTCGGTCAGGCGATTGCCCTGTATGCCGATGGTGACCGCCTGGTTGTCGATGCCTGCTGCATTAAGGGACACCAGGACACGCTCTTTTTGGGGCCGCTGCCGCCGCGCGAGGCCAAGCCGGGCGGCTTTATAGGCCCCAAGCAGTTCGCCCCGCGCCGCGTGGGGCGGCAGTATTTTCGACGTTGCCGGATCGAGGGCGATGTCGACTTTATCTTTGGCGGTGCGCGGGCCTACTTTGAGGGGTGTGAGATTCGCTCGCTCAACCGCGATATGGATGTCAACGGGTATGTAACGGCAGCCTCCACGCCTCAGGGCGAGCCGTACGGATTTGTGTTTCATGGCTGTTCGTTTACAGCCGATGAGGGCATTGCCCCCGGATCGGTCTATCTGGGTCGTCCATGGCGCGAGTGGGCCCAGACCGTTTTGCTCGAATGCTGGCTGGGCCTCCATATTTCACTCGAGGGCTGGTGGGATTGGAATAAGCCAGCGGCACATGACGGCACCCTGTATGCCGGCGGTGCCCTGTTTGGCCCGGCGGGTGATACTGCCGCTTGGGTGCCGTGGGCGCATTGCCTGACCGGTCAGGATTCCGAACGCTATGCGCGTGACCGAGTGCTTGCCGGCACGGATGGTTGGGATCCCGAGGGCGGCGACGGTGATGCGGTAGAGACGGCCGGGCTATCTGCCAATGGCCGCACCGTGCACATCGAGACGTACTACGAGGACGAACCTGCGCTGCGCGCCCGACTGAAGCGCGAGGGGCGCTCGGCCGCATTTACGGGCAAGACTCCCACAGACTTTGAGGCATGGAAGGCTGCGACCAGGACTCGTCTGTACGATATTTTGGGTCTTTCGCTTATGGACCGCGCCCCGATTGAGATTCGTGAGCTCAATCGCGTGCGGGTTGCCGGCAGCATCGTGCGTACTCATGCGGTGTTGCAGGTTGAGCACGATGTGTGGATGCCGTTTTACCTGTTGGAGCCGTCCCGCCCCAAGCTTGACGAGCGGGGACTCAAGCGCTGTTATATCTGCCCGCATGGTCACCAGGGGGCGGGTGCTGCAAGCATAGCCGGCGTTGTGGGCGTGCCGGCGGTCGACGATGCCGTGCGTAAGTTCAATTACGACTACGGTCTGCGTTTGGCGCGCATGGGTTACGTGACCGTTTGCCCCGATGCGCGTGGTTGGGGATACCGTCGTGACTGGAAGGGTCAGGGCGACGACGAGAACAGCTACCTGCGCGGTACGTGTCTGAATCAAGCGCGTATGGCCGAGCCGTTGGGTCTTACGGTCGCGGGCCTCAACGCCTGGGACAACATGTGCTTGATTGATTACTTGGAGACACGCGGTGACATTGCCATGGACGACCTGGGCTGCTTTGGTTTTTCGGGCGGCGGCTACATGACGCTGTATCTGGCCGCGCTCGACCCGCGCGTGCGCAAGGCGTTTGTCTCGGGCTATCTGTACGGTGTCGATGACTCGCTGCTGCATCTCAATGGAAACTGCAGCTGCAATTACACCCCTGGACTCTGGCGTCTGCTCGACATGGGGGACATCGCCTCGCTTATCGCACCGCGCCCGCTCTTGGTTCAAAGCTGTGAGAAGGACCATCTCAACGGCGCCCGCGGGCTTGCGAACGTAGACGAGCAGCTCGATATCGTTCGCGACGCCTACGCGCTGCTGGGCAAGGACGAAAACCTTCTGCACGAGGTCTGCCCGGGTGGACACCACCTGGGCGTGGCGCATCTTGCCGAGGATATCGAATGGCTCGATTCGCAAGTTGCGGAATGCGCCCACGCATAGCCCCTCGGATGTTGTGAATGAACGGTATGTACCTGTATGACCGCCGGTGTGCGGGTGAGGAGAAGAATATGGAAACGAAAAACTTGAGCGAATCGACCATCTGCTGCTTTGGCGATTCGACCACCTGGGGCGATAACGGATGCGGCGGGGGAGGCAACGATATCTCCTGGACTTCGCACCTGGGTGCGCTGCT
This sequence comes from Collinsella sp., assembly GCA_019419625.1. Taxonomy (GTDB): domain Bacteria; phylum Actinomycetota; class Coriobacteriia; order Coriobacteriales; family Coriobacteriaceae; genus Collinsella. The sequence continues at coordinate 47,955 of DXZO01000019.1, read as the reverse complement.
GGGCGGCGCTACGATCGAGAACTTTGGTATTAAGGGTTCGCGTATTGCCGTCAAGGCCGACCGTAGCGATTCGTTTGTCGAGCGCCTAGACGGCATCGACGATGCGGCCGATATCTACGTCGTCTTTGGCGGCGTCAACGACTTTAGCCGTAACGTACCGCTGGGAGAGCTGGGCAGCACGGACGTGCACGAGTTCTACGGTGCGCTCGACTACCTGATCCGCACCATCACGGCGCGTTCGCCCCGCTCGAGGCTCGTGTTTATGACACCGTGCAAGACGAGCGGCAAGCACGAGAAAGATATTCCGGCAAGCAACGAGGCCAACCATCTGGGCCTGACGCAAGACGCCTATGTGCGCGCGATGATGGAGGTCTGCGATCGCTACTCGGTGCCGGTGATCGACCTGTATGCGCAAAGCGGCATCAGCCCGTTTTTGCCGGAGCACCGCGAGCTCTACATGCCGGACGGTCTGCATTACAGCCCTGCCGGCTATGAGCGCCTGGCGCATCGCATCGCTGCGGGCCTCACCGCCGTTTGCCGTTAAAAGTTTGCCGTTCACGGGGATTATAGGGTTAACGTTCACCCTATAATCCCCGTTCGCGTTACACTAGGGGAAACGTTCACCCATCAAAAACGTCAGAGGGGACAGCAATGGGTTGCAATCAGATTCTGGACCGTTATATCGAGCAGTTGATCGAGACCTCTACGCCTCAGGCGCCGGCCTGGAACATCGAAAAGCTTCGCGCCGGCAAGGAGAACACCTGGAATTACATTGACGGCTGCATGATCAAGGCACTCATCGAGCTGTACGAGATCACCGGCGAGCAGCGCTACCTGACCTTCGCCGACGACTACATCGACTTCTTTGTCCAGGACGACGGCACCATCAAGCATTACGATCCCCAGGAGTACAACCTCGATAACGTCAACGCGGGCAAAACCCTCTACAAACTCTATGACCTGGTGGGCAAGCCCAAGTACCGTGCCGCCATGGATACCATCTATCGTCAGCTCGAAACCCAGCCGCGTACCAAAGAGGGTGTGTTTTGGCACAAGGCCGTCTACCCCAACCAGATCTGGCTCGACGGCATGTACATGGCGCAGCCGTTCTACATGCAGTACGAGCTGAGCTTCCACAACCGCCGTGCCTGCTCGGATAGCTTCCATATGTTCCAAGTGGTGCACGATTTGATGCGCAACCCCCTCAACGGCCTGTACTATCACGCCTACGACGCGAGCCGCAAGCAGTTCTGGTGCGATCCCGTCACCGGCCTTTCGGCCAACTTCTGGTTGCGCGCCGAGGGCTGGTTTGCCATGGCGCTCATCGATACCTGGGAGCTCATGCCGCCTTCGATGTCGGCCGAGAAGGACGAGATCCGTAAGATGTTCCACGACCTGATCGACGCCATGCTGCCGTATCAGGACGAGAAGACCGGCATGTGGCACCAGGTCATCAACCTGCCCAATATCGCCCCCAACTATCTGGAGGAGTCGGGCAGCGCCATCTTTGCCAACGCCATCATGAAGGGCGTGCGCCTGGGCGTGCTGGGCGAGCGCTACTACCAGTACGGTCGCCGTGCGTTTGATGGCATCTGCGATACGTGCCTGTCCGAGCGCGACGGGCAGTTGGCGCTTGACAATATCTGTCTGGTGGCGGGCCTTGGCAACACCGCGCACCGCGAGGGCACGTTTGGCTACTACATGAGTGAGCCCGTCGTCAAAAACGACGCGAAGGGCGTGGCGCCGCTGGTGCTCGCCTATATCGAGACCATGCATCATGACAAGCTTGCCGGTAAGCGCGATCCGCTTGCCCCTTCGGGCGTGTGCTCCATCGACGACCCGTTTGGCGGCTACACGCCGGGCATCAATGCGTGCAAGGAGGCCTAGGCATGGCGCAGTCGAAAGGCGCGCTGAGCGTCGGTGTGCGCCTGCACGACCTGCCCGAGGGCACGGTGGAGGAGCGCATTCGCATGGCAGGCAAACTGGGTTTCTCGTGCATCCAACTGCCGAGCAAAGTACTCTACAAGTCCTTTGGCATTAACCGTTCCGGCCTTACGCACGAACTCGCCGACCATCTGCGCGAGGTGCTCGACACCAACGGCGTGCAGGTGGCGGTGCTCGGCTGCTATAAAAACCTGGCAACGCCCGATCAGAATCAGCTGGTGGATACCTATGCCGAGTACGAGGCGTGCCTGAGGTTCGCGCGCTGGCTTGGGGGCTGTCCGGTGGGAACCGAGACGGGGCGTCCCAACGCGCAGAACAAGATGGCCGATGACCGTTTTTCGGCCGCTGCGCTCGATGCGTTTTGCAAAGGACTCGCACGCGTGTGCTCGATGGCCGAAAAGGAGGGCGGCGAGCTTCTGATTGAGCCCGGCTGGAACGAGATCGTCAACACGCCCGAGCGTTGCCGCGAGGTTCTGGAACGCGTTTCGAGCACCGCACTCGGCGTGATCTACGATCCGGTGTCGCTGCTGCACCCCGCGATCGTCGGTGAGGCTTCCGAGCAGGTGTCGCGCATGCTGCATTTGTGCGGCAGCAAGATTCGCGTGCTGCATGCCAAGGACTACGAGATTGTAGACAACGAGGACCAGGATGGCTGGTGCGATGGCTCGGGCTCTCGTTTGGTATGCCACGGCGCCTGCACGTGCGGAAACTTTGATTTTGAGGCTATTGCCGCTTGGGCCGCGGCCGCGCGACCGGGCATTATGACCGTTATCGAGAACAGCACACCGTCCACGGTCGAGCGCTCGCGCGACGAGCTGCTGCGCATGGGGCGCAGCGTGATGTGCGAGCACGTGATTCTGTAACGAAACAGGCTGGGCGAAAGAGATTGCCGTAGAGGTTCAAGAGGGGTACCGATGGCTATTCATATTGTTGAGGAAGCGAACCGTTGCCTTGGGTGCAAGAAGGCGTTCTGCCAGCTTAAGGGCCGCCCGGTGCAGACGCCTATTCCGCAGGTCATCGACCTGTTTAAGCAGCGCCGTCTGGAAGAGGCAGGTGAGCTGCTGTTCCAGAACAACCCCATGAGCGCGGTCTGCTCCATGATCTGCAACCATTCGGGTCAGTGCGAGGGCGCGTGCATCCAGGGCCGCAAGGGTGCGCCGGTGCACTTCTCGAGCATCGAGAACTATATCTCAACGGCATATTTGGATCGTAAGGAGTGGAAGCCTGCGCCGTCGTGCGGCAAGCAGGTTGCCGTGGTCGGTTCCGGTCCTGCCGGCATTACCGTGGCCATTAAGATGGCCCAGCTGGGCTGTGCCGTCACGGTGTTTGAGCAACGCCCCGAGATCGGCGGCGTGCTGGAGTACGGCATCCCCGAGTTTCGCCTGCCCCGTGCTCTCGTGCAAAAGTACCGTTACGTGATGTGCTCGCTTGGCGTACGCGTCCGTCCCTCGACCACCATTGGCGGCGCGCTGCATATCGACGACCTGTTGCGCGACGGCTACGATGCGGTCTTTGTCGGCACCGGTACCTGGCGCGCCCGCAAGCTGGGTATTCCCGGCGAGTCGCGTGGTAACGTACTGTTTGGTATCGATTACCTGGTCGATCCCACGAGCGTGGCGATCGGTCAGAACGTGGCGGTTATCGGCGCCGGCAACGTGGCCATGGATGTTGCCCGCACGGCTCTGCGCTCGGGCGCTCGCAAGGTTACCGTGTATGCCCGATCGCGCCATATCTCGGCCATCGATGACGAGGTGGAGCTGACCGAGCTTGACGGTGCCGAGATCGTGCGCGGCAAGGCGATCTGCGCCATCGACGATAACGGTCCGGTGTTCGAGACGGCTATCTTTGACGAGGACGACAACGTGGTGGGCTACGAGGAAGAACTTGACCATGTGCCCGCCGACACGGTTGTGATTGCGGCCTCGCAAGTGCCTAAGGACAAGCTGGTGCTTACGACGGGCGGTCTGGAGACCGACCATCGCGGTCTTCTTTCGGTCGATGAGTGCGGCATGACCACCGTGCCGGGCGTCTTTGCCGCCGGCGACGTGGTCAACGGCCCGCTCACCGTGGTCCATGCCGTAGCCGGCGCCAAGCTCGCCGTCGAAGGCATGACTAGCTACCTGGGCCTCTAACTCCATCCCACCCATCAGTTGCGGTGAAATACGGACTGTTTTGGCTGTCAAAGGCCTCATCTACTCCGTATTCCACCGCAACTTTTTTGTGGGGTGGAGTTAGAGGCGCTGCATGCGGTACCCGACACCCATGTGCGTCTGAATCATCTTGGGGTGAGAGGGGTCTGCCTCGATCTTCTTGCGCAGGGTGCGCATGAACACGCGCAGGCTCGCCAGATCGCTGTCCCAGCTCGTGCCCCATATCTCGCGGGTGATGAAGGTGTGGGTGAGCACCTTGTCGATGTTTTTCGCCAGAAGGACGAGCAATTTGTACTCGGTTGGGGTGAGCGAGAGCTCGCGCCCGTCTTTCGTCGCGTATCCCGCGGCGTAGTCGATATGCAGCGGACCGTTGTCGAACGTGCTCGCTTCTGTCGACTCGCTCGACGCCATCGAGGAGCGCCTCAAATTCGCACGGACGCGCGCGAGCAACTCATCCACAGAAAAGGGCTTGGTGAGGTAGTCGTCTGCCCCTGCGTCAAGTGCTGCAATCTTGTCGGAATCTTCGGAGCGCGCCGAAATGACGATAATGGGGACTGCCGACCAGCTTCGGATCTTCGTGATGACCTCGATACCGTCAATGTCGGGAAGGCCGAGGTCGAGCATGATGAGGCTGGGGCCGTGCGACACCGCATCCATGATGGCGGCCTGGCCGTTGCAAACCTTGCTCACGACGTAGCCGTGGAGGTCAAGCGCAGTCGAAACGAGGTTTTGAACGGTCAGGTCATCTTCGACCAGGAGGATGCGTGGCTTAGCGGCATTATTCATGAATCTCGATCTCCTCGGCGGGCAGGGTAAAACGGAAGACGGCCCCATGGGGGTGCTTGTCGCGAGCTTCGATGACGCCGCCATGCGCCTCCACGATGGAGCGGCAGAGCGACAGCCCAAGGCCGATGCTTCGACGCGAATCCACGGGCCGCGTATTGCTTGAGGTGAAGAAGCGCTCAAAGATATGAGGCTTGTCGCAGTCTGCCACACCCGGCCCATCGTCTGCGACGTCCACCACGACGAACGCACCCTCGCGACGTGCACTGATGGTGACAGTCGAGTCCTCGGGCGTGTATTTGAAGGCGTTCATGATGAGATTCGTAAGCACCTGCATGATGAGATGGACGTCGATGCGTACCAGCAGGATGTCGTCAGTGTGCTCGATGGTGACGGTACGTCCATGCGATGCTTGGGCGACATGGCTGAGGGCGGCCTCGATGACTTCGTCGATGAGCTCGGATGTGAAGTTGAGGTGAATGGTGCCGTCCTCGACGCGTGTGATGGCGAGGAGGTTCTCCACGGTATCGATAAGCCAGAGGGAGTCGTCGTAGATGGCATCGGCAAGATCGCAGCGTTGTTCGAGGCTGAGCTTCTCGTCGCTCTTCCGAAGGATTGCCGCAGATCCGGATATAGCCGTGAGGGGTGTCCTCAAATCGTGGCCGATGGAGCGCAAAAGGTTGGCGCGCAGCTGCTCGTTTTTCGCCAAGACCGCAGCCTCTTCGCGCTCTTGCGCCGCCCGGTCGCTTTCGAGCGCCAAGGCGCATTCGCCTACGATAGATAGGACGATCGAATGCTCGAAGGCTTCGATCTCGCGCCCCTCCAGGTCGATGCCGATGACACCGAATACCTTGTCGCCGGTGCGAACCGCGAGGTAGAGGCAGCGCGCCTCGGGCAGGGTCCGCGTGCTTGCGCCCGCGCGCTTGTTGTTGGTGTAGGTCCAGGTTGCAACAGCGCGCTCGTAGTCGGTGAACAGCGACACGGATCGGTTTTCGGTGCCAGCGGACTCATAGAGCGTCTTGCCGAGCGTGCCGTGTTCGGCGGTGTAGAAGACCACGTCGAGTTTTAGCAGTTTGATGAGTTGGTTCATGGCGACGCGGGCGCACTCCTCCGCGCTATGGGCTTGCTGCAAGAGCTGGTTCGTTTCGAGGAGTACGCGCGTTTTGAATGCGTTCTCGGCGGAGGTACGGGCGTTGTCGGCGATGCGCGCAGTTAACTCGCCGGCGACCATAGCGGTAGCGAACATGATGCCGAACGTGACCAGATAGCTTCGGTCGTAGCTGGCGAGCGAAAACAGAGGCGTGACGAAGCAGAAGTTGTAAAGCACTACAGAGAGCACGCTCGATACGATCGTGCAGATACGCCCCGTCGTGGTGACGGCGGTCAGCAGGGCCGTGAGGATATAGAGGGATATGATGCTGGAATCGGCAAATCCCAGATGGCGGAAAGCCGTGCCGATCGCCGTGGCGACAAGAGAGAGGGTCAGCGTGCGAAGCACGTCTCGGCTGCTGGGCGGCTGCAGGGCGAGCGCACGGCGGCGTCCTTTGGGCCGGGAGGGCGGAGTCGACTGGTCTGGAATGATGTAAATGTCGAGGTTCGGGGCGAATGCTATGAGCTGCTCTACGAGAGATTTGCGGCCGAAGAGGGCCTGACGGACGCTGCTGCGCTCGCCCGTGCGCCCCATGACGATCTTCGAAATACCCGACAGGCGCGCGAACTCGGAGATCTGAAACGCGACGTCGTCGCCATAGACGGTTTCCATATGTGCTCCGAGCTGCTCGGCTAGGGCGATATTGGCTGCAAGCTTGGCGCGCTCATCATCGCTCATGGCTTGCGTGCGCGGGCTCTCTACGAACAGGGCGACGAGCTCGCTGCGAAACGCTTTCGCCATGCGTGCGGCGGCACGGACGATGCGGGGATTGGTCGGCGCCGGGGAGACACAGACTAAGATACGCTCCCTGGTGTAGTAGTCACGGTTTCCCAGCACGCGTGCGGCGTCTGTAAGGTGGCCGGTGCGATCGGCGCAGCGGCGCAGCGCGATTTCTCGGAGTGCGGTGAGGTTCTCGACGGTAAAAAAATGCTGTTGCGCTCGCTCGGCTTGTGCGGGACGGTAGACGAGGCCGGCGCGAAGGCGCTCAAGTAGGTCTTCGGGCTCTATGTCAACGAGCTCGACCTGGTCGGCATCATCGAAGATGCGGTCGGGGATTCGTTCGCTAACGACAACGCCGGTGATGGATGCAACCATGTCGTTTAGGCTCTCGATATGCTGAACGTTCACGGTCGTATAGACGTCGATGCCTGCATGTAGAAGTTCCTCGACGTCTTGATAGCGTTTGTCGTGGCGAGACCCCGGCGCATTCGTATGGGCGAGCTCGTCGACAAGGATGAGCTGAGGGGCGCGTTCGATAGCCGCATCTAGATCGAACTCGCTGAGCGTAATGCCGTTGTGCTTGATGAGTTTACAGGGCACGTTCTCAAGCCCTTGTGCAAGATGGGCAGTTGCCGGACGTTCGTGCGGCTCGATGTATCCCGCGACGACGTCGACACCTCGCCGCTTGGCGGCGTGGGCGGCTTGAAGCATCGCATAGGTTTTGCCTGCACCAGCAGCGTAGCCAAAGAAAATCTTGAGGTGTCCCCGGCTGGTTCGAGCGTCATCGGCGACCTCGTCTTTCTCAATTGCCTTGAGGATGAGGTCTGGATTGACGCGAGTGTCCGATGCGTCGCGCTGCATAGCGTAGCCTTTCTGAAACGTTGTCCATGTGTGCATACGCGGTGAGAACGCCACTGTATGCTCGCGAGGTCGAGTATAGGCGCACTGCAGCCGCAATAGTGCTTTCTACCTGCATCTTTACGGCATCTTAAGGTCGTGAGCCCCGGCCCTCACGCCTCTTTAATCTCTAGAAGCGTTTACTGTCCCCAGGCGCTTGCGAGAGCAGGCGTCCGAGACATCGGACCGCGCGTGAAAGGGGCGGTAATGGACATCCTCATTCCCATTATCGGAGTCGTCTGCATTGGACTCCTTATCTATTACATCTACATTCTGATGAGGAGTGATTCGTAAACTATGGACGCTGCGATTCAGTACATCTTGTACTTTGCCGTGCTCGTCGTCCTGGCCGTTCCGCTCGGTCGGTTCATGGCCCATATCATGGATGGCGAGCATACGTTCCTGTCGCCTGTGATTGCTCCTGTGGAGCGTGGCGTCTATCGTCTGCTTCGCATCGACGCGGCAGAGCAGATGGGGTGTAGGCGCTATCTGGCGAGCGTGCTGGTCTTTTCGGGGATCGGCCTCGTGGCCCTTGTGGCACTCCAGGCGCTTCAGTCCTTCTTGCCGGGCAATCCCCAGCACCTGCCGGGTGTGTCATGGGACCTGTCGTTCAATACGGCCGCTTCCTTCATAACCAACACCAATTGGCAATCCTATTCCGGTGAGACCACCCTGTCCTACCTTGTGCAGTTCATGGGCCTCACCGTGCAGAACTTCGTTTCCGCTGGCACCGGTATCGCGGTCATGTTCGCGCTGATTCGCGGCTTCCGTCAGGTCAAGGAGCAGGGTCTGGGTTCCTTCTGGGTCGACCTCACCCGCACCGTCCTGTATGTGCTCATCCCGCTGAACCTCGTGTTCGGCATCTGCCTGGCTGCCGGTGGCGTCATCTCCAACTTCCAGCCGGCTCAGAAGGCTGAGCTCGTAGAGCCCGTCGCTGTCCAGCCTAATGCAGGCGGCGGCTGGAGCGTCATCGACGGCGCCCAGATCGAGGGCGATACGGTCAAGGTCGACGGCAAGGTTGTCGAGGGCGCGCGCGTGGTCACCGAGCAGTTCCTGCCCCAGGGTCCTGCGGCTCCTCAGGTCGCCATCAAGCAGTCCGGCACCAACGGCGGCGGCTTCTTCGGCGCGAACTCTGCGCATCCGTATGAGAACCCCAATGCCTTCACCAACATCATCGAGATGACCAGCTTGCTGCTGATTCCGGTCGCCTGCTGCTTCACCTTCGGCATCGGTGTCAAGAATGCCAGGCAGGGCAAGGCCATCTTCGCGGCGATGCTTATCCTGCTCGTGGTCTTTACCGGCATCATCGCCGTTAACGAGCATATGGGTACGCCGCAGCTGGCAGATGGCGGCGCGGTCAATATCGAGATGACCGATGGCCAGGCGGGCGGCAACATGGAGGGCAAGGAGAGCCGCTTTGGCATCGCCTCCTCTTCCACCTGGTCCGTTTTCACGACGGCTGCTTCCAACGGCTCGGTCAACTCCATGCACGACTCCTACACCCCGCTCGGCGGGTTTGTCCAGATGCTCCAGATAGCGCTGGGCGAGGTGGTGTTCGGCGGCGTGGGCTGCGGCCTGTACGGCATGATCGGCTTCGCCATCCTCACAGTGTTCATCGCCGGCCTCATGGTCGGACGCACGCCTGAGTTCCTGGGCAAGAAGATCGAGCCGGGCGAGATGCGCTGGGCAGTTGTCCTGTGCCTGGCAACTCCGTTTGCCATTCTGGTGTGCTCGGCCATCGCCTGCATGGTGCCCGGTCTTGCCGACCAGCTCAACAATGGTGGCGCGCACGGCTTCTCCGAGGTGCTGTATGCCTTCACCTCATGCGGCGGCAACAACGGCTCGGCGTTTGCAGGTATGAACTGCAACATTCCCTGGATCAACGTCATGCTCGGCCTCGAGATGCTGTTCGCCCGCTTCATGCCCATCATCGGTACGCTGGCTATCGCCGGCTCGCTGGCCAAGAAGGGTAAGGTCGCCGAGAGCGCCGGTACCCTGTCCACCACCAACGGCATGTTCGTATTCCTGCTCGTGTTCATCGTTCTACTGATCGGTGCCCTGAGCTTCTTCCCGGCCCTGGCGCTTGGCCCCGTTGCCGAGTTCTTCCAGATGATTGCGTAAAGGAGGGCGCAGATTTATGACTATGCAAAAAGACATGATGGGCCGCGCGGTCCGCGACTCGTTTGCCAAGCTGGATCCTCGCGTCCAGATTCAAAACCCGGTCATGTTCCTGGTGTGGCTTTCCGCCGTCATGACCTCCGTCCTGGCCGTCGCTTCCATCTTCGGTGTGCAGGACGCGGGTGTGCCCACTTACTATGTGGTCGCCATCGCGGTCATCCTGTGGCTCACCGACCTGTTCTCGAACTTCGCCGAGGCGCTTGCCGAGGGCCGCGGTAAGGCCCAGGCCGATTCCCTGCGTGCGGCCAAGAAGGATGTCGAGGCCCATCGCATCGAGTCCGTTGAGGACAAGGAGCACTTCACCGTCGTTCCCGGCACCGAGCTCACGCGCGGCGACCTGGTGATCGTACGCGCCGGCGAGCAGATTCCCGGCGACGGCGACGTCATCGAGGGCGCTGCCTCCGTTGACGAGTCCGCCATCACCGGCGAGTCCGCCCCCGTGGTCCGCGAGAGCGGCGGCGACCGCTCTGCCGTTACCGGCGGTACCACGGTGCTGTCCGACTGGATCATCGTCAAGATCTCCAGCGAGCCCGGCCAGAGCTTCCTGGACAAGATGATCGCGATGGTCGAGGGTGCCGCGCGTAAGAAGACCCCTAACGAGATTGCTCTGGAGATCTTCCTGGTGGCCCTCTCCATCGTCTTTATCCTAGTCACGTTGGCCCTGTATTGTTACTCCTGCTTCTCGTCCGGTCTTAACGACATGGTCAACCCCACGGCCGTGACCACGCTCGTGGCGCTGCTCGTGTGCCTGGCTCCCACTACCATCGGCGCCCTTCTGTCCGCCATCGGCATCGCCGGCATGAGCCGTCTGAACGAGGCCAACGTGTTGGCCATGTCCGGCCGCGCCATCGAGGCCGCCGGCGACGTCGACATCCTCATGCTCGACAAGACCGGCACCATCACCCTGGGTAACCGCCAAGCCGCCGAGTTCATCCCGGTCGACGGCGTCGATCCCGCGGAGCTGGCCGATGCCGCCCAGCTTTCCTCGCTGGCCGACGAGACCCCCGAGGGCCGTTCCATCGTCGTGCTCGCCAAGGAGCAGTTCGGTCTGCGCGGCCGCACACTCGAGGATAAGGGCATGGAGTTCATCCCGTTCACCGCGGCAACGCGTATGTCCGGCGTGAACTACGAGGGCAATGAGATTCGCAAGGGCGCTGCCGATTCCGTGCGCACCTATGTGGAGGCAGCCGGCGGCGTGTTCTCCCAGGAGTGCGACGAGGCCGTCGAACGCATCGCCAAGGCCGGCGGCACCCCGCTGGTCGTGACTAAGAACTGCCGCGTGCTGGGCGTTGTGTACCTCAAGGACATCATCAAGTCCGGCGTTAAGGAGAAGTTCGCCGACCTGCGCAAGATGGGCATCAAGACCATCATGGTGACGGGCGACAACCCGCTCACCGCCGCGGCAATCGCCGCCGAGGCCGGCGTTGACGACTTTCTGGCCGAGGCCACCCCTGAAGGCAAGCTCGAGAAGATCCGCGAGTTCCAGCGTGAGGGCCACCTGGTCGCCATGACCGGCGACGGCACCAACGACGCGCCCGCTCTGGCCCAGGCGGACGTCGCCGTGGCCATGAACACGGGCACCCAGGCTGCCAAGGAGGCCGGCAACATGGTCGACCTCGACTCCAGCCCCACCAAGCTCATCGAGGTCGTGCGTATTGGCAAGCAGCTGCTCATGACCCGCGGTTCGCTCACGACCTTCTCGGTGGCCAACGACGTGGCGAAGTACTTCGCTATCATCCCGGCCCTGTTCTCGCCGATCTACCCGGGCCTTGGCGCGCTTAACATCCTCGGTCTGGCAAGCCCGCTGTCCGCGGTTCTTTCGGCCATCATCTATAACGCGCTCGTTATCGTCGCGCTGATTCCGGCCGCGCTGAAGGGCGTTAAGTACCGCGAGGTCCCGTCCGGACAGCTGCTGACCCACAACCTGCTCGTGTGGGGTCTGGGCGGCATCGTTGCCCCGTTCGTATTCATCAAGCTCATCGACATGCTGCTCGCGTTCTGCGGCATTATGTAAGTGGAGGTTTGTATGTTCAAAGGTGTTGCATCGCGCGCACTGGGCGTGTTCGCGCTGTTTACCGTTGTCTGCGGCCTGGGATACACGCTCGTGGTGACCGGCATCGCCCAGGTTGCGTTCCCGTATCAGGCGAACGGTTCGCTCATTACGGTCGACGGCAAGGTTGTGGGTTCCGAGCTCATCGGCCAGAACTTCGATGACGAAGCCCACATGTGGGGTCGTATCCAGAACGTGTCAATTGTCGAAGGCGAAGACGGCGAGCTCATGGCCTACGGTGCCCCGTCCAATTTGTCCCCGGCGAGTGAGGAGTACCGGCAGCTTGTGGATGCGCGCGTGAAGAAGATCCGCGCCGCCAACCCCGATGCCGATATGGACACTGTGCCCGTCGACCTGGTGACGTGTTCGGGGTCCGGCCTCGACCCGGAAATCTCTCCGGATGCCGCCGAGTACCAGGTCCCGCGCCTTGCCAAGGCCACGGGCAAAAGTGAGGATGAGGTGCGCGACATCATCGCCGCGTGCACCAAGGGCCGTTTCCTCGGCGTGTTCGGCGAGCCCACGGTCAACGTGCTCAAGGTGAACCTTATGCTGGACGGCGCGCTGTAGGTGAGGGAGTGGCGGATGAGGGCATGGCTGACTATCTGAGCCCTCAATTCCACCCCGCCCATCAGTTGCGGTGAAATACGGACTGTTTTGGCTGTCAAAGGCCTTATCAACTCCGTATTCCACCGCAACTTTTTTGTGGGTCGAGCAAAAGCTGGGGGAGCGCGTGCGGTCGGTTGCTACGCGGTTGCTGATACGATAGGTACGTTAGCAACTGCCGCCAAGCGGCTCAAACGAAAGGAACCCTGTATGGAGTCCTCCGCCTACCCGATGCTCTTTAGTCCGATCAAGGTTGGTACGACCGAGGTCAAGAACCGCGTCTTTATGCCGCCGGTATCTACCAACCTGGCCGATCACGGCTATGTGACCGACGACTTGGTCGATCATTACCGTGCCCGCGCCAAGGGCGGCGTGGGCCTGATCATCACCGAGGTCGTGACGGTCGAGCCCACCTATACCTATCTGCCGGGTGACATGTGCTGCTACGACGACACGTTCATTCCCGGTTGGGAAAAGCTCGCCGCCGCCGTCCACGAGTACGGCTGCAAGATCATGCCGCAGCTCTTCCACCCCGCCTACATGGCCTTTAACATTCCGGGCACGCCGCGCCTGATCGCTCCGTCCTTTGTGGGCCCGTCCTATGCCCGCGAGGCGCCGCGCCCCATCACGGTCGATGAGATCCATGAGCTCACGCATCAGTTTGGCGACGCTGCCGTGCGTATGCAGAAGGCCGGTGTCGATGGCGTCGAGGTCCACGCGGCGCACGCCCACGGTATGCTCGGCGGCTTTTTGACTCCGCTCTACAACAAGCGTACCGACGAGTATGGTGGCTCGCTCGATGCCCGCATGCGCTTCTTGCTCGAGGTCATCGCCGAGATTCGCGAGCGCTGCGGCGAGGACTTCATCATCGACGTCCGCATCTCGGGCGACGAGTACACCGATGGCGGTCTGACCCTCAACGACATGATCTACGTCTCGCGTCGCCTGGAGAAGGCTGGCGTCGACATGATTCACGTGTCGGGCGGCACTACCATCAAGCGCGGCTCCGCCATTCCCGCCGCCGGCACCCAGCAGGCCTCGCACGCCGCCTGCTCGCGCGAGATCAAGAAGCATGTGAACATTCCCGTTGCCACGGTCGGCCGCATCAACGAGGCATGGATTGCCGAGGAACTGATCGAGGACGGCGCCGCCGACATCTGCATGATGGGCCGCGCCAACCTGTGCGATGCCGAGTTCTGCAACAAGGCGGCTGCCGGCAACGCCGACGAGATCCGTCCCTGCATCGGTTGCCTGCGCTGTTTGAACGGCATCATGTTTGGCAAGCGCATCTCCTGCACCGTCAATCCGGACGTGGAGCGCGACGAGGCCGGCTACGAGCCTGCCGCCGAGGCAAAGAACGTGCTCGTTGTGGGTGCCGGTCCCGCGGGCATGGAGGCAGCCTACATTGCCGCCAAGCGCGGCCATAACGCGGTGCTCGTGGACAAGCAGGACGAGCCGGGCGGCGAGATGCGCATCGCAGCCGTTCCGCCGGCAAAGCAGGAGCTCACGCGCGTGATCAAGTACCAGTATCGTCGCCTGGCCGAGGCCGGCGTGAAGTGCGTATTTGGCACCGAGCTTACTGCCGAGGACATTCAGCGCGATTACGCCGGCTACGAGGTTGTCCTGGCTTATGGTGCCGAGCCCATCGCTCCGGCCTTCATGCAGGGCTTTAAGCAGGTTATGACGGCTGACGACCTGCTGGGCGGCAGGGCTTTCCCGGGCAAGAAGATTGTCATCGTGGGCGGCGGCACCGCCGGTTGCGAGACGGCCGATTATCTGGCTCCGCTGGTCAACGACCTGTCGCCGGCCAATCGCGATGTCACTGTTATCGAGATGACTAAGACGCTCGCCGCCAACGAGGGTGGTGCCGGTCGCGCGGTGCTCATCACGCGCATGCTCTCCAAGGGCGTTCACGTGCTGACCGAGGCCAAGGTGACCGAGATTACCGAGGACACCATCAGTTACGAAAAGGACGGCGAGATCCACACCATCGCCGATGCCGATACGCTGGTGCTCGCCATGGGCTATCGTCCCAACACCAAGCTGGCCGACGATCTTGCCGCTGCCGGCGTTGCCACCCACGTGCTGGGCGATGCCCAGAAGTGCGGCAATATCCGTGACGCCATCGGTGACGGCTACAAGGTCGCCTGCGAGCTGTAGGCTCTTGGCAAATAGGGGAGCGATCGCCTTGCAGTGGCTCAAGCGATAGCCAATCAAAAAAGGCGCCGCGACACATGGATTGTCGCGGCGCCTTTTGCTTGGCGGTTTGTTGGGGGTCGGTGCGCCCCGTGGGCCTTATTACAGGCCCAAGATCTCCTTGACCTTGGCGATGATGGCCTCGTCGGTGGCGTTGGCAAAGAAGTACTCCTGGAAGTGCTCACCAGCGAGGGCGCCCTTCACCAGATCCTGATCGATCTCGCCCAGGACGTCGACGAGCGGACGCATGGTCACAGCGCGCACGCCGTCGAGGATCTTCTTGTTGCGCTGCTCGGGCTCAACGCGCTCGGCGGGGTAGCCGTTGCCCGAACCAAAGCCAAAGAGCTTCTCGAAGGTGTACTCGAGGTTGAGCTCCTGGCCCCAGCCGTTCTTGAGCGCGAAGGGCATGGCGACGGCGTTGCCATCGTTGACCTGGGCAAAGGTGTAGGCATCCAGCGGGTCGGCAACATGGCCGCACAGCACGCCGGGGAAGGAGTTGCAGGCGAGCATGGCGCCCTCGCCGGTGCCGCAGCCGGTCACGACATAGTCGGCAGCGCCGGAGTTGAGCAGCACGGCGGCAAGGATGCCGTTCTGCACGTAAGTGAGGGGCTTGGAGTCGGCGTCGGCATACATGCCATAGTTAAAGACGGTGTGGCCCATGGGCTCGACAACCTTCTTAAGGGCAGCCTCGATCATAGGGTTCTTGGAGTTCTGAGAGTTCTCATTAATAAGTGCGATCTTCATTCCGAATTACCTTTCTACCAAGTGTTTTCTTATTTTTGTTTCTGTATGCGGGCGGCGGCAAAAGCGACCCAAAGTTGGTCCTGCGGGCGGTGGACGATAAGGTCTGTCGCGAGTTCCGCACGAGCCGGAAAGCACTTAATGTGCTTTCCGTGCGAGCAGGACTGTCCGAGCAGCAGACCTTATCATCCACCGCCTCGCCCAGTTTCCCTACTGCGGCTGTTTGCCGATGTACGCCAGGATGCCGCCGTCCACGTACAGAATGTGCCCGTTGACGAAGTTCGATGCGTCGGAAGCCAGGAACACGGCGGGGCCCTTCAAGTCCTCGGGCGTGCCCCAACGGGCTGCCGGCGTCTTGGCGATGATGAACTGGTCAAACGGGTGACGGCTGCCATCGGGCTGCGTCTCACGCAGCGGTGCGGTCTGCGGGGTAGCGATGTAGCCCGGCCCAATGCCGTTGCACTGGATGTTGGCCTCGCCAAACTCGGAGCAGATGTTCTTGGTGAGCATCTTGAGTCCGCCCTTAGCGGCGGCGTAGCCGGCAATGGTCTCGCGGCCCAGCTCGCTCATCATGGAGCAGATGTTGATGATCTTGCCGTGACCCTTGGAGATCATGCCCGGCAGGCAGGCCTTGGACACGATGAACGGGGCATTGAGGTCGATGTCGACGACGCGACGGAAGTCCTCGGCGCTCATGTCGAGCATCGGCGTGCGCTGGATGACGCCTGCATTGTTGACCAGAATGTCGGGCGTGGTGCCAAAATCGGCCTCGATCTTGGCGATGAGCTCGGCGACGACGGCCTCGTCGGTGACGTCGGCAACGTAGCCGTGAGCATCAAAGCCCAGCTCGCGGTAGTGCTTCTCGGCCTCGGCGACCTTGTCGGCGTGACGGGCGTTAAAGGCGATTCTGGCGCCGGCTTCGCCGAGTGCCTCGGCCATGGCCATGCCGATGCCATAGGTGGCGCCGGTGACGAGCGCGACCTTGCCGTCCAAGCGGAAGCTGTCCATAAGATCAGACATAGCAATCCTTCCAAAAGAAACGTTCATCTATATAAGTCTTGCTTCTAATACAAGCTCAGTATAGGAGATACAAGGGAATTAACCCTTGGCTTTTCCTAGAATCAGGTGAACGTTCACTTTTAAAAGGCGAACGGTTGCAGTTGATTGTCGCGATGTCTGCTATTAGCGTTTCGCCTGTGCACCCTCCGCAATCATGTTGCGGTTGTAGACCAGGTGCAGATACATCGCATCGTGCGCCGCAGTGGGGTTGCGCGCGGCGATGGCGTCGGCGACACCGCGGTGGGTGCGGATGGTCTCCTCGACCAGCTTTTTGCCGGTCACGTCAATAAACAGGGGAACAGATGCTTTGAGCACGCCCATCAAGCGGGGAACGACAAGGTTGCCACAGCTTTCGGCAATTGCGATGTGAAACGCGGTGTCGGCGGCAGAATAGTCTTCGCCCAGCGCGGCCAAGCGCTCGGACTCGTCACAAAGCTCTTTGATACAGCCGATCTGATCGTCGGTTGCGTGCTCCGCGGCCATGCTGGCCATCTGCGGCTCGATCATAAAACGCACTTCGAGCAGGTCGCGTGCCAGGCGTCGCTTGTCATCGATAAAGGTAAAGCCCAACGGATCGTCGGCAACGCCGGGGTTCGAGGCCACATAGGTGCCCGAGCCCTGCTTAATGCGCACGATGTTGCGCGACTGCAGCAGCTTCATAGCCTCGCGTACCGTGCTCCTGCCAGCGCCCAAGCGCTCGACGAGCACGGCCTCCTTGGGCAGGCGATCGCCTTGCTCAAGATGCTCATCCAGGATCAATTGAATGATTTTATCGGCTATCTGCTCGGGGAGTCCCAAATCGGTTCGTGCCACGCTTCACCTCATATCAACATGATTCATCAGAGCTATTTTAGCCCATTCAACAGAAGTTGAGCTGGTTTACTCTGACAATGAGAAGGTATGAACAGCCGTTTACCGCCAAAAACATACCGTTTACGAAATACATCAGATGTATTTCGAAAAAGTTTCCTTTTGAAACATCAGACCTATTGAAAACGCGCTATAGTCTACGTCGAATTCAAAAGGTCTGATGAATTGGAGGAAAGATGTCAGACCCAACGTTTATGGCTGATCCCACCAGGCTGGTCATCGCAGCCATCGTGGGCATCGCGCTGCTGCTTGCGCTCATCATCAAGTTCAAGCTGCACCCTGTGCTTTCGATGATGGTCTCGGCGCTCGCGATTGGCATTGGCGCGGGCATGCCGCTCGATCTGGTGGCAGACACCGTCACCAAGGGCGTGGGCACCACACTGCAAAACATCGCCCTGCTCATTGGCCTGGGTTCGATGTTTGGCCAGATCCTTGAGGAGAGCGGCGGCGCCAAGAAGATTGCTCAGACCTTTATCGATACCTTTGGCCAGGGTCACTCCAGCTGGGCACTGGGTATCACCGGTCTGGTCATTGGCACTACGGTGTTCTTTGAGGCCGGCGTGGTCGTTTTGATTCCACTTGCGTTTAGCGTGGCATCGCAGACCAAGAAGTCGACGCTCTACTACGGCATCGCGCTGCTCGCGGGACTCGCCGCCGGCTATGCGTTTGTGCCGCCTTCGGCCGGCTCTGTTCTGGTCGCCGGTACGCTCGGTGTCGATCTGGGCACCATGATCCTCGTCGGTATCCCCACCGCCTTCATCGCCATGGCCGTCGCCGGCGTCATCTGGGGCCGCAACGTGGGCGGTCGCATCTTTACCGATGTTCCGGAGCACTTCACCTCTGCCGAGGGCGCGAGCGATGAAAAGGAGCTTCCCTCCTTTGGCATGGTGCTCGCCATCGTGCTCACGCCGCTTTGTCTGATTTTGCTGGGCACGTTGTCCTCGTATATCCCCATGCCCGAGCAGGTCGCCTCGATCCTCGCCTTCCTGGGCAAGCCGTTCGTCGCTTTGACGCTTGCCATGCTTGTCGCGATGTATCTGCTGGGCGCGCGCCGCGGCTACTCCGGCGCCGAGCTCAAGGCCCTGCTCGACCGCTCCCTTAAGCCCGTCGGCATGATCTTGCTGGTTATCGCCTGCGGCGGCGTCATTCGCTGGATGCTGCAGGACTGCGGCTTGGGCCAGGTCATCGGCCCCATGCTCGAGGCCTCTCCGCTGCCTTTGGTGGTCGTTGCCTTTTTGATTGCCGCCATGGTGCGCGCCTCTGTCGGCAGCTCCATCGTCGCTATGACCATGGCGTCGGGCATTATGGCCGCCATGCCCGCGGTCGCTGGTGCTTCGGTGCTCATGCGTGCCGCCATCTGCCTTGCCATCTGCGGTGGCGCCACGGCGCTCTCGCACGTCAACGATGCCGGTTTTTGGATGTGCTCCTCGTTCCTCGAGATTGACGAGAAGACCACACTCAAGTCCTGGACCGTTATGGAGACGATCATCGGCCTTTCGGGCCTCGCCTGCGCCCTGGTGATTTCGTTCTTCGCCTAATTGCAAGCCAGCACTTCACATCAATCGATACCAAAACAAGTAAGCCTTAAACCAAAGGAGTACACCATGGACGAGAAGACCAAGGCACAGATTCAGCAGGAGGCAGCCGACCTGGTTGCCAAGCTGCAGCCGCGTTCCGGCAAGTTTCGCACCATCAGCCCCGAGATGGACCCGCTGCGTCTGGGCTCCGGCTGGACTATTGAGGACCTGGACAAGCCGCAGGTGATTATCGAGTCGACGTTTGGCGACTCGCACCCGGGTTCTGCTGGCCTGTTCGAGCTGGTCGAGGAGGTCCGCGCCGGTGTTGCCGAGGCTGGTGGCCACGGCGCCCGCTACTTCTGCACCGATATCTGCGACGGCGAGGCCCAGGGTCACGACGGCATCAACTACTCGCTGCCCAGCCGCGACATGATCGCCAACATGATTGAGATTCATGCCAAGGCCACGCCGTTTGACGCCGGCGTCTTTGTTGCCAGCTGCGATAAGGGCCTGCCCGCCAACCTCATGGCCATGGGCCGCATTAACATCCCCTCCATCGTCGTTACTGGTGGTGTAATGGATGCCGGTCCCGACCTGCTGACCCTGGAGCAGCTCGGCGCGATCTCTGCCCGCTACGAGCGCGGCGAGATCTCCCGCGAGGAGCTCGAGTTTGCCAAGCACAACGCCTGCCCCAGCTGCGGCGCTTGCTCCTTTATGGGCACCGCGTCGACCATGCAGGTTACCGCCGAGGCCCTGGGCCTTATGCTTCCCGGCACTGCTCTGCTGCCCGCCACCAGCTCCGACCTGCGTGAGTTCGCTCGCGAGGCAGGCCGCCAGTCCGTGTGGCTCTCCGAGCACAACCTGTGCCCGCGCGACATCGTGACCAAGGAGTCCTTCGAGAACCTCATCATGGTCCACGGCGCCATCTCCGGCTCCACCAACTCGCTGCTGCATATCCCCGCGATCGCGCGTGAGTTTGGCATCGAGATGTCCGCCGACGATTTCGATCGCCTGCACCGTGGCGCCCACTACCTGCTCAACGTTCGTCCCGCAGGCGAGTGGCCGGCGCAGTTCTTCTACTATGCGGGCGGCGTGCCTCGCATTATGGAGGAGATCAAGTCGATGCTCCACCTCGATGTCATGACCGTCACCGGCAAGACGCTCGGCGAGAACCTCGAAGACCTTAAGAACAACGGTTACTACGAAAAGTGTGGCCGCTACCTGGAGAAGTGGAACCTCAAGCGCGAGGACATCATCCGTCCGTTTGACCAGGCCTTCGGCACCGACGGCTCCATCGCCATCCTCCACGGCAACCTTGCCCCCGAGGGCGCCGTCGTCAAGCACACGGTTGTTCCGCGCGAGATGTTCCAGGCTACGCTCAAGGCTCGCCCGTTCGATTGCGAGGAGGACGCCATCCATGCCGTCCTGACGCACGAGGTCAAGCCCGGCGACGCCGTCATCATTCGCTACGAGGGCCCCAAGGGCTCCGGCATGCCCGAGATGTTCTACACTACCGAGGCTATCGCCAGCGATCCTGAGCTGGGCGCGAGTATTGCCCTGATCACCGACGGTCGCTTCTCCGGCGCCTCCAAGGGCCCGGCTATCGGTCACGTTTCGCCCGAGGCCGCTGTGGGCGGCCCGATTGCCCTGATCGAGGAGGGCGACCTTATCCAGATCAACATCCCCGAGCGCTCGCTGTCCATCGTGGGCATCGCCGGCAAGGAGATGGAGCCGGCCGAGGTCGACGCCGTCCTGGCCGAGCGCCGAGCCGCTTGGAAGCCCAAGGCTAATCGCTATACCTCCGGCACGCTCAAGTTCTTTACCGAGCATGCAGTCTCCGCCATTCAGGGTGGCTACATGGAGTAGCGCTCGTGCGCATCACATATCTCCTCTCATAGATGCGTGGCAGAAGGCCCCGAGCTCACGAGCCCGGGGCCTTTTTGTATTCAAGTTGATTGGAAGTTGCGGTGAAATAGGGATTGTTTGGGGGTCCTGGAGACGCGAGCGGCCCTTATTTCACCGCAACTGAGGGGATGGGGGATGCGATAGTATTACGTGATGAGATTTGAAAAACCGTGGGCTTCATCCGAGGGCTTTATGGAACAGTACCAGCATTATCAGAGCCTGCAAGATCAGGCATACAACGCATTACGCTCCAAGATCATCTATGCCGAGCTCAAGCCCGGCACGCGCCTTTCGGCGATTGGTCTGGAAAAGGAGACGGGGATCGGGCGCACGCCAATTCGCGAGTCCTTTGTGCGCCTGCGCGAGCAAGAGCTGGTGGAAACGCGTCCCAAGAGCGGCACCTACGTCTCTAAGATCAGCATGGAACACGCCGAGAATGCCTGTTTCTTGCGCGAGAAACTCGAAAGAAGCGTACTCATTAAATGTTGTTCGGCTGCCACGTCCGAGCAAAAGCATCGGCTCGAGCAGATTCTTGCCGAGTCCGAGTCGCTCGACCATAGCGAGACGCGTCGCTTTTTCGACTTGGATAACCTGTTTCATGAGACGTGTTTTGAGATTGCCGGTCGTCACATGCTGTGGGATTGGATGAAGAGCGTCAACACGCATTTTGAGCGATACAACTGGTTGCGTATGGTGTCGCAGGATCTGGATTGGGAGCCGATTCGTCGACAACATCGTCGGATTCTCGAGGCCATTAAGAGGGGCGATACCGACACGGCGAGCTACCTGGCAGAGACGCACTTGCACCTGATGCCCGAGGAGCAGGGTCCGGTTATCGCCTTGCATCCCGACTACTTTGAGCTGTCCAAAGACTCGGCCATCTAACTCGCCCCTACATTAGTTGCGGTGAAATAAGGATTGTTTTGCGGCTCTGACGGCGTAAACAGTCCCTATTTCACCGCAAGTGCTGGGACACATCGGGGCATGAAAAAGCTGCGGCGCCGCTTGGAGGAAAAGACCGGAAGCAAGGGTCCATTCCTTCAGACGGCGCCGCAGCTGTTTTGGTGGCTCGGCTTTTGTCGAAGTGGCTCAGCTGGGCGCGACTACCAGCCGAGTAGGAAAAGCGGCTCGGGGGCGTGTCGCTTCCGTCACGTTCTATCAGCATACAAGACGGTTTTGGTTCTTGTTCGTGACGGAAACGGCGCGCTTCCGAGCCGCTTTAAAAGAAAGGGGGCGAGGTCTAGGACACGCCCCCTTTCACGATAGAGAGCTAAACCTAGCCGCGGACCTTCTTGACGACGTCCATGGCCTCGCGGGCGATCTGCTCGACCTTGGAGAAGTCGCCGTCGGCGAACAGGGCCGGCTTGACCATCCAGGTGCCACCACAGGCGATGATGGCGCTGGAGCTCAGGTACTCCTCGACGTTGGCGGTGCTCACGCCGCCGGTGGGCATAAAGCGATGACCGACAAACGGAGCGGCGAGGGCCTTGATGGTGTTCAGGCCACCATACTGAGCCGCGGGGAAGAACTTGGTGATCTTGAGGCCCAGGTTCTCGGCCGCGGTGACCTCGGAGGGGGTCACGGTACCGGGAAGGACGGGCAGGTCGATGTCGATGCAGTGCTTCACGACGTCCTCGTTGTAGCCCGGGGAGACGATGAACTTGGCACCGGCGGCGCGGGCCTGCTCAACCTGCTCGACAGTCAGGACGGTGCCGGCGCCGACGCACATCTCGGGCTCGGCCTCGGCCATGGCGGCGATGCACTCGGCGGCGCAGGCGGTGCGGAAGGTGACCTCGGCGGACTTCATGCCGGCAGACATCAGGGCGTGGGCGAGGGGAGCGGCGTCCTCGACCTTGTCGAGCACGACGACGGGCACGATACCCAGGGACTCAAGCGTGGTATAGAACTGATCGAACATGATGTTCCTTTCGATGTACGGCGCGCGCGGGCGCGTGATTGCCAAATATGCTGGTCATGAGCCGGTTTTGGATTGGTTATCGGAGGCACTGCTTGGGTCACAAGCAATTCCAAAACCGGCTACGCGACCAGTCGTGTAGAAAATGCCGGGCAAAACCGGAATGGGACTGGTGGCTTTGCCCGACCGGAGAAATCGGGGAGCGGGCCGCAGGGGTATGGGTATGGAAAGCTGCGGCCCGCGGAATGGGGGCGGCTTAGCGTGCGACGCGAGTGCCACCGTCGGCGGCGGATGCCACGGCTGCGATCTCGTCTGCGGTCACCAGGTTGGAATCGCCCTTGATGGTGAGCTTGAGGATCGAGGCCGCGATGGCGTAGTTGACGGCATCCTGCGGGTCAAAGTCGTTGATGAGGGCATGGACGAGGCCGGCGTTAAAAGCGTCGCCGGCGGCAACGCCCTCGAGCACGTGCACGTCGTGAGCAGGGGAGAACCAGTGCTCGCCGCTCTCGGCGTCAAAGAGCATGCCCATCCAAATGGAGCGCTCGACGCAGGAGATGTTGCGGACGACCGAGGCGACCTTCTTGCAACCGTACTCGGCGCAGATCTGACGGGCCATCTCGACGTAGGTGTCGCGCTCCTCGATGCCGTGGGCAAGGGAGCCGGAGACGCAGGTCATACCGAGACCGGCAGGAGCGTCCTCGTCGTTGGCGATGCAGATGTCGACGAGCGGCAGGAGTTCCTTCATGGTTGCCTGCGACTTCTCGGGCGACCACATCTTGCCGCGATAGTTCACGTCGCACACGGTGGTGATGCCTTTGGCGCGGCAGGCGGTGAGGGCATCCTTGCAGGCGGCAGCCATCTCGTCGGAGACGGCGGGCGTCACGCCGGAGAAGTAGAAGACATCGATGCCCTTGAGGATCTCGTCCCAGTCAAAGACGTCGCGCTTGGCCATGTTGATGGCGGAGTACTTGCGGTCGTAGACGCAGCCGTTGCCGCGCTGCGAGGCGCCGACCTCAAACACATAGGAGCCAAGACGGTCGCCCTGGCGCACGACGCGCGAGGTATCGACGTCGTAGACCTTCAGCGAACGCAGGGCGCACTCGCCCAGACGGTTGGCCGGGACAACGGAGACGTAAGCGGCCTTGTCACCCTGGTAGGCCAGGGAAAGGGCGGTGTTGGCCTCGGCGCCGCCGTAGCGGACATCAAACTCGGTGGCCTGCTCAATGCGCAGGTGATCTTTGGGCGAGAGCCTCATCATGATCTCGCCGAAGGTAAGAACCGTTTTACCCATGGTCGCGCAGCTCCTTCTTGCTCGTGCGTACACCTTTGATATGGCGTTGGCACGGAGGTGCCAAGACGGTAGGGTACATCTTTGCACCTCCGTGCCAACGCTTGCCGAAATCGGTTTACGAAATCGGTTTCGTTTCGACTTGTAGTATACTCACCTACAACGTTTTGCAAGCGAGATTTTTAAAAAAATGCCTAAAATGGCTCAGACTGCCGACAATTGGGAAACGGGGTGCGCCATGGCGCAGATGAGAATCAAGGACATTGCCGCCGAGGCAGGCGTGAGCCCGGCCACGGTTTCGCGCTATCTCAACAACCGCCCCGGGCAAATGACCGAGGAAACCCGTGCTCGCATCGCGGCGGTTATCGAGCGCACCGGCTATCGCCCACGTGCCGCCGCGCGCAATCTGCGCAGCTCGCGTACCAACCTCATCGGCGTGATCCTGGCCGACATCGCTAACCCGTTCTCCAGCGCCATGCTCGAAGGGCTTTCCGCCAGTGCCGCCGCGCGCGGCTGCTCGCTCATGACGGCCATTAGCGGCAACGACCCCGCCAAGGAGGCAGAGTCGCTCACCAGACTTATCGATGCCGGCGTGGACGGCCTGGTCGTCAATACCTGCGGAGGCAACGACAAGGCGATCGCCGAGGCTGCGGGACGCCTGCCCGTCGTGCTGCTCGACCGCGATGTTGCCGACGGCGGTGTCGATCTGGTGACCTCCAACAACCGTGAGCTGGTCGCCGGCCTGGTAGACGCCTTGGCCTCTGCGGGCAGCGAGCGCCTGTGCCTGCTCACCGAGGCAAGCGACGACAGCCCCGTGCGTCGCGAACGCGCCGAGGCGTTTGCCGACGAGTTCTCGCGCCGCGGCCTGGCCGGCGAGGTCGTCACCTTGGCGGACGGTGGCGTCGAGGGTGTCAGTCGCCTGGACGAGACCATCCGCGGCTATGCGGGTAAAAAGCTCGGCCTCATTGCCGTCAACGGCTTGGTTTTCCTGCGCCTGACCGAGGCGCTGGCCCAGCTGGGGCCCTCGTTGCCGGCGGGTCTCAAGATCGCAACGTTTGACGACTATCCCTGGAACCACGTGCTCTTTGGCGGTGTGACCACGGCCGCGCAAGACACCCTTACCATTGCCGAGCGCGTAGTCGAGCGCCTGTCCGAGCGCATCGACGTCGTTACCACTACGGTGGGCGACGCCGCAAAGCTCGCCCCCAAGCGCATCGAGGTCCCCGGCCACATCGAACACCGCGCTTCGACCTCGCGCTAACTACTCGTTCGCAACTGCCTGTTCGCGCACGTTTTTTGAGCGCTTGATACGCTTTAACCCTGCGGAAACATTTTTCTGCGATAGTATCTGCGATATAGACCAGTCGAAACCCGCCCGAAAGAAAGGGGAGCGACATGAACCAGCAGAACATCGATTACGTACTCCGCTCCGTAGAGCAGCGTGATATCCGCTTTGTGCGTCTGTGGTTTGTCGACATTCTCGGCCGCCTCAAGAACTTTGCCATTAGCCCCGAGGACCTCGAGGTCGCTTTTGAGGAGGGCATCGGTTTTGACAGCTCGGCCATCGAGGGCTTTGCCACGCCCGAGGAAGCCGACATGCTGGCGTTCCCTGATGCCTCGACCTTCCAGATTCTGCCGTGGCGCCCGAGCCACAACGGCGTCGCCCGCGTGTTCTGCGATGTGTGCACTCCCGATCGCAAGCCGTTTGCCGGCGACCCGCGCGATGCCCTGCGCCGCATGTTCCGCAAGGCCGAGAAGGCCGGCTATCTGCTCAACGTGGGTGCCGAGCTGGAGTATTACTACTTCCCCGACGAGCACACGCCCGAGCCGCTCGACAACGTGGGCTACTTCGATCTTTCGGTGAGCGATGCCGCTCGCGACCTGCGTCGCAACACGGTCCTCACGCTCGAGAAGATGTCCGTGCCCGTGGAGTACACCTTCCACGCCGCCGGCCGCTCGCAGCATGGCATGAGCCTGCGCCACGCCGAGGCCCTGAGCATGTCCGACGCCATCACCACGGCCAAACTCATCATTAAGCAGCAGGCCTACGAGAGCGGTTGCCACGCTTCCTTTATGCCCAAGCCGTTGGCGGGCGAGGACGGCAGCGCCATGTTTTTGCATCAGTCGCTGTTCGACCACGACGGCAACAACGTCTTTTGGGGCGAGGACGACGAGAAGTACCACCTCTCCGAAATCGCCAAGCACTACATGGCCGGCATCTTGGCGCACGCGCGCGAGATCAGCGCCATCACCAATCCCACGGTCAACTCGTACAAGCGCATCACCACGGGTGGCGACTCCGTGCCGCAGTACGCCACGTGGGGCCTGCGCAACCGCGCGAGTATGGTCCGCATCCCGGTCTACAAGCCCGGCAAGCCGCTGTCCACGCGCATCGAGCTTCGCAGTCCCGACCCCATGGCCAACCCGTACCTGGTCAACGCCGTCACGCTGGCGGCTGGTCTGGACGGCATCGAGCGCAAGCTGGAGCTCCCGCCCGAGGCCACGGCCGAGACGCTCAAGCTTACCGACCGTCAGATGGTCGAGGCCGGCTACACGCCGCTGCCGCGCTCGCTCAAAGAGGCGCTCGACGTGTTTGAGGACTCGCAGTTTATGAAGGATGCCCTCGGCGAGCACATCCACAGCTTCTTCCTCAAAAAGAAGCGCGCCGAGTGGCATAAGTTTGAGTCTACGATCACCGAGTGGGAGATTAAGCACTACCTGGCGAACTCCTAATCGCGCTGGCTTGTTCCAGTACGATTGAGCTCATTTCTTTGGAGGCCGATATGTCCGAAAAGAGTGCCCTGTTCATGGCGCGCACGACGCGCTTCCACGAGTTTGCCCGCAGCTTGACGACCACCCTGGGTGTCGAGGTGAGCCTGGCAACTCCCGATTCGCCGACTGCGGCGCACGACTTTGACCTGCTGATCCTCGATTCCGATGGCATCCGCAGCGACCGCATCGATCAGATTGCCAAGTGGCTTGACGATCGTGGTGGCGTCCCCATGTTGGTGATCGTTGACGACGAGGCGCTCGGTACCCTGCGCCTGCCCAATCACGCGCATGCCGACTTTGTGTGCCCCACGGCGACGCCCAACGAGCTCAAGGCTCGCGCGCAGCGCTTGATGGGCGAGGAGGAGACCGTTACCGCCGACGATGTGCTCAATATCGATAACCTCGAGATTAACCTGGCTACCTACCAGGTGACACTCGATAACGAGCCTATCGACCTGACGCTGATGGAGTACTCGCTGCTGAGCTTTTTGGCGACGCACCCCAACCGCGCCTACAGCCGCGAGGTGCTGCTGCACCGCGTATGGGGCTTTGAGTACTGCGGCGGCACGCGCACCGTCGACGTGCACATCCGACGCATCCGCTCCAAGGTGGGCCCGCAGATTGCGGCGCACATCACCACCGTCCGCGGCGTGGGCTATCTGTTTAAGGACTAGATTTCCACCACAAAGGGGACAGGCACCTTTGTGGTGGTTTTGCCGCAGGTGCGGGTTCCCTTCGAGTTTGCAGCAGAACTTAAGCCTTCCTAAAAGATTGCGTTCTCGTACACGTACGCCCGCATATTGGGGTACAACTCAACGTGAACAATGATGGCCCGCCACGTGTTTGGCGGGCCTTTGGTTATTTGACGAAAGGATCGCAGCTATGAGCGAGAACGATTCCCAGCGTCCCCAGGATGTTGGCAATGCCAGCGAGACTCAGCAGCAGCCGCGCGTGCAGGTGGAGTCGACGCCTGCCGGCAGCAACATTCCCTACGTGCAGGCCTATGACACACAGACCGGCCAGCCGCTGGGCGGTCAGCAGGTTGTAAACAAGCACACGGTGGTCAAGACCAAGACCAAAAAGCTGCCGATCTTTATTACGGCACTCGCCGGTTGCGCCTGTGGCGCCCTGCTGGTCATTGCGCTCATTATGAGCGGTACGCTCGATATCGGTGGCGGCAAGAATGCCGTGACGGCGGGCGCTTCGGGTTCGTCGACGCAAAAGATTACGATCGACTCCGAGGACACCACGTTGGCCGAGGCCGTTTCTGCCAAGGCCCTGCCCTCCGTCGTTTCCATCACCGCCACGTCGAGCGGCAGCCAGAATGGCTCGCTTTCGCAGTCTGCCGATGAGTCGGACAACTCGGGCAGCGTCGGTTCGGGCGTTGTGCTCGATACCGAGGGCCATATCCTCACCAACAACCACGTGGTCGATGGCTATGACCAGTACGTGGTGACCATGGACGACGGCACCACCTACGAGGCGGAGTTCGTGGGCAACGATGCCTCGAGCGACCTGGCCGTCATCAAGCTCAAGGACGCCGATGCCTCCAAGCTCACCCCGATTGAGATCGGCGACTCCTCCAAGCTCAACGTGGGCGAGTGGGTCATGGCGATCGGTTCGCCGTTTGGCAACGAGCAGTCTGTCTCCACGGGCATTGTGTCGGCGCTGTATCGCTCAACGGCCATGAGCTCTACCAGCGGTAATACCATCTATGCCAACATGATCCAGACCGATGCCGCCATCAATCCGGGCAACTCCGGCGGCGCGCTCGTCAACGACAATGGCGAGCTTGTGGGTATCAACTCGCTTATCGAGAGCTACTCGGGCTCCAGCTCGGGCGTGGGTTTTGCCATTCCGGTTAACTACGCCAAGAACATTGCCGACCAGATCATCGACGGTAAGACGCCGGTGCATCCGTACATGGGCGCTACGCTTTCGAGCGTCAATGCGCTTAACGCCCGCACCAACAAGTTGAGCACCGATAGCGGCGCGTATGTGGCGAGCGTCGTTGAGGATGGTCCTGCCGCCAAGGCCGGCATTCAGGAGGGCGACGTCATCACCAAGCTGGGCGACGATGAGATTTCGAGCGCCGACGGCCTGATCATCGCGCTGCGCAGCCACGAGGTGGGCGAGAAGGTCGAGATCACGCTCATGCGCGGCAAGGAAGAGAAGAAGGTCACCGTCGAGCTGGGCTCCGACGAGGAGCTGCAGAACCAGCAGCAGGACGACAGTTCGACCGACACCGGCAACGGCGGTATTACCGACGAGCAGCTGCGCCAGTACCTGGAGGAGCTGCTGGGCCAGCAGGGTCAGGGTCAGGGCAACGGTCAGGGTTTCTAACGAGCCGTTTCGCACATGCCGAAGCCAGAGGGGCTGTTCCGCCAGCGCGGGACAGCCCCTCTTTTCGCGATGATCCCTTGGAGACGGAGGAAAACGGATCATTTAGAAACGGCAAGGGCATGGTTTAATCGTGCGATCCACCCCAGTCTGGCGGCTGCCGATTCGGTGCGGTTCGAAAGGGTT
This sequence comes from Collinsella sp., assembly GCA_019419625.1. Taxonomy (GTDB): domain Bacteria; phylum Actinomycetota; class Coriobacteriia; order Coriobacteriales; family Coriobacteriaceae; genus Collinsella. Next base: position 18,691 of record DXZO01000019.1, on the reverse strand, counting down.
ATTCGGCGCCATGGTGACTGGTGGTACTCTTGTATCCGTTTGAAATCGAGCGAAGGAGTGCCGCTATGGAGCAATCGAGCCTGTTTGGTGACGGTGTGGACATCGATACCGAAACGCCCGCGAGCGCGGATGCCGCCGCACCGACCGACGCCCGTGCCCAGGCGGCAGCGCGCGCGGCCGAGCTGCGCCACGAGCTCGATTACCACGCGTACCGCTACTACATGCTCGACGCGCCCGAGATCACGGACGCTGCCTTTGACAAAATGCTCGTTGAGCTGCAGGAAATCGAGGCGGCCTACCCCGATCTGGTGACGCCCGACAGCTATACCCAGCGCGTGGGCGGCTACGTGAGCGAGCAGTTTATGCCGGTCACGCATATGGCACGCATGTATTCCATGGACGATGCCATGGATCTGGACGAACTCGACGCGTGGCTCCAGCGTACCGAGGATGCGCTCGGTGCCGGTAGCGTCACCTATACCTGCGAGCTTAAGATCGACGGCCTGGGCGTGGCGCTTACCTACCAAAACGGAACCTTCGTGCGCGCCGCCACACGTGGCGATGGCACAACGGGCGAGGACGTGTCGCTCAACGTGCGTACCATCAAGGATGTGCCCATGCACCTGTCCGAGCCGGCGCTCGCCCACATGGGCGCCGACCGCGAGCGTACCATCGAAGTACGTGGCGAGGTCTATATGCCCAAGGGCAGCTTTGTTCGTCTGAACGATGAGGCCGATGCCGAGGGCCGCGACCCTTTTGCCAACCCGCGCAACGCTGCTGCAGGATCCCTGCGCCAAAAGGACCCCAAGGTCACGGCGCGTCGCGACTTGGCCACCTTTATCTATGCCATTGCCGATACCGACCCACTGCACGTCCACAGCCAGCGCGAGTTTCTGGACTGGCTGCGTAGCGCCGGCTTTAGCGTCAACCCCAACGTGGCCCGCTGCGCCACGCCGGCCGAGGTCCACGAGTTCTGTGCCCAGGCGCTCGAGCACCGCGGCGACCTGGACTACGACATCGACGGCGTGGTCGTAAAGGTCGACAGCTTCCAGCAGCAGCTTGACTTGGGCTTTACCGCCCGCGCGCCGCGCTGGGCCATTGCCTTTAAGTTCCCGCCCGAGGAAAAGCAGACCGTCCTGCGCGAGATTCGCATCCAGGTGGGCCGCACCGGTGTGCTCACGCCGGTTGCCGAGTTCGATCCGGTGACGGTTGCCGGCTCCACCATCGCGCGCGCCACGCTGCACAACATCGACGAGAGCCGGCGCAAAAACGTGCGCGAGGGCGACACCATCATCGTGCACAAGGCGGGCGACGTGATTCCTGAGGTCGTGGGCCCGGTGCTCGACAAGCGCCCGGCCGATTCGGTCGACTGGCACATGCCCGAGGTCTGCCCCGTGTGCGGTAGCCCCGTGGTGCACGAGGACGGCGAGGTTGCCTACCGCTGCGTGTCCATCGACTGCCCCGCACAGCTCAAGGAGCGTTTGCTCCACTGGGTGAGCCGCGGCTGCATGGACGTCGATGGCCTGGGCGACGAGATCGTCGACAAGATGATCGCCGCTGGTCTTATCCACGATGTCGCGGACTTCTACCAGCTCACGGTCGACGACATCGCAGGCCTGGACACGGGACGCACCTATGCCAGCTCCAACAGCAAAAAGGGCGTCAAGAAGGGCGACCCCATCCCGGTGGGCCTCAAGACGGCCGAGAAAATCATCGCCGAGCTCAACAAGTCCAAGAGCCAGCCACTCGGGCGTGTGCTGTTTGCCCTGGGCATCCGCCATGTGGGCAAGAGCGTGGGCGAGGTCATCGCCGAGCGATTCCTGTCGATTGACAAGCTCATCTTGGCGAGCGAAGAGGATATCGCCGAGTGCGAGGGCATCGGTCCCAAGATTGCGGCGAGCGTCAAACAGTTCCTGGCCGTGCCCGAGAACCTCGCCGTGCTAGAGCGCCTGCGTCAGGCGGGCCTGTCGCTCGAGGTCGACTTGGGCGCCGCGCACGCGCAGGCCGCAGCCGACGCCGGCGTGGCGGGCGAGCTCGCCGACGCACAGCCGCTTGCGGGTCTGACCTTCGTGCTCACCGGCACGCTCGTCAACCGCACGCGCGACGAGGCGGGCGCGGCGCTCAAGGTGCTCGGCGCCAAGGTTTCGGGCAGCGTGTCAAAGAAGACGAGCTATCTGGTCGCCGGTCCCAAAGCGGGCTCCAAGCTCACCAAGGCCGAGCAACTGGGCGTACCCGTGCTGGACGAGGACGCACTCGAGCAGATCTTGGCTACTGGCGAGGTGCCCCGGGCTTAGCGCATCGATAACCAAATTGAAGATCCGCCCGGAAAGCATGATGCCTTTCGGGCGGATTTTATTTGGACGGGGCAACGGGCACCGTGATCTGCGTCACGTAGGTTGCCGGATCGTCGCTGATGATGTCATCGATGAGGGCGATCTCGCGCGACGGGCCGGCGGGTGCCAGCCCGTGTTCGTGCATATAGCCGAGTAGCTGCTCGTAGCGCGAGCCCGCCTGCCCGTGCGTGCCGCGGAAGCTTATGGTCAGGCAGCGCGCGGCAGGTCGCGTCTCAACGTCACCCAAGTAATCATCGGTGTCATCGAGCAGCAGAAAGACCTCGTCGTAGCCATCAAAGTCGCCGGCGGCCAGGCGTTCGGGCGCGATACCCACACCCAGATTGCCCAGATAGGCAAAGGTTTCGTGCTGCCCCTGCTGAAGCTGGCGGATATGCCATCCCAGCGAATAGGCGTCGGTGGGATTGACGCGCTCGTGCAGCGTGGCGCAGCGAAGTTCGGGTTCCTCGATTTCGCTAATGGTGTCGAGATCAGCATTCAAAGCGCCATGAAGCAAGGCAAGCCGCTGGTCAATCTTGCGCGACATGCGCTCCAACTCACGCCGCCTGTGCTCAATTAACTCCTGTTGCTTGGTCAGTTGCCGTTGCATCAAATCCATATCGCGCGTAGTGACAAACTCGCGAATCTGCGCCAGCGGCAAGTCGAGAACGCGCAGGTTGCCGATGGTGTTGAGGGTGGAGAGCTGTCGCGTTCCGTAGTAGCGGTAGCCACTCGCCTGATCGACATATGCTGGCTCTAACAGCCCCATCTGCTCGTAATGACGCAGTGTGCCCACGCTCAAATTGAGCAGGCGCGCCACCTCGCCAATGCGGAGCAGGCCCTCGGTGTGTTCGCTTGGCATGTCGGTCACAGGACCGCTCCTTTCGGTAAAAACAGGGGAGAGGTGCTAGGCATGCGTCGCCTCGCTACGCCACCAGCTTGTCAAAAGTTCCGCGGCGGTTGAGCACGGTAAATGCAATCACGCAGATGACTGTCGACAGAATCGACCCGCACGGCGAGGCGATGCCCATGGGGAACAGCGTGTCGGAATAGGCGTTCGACAGCAGCCATGCGCCGGGCACGCGAATGAGCACCACGGCCAGCACGTTGTGCGCAAAGCCGATGTAGCTCTTGCCATATGCAGCGAAAAAGCCGCTAAAGCAAATGTGGATGCCGGCAAAGATCGCATCGAAAATATAGCTGCGCATATAGCCGGCGCCGGCCGCGACCACTGCGGCGTCCTTGGCAAAAAAGCCGATAAACGCCGGCGCCACCAGCCACATCAGCACCGTGATGAGGCAGCCGTACACGACCGAGATGGTCATGGCGTCCTTGAGTACCTGACGCGCGCGATCGCCCTTGCCCGCGCCGGCATTTTGCGCCGTGAGCGCGCTGACGGTAGCGCCCATGGAACTCGGCACAATGAACAAAAAGCTGATCATCTTTTCGACCAGGCCCACGGCGGCGGCGTCGACCAGGCCGCGGTGGTTGGCGATGACGGTGATGAACATAAATGCCACCTGGATGCAGCCGTCCTGCACGGCCACGGGCACGCCGATCTTAAGAATGCTGCCGAGCACCTCGGGCTGGGGGCGCAGGTCGCTGCGCTTAACGTGGATGTTTGTGCGACGGCTCTTGAGCCACACGAGTGCGAGGGCAACGCTGGCTGTCTGCGCGGTCACCGTGCCGAGCGCCGCGCCCACGGGGCCGAGCCCCATGTGGCCGATAAACAGAAAATCGAGCGCGATATTGATGATGCATGCCACGCCAATCACGTACATGGGCGAGCGCGAATCGCCCAGCCCGCGAAAGATGGCCGAGAGGATGTTGTACGCGGCGATAAAGGGAATGCCGACAAAGCAGATGCGCAGGTAGGCAGCGGTGCCTTCGACCGCCTCGGCCGGCGTGCCAATGAGCGCCACGATCTGCGGGCACAGCGCAAGCAGGATGGCGGCCAGCACCACCGAGACGCCCATAAAGAGCGTGATAGTGTTGCCGATGGCTGCCTCGGCGCGGTCGAAGCGGCGCGAACCCACGGCGTGGCCGACGATGACCGTCGTTCCCATGGCCAGGCCAACGAGCGTCACGGTAATGATATAGAGCGTCTGCGCGCCATTGCCCACGGCGGTGATGCCGGCGGCGCCGCTAAACTGTCCCATCATGTACAGGTCGGCCATGCCGTAGAGCATCTGCAAAAAGTACGAGAGCATATAAGGCAGGGCAAAGACCGCGATGGTCTTGAGGACATTGCCGCGTGTGAGGTCGTGTTCCATGGGCGGGGCTTTCTGGCTGGGTCTGTTTACGTACCAGTGTAGTGAAAACCCTACAACGATTGTAGAGTCAAGGTTTATGTTGGCAGCGGGGCGAAAAAAGTCGCGCTCGCGTTCATTTCCAATTGAATACAGAGATGCACCTTGCGAGCTTAGCGCCTGCACCAGCCTTGCAGAAATCGATTTCGGAACACTTGACACCGCCGCACGGCGCGCCATAATACGTGGGTTTGCGAACAACGTTTGATGGGGGATGAACCTGCGTGCGCAATCTCAAGATTCTGTTTTCCTATCTGGGGGCATATCGCCGCGATGCCATACTCGGCGTGTTCTTTGTGACGGCCGAGACGGCGCTCGAGCTGTTTATCCCGGTCATCATGGCAAATATCATCGATGTGGGCGTGCCCGCGGGCGACATCAACTATATGCTGTTGCAGGGCACGTATATGTTGGTATGCGCCGCATGTTCGCTGGTACTTGGCTTGGGCTATGCGCGCACGTCTGCCCGCGTTGCCTCGGGGCTGGGCGCTAACCTGCGCGAGGCGGAGTATCGCAAGATTCAGACGCTCGCCTTTGGCAATCTGGACAACTACGATGCCAGCTCGCTCGTCACGCGCATGACCACCGACATCACCGTGATTCAAAACGCCATCGGCAACGGCTTTCGCCCCATGGTGCGCGGCCCCGTGACGCTCATCGTCGGCTTGGTCTATGCGCTGGTGCTGTCGCGTCCGCTTGCTACGGTATTCGCGATCATCCTGCCGGTGTTGGCGATCGTACTGGGCGTTATCACCTATCGCGTCAGTCCGCTTTACCGCCAGCTGCAGACCTCGATGGACCATCTCAACGGTGTGGTGCAGGAGGACCTCACCGCCGTGCGCGCCGTCAAGGCGTACGTGCGTGCCGAGCACGAGGAGGCCAAGTTCGATGCCGTCAATACCGAGCTTGCGCGCACCGCGACGAAGACCTTTGGCAACGCCGTGCTCAACCTGCCGGTGTTTCAGCTGTCGATGTACGTGGCGGCGCTTTCCATTCTGTGGATCGGCGGGCGCATGATTCTTGCCGGCGAGCTCGGCGTGGGCTCGCTCACGGGCTTTATGAGCTATGTGCTGCTGATCATGAACTCGCTCATGATGATTTCCAACGTGTTTTTGC
>DXZO01000019.1:0-12926 GCA_019419625.1 Collinsella sp. | reverse complement strand
TTTTTGCTGCTCACGCGCGCACTTGCCAGCGTGGAACGCATCTCGCGGGTGCTCGACGAGCGTTCGCTTATCCAGGCGCCCGACGCTGCCGCTGCCGTGCACGAGGTGGCCGACGGAAGCATCGAGTTTCGCGACGTTTCCTTTAAATACCGCGCGGATGCAGCCGAGGATGTGCTCGAGCATATTGACCTTTGCATTGAAGCAGGCTCCACGGTGGGCGTGCTCGGCGGCACGGGCTCGGGCAAGAGTTCGCTTGTGCAGCTGATTGCGCGCTTGTACGACGCCACCGAGGGCACCGTGCTTGTGGGCGGACACGACGTGCGCGACTACGACTTGGCTACCTTGCGCGACGCCGTGGGTATCGTGCTGCAAAAGAACGTGCTGTTTACGGGTACCGTGCGCGAGAACCTGCAGTGGGGCAATCCGCAGGCGTCGGACGATGAGCTCCTCGCGGCTTGCCGCGCGGCATGCGTGGACGAGTTCCTGGATCGCATCGGCGGCCTTGACGGCTATCTGGGTCAGGGCGGTGCCGGTGTCTCGGGCGGGCAGAAGCAGCGCCTGTGCATCGCGCGTACGTTGCTCAAACATCCGCGTGTGCTCATCTTTGACGATTCGACCAGCGCGGTCGATATGGCGACCGACGCCAAGATTCGCGAGCACATCGCTCAGATTTCCAACACGACGGTGATTGTCATCGCGCAGCGCATTGCGAGCGTCATGGATGCCGATCGCATTATTGTGTTGGACGACGGCCGTGTCCACGGCGTGGGCACGCATGAGGAGCTGCTGGCGGGCGATAGCATCTACCAGGAGATCTATGCCTCGCAGATGGAGTTTGCGGGGGATGCGGACGTCGCAGACGGCGCAAATGCCCCGTCTTCCTCTGGCCCCAGCGGATCACCTCAAGCCACGGAAGGGGGTGAGCGCCATGCCTAAGACATCCGCTCAGGCCCGTCCCGCCAATCTGACGCAGACGCTCCGCCGCCTGCTCTCCTACATGGGACACGCCAAGTTCTCGTTGCTCGCGGTGGGCGTGCTCGCCTCCGTCGCCGCCATCGCGAGCCTCGCCGGCACCTACATGGTGCGCCCTATCGTTAACGGTTTGGCAACGGGCGGCGAGGAATTGCTCACCAGGCAGGTTATCTTTACCGCTGCCATCTACGCCGCGGGCGTGCTTTCGGCTCTGGGCTACTCGCAGATCATGGTGCGCGCGGCCCAGCGCGTGGTCTCCGATATCCGCCGCGACCTGTTTGCGCACATCCAGATGCTGCCGCTGAGCTACTTCGACAGCACGCGCTCGGGTGACATCATGAGCTTCTTTACCAACGATGTCGACACCGTCTCCGAGGCGCTCAACAACAGCTTTGCCAACGTGATTCAGGCGAGCATCCAGATGGTCGGTACCACGGCTATGCTCATCATCCTCAACTGGCAGCTCACGATTATCACGCTCGTGTGCGATGTGGCCATTGTGCTGTACGCGCGCTACTCGGGCATGCGTTCCAAGCGCTTTTTTGCCGCCCAACAGGCGTCGCTGGGCGATTTGGACGGATACGTCGAAGAGATGGTCTCGGGCCAAAAGGTCATCAAGGTCTTTAATCACGAACAGGCCAACGTGGCTGGTTTTGACGCGCGCAACCAAGAGCTGCGCCGCACCGGTGGTGCCGCGCAGGCCTACGCCAACTCGATGGTGCCCATGACCGTGGTGATCGGCTATGCCAACTACGCCATCGTTGCGGTGGCAGGCGGCATGCTCTGCATCAAGGGACTCGCCGACGTGGGCGCGCTTGCAAGTTACCTGGTCTTTGTACGCCAGGCGGCCATGCCCATCAACCAGTTTACGCAGCTCGGCAACTTCTTGCTCAACGCGCTTGCCGGTGCCGAGCGCCTGTTTGCCGCCATGGATCTTGAGCCCGAGGTGGACGAGGGCTGCGTGGAGCTGGTGCAGACGGGCGACGCCGCGTGGGCGTGGAAGATTCCCGAGGGCCAGGGCGTGGGCGCGTACGGGCACTTGCATGACGTGGCTGCCGTTGACGAGTCGGGCCGCGTGGTGGCTGCCGACGGTACCGAGCTCACGTGCGGCTTGGTCCCGCTTGCCGGCGACGTGCGCTTCCATGACGTGGACTTTTCCTACGTGCCGGGCACCCGTGTGCTCACGGACCTCAACCTGTTTGCCAAGCCGGGCCAAAAGATCGCCTTTGTGGGCTCCACAGGTGCCGGAAAGACGACAATCACCAACCTCATCAACCGCTTCTACGAGGTCGATGACGGCGAGATCACGTACGACGGCATCGACGTCAAGCACATTGCCAAGGCCAGCCTGCGCGGGTCGCTCGGCATTGTGCTGCAGGACACGCACCTGTTTAGCGGCACCATTGCGCAGAACATCCGCTTTGGCAAGCTCGGCGCGACCGACGAGGAAGTGCGCGCCGCTGCCGAGGCCGCCTGCGCTGATTCGTTTATCCGTCGCCTGCCTAGAGGGTACGACACGCCGGTCACGGCCGACGGCGCCAACCTGTCGCAGGGCCAGCGCCAGCTGCTCGCCATCGCGCGCGTGGCCGTCGCCGACCCGCCGGTGCTCATCCTGGACGAGGCCACTTCGAGCATCGACACGCGCACCGAAAAGCTTATCGAGCGCGGTATGGACCGCATCATGCGCGGACGCACCACGTTTATGATCGCGCACCGCCTGTCCACCGTCCGCGACGCCGATGCCATCATGGTCCTCGAACACGGCCGCATCATCGAACGCGGCACGCACGAAGAACTGCTCGCCCAGCACGGCGAGTACTGGCAGCTGGCGCATGGCTTAAAAGAGTTGGATTAACCCGTTCGAGCACGATGCTTTGACCTCTTCATGTCCCTTACCTCGCCTCAAACCATCACAACATTCGACGTTTTTCGCCAAAAACGGGAAAAGCATCGAATGTTGTGATGGTTTTTCTGCCACTCGACCGGGTGGAATCGCTTTCTTGCGCACGAAGGTGTGCGGACCCGTGGGCAGGGGAATAAGGTTGGTTATCCGACTCCATTGGAGGGCTCATGGACCTGCCGATCGTCCTGTCCCATAAGACTGCCTGGCTGTACCACAACGTGGCGCGCCCGTCCGAGCCGCTCTCGCGAGCAAGCAGCCTATACGATGAGGACTCGCTTGCTAACGAGGCGGAGCCGACCGCGAGTCTGCCCAAATTGGGACTCGATGCCAAGGGGCTGAGGGCTTCAACGGCAGTTGGGATCGTTACCGACTATCTGGTTTCGCTTGGTATTCCACGAGAAGAGCTCGATCATATCGACACGCTCGTCAACTTCGATTTTGAGCGCTCGACGCCGGCTGGATTTAGGTGCCACGTGTTTGGAGCGCCGGTACCTCCAGGCCATCTTATCGAGGTGGCAGAGGGCCTTCTGGTGGTTGATGAGGTCATGTGTTTTGTCCAAGCGGGTTCGTGGATGAGCGAGCCCGAGCAGCTGGAATATGGCTACGAAATCTGCGCCCGATACCATTTGAATCATCTGTCGACAGACGATTATATTGAGATGGGGCAGAGGTATACCGTTGCCGACTTGATTGCCCATTGCAATGAGAACCGATCTCGTCAGGGGGCTATACGCGCGGCCGCCGTGCTCAAGCGCGTGCACGATGGCGCGCGGTCGCCCATGGAGACGGCCACCGCAATCATGGTCGTAGCAAAACGTTCCCAGGGCGGGCTGGGATACGCCAAGATCGAGCTCAACCATCGGGTCGATGTTCCCAACGAGTTCAAGTATCTCGCAAAGGCCGGGTATTTCGAGATCGACGTATATGCGCCTGCGAGCGGTACGGGAATTGAATACAACGGCTCGGACCATCTTGATAAACAGCGCAGCGCATCTGATGCGGAGCGTATGACCGTGCTGAACGCGCTGGGCTTTAGGATGATCGTCCTCACCGGGACTCAGTTTGCCCATCAGCTGCAATTGCACCGGGCGATGAACGCCATTGCGCTCGCTATGGGTCTCAAGTGCGATCGAAGCGAAGCGTTCCAGAAACGTCAGAACGACCTGCGAGAATTCGTGATTCGGCACTGGGACGGCGGCCTCTAGGGGCGTTTTGGTCCTTCTACGGGGCGCTGCGGGCAGGCAGACCATCACAACATTCGACGTTTTTTGCCAAAAACGGGAAAAGCATCGAATGTTGTGATGGTTTGCGTGCTGAGGATGGGCTTGGAAAGTCCGTTTTGCTCAAAGCGACCTGTCCTGTCGTACGGGTGTCGGCATGATTCTCCCGTGGGGTATTATGTTTTCCGAAGAATAAAACGCCGCGTGAGGGGAGGGCTGCGTGGACGGGCACGTGCAACATGACGGCTTTGGCCGCGATATCAACTACCTGCGCATTGCCGTTACCGACAAGTGCAATTTTCGCTGCATTTACTGCATGCCGGCCGATGGCGTGGCGCCCCGTGCACACGACGAGCTACTCAGTGCCGAGGAAATCGCCCGCTTTGTGCGCTTGGTAGCGGGGGAGGGCATTCGCCGCGTGCGCCTGACGGGTGGCGAGCCGCTGGTCAGCCGCCGTATTATCCCGCTCATTCGCGACATCCGCGCGATCCCGCAGATCGAGGACATCTCGCTCACCACCAACGGCGTTCTGCTGCCCAAACTAACACCGCAGCTCAAAGATGCCGGGCTTAACCGCGTCAACATTTCGCTCGACACGCTCGACCCTACGCTCTTTGGAAAGATCACGCGCCTGGGCCGGCTCGAGCAGACCATGGCTGGTATCGACGCGGCGCTGGCTTGGGGCTTTGAGCCCGTTAAGGTCAACTGCGTTGTTGTGCGCCGGCTCAACCAGGATGTGGCGGCCCTTGCACGGCTCACGTTCGACCGCCCCATCCACCTGCGCTTTATCGAATATATGCCCATCGGCGACGAGCGCACGAGCTCGCATTGCGCTGTGGACCCGCATGCGCCCGCGCTCAATCCGGCGCTGTGGGATGCGAGCGATACCGTGCCGAGTGACGAGCTGCGGGCGCGCATCAATGCCGGGGCCGCCGCAACGGGGCTGGGCGAGCTCGAGCCGCTCGACATCAACGACGCTCCTGCCGGCGCGGGTCCTGCGCGCTATTGGCACTTTCCGGGCGCGGCGGGAACGGTCGGCTTTATTAGCGCCATGTCCAATCATTTTTGCGCGAATTGCAACCGTCTGCGTCTGACGGCCGATGGCAACGTGCGTCCGTGCCTGTTCAGCGATGCCGAGTATTCGGTGCGCGATGCCCTGCGCCGTGGTGATGATATGCAGGCACTTTCGATTTGGCGCGATGCCGTGGCCCACAAACCGCAGGAACACGCGATAATTGAGGGCACGCAACGATTTATGTCCCAAATCGGAGGATGATCATATGGCCAAGAGCAGGTACGCCGATGCCACCAAGGCCGCTCGCAGGGCCGCGATGTCTGCCCACAAAGTCACGGCTGCGGCGAATGCTGGCAACGCCGACGCGTCCGCGCAGCCGACTTCCAGCGCTGCCACCGAGCCCGCCCGTGACGCCCGTCGCGACGAGCTGACGCACGTGGACGCCAAGGGCGAGGTACGCATGGTCGACGTGTCCGACAAGGCCGAGACCCATCGCATCGCCATCGCCGAGGGCACCATCCTCATGCACCCCGAGACGCAGACCATGGTGCTGCAGGACCGCGCCAAAAAGGGCGATGTGCTTGCCTGCGCGCGCGTGGCGGGCATCATGGCCATCAAACGCACGAGCGACATCATCCCCATGTGCCATCCGCTGCTCATTACCAAGAGCAAGTGCGACATTGCGCCCATCGCTCCGGCGGGGACGCCGGCCGAGGACGTGCCCGAGGGCTGGGCGCCGGCGCGCGCGGACGGGCAGGTTGGCTTTCACGTACTGGTCACGGCGGGCGTGACGGGCAAGACGGGTATTGAGATGGAGGCTCTGACCGGCGCGAGTGCTGCGTGCCTAACGATCTACGACATGTGCAAGGCCGTCGATCGCGGCATGGAGATCGTCGACGTGCGCCTGCTGCACAAGGAGGGTGGCCGCTCGGGCGTGTGGGACCGCGCAGAGCGTCAGGCCGCTGCTGTTGAGGCCGTGGGAGCCGCGGGCAACGCGCCCGCGAGCGCACCCGTCGCCGTCGCGCCCGCAGCTCCGACACCGGCCGTCCCCGCGATCGCGTTTATCGGCTACCAAAACTCGGGCAAGACCACGCTCGTCGAGAAGGTTATCGCCGAGCTCACCCGCCGCGGCCTGCGCGTGGGTTCACTCAAGCATCACGGGCACCACGGCTTTGATATCGACGTGCCCGCTAAGGACACCTGGCGCCATCACCAAGCCGGATCCAAGCACGTGGGCCTCATCTGCGCCACGCGCTGGGCGGAGTACGCCGACACGCGCGAGGAGGACGAGATGTCCGCGCGCGAGCTGCTGTCGCGCTACAACGATGTCGACGTGGTGATTATCGAGGGCTACAAGACCGAGGGCTTCGACAACATCGTCGTCGCGCGCTCCGGTGTCGACCGTCTGCGCGGCAAGAGCTCGCTCGACCTGGTCGACGGTCACACGCTGGCCCTTGCCTGCAACGAAGCCCTGGCGCGTCAGGCCTTCGACGCCGGCTTCGCGACCCGAGCCATCAACATCAATGACGCCCGAGCCATCTGCGATCTGATCCAAGATCATCTGGCCTAAAACCTGCCAAATAGGGACAGGTTTGTTTTGGCAGGTTTTATCTGGGCAAACGTCATTTCCACCACAAAGGGGCCAGGCTCCTTTGTGGTGGTTTTTGCTTTGGTAGATGGTTGGGACATGCCTTACAATCTACCGAGTAGTTCATGACGGGCGAAAAACGGAGAGAAGGGTCCTGATGCGTCCTTAATGTTTCATGCGGATAGATTGATTTGACAGACGGTGGCGAATGCCCGCCGCCCGTATTCGTATGAAACAAGGAGTCTCCATGCTCGCATCTCTTTTCTCAAAGCCTCAATCATCGCTGTCCGTGCAGGCCAAGCGGCTGGTGGCGATGCGCTTTCTCATCTACACCGGGTTTCAGACCAGTTATTTTATCGGCGTCATCGGAACGCTCACCTATGCGGACGATGCCTCGGTCGTCGCGACATCGCTGGCCGTCCTGTTTATGAACGTTTTCGTGATCCTGGGATCCTTTGCGGGCGGTGCTGCGCTCGACGCATGGGGTCCGCGCCGCCATTTCTTGCTGAGCATCGTCGGCGCTCTCGCAACTGGCACGGCAATCATCGCCTTTGGTAGCGCGACTGGCGTCGTCCTGCTCGGCGCGGTGTTCCTAGGCTTTACGATGGGATTCGCTCAGCCCATTGCCACGTCCTATCCGGCCTACCTCACCAACGACCCCGTCGAGCTCAAAGACATCAACTCCGCCATCGCCATGTTTTCAAACGTGAGTATCATCGTTGGCCCCACGCTGGGCGGCTTTGTCGCGGCGGCTGCATCGTCGCGCGCGGTGTTCGTGCTCATGATGCTCTTTACCGTGCTGGCGTTCGTTGTCGGTTGGGGCTTTAGGCCGCAGACCAGCCATGTCGCCGGGCATGCGGATGCCGATTCGGCAGAGGAAGGGGAGCGTGCGGGACAAAGCTCCAACCCCAGCACGTCCGCCCGCGCCACCTTCGCAGCCAGCATCAAGACAGTCTTCACCAACAGCGTCCTCGCCCTGCTGTTCTGCATCATTTTTCTTTCGAACTTTGGCTACGGAGCCTTCGATCCGCTGGAGTCGTTCTTCTACCGCGATGTCCTGCACGTCGGCGTTGAGTGGATGGGCTGGCTCTCGTCTGCCTGCGGTGTCGGCGCGGTGCTGGGTGCCGTGCTCGCGCTCCGCTTGCCGCCGCACCTGGTCAACCTTAAAACGCTGCTCGTGGCACTTATGTCCGTGGGCCTGGGAAGCCTGCTCTATGTGGGGACGCCGTACGTGGGTGTGGCCCTCGTCGGTCAGGTCGCCCTGGGCATAGCTTGGGGCATCGTCAACCCGCTCCACAACACGATCGTGCAAACGACGGCGCCGCTCGAGCAGCTCGGTCGCGTGAACTCGGTCATGGGCTTTGGCAATATGTTCGCCGGCGTGGCCCCGCTGGCGATTGCCCCGTGGCTGGCGGCGACATTTGGCGTACAACGGACACTCGTGGGGGCAGGCATGGTCGTGACGGCGGTTCCCGCGGCGCTGCTGCTGTTTGGACGCCGGCATCTGGATCGTGCCGTAAAGCGGTAAGAAACAGGTAAGAAACCATCACAACATTCGATGAAAATTGCGATTTTGCCGAAAAACGTCGAATGTTGTGATGGTTTGGCCCGCAAACGTCGCAACCACCACAAAGGGGCCAGGCACCTTTGTGGTGGTTTTTGCTTTGACGGGCCGCGCCCGCGCCTTGGTATACCATGTACGCCGTTTGCGAATGCACCCCACACCGCCGCACAACCCAGAAAGGCCCCCATGGACACCACCTTCAGCCACATCAAAGCCGTGTTCTGCGATATCGACGGCACGCTGCTCACGAGCCAACACACGGTGTCCCCGCGCACCGTGGCGGCGATCCGCGCCCTGCGCGAGCGCGGCGTGCTCTTTGGCCTGTGCACCGGGCGCGACGCCCACGCGACCGAGGCCATGTACGAGCTCTGGGGCATCGAAGGCCTGGTAGACGTGCTCGTGGGCTGCGGTGGCGCCGAGGTCATCGACCGCGCACACGACATCAACGAGCTGAGCTATCCGCTGCCGGGCGAGACCATCGCGCGCATCTGCAAGCACATGGCGGACCTTCCGGCAACGCCCGTCTGCCCCCGAGACGGCGTGTTCTACGTGCCCGAGAGCAACGCGTGCGTCGAGCACCTGTCGCGCGTCGACGGCGTGCCCTACCAAGTGGTCGATTTTGCCGAGTTTTTGCGCGAGCCGCAGCCCAAGGTGATGTTTACCATGGCGCCCGAGGTAATGCCGCGGGTGATTGAGCGGGCATCGACGTTTGCCGATAACACTGTTAAGGCGGCGGCTCTGCAAACCACGCAGCGGCTCTACGAGTTCATGGATCCGCGCGTGTCCAAGACGCGCGGCCTTGTGCGCGTGGCGGAGCTCAACGACATGGAGCTCCAGAACATCTGCGTGTTTGGCGATGCCGATAACGACACCTGCATGGTGGCCGACGCCGGCGTGGGCGTGGCCATGGCAAACGGCAGCGACGCCACCCGTGCCGCCGCCGACTTTGTAACCGCGAGCAACGACAAAGACGGCATCGCGATCTTTATCGAGGAACATCTGCTGTAGCGCTGGGGGAGAACCACCGCAGAAGGGGGCAGGCTCTTTTGCGGTGGCCTCAGGCGATTTGGGCGAATTGGTACCTAAAATCTGTGGGAAAATTCAAATATTGTTGTCTGAACATCATGCTTCTAACCACCGATGGGTTTAAGATATTCTCATCAATTTGGTAGGATATTCATTCCGGTTAATGACCTACCGCTCACGGTCGATTTTCGACCGTTCACAGGATGTTTGCTCTTGAGCAAAATGTTGTGCAAATAAATCTAATGCCATTAAAAAATAATACGCAACTAAATTACCAGCAGAAATAAAAAAATAGATAGCGAATAAACGAAGGCAAATCCGAGCAAATGTCAAGAGAATTGAGAACTTGCTACAAAAATGTCGGTTTTGTTGCTCAGATGTTTAAACAATCGTTATAATTGCATTACTAAACGAGCGCAATTACAGATTGCGCAGATACGTTTGATGGTGAAAGAGCAAGATCGCGGTCTCTTGGGGAGGAGACATCGATGAAAGCGAATTCGGACAAATCTAAGCAGAGTAATAAAGCGACGCGCCGTGTACTGGCAGGCGTTTTGTGCGGAGCCTCCGTTTTGAGCCTGGTACTGTCGCTCGTCATGCCCCCGATCTCGCAGGCCATTGCCAACGATGCCCAGACGGTTTCTACCGAGGAAACTGTAATGGGGGGGGGTTCCTCAAGTGAGTCCGCTGCTGTAGATAACACCAGCGAGGATGCCGAAAACCAGAATAGCGACGAGACCAATGGCGGCGAGGCTGGCTCTTCAAATAGTGCTGAGCAGGCTCAGAGTGCGAATGCGGCTTCAGCGAGAGCGACGGCCACCGTGGAGAAGGGAATTTATGTTCCCACGTCTATCGGTATCGGTACGAATATCGATGTCTCCACCCCCGATCCCGGCGTGGCCACCTACGTCGGCCGCGACATGTACATCGGTGGTAAGCCGAGCGACACTAGTAATCTTGATGCGGAGAACGCCCCCACCGGCTCATATGCCGCTGAGGCGGAGGGCCTTACCTTGGTCCGTGGCAAGCTTGCCATGAATCCAGTCAAAGAGAGCTGGCCCTACAAATCAATTGGTGCTGGTTTCCGCTTTGGCACCGTTGGTTTTGGTTCCCAGTTCCGTCCTGTCGCCGGCAGAACCGTGCTTGCGGTGGCCGGAATTAAAAGTGCGATCACCAAGATGAGCGTTGGTTATAGCGGCGACTCGCCGGAGACGACTACCGTTGGCGCTTGGAAGAAAGGCGCTTGGGTCGGACGGCAGAAATCTTCTGAGGGCGCGACTCCTTCCGGCTTTGCCTACACTGCGCAGATCGCAGGCCCCATCACATACTGGCGCGATAACAATGAACGCCAATCCGTGGTGACAACGCAGGGTAATTGGTACGAGGGCATGAACTCTCAGGAAAGCAACCTGTTCAATCAAACTGTTGATTTGACTAATGTCAACAATAACGATTATTCGAGCTACAACGGTGAAGATGGGTACCTCTCGAAGCTATCGAAACAGCTCAACTCGTTTGCAAATACCGGCACGCTCGAGGTTGGTTTCGCGAGCAATCACAACAACTACGTAATCAACAAGTACGACAAGACGGATTGTAATTATGGCCTGGTGTTTGATGAGTCGTATAAGACCATATATTCGGACTGCGCCGATACGTCGCTCAATGGTAAGAAATTCAAGAATAGCGAGCGTCTTATCACGTTTAAGGGCGACAACACCTCTATGCAGCAGGTGTTCACCATCGATGCTTCTCAGCTGAGCAATACATACAACAACGAGTATTATCGTGGCGTTGATTTCGCATTCGAGGGCATTCCCAAGGGCGCCTCGGTTGTTGTGAACGTTACCGGATCTTCGAATATTGAGTTTCACAATGGCTGGCGCTTTTGGTGGAACGGTACCGAGATTTCGCGTGGTTACGAAACTCAATATTCCGGCAAGGAGCTGGGCGAGGCATACGCGACGGCTTCCCAGTCCATCATGTGGAACTTTGTCGATACGCAAAGCCTTACCATTCGAGGCGGCATCGCGGGAGAAAACCGCGCGGACTGGGGATACGGCGGCACAGCCACCGGTGCCAAGTGGACTGACGACGATCCTGCGGCGGCTATGATCGGATCGATTCTCGTTCCCAACGGAAGTTTCGACGACCATGTGACTACCAACGGCCGCGTTTATGTGGGCGTCGATTTCTCAATGAACAGCCCGAAGGTTGCCGCAGCATTTGGTGAGGGTAACTCGGCTTCCGTCATCGATATGGATCAGGAGCGTCACAACTTCCCGTGGTCTGGGTCGTATACGCCCGACGGCTCCGCCGTTGCGTGGAGCAAGGTCGATGCGGCGAACGGCAACACGTCGCTTCCTGGTTCCTCGTGGGCTATCTATGGTTCTGTCGAGAATGCTGTCGCGGGCAAGGACGCTATCGTGACGGTGACTGACGGTGGCGCAAATGATTACGCTTCGGGTGATGGCAAGCTTCAGTTCAACTATCTGAACCAGAAGGCAAACATCGGCAATTCCAACGATACCAACTACTTCACGTATTACATCAAAGAGGAGACGGCGCCGGCTGGCTACCAGAAGTCAGACACCATCTACTATGCCACTATGAACAATACTGGCGAGAAGCCGAACTACGTTCAGGGTTACGTGGATGAGAACGGCAAAAATGTTCCGTTCGAGAATAACCCCACGGGTGCCATTCCCAACGCCAGGATCACCGGTACGGTGTCTTGGACCAAGGTGGCGGAGGACGACACAAAACACACTCCTTTGCCTGATTCTGAGTGGAAGCTCACCAAGAAAAAGGACGCCGATGGTACGGCCGACCAGTCCTGGACCGTGATCGACCGGGAGAGCGACCAGTCGACTTCGAGCGATACCACGTGGGCAGACACCGACACCGCGCCTGGCAAGTTCACGCTCGAGGGTCTGCTGCCGGGTACGTACACGCTTGTTGAGACCCAGGCTCCGTTTGGCTACAACTTGAACACCACGGTTTATGAGTTCACGGTGTCCAACGAGAACGGTTCCGTCACGTGGACCGAGGGAAAGAGCCCGACGATTGACGGGAACAACGTCTACATTTCCGACGCCCTTACCACTACGTCCGTGAAGATCCCGGTGACCAAATCTGTTCGCAATACGGACTGGCCGAAGGGCGATAAAGACAAATATGTGCCGTTCGAGTTCAGCATCGAGGCTACGGGGGCAAATAAGGATAGCGCACCTAAGCTTGATCCGACGACTATTTCCGTCGCTCCCGCAGCGGGCTCCACCAAGGTCAACGACATCGTGGCATCCTTTGGCGGTATCTCGTTCTCCAAAAAGTACCTCGCCACGATCGACGATTCGAACCCGACTGGCGCCAAGACCTACACCTACACGGTGAAGGAGGTCGCGCCTACCACCGGTGCCATCGACAAGCTTCGCTACTCCAAGGCCGAGTACCAGGTGGCCGTCACGGTGAAGGCCGTCATGGATGAGACCACTGGCAAGTACTCCGGCCTCACCACCTCCACCACGGTCACGCAGGTGAAGGACGACATGGGCAACACCGTGAGTAACACCATCGGCAAGGACGCCGCGCCGGCAAGGTACGTCAGAGTGACGCCCGACATACCAGAAAGGGGCAAA
>DXZO01000018.1:64321-101902 GCA_019419625.1 Collinsella sp. | reverse complement strand
CGCTGCTGTGGATCGTCACGCTGTCCACGATTATGCTCATTGTGCTGCAGCACAACGCGGCGCACCTGGGTATCGCCACGGGCACCTGCCTTGCCGAGGCCACGACACGTTACCTCCCCCGCTTCGTTGGACGCACGGTACTCGCCAGTGCCTATCTCGCGACTGTCGCCACCGCCATGGCCGAAGTCCTGGGTGGCGCGATTGCCCTTCAAATGCTCTTTGGACTGCCCGTGCGCGCGGGCTGCGTCATCGTGGCGGCAGTATCGATGGCGATGCTCATGACGAACTCCTACAAGCGAGCCGAACGCTGGATCATCGCCTTCGTAGGCGTGGTAGGACTCTCGTTTTTGGCCGAGCTTGCACTAGTCAAGGTCGACTGGCCGCAAGCCGCCGCAAGCTGGATCACGCCCAGTATGCCCACTGGCTCTGCCGCGATTATCGTGAGTGTCCTGGGTGCGGTCGTTATGCCACACAACCTTTTTCTGCACTCCGAGGTCATCCAATCCATGCACTTCGAAGGCCAAGGCGAGCAGGTTATCGAAGAGCGTCTGCGCTACGAGCTCTTCGACACGCTCTTTTCGATGGGCGTGGGCTGGGCAATCAACTCGGCCATGGTCATCCTGGCCGCAACGACCTTCTTTGCGCACGGCATGGTCGTAGACGACCTCGCCGTCGCAGCGGCCACGCTCTCCCCCATTCTGGGCCCGGCGAGCTCGACCATCTTTGCGGTAGCGCTGCTGTTCGCGGGACTATCGAGCAGCGTGACAGCGGGCATGGCGGCGGGGACCATCACTGCGGGCATGTTCGACGAGGAATACGATATCCACGACCGACATTCCTCGATCGGGGTGGCGGCCTGTTTCGTCGGCGCAGTGACGGCGTGCCTGGTCGTCCCAAATCCTTTTGAAGGTCTCATCTGGAGTCAGGCACTGCTGTCGCTTCAGCTACCGATTACGGTCTTTGTGCTCATACGGCTCACCAGTTCACCCCGCGTCATGGGCAAATTCGCCAACTCGCGTCCACTCAACGCGCTGCTTGTAGGGATCGGTGCCATCGTGACGATTCTCGATGTCGTGTTGTTGACAGGGATGTAATGGGACGGGGCACCTACCCAGGCAAACGTCTCGATCTGTAACATCTAGACCCGCTTTTGATGTCTAGATGTTACAGATCGAGATCATTCCGAGGGACAGCTCCGTTTGTCTCAATCTGTAACAAGTGGACCCAATTTCCACCGTTAGATGTTACAGATTGAGACAAAAGGTCGGCCGGACTCATAACAGACAGAATCGGCCAACAGCAACCGTGATCCCTTGGGGACGGAGGAAAAGGGCCCCGGCCGAGAATTCGACCGGGGCCCTTGGACAGAGCTCTGTATGGCTAATCGCCGTGTGTCTGCGAGCTACTCCTCGACGAGCTCAAACTGATCGGGACCGACGCCGCAGACCGGGCACACATAATCCTCGGGCAGCTCGGGCGTATCGACCTCAACCTCGTAACCGCAAACGACGCACACGAACTTATAGGTCTTCTTCTCCTCAGCCATGATGTTCTCCTCTCGAACGCGACTGGTGATGTACTTCGCTTATTAGTATATGTTCTCAATAATATAATGCAAGTATTTTTAGAACATTTCTAGCCTTGATACGATGAAGCCTTGGGCGGCGTCTTGCCCTTCAGCACCTTATGGTAGTAATCGTAGGTGAGCGGCGTCTCGTCACTCAAGCGCTCGGCATCCTCGACCTCGCCGATAAACAGTAGATGCGTACCCACATCCACAGTGTCGATCAGGCGGCAGCTAAACAGGGCCGCCGCGTGCTCGGGCACATAGGGCATGCCCAGAGCCGTCTCACGGGTCTCGTATTTGGCAAACTTGTCATAGTCGCTGCTGGTGCGGAACCCAAAGTTACCGATGTAGAGCATGTCGGCGGTCTGATCGATCACGGTCAGCGCGAACGCTTTGGCCGATGCGAT
Organism: Collinsella sp.; assembly: GCA_019419625.1. Classification (GTDB taxonomy): domain Bacteria; phylum Actinomycetota; class Coriobacteriia; order Coriobacteriales; family Coriobacteriaceae; genus Collinsella. Next base: position 99,928 of record DXZO01000018.1, on the reverse strand, counting down.
GACGCCCGAGGTGACGTTGTCCTTGTTCACGGTAACCGAAATACGCGGCGGCATGGACGTCACCTGCACCGCCGTGTTGATGACGCAGCCGGCGCGCAGCCCGTCTGCCGCGGCGCTCACCACGTACAGGCCGCTCGGCATGGTAAAGAACGCAGTTTTGTCCATAACGATCACTCCCCTAGCTCGGGTTGGAACCTCATGGATGTATGTACCCACAAAAAAGACAGCGCCCATAACGGACGCCGCCTTTGAAACATATGTGTCAGAACAGTAAGAAAGATGAGACACCCGCAGCTGCGGTGAAATAGGGACTGAATAGCCCCTCAAACAGGCAAACCAGTCCGTATTCCACCGCAACTTATGAAGGACGGTCAGCGGTTGCGTTCCTTGAGGGCGCGGTCGATCTCGCGTTGGACATCACGCTTGGCCATGTCCTCGCGCTTGTCGTAGAGCTTCTTGCCGCGACCCAGGCCCAGCAGCAGTTTTACGCGACCGTCGGTATTAAAGTAGAGCTCCAACGGAACCAGTGCATAACCACGGTTGCGAAGTTTGCCGTCAAGAAAGTCGATCTCCTTGCGGTGCAGCAGCAGACGGCGCCGACGGTCGGGATCGCGATTCCACACGCCACCATGGCTATAAGGGTGAATATGCAGGCCGACGAGCCAGCACTCCCCGCCACGAATCAGTGCAAAGGTATCGGTAATCTGGCACGCGCGCTCGCGAATCGACTTGACCTCGGTACCGCTCAGCTCAATACCGCACTCAAACGTCTCATCGATAAAGTACTCGTGATGTGCCGAGCGATTCTTGGAAATGAGCTTGCGCTCGCGCTTACTGGGCATCGCCGGCCTCCTTGGCGCCATTGGCGTTTGAGCCCGCAGCCTCGCGCTTTGCCCTGCGCTCGGCATTAAGCTCGGCATCGCTCTCGCGCACCAGCTTGATAATCGCCGCGCATGCCTCCTCGCCCACCAGGTCGCGGGCACGGACCGTCAGACGCGTAGCCTCCTGCTTGTCGCCGTCGCTTGCAGCATCGGTCGCGCACATGACCAGGCAGATGGCGATCTCGGCCGAAGGCGAGGTCGGCACGCCCTGCAGGGCGAGCTCACCCATCACATGGTCGTCACTCTCGTCCGCGGCATCCGGATAGGTGGTATGGATCTTGTTGAGCAGGCGCGTCGTATGCGCATCATTGGGCGCCAGGCGCAGCGCCAGACGCGCGCAGCCCACGGCAGCCGAAATGTTCTCGGTCTCGGGCTCCAAGAAGTACTGACCCAAGTTGGTGTAGGCGCGTGCGGCGCACTTACCGTCGCTCGCGCGCTCCAGCACCGAGAACGAGAGCGATGCCCACTCCTGCTTGTCCTCGAGCGCGCGGAACAGCTCGGCCAAGTCCAAGCGATAGTTGCAGTTCATGGGATCCCAACGCACGGCCTGCATCAGGGCATTCCGAGCACTCACATAATCCTGCTGGCGAATGTAGGCAAACGCCATGTCGGAGTACAGACGGTCAAAGGGAACCTCGACCTGCACCAGCTCGCGCGGATCCTTCTCCACACGGCGATAGGCCAGGCGCTCAAACTTGCTGTCGAAGCTAAAGTACTGGCGCTTCTCCTCCGTCTTGCACTCAGCGTCGATATACTCCTCGGCGAGCTCCACCAGACGCTCAAGCAGCGGCGTCGCCGTAGCCAGGTCGCCCTGCGCCAGATAGTTCTCGGCATACGTGATGTCTTCCAAGCTGATAGGCAGGTCCATGACAACTCCTCGGTCCGGGCGGCAGACTCAACGCGCGCCTTAAATATCGGTCAATACACAAAACCCGGGTCTCTAACGAGGCCCGGGCGTTCAATTTTGGTAGCCCGTACCAGATTCGAACTGGTGATCTCCGCCTTGAGAGGGCGGCGTCCTAAACCGCTAGACGAACGGGCCATATGTAGCAAATGCAATGGCTGGGATGGAGGGAGTCGAACCCCCATTGACGGAACCAGAATCCGCTGTCCTGCCATTAGACGACATCCCAATGACTGCATCGCTGCGCTCGGCTGTGCCTTTGCGCAAGAAAGAAATATACGGGAAGTCCGGCCGTGACGCAAGCCCCAATTTTGACTTTTTTGAAATTCAGTCAAATACGGCCAACACGTGAAGGACCTGTGAAGTCGACCGCTGCACACGAAGGGCAAAACGCCGCGAGCGGTAGCCGTCAACCGTTGGCAGATTCTACCGCGAAAACGATAGCACCAGGCAACACAATCGAAGTATCAATGATCACGTAGATATCGAGGCGCCATGGACGAAGAGCTTGATTACCTATGGGAGACCCTGGGCCTCGAGATCACTGCTGACCTTTGGCCCGAACGGGACAAAATCCATCCCACTCTGCGCCCCGCCATCACGGTGATGCAGGCAAAATACCGCCGTGCATCCTTTTTGATCATGCGGATGTCATGGCACGCGGGACTCCCCGACCTTAAGCGAATCCAGGCAAGCCTCGTCGAGCTGTCCGGTATGCCGACCGTCATATCCGAGGCGCACCTGGAGCAGCGCCAGCGCGAGCGACTGCAACAGCAGCGGATCCCCTTTATCTGCCCCGGCGTTCAGGCATATCTGCCCTTTATGGACGAGGAGTACTGGAGCGGCAAGCCCAACAAGCACGTAAAGGTCTACGATCCGCACGAATGGGCGCAGTTGGAGGACTGACTGGGGCAAGCCTGCCGGCGGAAAGTGCGTCCCAGATTTCAAGCTCAAACCGGTCCCCACTTTCCCATCGAGCCCTCAACCGGAAACCGTATCCCGTAATCGAAGCTCAAAACGGGTCGCGCTTTCCGCAGCCGCTACAGCAACGCCTCGGCCAAAGCCGATTCCCTAAAGCCGGGAATCGCAAAGTCGTCGCCCACCAGCAGTGGGCGCTTAACCAGCATGCCGTCGGTCGCCAGCAGCTCGTAGCACTCCCGATCCGTCATGCCCGCATCTAGACGCGCCTTCAGGCCCAGCTCTCGATATTTCATGCCCGACGAATTAAAGAAGCGCCGCACCGGCAGTCCCGAACGAGCAATCCAGGTCGCAAGCTCATCAGCCGTGGGATTGTCCAAAACGATATCGCGGTCGATATACTCTACCCCGTGTTCGTCCAGCCATGCCTTGGCCTTCTTACAGGTCGAGCACTTGGGATATTCAACAAACAGTACAGTCATGGGAATCCTCCGAATATAGATCGGCCAACGCAGGCACACGCCACACGAGGCGCCTTCGTATGATGGGCCAATTGTAGCCCACGGGTCACACGCTAAACGAACCGTACCCCGAATCCGCGTTTGATGAACGGCAGCAGCTCCATTGCCTCGGGCGTGATATGGCCCGCAACGTTCATGCGCTCGTCACCGGGAAGATCGACCCGCGCAATCTCAAGCTCGCCTTCGTAGCGCCCATATCCGCTATTGCTCACAGCGATCGACCCCGCCTTTCGCGGCAGGCCGGCTCCGGCATCCGTCGGCACGGAATCCGGCTTAAGCGTCATACGCGACTCCTGAGACCTAAAGATGAGGGTGCTCGAATCGGGCCGGTCGTGATGAATCTGCCCGCGCACATAGGCATAACCGGGCTCAAGCTCGCATTGCAGGTCCACGTATCCGGCGGAAACTTGAGCAAACTGCGCCCAGCCCGCATCGGAAAGATCGGGGTCGCCGACCAACACAATGTCGCAATCGGCGCCATGTGCAAGCTCAAGCATATTGAGGGCAACCTTTGACGCGCGACCGCGCTGCGTCTCGACCGTCGGCAGTCCCTCGAATACCGGCCCGCGAACGTTGGCATCGCCCGGCACAAAAGCCATGATTTCGAATCCAAGCGCCGCAAGACGAAGATCCACCCGAGCAATGTCCTCCAGAGCTAAACCGGTATAAGGCTTGGGGTAAAAATTGTGGCAGGCGGCAAAACGAGTCACATCGGCACCGGCCTCACGCCACGATGCGATTTCATCAGAACTCACCGTCGATGCATTGACCACTATGCGAAATACACCGGACAGCTCCGCGACCCGTTGGGCGCTAAAGCCATAGTCCAAACGAAGGTATTCCAACCCCAGATCGCGCAGGTCCTCGATGCGCTCAAGCCCGAGCAAATCGCACGTGCGAGGCCCCACATCGGCAATGAGCGCAATGCCGCGGGCGGAGAGCAGCGACAGCACATGACGGACCTTATCGGCATACGCCGCTCCCCCATCCTCGGGAATATGCAGTGAGGTGAACGCGTAGCGCGCACCCGCCGCGGCACCACGCTCAATCGTCCGCTCAATATCCTGCAAAGGGCTGGAAAGATAAATCGAAATACCCGTTTTCACGCTTCAACACTCCTTTAAAAAAGGCCGGCGGAGCAGTTAGCCCCGCCGGCACAACCATAGCATCAAGAAATCTGCCGCGCGCCGCGAGCCCTGAGCAACACGGCTCGCGATATCAAACTACTCGCCAAAGAACTCATTGATCTTCTGCTCGTCGACGCCAAAGAACCACGTCAGGACAAAGCCAGCGGCATAGGCAAGCAGCATAGCGGCAACGTAGCCGAGCTGCTGACCAGGAACGACGATCAGCAGGCCAAACAGACCGGAAACGCCCTGAGAAACCGTGCCGATGTGAAGCAGCGCCGCGAGCGCGCCGCCAAATCCGGCACCCAGGCAGGCCGTCACAAACGGGCGAACGAGCGGCAGCGTAACGGCATACATCAGAGGCTCGCCCACACCCAGAATGCCAACGGGAATGGACTCTGCGACATACTTCTTGAGCTTGGCGTTCTTGGTCTTAAAGTACAGCGCCAAACCGGCACCGACCTGGCCGCCGCCAGCCATCATAAGGATGGGAAGCAGGTAATTGATACCCTTGGTAGCGCCGTCGGGATCGTTGAGCATAGCGTGGATCGGCGTGAGCGCCTGATGCAGGCCGACGGAAACCAGCGGCAAGAAGCCTGCCGACAGGATATAGCCACCCAGGACGCCCAGCTTCTCGAAGATAAAGGTCAAAACGCTAAAGATGGCAGTCGTCAGCCATGCGCCAACCGGCTGGATGACGAGCATCAGAGCAAAGGCGCCGATGATGAGCACCAGCAGCGGGGACAAGAACGTGTCGAGCGCGTTGGGCATAACCTTGCGAATCTGACGCTCCATCCAGGCAAAAAATGCGCCAGCGATAAGAGCCGCGATCATGCCGCCCGCTGCGGGGTTGTACTGCGCATTGGTGAGCGGCAGCAAGATGGCAGTGGCAGGATCGGCCGCGCCAGGCGCAAGCAGGGGCATGGCACTGTTGGCAATACACATCATGCCGGCGATGCCGCCCAGCGCAGCGGAGCCGCCAAACTCACGTGCCGCGTTATAGCCCACCAAGATGGGCAGATAGGCAAACAGGGCCCAGCCCATGGAGCGAATGCCCTGGTACCACCACTCGCCTGCAAGCGCGCCTGCCGTCGAGACGTTAATGACGTTGCAGATACCGTTGATGAGGCCAGCCGCAATGATGCCGGGAAGCAGGGCGACGAAGACATTGGAAATCTTCTTGAGGAAGGCCTGAACCGGCTTGGACTCGTACTTGGCCTTCTGCGCGGCCTTGTTTGTGGCCGCAGCGTCAACCACGCTCTCGTCAGCAACGCCTTTCGCAAGGCCGGTGAGCTTGGAGAACTCCTCGAGCACCTTATTCACCTTGCCCGGACCCAGCACGATCTGCATCGTGTCGTCCTCGACCAGGCCCATCACGCCGTCGAGTGCCTTAATGCCCTCCGTGTCGACGTTGCCCGCGTCTTTGACGGTCACGCGCAGGCGCGTCATGCACGCCGCGTTTGCGAGCACGTTGTCTTTACCGCCCAAAAGGTCCAGCAGCTTTTGAGCCAGCTCTTTGTTCGTCATAACTCCTCCTTGTATTGGGTATCTCGTCTGGATGTCATATCAGCTCACGCCGCGCACCTATTGGGCGTCGGCATTGCTCTTCTCATGGCCACTCACCGCAGCACGGACATGGCCTCTCGCTCGCTCAAGAGCTACCGCAGCCTGCTCGGCATCGCAGTCCAGCAGTACCGAGACAATAGCGGTTTTTACGTGGCCGCCGGCATCTGCAAGCGCCTGAATAGCGCACTCGCGCGTGCAACCGGTCGCCTCCATCACGATGTTCTGGCCGCGCACCACCAACTTCTCGTTCGTCTGCTGCACATCGACCATCAGGTTTTGGTATACCTTGCCGATCTTGACCATGGCACCGGTCGAAATCATGTTGAGAATGAGCTTTTGAACCGTTCCCGCCTTGAGCCTCGTTGAGCCGGTCAGCACCTCGGGACCGGGCACGGGTTCAATGGCAAGATCTGCGCTCTCCCCGATCTTCGACCCTTGGTTGCAGGCAATTGCGATCGTCTTGCACCCAGTTGCCTTGGCGTACACAAGGCCGCCCACCACATAGGGAGTACGACCGCTTGCCGCCAGGCCAACGACAAGATCCTTGTCCGAGAGTCCACGCTCCCGCAGGTCGCTCGCGCCAAGCTCCTCGCTGTCTTCGGCACCTTCGACAGCCTTGATAAACGCCGTCTCGCCTCCGGCAATGAGCCCGACAATCAGATCGGGTGACACGCCAAACGTGGGCGGACACTCCGAAGCGTCGAGTACACCCAGACGACCGCTGGTGCCTGCGCCCATGTAAAAGACGCGCCCGCCGCGCTCGAGTGCCTCAGCAGCCCAGTCGATTGCTGTGGCAACCTGGGGCAACACCTTCGTGACCGACTGGACGGCACGAAGATCCTCATCATTCATCGTCGTGACGATTTGCAGCGATGTCATCGTATCGAGGTCCATAGACCTTTGATTACGCTGTTCGGTCGTGAATTTTGTTAAATCGAGCATTTCATTCACCTCATCTTTCCTGTTTCTCGATGTAGTTTTGCTTAATGACATGCGTCGCCCGTTCGTAGTCGCTGGCAACGTAAGCAGCGTACAGGGCATCGACAACCATAAGCTGGGCCATACGCGAAGCCATGGCACCGCTGCGGACCAAGGGTTCACTCGCAGCGACGCCGAGCACGGCATCGGCCACGGTGGCAAGCTTGGATGATCCATCTACTTTGGTAACGGCCACAACGGGACAGTTGTGACGTTGAGCCTCGGCGGTGCAGTCCAGCACCTCTTGCGTCAAGCCCGAGTAGCTAAAGGCGATTGCCATATCGCCCTCATGCATGTTCTTGGCACACAAGAGCTGATCATGCCAGTCGTCGTACAGATGGCACTCCTTGTCGACACGCATGAGCTTTTGCGCCAGATCGTGCGCGACCAAACGAGAGGCACCGATACCGAACAGATTGACCGCACGTGCCCGCTTAAGATAGGCCGCACATCGCTCCAAGACGGTGTAATCGAGCGTTCGCGCCGTCGCCTCGATCGTGCGCACGTTGCTTTTCATCACCTTCCCCACGATACGTTCGACGCTGTCATCCATGGAGATGTCCTCGAGGGCAACGTCTTTCTTGTCACCCAAGAGCGCCAGCTCGGCAATCAGTTCGCGCTGGAACTCCTTGTAGCCCGCAAAACCCAAGCGCTTGCAAAAGCGCAAAATGCTCGAGGGCGAGGAGAACGTGGCATCGGCAAGACCGCGGACGGACAGCCCGACCACCTCGTGCGGATGAGCGCTTACATATGCGATGACATTGCGTTCCGCCGGGCTCGCGCTGAGCTCACGCTCGCGAAGCCGCAAAAGCAATCCGTTTGCCATCTCAAACACCTCCGTTGAGAAGAATTAAAGACCAACGAACGATTCGTACCGGATACAAACAGCTTTTACGGTACATTGTGCCGCATCGTGGCGCACAAAGGGCGAGCGTTCTACCGCTCGCCCCTCAAATCCGACCGCTCGGAAATACGCGCGACACAAAATAATTCAACAAGGTCGCATTATCAGAAACGGGTTTGTTACCGGCTAGTGCCTCGCATGGGCGCCGATCGGCCGAGTCGCATAGCGCACCAACGCCGCTGCCAGCAATACCAACAGCATGGCGGTGACATAGCCCGCAGCATCGAATCCTAAATCGATAACGTCGAAATGCCTGCCGGGAACAAAGATCTTATGTACCTGATCGCCAACGGAGCAGACGGCGCAAAAGAGCAACACGGGCACGCAACGGGAGCATACGCTCCACGGACGCCTGGAAAAGCAAACCACGACCACCGAGGCGAACAATCCGACGAAGAAAAACTCTACGGTATGGGCAACGCGACGGACGTTCGTGCCCACCCACATGCGAATGGAAGCAAGTCGGCCAGACCGGACATTCGAAGCAGCCGAATCGGTGCCCCCGGTCATCCCGTTCTCGGTCTGAGCTTCACCCGCGACATCGGCAGCCTGTACGCCCGTAGCCTGACCCTCCACCACACGCGCGGTGGACTCGCTCAGCAACGACGTCTCCACCGCATTTTGCTCCGTCAGCACCCAGATGCCCGCCAGCGTTGCAGTAAACAGAACGATCGCGGTCCATCCGATTATTTGTTTTACGCGCGCCAAGGGCCTACCTCCTTTTTTGAATATCAGCGAGTGTAGCCCCAAATGGCATCGTCACCGTATCAAAATTTGAATCGCAACAGGAAGCGCCAAAGCGGCGCAAACCCCTACCCCGCCTCGCGCATCCAGCGATCGAACGTCCCCACGCACACGCCCAGGCACTTTGCTGCCTGGCTGCGGGTAATATCGCCTGCCTCATAGCTATCGCGTACCAGCTCAAACTGAGGAGGGCACGGCTTGCGAGGTCGACCGAAACGGACCCCTCGCGCCCGCGCCGCTGCAATCCCCTCCGCTTGGCGCCGATGGATATTCTCGCGCTCCACCTGCGCCACGTAGCTCAGCAGTTGCAGCACAATATCGGCAATCAGGGTGTTGGTCACATCCGGCGCGCCGCTGGCCCTGGCGCGCGTGTCAAGCAATGGCATGTCCAACACCACAATGGCAACCCCGAGCTCCTTGGTAATGCGTCGCCATTCCTCAAGAATCTCGGAGTAATTACGACCAAGTCGGTCGATAGAAAGCACCACTAGCACGTCCCCGTCTCCCAGGACGTGCAGCAGCTCGCGATAACGCGGTCGATCGAAGTCCTTGCCGCTCGCATGGTCGGCATAAATATTCGCCGAGCCCACGCCATAGGCGCCCAGCGCATCCAGCTGCCGATTAAGATTCTGATCGCGCGAACTCACCCGCGCATAACCATACACCGTCGCCATCTCATCCCCGCTTTCTTGTAAACCTGCCAAAAAGGGACAGGTTTATTTTGGTAGGTTTTACCTCTCGAATAGCAGGTAAGCGGGCGGCCGAGCAGACGGCAAGGTAGCCATGATCCAAATGCGGAGGGCGGCCCCGAAAGACCGCCCTCCGCTCTCCCGCCATGAGTCGAGATTTGGCTAATGGATAAGCTTAAAGTCCAAGTGCCCACGCGTGGTATTGACGCGCGAGACCTCGATAATCACGCGCTGGCCCAGTTCATAGCGAGTCCCCGTGTCGGCGCCCGTCAGCGTAAGCGCATCCTCGTCGAACTCGAACCACTCGTTGCCCAGACTCTTGATCGAAACCAAGCCTTCGACCTGCGTCATGTCCAAGCGCACAAAGAGGCCCATGCTGCTGACCCATGAGACCGTTCCGGCATAGCGCTCGCCCAGGCGATCCTCATAGTACTGGGCAATCTTGATCTTTTGCGTCGCATGGCTGGCGGCATCGGCCGCACGCTCCGCATCGCTGCACGCACGGCAAATCTGCGGCAGAATGCGCGGCAGCGACTCGCGCCCCTTGCCGATCAGCCGCGGCGTACGGACCAAGGCGTCCTTGCCGCCGAGCTGCTCATAGGCCAACTGCAGTTTGAGCACGCGGTGCACCACCAGATCGGGGTAGCGACGGATGGGACTCGTAAAGTGGCAGTAGCACGGCGCGGCGAGCGCAAAGTGGCCCTCGTTGCGCGGCTTGTACAGCGCGCGCTGCATGCTGCGCAGAAGCAGCGTGTTGACGAGCGGTGCGTTGGCCGTACCGGCGGCAGCATCAACTGCAGCCTGCAGCTCATCGGGACTCCCCAGGGCAATACCGGCAGCACGGCGATCGTCGATGATGCCCAGCTGCGCCAGCGCAACGGCGGCACCGTGCAGGCTATCGGGGCTCGGATCCTCATGCACGCGATAGCAGGCCTCGATATCACGGTCTGCCAGCCACTCTGCAACGCACTCGTTGGCGAGCAGCATGGCTTCCTCGATAAGCGACGTGGCACACGAACGCTCGCGCGCCACAATCTGCACGGGTACTCCGTCCTCATCCAATAGAGCGCGAATCTCGGCCGTGTCAAAATCGACTGAGCCGCGGACGCGACGAATACGACGGCGAAGTTCGGCGAGTTCGTTGGCGGCGACAAGGAAATTGCCGAGGTCGACGTTGCAGCCGCGGGCGGCCTTCTCGCACGCAAGACCGCGCTCAAGCGCCTCCTCGCGCGAGGCCTCAGCAGCCGCAACATCCTCGGCCGCACCCTCCAGCACCCCATACTCCACCGCGCCGGCACGCACCAGCAGCGCCTCGGCGCCGTCATAGTCCATACGCACACGCGAGCGAATCACGCTGGGGTACGGATCGTAATGCCGCACGCGACCCTGCGCATCGAGTTCAATGTCAACGGTAAACGCAAGACGGTCCTCGTCAGGGCGAAGCGAACACAGGTCACAGGACAGGCGTTCGGGCAGCATGGGAAGCACGCGATCGGCCAGATACACCGATGTCGTACGATGGCGAGCCTCAAGATCGATATGCCCGTCCCAAGCCACATAGTGAGAAACGTCAGCGATATGCACACCCAGCTTGTAGCCACCCTCGGGCGTGCGCTCAAGCGAAATGGCATCGTCAAAGTCGCGCGCGTCGACCGGGTCGATCGTGATGACAAAGCGGTCGCGCAGATCGCGGCGGAGCGGGTCCTTAAGCGCCGCGGACACATCGAGCGAAAGTCCCTCGGCCTCGTCCAGCGCGGCCTCGGGATAGCTATCAGTATAGCCGTAACGCGCCATCACGTATTGAACGCCCAAATCGGGCGCGTCATCTCCGCCAATGCGGCGTTCGATCGTCACGGTGCCCGATTCCAGGCGCGTCGGGTAGGTCAAAATGCGCGCGACAACGGCATCACCCGGGTGGACGCCCAGACGATCCGCCGAGGTATCCTCGGGCAGAATGAAGAAGTCGGCCTTCAGGCGCGAATCGAGCGGCTCGATCACACCGAGCGGACCAGCGGTCTGGTACGTACCCACCACGCTTATGGCTGCGCGCTCAACCACGCCTTCGATCACGGCGCGCCGCTCACCGTGCGGGCTGTTCTTAATGCTCACGGCAACGGTATCGCCATCCATGATCTCGCGCTTACCGCGGCCCATAACCTTGTAGTCGCCGCTCTCGGTTATGACATAGGCGCCATGCTCATGGAGCTGCACGCGCCCGGTCAGGCTCGGACGGCGTTCGCTGCGCACCGGCCCACGCTTATTTCGGGCACCGCGCTTATGCTTGTTATTGCGCCCCATGGCGCCTCCTTGCTATCGATGACGAACTCCAAAGAGTCTACCCAAATGATTCGCTTTCCTGCCGTTCCCTTGGGATCAAAAAACGGGCCGCCCCATAAGAGACGACCCGTTGGAAGGGATGAATTCCAGACATGCCTACACGCGCAGGTAGCGGCGCATGGCTATGGCAGAACCAAAGAGACCGATAATCACACCGACCAGAATCAGCGCAGCATAGGTCACCAGGTAGTACTGCATCGGCAGGGCAAACGACATCCAGCCGATGCTCTCCTGCAGACGCGGAATCATCAGATTGCGCAGCAGCTCCAGAACGCCGATGGAAAGCAGCGAGCCCAAAATGGCCTGCAGTACGCCCTCGGTGATAAACGGGCCGCGAATGAAGCCGTTGCTGGCGCCGACCAGACGCATAATCGCAATCTCACGACGACGCGCCGTGATGGACAGGCGAATCGTGTTGTTGATGAAGATGAATGCGATAAAGGTCAGAAGGCCAACGAGCACCACGGCGGCGATGCGGATGTAGTTGGTCACCTGGAACAGGCGGCTCACTTCCTCCTGGCCGTACAGCACGCTCGCGTTGACGTCGCCGTCATCCGCGATCTTCTGGAAGTCGGCGTTCTTCTTGAGCTTCTGGGCCGTGCTCTCGACCTTGGACGGATCGTCCATCTCAATTGCAAACGAAGCCGGCAGCGGGTTCTGGCCATCGAGCGCGCTCATGGTGGCGTCGGCGTTGCCCGACATCTTGCTCGTATACTCGGCCAGCGCGTCGTCCTTGTCCTTATAGGTCACGGACTTGACGTTATTCCACGTCTTAAGCTCGGCCTCAAAAGCCTGGACATCGGCCTGATCGGCGTCATCGCTAATGAACGCGTTGATGACAACCTGATCCTCGACGGTGCCGATCACGGAGTTCAGCATCGCGGAACCCATGATGAACAGGCCGATGATAAACAGCGAAAGGAAGATCGTGATGACGGCGCCGAGCGAGGTGGTCCAGTTACGGAAGAAGTGGCTCATTGCCTCTTTGAGCGAGTAGCCCACGTTAGTTGGTGCCATAGTTGCCGTAACCTCCCCTCTCCTGGTCGCGGATTACGTGGCCGCCCTCGAGGGCGATCACGCGACGGTGCATGCTATCGACCATCTCGCGGTCGTGCGTAGCGACGATCACGGTGGTGCCGGTGCGGTTAATGCGCTCGAGCAGCTTCATGATGCCCAGCGAAATCGCCGGGTCGAGGTTGCCCGTGGGCTCGTCACAGATCAAAAGCGGCGGGCGGTTGACCATGGCGCGGGCAACGGCAACGCGCTGCTGCTCGCCACCGGAAAGCTGATCGGGCAGCGAGTCCATCTGATCAGCCAGGCCGACCAGACGCAGCACCTCGGGAACCTGGCTGCGAATAACGCCCTTGGGCTTGCCGATGCACTGCAGGGCAAACGCCACGTTTTCGTAGGCAGATTTTTGAGGCAGAAGCTTAAAGTCCTGGAACACGGCGCCAATCTGACGACGCAGGAACGGAACCTTGCGATTCTTGATCTTCATGAGGTCCTGACCGGCAACCAGGATGCGGCCGCTCGTCGGCTTGACGTCGCGGTTGAGCGTCGACAGCAGCGTGGTCTTACCCGAGCCGGAATGACCGACCAGGAAGACGAACTCGCCCGGATAGATCTCGATGTTGATGTCGTCGAGTGCAGGCTTGTTGGGCTGTGCCGGATAGATCTTGGTGACATGCTCCATAAGGATGACGGGCTCGACACCGGCCTGCTTGGCCATCTTCTTGCGGCTGGCTTGCGGATCGATGGGCGCAAACACCGACGTAAAATCGGGGTTGTTGAGCGCGTTATCGAGGCTTGCGACCTCGGCGGCCTGATCGCTCTCGACCACCGGGACAGCAGGCTGCGTGGGATCGGGAATAGCGGCAAAGAGACCGGACTGCGCAGGCTGAGGAACCGGCGTCGCAGGGGCCATGGGGTCGGGAATGCCGGCCATGGTAGGCTGCGGCGTGGCGGCGCCAGCCTGAGGCTGCTCCACGCGAGCGGTCACGGCCTGAACGGGCTCAAAACCCGCCGTGCCGGAAAGCGCGACATCGCTGGTGGGATTGTAGGCAAAGGGATCGGATGCCGGCTGTGCCTGATCTGCCGGCTGAGCGGGGGCCTGAGCAACAGGCCGGCCCTCTGAATCCGGAGTGGCGAAACGACTGCCCTGGACGCCCGTCTGCGTCTTGGGGGCATCATCGCCCGCACCGGAGGTACGGAAGTGGTTACCCACTGGTGCTCCTTATCGTCGTGCGTTTAAACTACATGAGCGCTTTACATTTTAGCAGCATTAGCTTTGCTGCACATAAGAAGCATGGCGGGCTTTGGGATCCCACCGGCCGGGCGCAGGGTTACCTCCCAAATCGTCCTCGCGCATGGCCGGCATTTGTCCTGCTCCTGCGGAGCTGCGGACAAACGCCGGCCTGCGCTGCGGAAAGATTTGGGAGGTAACCCTGCGCCCGGCCTGCGGCTACTATGGGACCGACGCACCAACTTGAAATGCTGCGCATACAAAGTTGGAAGGGTCTGAATTGCACTTTGTTGGGATGGGCCCGTTTCCCCATGGGACCTTTGCTTGGCAGGACTCTAATTTAAATTCAACAAAAACAGGGGCGCCCTCTTTGGGGATGCCCCTGTTCTGGCTTGGATGTGGTTGTTGAGACGATACTTTGCCTCGTCTTGCCTTATGCCAAGAACTCCTTGGTGGTCGCCACGATGTTGGCGGCGTCCAGGCCGTACTTGTGCAGGAGCTCGGCACCCGGGCCAGACTCACCGAAGGTGTCGTTGACGCCGATCTTCTTGAGCGGCGTCGGGCACTGCTCGCACAGGACGTCGGCAACGGCGCTGCCCAGGCCACCGATCACAGAGTGCTCCTCGACGGTCACGACGTGGCCGGTCTTGGTGGCGCTCTTGACGATCAGGTCGGCATCGATGGGCTTGATGGTGTGCATGTTGATGACCTCGGCATCGATGCCCTCGGCAGCAAGCTGCTCGGCGGCCTCGAGAGCCTCGCCGACCATCAGACCACAGGCAATGATGGTAACGTCGGCGCCCTCGCGCATAACGATGCCGCGACCCAGCTCAAACTTGTAGGTCTCGGGGTCGTTGATAACCGGCGAGGCCAGACGGGCAAAGCGCATGTACACGGGACCGTCGCACTCGTAGGCGGCGCGCGTCACGGCGCGGGCCTCGACGTCGTCGGCAGGAACGATCACAGTCATGCCGGGGATGACGCGCATCAGGGCGATATCCTCGCAGCACTGGTGTGTGGCACCGTCCTCGCCCACCGAGATACCGGCGTGCGTGGCACCGATCTTAACGTTGAGGTGCGGGTAGCCGATGGAGTTACGGACCTGCTCAAAGGCGCGGCCGGCGGCGAACATGGCAAAGGTGCTCGCGAAGGCAACGCGACCGGTGGTTGCGATACCGGCGGCAACACCCATCAGGTTGCTCTCGGCGATACCCACATCGAAGAAACGATCAGGGCAGGCGGCCTTAAACTTACCGGTCTGCGTGGCGGCGGCCAGGTCGGCGTCGAGGACCACAAAGTCATCGTGCTCGTTGGCGAGCTCGACGAGGGCCTCGCCGTAGCTTACGCGCGTGGCGATTTTCTTGACGTCTGCCATCCTAGAGCTCCTCTCCGGCGGCCGTGAGCTCTGCCATGGCCTGCTCAAACTGTTCATCATTGGGGGCCTTGCCGTGCCAACCAACCTGGTTCTCCATAAAGGACACGCCCTTGCCCTTCAGGGTCTCGGCGATAATGGCGGTCGGCTGGCCCTTGGTAGCGCGAGCCTCGGCAAAGGCGGCGCGGATCTGATCGAAATCGTTGCCGTCGGCAAGCTCCACCACGTGGAACTTAAAGGCGCGGAACTTGTCGGCGAGCGGCATGGGGTCGTTGACCTCCTCGACGGGACCGTCGATCTGCAGGCCGTTGTGGTCGACGATCACACAGAGGTTGTCGAGCTGCTGGTTGCCGGCAAACATGGCGGCCTCCCAGACCTGGCCCTCCTCGCTCTCGCCATCGCCCAGCAGGGCGTACGTGCGATAAGTATCGCCCCAGTGCTTGGCGGCAACGGCCATGCCCACGGCGGCGGAGATGCCCTGGCCGAGCGAACCGGTGGACATGTCAACGCCCGGAGTGTCGTTCATGTTGGGATGACCCTGCAGGTGGCTGCCGATGTGGCGCAGCGTCTCAAGATCCTCCTTGGGGAAGAACCCACGCTCGGCGAGCACAGCGTACAGACCAGGTGCACAGTGGCCCTTGGAAAGCACAAAGCGATCGCGGTCGGCCTTGCGGGGATGGGCCGGGTCGACGTTCATTTCCTCAAAGTACAGATAGGTCATGATGTCGGCAGCGCCGAGCGAACCGCCCGGATGGCCGGACTTGGCAGCGTGCACGCCGGTGACGATGCCCTTCCTTACCTCGTTGGCAACCTTTTTGAGCTCTTCGTCGCTCATTGTGCCTTCCTTTCATCCTCATTAGACAAAATGCGCACGGCACCGAAGGTAATCCCAACACAGCCGCAATGCACGTACGTCATTCATTATGCTGGAAACTGATGGCTTTACCAGAGTTTTTATCATTATTTGAACAATTTAGCAGGCAGAACCGCTGATGAAACGGTTTATCAATGTGAACGTCTTTTGGATGGGACGCGGTCGGCCCTACGCGCTAATGTCCTTGAATCCCTCGCCGAAAGCTTCCGTAACGTCGGCGACCGTCACAATGGCGTGAGGATCGCGCTCGCGCACGATCGTCTTGAGGGTATTGAGCTCTCGACGGTTCACGATGACCATGATCACCGGCTTCTCGGCACCCGAATACATGCCAGTCGCCTTAAACTTGGTACAACCACGACCCAGGCCATACATGATATCGGCAGCGATATCAGGGAACTTGTCCGAGATGATGAGTACCATACGGCGTTTGTTGCCACCATCGACCACGGCATCGATCACGTAGCCGCTAATGACCATCGAAAGGCCTGCATATAGTGCATTTTCGATTGAAAAGACCGGAGCCGACAGCGCGCATACGGCAACATCGATCGCCATGACGGTCGAGCCCACGGGCAGCGAGGTATTACGCGAGATGATTTGGCCAATCGTGTCCGAGCCGCCGGTGTTGGCGCCGGCGCGCAGCACCATGCCGTAACCGATGCCTGTAATAATGCCGCCCCACATGGCAGGGAGCATCAGGTCCGCATCCGCCAGAGGTGCTACAAACGGGGCGAACAGATCGGTAAAGAAGCCCAGCAGCACAAAGCCCGTCGCGGTCTGCACCACGTAGAACATGCCGCCCTCGCGCATAACGACCAGCAACAGCAAGGCGTTCATCACGATCGTCTGAATACCAACGGGAAGCGATATGCCGCGCGATGCGCCGACCGCCTGGATAATGGTGGCAAGGCCCGTAACACCACCGGCAGCAAGGCCGTTGGGAATCAAAAACAGGTCGGTCGCAATAGCGGCCAGAGCGCACCCCAACATAATCTGGGGCAGGTCGTGAAAGAAGTTCATCGATAGAATGCGCTTGATGTCCAGACGATATGCCATGCTACCTCCCTCAAAAAAGCGCACCCAAACGGATGCGCTTCGAACTTCTTGCTGTATTCGATTCTACCGATTCGCCGAACAAAAACCACCCCTGCGCAGGGTTTGCTTTGGATACAAAACCACCCTGCTCGGAGGGTTTTATCCATTTCCACATAAACCGGGCGGTTTATGCAGATGGAATCTCTGCGTCAGCGTTGCCAGTGGCCCAGCGATGGTAGCCAATAACAAACGGGTCCAGGTCGCCATCGTCAAGAACGGCCTCGACATTGCTGGTCTCAACGCCCGTGCGTAGGTCCTTAACCATCTGATACGGGTAGAGCACGTAGCTGCGGATCTGGTTGCCAAAACCAATCGTGGTTTTGGGTCCGCGAATCTCATCCAGGGCCTCGGCGCGCTTCTCGAGCTCAATCTCGTACAGGCGAGCCTTGAGGATCTGCATGCACGCGGCCTTGTTCTGGATCTGGCTGCGCTCGTTTTGGCAGGTGACCACAATGCCGCTGGGAAAATGCGTCACACGCACGGCGGAGTCGGTGGTGTTCACGCCCTGACCGCCCGGGCCGCTCGCGTGGTACACGTCCACGCGGATGTCATCGGGGCTGATCTCGATATCGATATCATCGGGTAGCACGGGGATGACCTCGACGCCGGCGAACGTGGTCTGGCGGCGTTTCTTGTCGTCGGTGGGGCTAATGCGCACCAAGCGGTGGACGCCGGCCTCGGCGCGCAGCATGCCAAATGCGTCCTTGCCCTCGACGGTAAAGGTCGCGCGGTCGATGCCGATGACCTCAGCAGCGGGGCAGTCGTTAATCGTGACCTTCCAGCCGCGACGCTGGCAGTACTTCATGTACATCTTAAAAAGCATGAAGGTCCAGTCCTGGGCCTCCAGACCACCCTGTCCGGGCTTGATGGTCACAATGGCATCGCCGTGATCGAACTCACCGGTAAACCAGCTCGAAAGCTCAAGCTCATCGATGGCACGGGCCAGGCGCTCAGCCGTGGCTGTAGCCTCCTCGCGAAGGGCGGCGGCATCGGGGTCATCCCCCATCTCCTCGGCAAGCTCCAGCGCGGCGCGGGCATCGGAAAGCTCGCCGCGCGCGTTGTCCACGGCAGCGATATCTTCCTTGGTGCGCGCGATTTCCTCCATGGTGGCACGGGCGGCGTCGGCGTCATCCCAAAAGCCGGGGGCCACGCTTTTGGCCTCGAGCTCGGTCACGCGCGTGCGCTTTTCGTCCAAGTGGAGATACGACTCGACCTCGCCGAGCCGGTCCGCAAACGCGTCCAGCTCGGCGGGCGTTACCTCTAAAGCCTCAGCCATTAACGATTCCTGCCGTGGCAGTACTTAAACTTCTTGCCGCTACCGCAGGGGCACGGGTCGTTGCGGCCCACGTTGACGTACGGATCGTCGCTCTCGGACTTGCGATAGGTGGTCACCTTGCCACCGTTGTTGACGGCAGCCGGACCACCCTGGACAGCCGTGCGGGCCTGCACCTGCGCCTGCTTGCGCAGCACCGAGTCGCCGTTGTCACCATCGACCTCGGCAGGACCGGAGAAGTGCGCACCCTCGAGCGCGGGCTCCTCCTTGTGCTCCACGGCACGCGGGGCAGCCTTGATCTCGATGCGCAGAACCGTGCGCAGGTAATCCTCGTACATGGTGTCGACGAGGATCTGGAACGCGCCGTAGGCCTCGGTCTTGTACTCGACCAGCGGGTCGCGCTGGCCAAAGCCGCGCAGGCCGATGCCGGTCTTGAGGTAGTCCATCTCCTGCAGGTAGTTCATCCAGCGGGTATCGATGACGCGCAGCATGACCTGGGTGTTGAGCTCGCGCATCAGGTCCTCGCCCAAGCGCTCGGCCTTCATGTTGTAGCACTTCTCTACGTAAGCCAGGACATCGGCAGCCAGGGCCTCATAATCCTCGTCGGGGAACTTCGGCGTATCGATGTGGCCGGTGAGCTCCACAACCCACTTGCGCAGGCCCTCCAGGTCGCGCTCGCCATCGTGACTGTCCTTGGTGCAGAACTCCTGAACGCAGCGGTACACGGTGTCGTGCATGACCTCGGTGATGTGGTCGGTCAGGTCCTTGCCGTCCAGAATCTTATTGCGCTCAGCGTAGATGACCTGGCGCTGCTTGTTCATGACGTCGTCGTACTCAAGGACGCTCTTGCGCATGGAGAAGTTGATGCTCTCGACCTTGTGCTGGGCGCTCTCGACGGCCTTTGAGATGATCTTGTGCTGGATGGGCATGTCGTCGCCCATGTCGGCCGTGACCATCATCTTGGAGACGCGGTCCATCTTGTCGCCGCCGAACAGGCGCATGAGGTCGTCCTCGAGCGACAGGTAGAACTGGGTCTCGCCCGGATCGCCCTGACGGCCGGAGCGGCCGCGCAGCTGGTTGTCGATACGGCGGGACTCATGGCGCTCGGTGCCGATGACGGTCAGGCCGCCGACGGCAAGCACGCGCTCGCGCTCGGCCTTGCAAGTCTCCTTGGCCTCGGCGTTAAACTGCTCGAGCTGCTCGGGCGTCACGTCCTCCATGGTCAGGCCCTCGTACTCCAGGCGCTCGCGCACCAGCTCGTCGGGGTTGCCGCCCAGCAGGATGTCGGTACCACGACCGGCCATGTTGGTGGCGATGGTCACGGCGCCGTAGCGTCCGGCCTGGGCCACGATGTGGGCCTCGCGCTCATGGTGCTTGGCGTTGAGGACCTCGTGTGCGATGCCGCGCTTGGTAAGGGCGGCGGACAGCTTCTCGGAACTCTCGATGGAGACGGTGCCCACCAGGACCGGCTGGCCCTTGGCGTGACGCTGCTCGACATCGTCAGCGACGGCGTTGTACTTGGCCTGAATGGTGCGGTACACCAGGTCCTCGTGGTCCACGCGCTGCACGGGCTTGTTGGAGGGGATAACCTCGACGGGCAGCTTGTAGATCTCGCGGAACTCGGCATCCTCGGTAAGTGCCGTGCCGGTCATGCCGGAGAGCTTGTCATACAGACGGAAGTAGTTCTGCAGGGTGATGGTGGCCAGGGTCTGGTTCTCCTCGCGTACGAGCACGCCCTCTTTGGCCTCGATGGCCTGGTGCAGGCCCTCGGAGTAACGGCGACCTTCCATAATGCGGCCGGTGAACTCGTCGACGATCTTAACCTCGCCGTTGGTGACCACGTACTGCTTGTCGCGGTGGAACATGTACTGGGCCTTCAGCGCCTGTTGCAGGTGGTTGACCAGCTGACCCGAAAGGTCGGCGTAGATGTCATCGATACCCAGGCGGCGCTCGATCTTCTTAAGACCGCGCTCGGTGGCAGCGATGGTGTGCTTGGCCTCGTCCATGACGTAGTCGCCCGTGGGTTCAACATCCTCGGTGGCGGTAAGCATATCGTGCGACACGTCCTCGCCGCGCTCAAGGCCACGCACGGCACGCGCGAAGTCCTTGTAGGTACTGGCGGACTTGGTGCCGGCACCCGAGATGATGAGCGGGGTACGTGCCTCATCGATCAGGATGGAGTCAACCTCGTCGACGATGGCGTAGTTGTGGCCGCGCTGCACGCGCTGCTCGGGACGGGTAACCATGTTGTCGCGCAGGTAATCAAAGCCGAACTCGGAGTTGGTGCCATAGGTGACGTCGGCCTGGTAGGCCGGGCGCTTGAGCTCGAGCGGCATGTTGTTCTGGAGCAGACCGACGGTCATGCCCAGGTACTTATAGATGCGGCCCATCCACTCGGAGTCGCGCTTGGCCAGGTAATCATTGACAGTAACGACGTGCACGCCCTTGCCGGCAATAGCGTTGAGATAGCCGGCCAACGTGGAGACGAGGGTCTTACCTTCGCCGGTCTTCATCTCGGCGATATGCCCCTCGTGCAGTGCCATGGCGCCAATGAGCTGCACGTCAAAGTGACGCATACCCATGGTGCGCTTGGAAGCCTCACGCACGGTGGCAAAAGCCTCGGGGAGCATGTCGTCGAGCGACTCGCCGTTGGCGTAACGCTCACGGAACTTATCGGTCTGGGCGCGGAGCTCTTCCTCGATCATCTTCTCAAACTGGGGCTCAAGACCGTTGATCTGATCGACGATCTTGTAGTAGCGCTTAAGGTCCTTATCGGATCCAAAGGACAGCAGCTTTGACATGAATCCCATGTGGTTTTCCTTTTTGGCCATCGCCCACGCCATGCAGCCTCGGGCGAGTTAAACACAGATAAATGTACTTTAGCCAAACAGGACGCGGCCTATACGGTCGACCTCGACCGCCACGTAATAACTACGACCCGACCGACCTGCCAAAAAGGGACTGGTTTATTTTGGCAGGTTTTATCTGGGAAAACGCCGTCACTCTGCCATTTGGTGCAAACCAACCCGTCCCCTTCGCGCCAATCTGGTGCAATGGGAACGGGTTAGCCTGCACCAATAAAAAGAAAAGGGCCGCGCACCCAAACGGATGCGCGGCCCTTATGCCATGAATGCGAGCGATTCCGCGGCGAGCTATTTACTCAGCAGCCTCGGTGGTCTCGGCCTCGGCAGCGGCCTCCTCAACGGGAGCCTCTGCGGGAGCCTCGGCGGCCTGCTTGGCAGCCTCCTCGGCGAACTTAGCGGCACGCTTAGCCTTCTCGGCAGCCTTAGCCTCAGCGGCGGCCTTGCGAGCGGCCTCGGCCTCAGCAGCCTTGGCGGCCTTGGCAGCCTTGGCCTCCTCAGCCTTCTTGAGCTGGGCGGCAGCGGCGCCACCGAACTTGTCGGCGAAGCGCTGGACGCGTCCACCGGTGTCGACGAACTTCTGCTGGCCGGTGTAGAACGGGTGGCACTCGTTGCAAAGCTCAACCTTCATCTCGGACACGGTAGCGTGCGTCTTGAAGGTGTTGCCGCAGGAGCACGTCACCGTGCACTCGACATACTGGGGATGGATACCCTGCTTCATGGTAGGACTCCTTATTGGTCAGGCGCTGGTTACCGATCAGCGCATAAGGCGTCTTGGTTTCCGACCAAGACAACAAACTCGGCTATGGTACCACGGCGCCGCGTGTCCCACAAAAGGTTCACGGTCTTTTCGGAACGACACGAATCTGACCCATCGAAACACATCTCCGCCGTTCCTTCAACTGGGAAAATGCCGTCCCCGGGGCCTGAGAAGGGCCCCGGGGACGTTCGACTGACTGCGGGAACGGCCTTTCCGCTCAATGTGTTCGGCTGAGATCGGAAATCAACCAAACTGAACTAGGTTCAGTTGACATGGTTAAAAACGAGGGGCGACGCTTTTGCGTCACCCCTCGTCCCGGCCGGTTGCTTTAGTTGTACACACGGTAGTTACACTTGAACTGGGTTATGTGTCCATAGTTGGAGCGGTACCAACCCGACGTATAGCTGATTGCCTCTGCGCCTAGATAGTCGTAGCCCTTGTTGTAGCGAAGCTGACGGTAGGTCGTGTCGTACTCTGCTACGTAAAACGTGTCTCCAGAGAAGGCTTTGTACCGGTCCTTAACCGTCGAAGCCATGTACGCGGGTTCGACATCGCCTTTCTCCCCGTTGAGCGCATAGACGGGTGCCGCGATTCCGCATAAAGCCGTTGCCACGAGGATGGCGTAGACAGCCATGCGCGACGCATTGGACTTCAGCTGTTCAAATAGTTTCATGTCATTCACCTCCTTCGTATGTATCGAGGTATTCCTGCTTGAGCGTCTGCGAGGACGACTTGATCTTTTCCACGAGCGTGCCGGCTTCGATGAAGTAGAACGAGTTGGTAAGGTCTGCCAGGTCGTCGAGTAGATGGCTTGAAATGAGCACGCTGCGTCCCCGCGCCACTTCGCTGCGCATCGCGTCGCAGGAGGTTTTCCGTTTTCCCGGATCGAGGCCGTTCAGCGGTTCATCGAGGATGAGGTACGGGCAATCGGTCGCTATCGCCATGGCAAGCTTTACCTGCTGCTTCATTCCTGTCGAGAGTTTACGGGTCGGCTTGTCGAGATATGGGGAGATTCCGAGGGAGTCGCAGAGCGAGTCGATGTCGGCGGCCGATTTCCACGCCTCCCTAACGAAAGCAAGGTGCTCGATGGCCGATAGCGTGGGATAGAGATCCGCGCTGCCCGAAGAGCTCAGGTAGACGAGTTCTGCAAATTCGGCTGATCGACGTTGGCAGATTCCGTCTGCCGCCAGGCTTCCCGAGCGGATGCGGGTGGGAAATTGGCCCGACAGCGCTTCAAGAAGGGTGGTTTTCCCCGAGCCGTTGGGAGCAACGAGGCCCACCGCCGTTCCCGGGCTCAGGAAAAGCGACCCGATTGAAAGTATCGTCGTGCTTCCGTATCCCACGCTCGCGTCTAGAAGCTCGAGCCCATGGTGCCTTTTCGCGGGTCCAGGCTGTTTGGGGGAACGTGTCGCAACGGCGCCGACCGTAAAAAAGACCGCGACGTATGCCAGGGCCACGGCAAGCATCGATGCGCTGCCTGAACCGGAGCCAATGAATTCTGTCGGGAAGCATCCTACGTAACCCGTTGCCTCGATAGGCGAGAATACGGGCAGTGGCAGGAGCCCGAGCACGGCATTATGCCCTAGTGCCGAATCGGACAATAACGGGAATGCCGGGGCCGCGACAAGCAGCGCGGAGGTAAGGGGGCCCGCGAGGACGCGCCTCGTTGCGGTCGATAGGACGGCGGAGCAAACGGATATCAAGGTTCCGCCCGCAAGCAGCGCGAGAAGCAGGGCTGTGAAGACGTTTCCCGCGGTCGTGGTGGTAAGCGCGCCGTCATGGAAGAAGGCGATCGGGTACCCAATTTGCCCGAAGCCGTTTAGGACCAAGGCGTAAATGCCCCCGGGTGCGAGGCCGGCGAGGAGCATCGCGGTCCCCGCGACGATTATCGAAAACACGATCTGAATAAGGCGCCGGAATTTGGGCACGGGCGCCTTTGCCGCCAGGGTCCCGGGCCTTGTGGCGCCGAGCACGAGTATCGACGAGAGAAGGAAGGGGATGAAGGGAAGGAAAGACGGCGCCGTGGCAATGGCGTAAGGCAGGAAGGAAAGGAATGGCAGGTCGTTTGCGGAGGCCGGGATATCCGTGATGCCGGAGCTGCTCAGGGCACGGCAATATGCGAGCGCTGCGTCATTGGTCTCTTGGTCTCCCACGATGGACCCGGATTGGAAGCCTTCGCCCATGAGCGCGTAGTAGCTCTCGGCAGAATCGAGAAAGGCGGCGTCGGTTTGAGCGGCAAGGGCGGCGTTCGCGTATCTTGCAAGCTCCGCGTCATTTTGCTGCTCTGGAGATAGGTCTGTGCCGCTGGCCTGGGGCGCGCGCGTATTGAATGCGTCGACAAAGCTCTGCATGCCCTGTTTCATAAAGAAGGGCCCGTAGATGGGTGAATTGAACGCAATGGGGACGGAAAAGGCTGCAGCGAGAACGAGCGTACAAATCCATACGGCCTTGTCTCTTAGGATTAGTTTGAGAAGAAGTCGACAGTACATTTAGAAGCACCTACGTTCCTCAAAGAATTGTTAGATTAAAAGTAACAGACCGGATGAAGATACGTGCGACGGGGGCGAGGCGAATGGCTGAGCGGTATCGATATGCGGGTTCAACGGTATCACATTGGCCACATAGATTTTTAACTTGCATTTCTACCCGCCCTTTTCGTAGAGTCGCCGATACGTGCTTAGCGCACCCTCGGCGCGTCCGGCAGGCTTTGCGAAATGGGATCCAGGAGACTTCGGCGCAGCATCATCTTGCGGAATGCTTCTAATGAGCCTCCCATCCTTCAAAAACAGAATCTCATCGCACAGCCTATCGACCGAATCCAAGATGTGGGATGACATGATGATGCACGTACCAGAATCGGCCAGCTTCCTGAGAATCTCGGAATGCAAGTCCACCCTGCTGGGGTCGAGCGCGTTCATGGGCTCATCTAATAGAAGGTACCGCGCGCCCGTCGCATACGCAATCGCCAGGGTAAGCTGCTGCTTCATGCCCTAGCTCAGAGTGCGGATCCTCATCTTCGCGAACTCGCCTATCTGCGTTTGTTCCACTATCTCTTCGATATCGCGAGCATGCGGCCACATATCGCAAACCATCTTGAGGTGATCTTCCGCACGCAATCCAGGATACAGCAGCGTCCCCTCACCAGGTGCATAGAAGATCATAGAACGGACCTCTCTCGCACCCGTACCCTGCACCTCATCCAGAACGATGCTCCCGTCCACGCGAGGACCCGGCAAACCTGCCATCGCACGCAGCAACGTCGTCTTTCCATGCCCGTTCGGAGCGACGAGACCGTAGACCGTACCCGGGGCAAACTCAGCGTTCACCGAATCTACGAGCACCTTCTTTCCATAAGAGATCGTCAGCGTTTGAAGGTCAATCATCGAGATCATCCCCTTTCGATCTTTGGAACACTCAGGCGCACCATCAACGGAGATACGGCGCCCAAGACCACCAGCAGAGCGCCCGATGCGCCGACGACCTCTCCAAAAGGCATCGCGTTCGTCCCTCGCCCAAGGAACCCAATCGTCCCCACCTGGGAAGCGGGATCAAACGAGGCGAATGGAGCCAGCAGCGCGACGCCCATGCCCACGCTTTCAACATGAGCGCTCAACGAACCCAACACCAAGAGAACCGCGCAAACCATTCCGGTGACAACGGGGTTGCGGCTAATCGCTGCTGTCAACGCAGCGACGACGGAAATCACGCCGTATGCCATGACCAGCAACGGAATACTGCACAACACCGCCTCCCCCACCATGGACGTTGTCGAAGCTCCCGCCCGAATGAGAGCGACGGGATACTCCGATCCACCCGCACCGTTCTTAATCACGGACACAACGACAGCGGGAACCATCGACACCAAAAGCAGCACCAAGCCAAGCAGGAGAGCCAGCGCAACAGCCGTCAGAAAACGCACATGCGCTGTTGCGGGGATCTGGAGAACCAGAAGGGAACGACACTGCAGGTGGGTGCACGCGAGCGATGTGACAACCACGGGCAACAGCAAAAATAAGGAGGGAAGCGCTGCCTGGAGATACGAAAGGAGGATTAATGGGGGCATCTTCGTACTTAACTCGTAAACCTTGGGGTCCGGCAAGCTCGCGATCGACTCAAGCAGAAGGGCGCGCGCCTCCGCACGAGAAGGAGTCTCCGGCTCGATTCCGATCGATTGCAGGAGAGTCGCATCTGCCGCGCTCAGCTCACCTCGAGCGCGCTCGTACGTCGCAAGGCTTCGAAACCCCTCCGCAGGCATAGGCGCGTACACGAAACCCGAAAGAGCATCCCGCATGTCTTCCAGGGCCGCTTTGCCCTCGACGTCCATATTCGCAGCGTTCTGCTCTAGATACCGATCTATTGAACGGAGCTCCCCATCCCTATACCGAACAGCGGAAATGTTATCAGCGTCAGGAAACATCTCGACCAGAGCCGGGGCCAGCATCGTCGTCGACATTGCAATCGCGCATACGGCGAGGGTAGGAGAACGCAGGAGCAGTTTCCCCATCGTTCTTACGTATGCAACGGCGGAGGCACAAGCGCTCGAACGAGTTGCCGTTCTCGATGCAGTGAAGGAACCTCTCTCAAGACAAATCGGGGATATCGGGCACGCGCAGCCGCTCTTTCCAGCAACGCAAAGCAGGCTAATTGCCAGCACCTCGATCCCGATTGCGCATACGAGGGCAATCGCGCCACGCTCGAAGCAAAGTCCAGGCAGATTCACTATCTGCGTTGTCGGGTACGGGCTATAGGCGCCGACGGTCAACTCAGTGTTCGCATACGTAAGGGGATTCAACAGGGCGAACTCACGTAAAGCGATGGATCTTCCGTAATACCCGGGAACCATCGTCACCCCCATCAGGGCACATACGAACACGATTCCAAGCGTAGGGTTATTGGCAATCTTCACGGCAAGGTGAACGACAAGCGAGATGAACGCTGCCACCAAGAATTGCAAGATGGCCGTCTGCGCGAACACCAGCCAAGCCGGTTTGATAACCGGAGTCGCATATTGAATGTAGCCTATCGGATAGAACGGCGAGCCCGGGCCATTCTTCACAAGCGCGGCGATTATCCCTGGAAGATTGATGGCGAGGACGGCAAGCATTGCAAAAACACTCGCCCATACGCTCGATGCAACAAGTCTACCCAGCTCGCCCATCGGTGCCTGGATGATGAGCTTTTCACGTTTGTTAAGACGCGCGGCAAGGAACGAGACGGCAACGGCCGTTGCGACCCATAGCAAGTACTCCTTCGATCCGTCATAATAGGTGTACTCTCCATCCGATATCTGCAGAAACGGAAGTAGGGGAGAGAGCGGTGCCAAGATAAGACGTCCCGCGGCAAGAGGGTACAGAAGCGCGGGCATGCTTGATGAAGAGGTATAGACACCGTCCTCCCCCGCATTCACAAGCGCATCCGCATAGGATGCTGACAATTCCTGCTCAACACGGGTTATTCCCGACTCGAGGTATTCGACCCGTCCGTCGATGCCAGCCGCGCTCCTGAAGACGGGCAGAGCACAAAGAACCATCAACGCAACAACGACAACACAGAGCGACCTGGAGGAGAGAAGCGACCTAAAGATCGCCTTCGAGATTTTGAGCATATTCATCGCCAACCTTAACCTCATCCAGTCGGAACAGAGGGGCCGAACAAAATGCTCGGCCCTTCCTCGCATCTAGTAGGTGCTATAGACAAATTGCCATTTATCAGTTGTGCCAAGAACACCACAGGAGCACATTGCAGCGAGGCGGGATTCCCTATGATGCGCGGATCGGCGATAGCCATTTCGGTAGGAGATCGTCTTGTAAGAGATGTTGAACATCGAGATGCTGTGCCCGCTTACGCCGCGAGGACAGCTGTAGCTCCAGTAGGTATCGACGACGTCGTCCGTATACCCGAGGGGCTCAACGAGGGCACACTGGCTGCTCTCCTGGGAAGGAGGCATCGGGGTATCCGCAAAAGCGGGGGCTCCCGGCAGCAACAGACAAAGAGCGAGGCCGAGGAAAACCAAGAGCTTACACGACTTAACAGTACTGAACATAATCCTCTCCAATCTAGAGGGGTTTCGGTTGCAGCATGCTGTGATTACTTGCCGGCAAAGTCAATTTAACATAAACTGTTAAAAAGTAACCTGAGTTATTTAAATTCTTCGGAGGTTATTATGAGTTCCGACAATCGCACTCCCCGGCTTCATTCCTTCCGCATCGCATGTGCGATAGCCTCTGCGACCCTTTGCGCCACCGCCATCGCACAAGTGGCGTTCTCCTTAAAGCCAGCAATCGAAGTGCTCGACAACCCTGTAATTGCAGACTCCCCCGCGTATCCAGCCCTTGCGATCTCGACATTGGTCCCTGCCGTCATCGGTATCGCTACGACCATCCTCAGCGCCGTTCTCGTGTGGACGATCAAGAGCGGAGACCCCTTCAAGAAAGGGTCTGCGACATGCTTGAAGGTGCTCGGCATTCTCTTCGTTGTTCAAGCTGCCACCAGCCTCTACGCCGGCTCACTCAAAACCTCCGTTTCGATGTTTGGCGGCGAGGGGGCCGTCGGCGCCCAAGAGATCGCTTCATCATTCGATTGGACCTCTCTGGTTCTCGGCATCGTCCTGTTCATGCTTTCCCAGCTCTTCTTGTACGCCCGAGAGCTGTACCTCGACTCCGACGAGATTGCGTAAGGAAACGCCATGCCCGTAATTGTTCGCCTCGACAAGATCATGGCCGAGCGAAAGATTTCCTCGAACGAACTTGCCGAAAGGATTGGAACCACGCCCGTGAACCTGTCCCGTATTAAAAAAGGGCATATTCGCGGCATTCGCTTCAACACACTCGAGCAGCTATGCCTCGCCCTTCGTTGCCAACCCGGAGACCTTCTCGAAGTCATGAGCGAAGAGGATGCCCGAAAGGAGTTCGGACTCGATTGGTCCGCCGAGGATTAGAGGGCGGTCGTACTCGCCCTGCACACGGGGATGCGAATCGGCGAGGTCTGCGGCCTTCGGTGGTGCGATGTGGATTTCGAGACGGGCCTGATCTCGATCAGACACTCGGTGGCGTACGCGAAGGGAATGGGTTCGTTCATCAAGGACACCAAGACCCATGACGCCAGGGGTATCCCCATCGACCCGGTCGGCCTACTCCCCTTCCTGAAGGGGACCCACGAGATCGACTGCGGAAAGCTGCGCTTGCGCGGCCTTACCGGGGCGGTCGAGATCGGGGACTGCTACATCCTGTCGGAGCCGGGCGCGACCTTCGCGACGACAAGCTATATCCGCAGGGCGTTCAAGACGTTCTCGGAGACCAACGGCCTCATGGGCACCAACGACGAGCTGATCACGTTCCACGGCCTTCGCCACACGTTCGCAACGCAGTGGATCCGCCAAGGCGGCGATATCAAGGCGCTCCAATCGATCCTCGGCCACAAGGACGCCATGGCGACGCTCAACGTCTACGCCGACATCGAGCCCATCTCCAAAATCCATAACATGCTGCGCGCCACGCCGTGCCTTTGGCGCGGGCACCTCGGGCCGAGGGTCGATCCGGGTCCCATGTTCCAACAGAGGATCCAGGAGTCCATCGAGACGCTCCAGGCGTTCGGCTACGGCATCACCGAGCCGGACGACCGAAATATCGCCATACGCGACGTGAAGACGAACAGTTGGCTCTAGCTCACCGAGTACGCGGCAGTGCTGGGCCCATCCCAACTGAGGTCACGGTGGTCCGATAGGGGCGCCGCCCGCGGCATGCGCCGCGGAGCGGTATCCCCTACCGAAGGGCGGGGATGCCCTCCGCTTCCAGTTCGGAATCAGCCGTCGGAGGCGTTCGGCTGACTGCGGGAACGGCCTGTCCGCTCAATGTGTTCGGCTGAGATCGGAAATCAACCCAACACGAGCCGGACACGCGCCAGACGGCTCTTCCCCGTACGGCCTTCCCCCTTACGCTCATGTTGCAGGCATGTAACGCCGCAGCGAGCGCGCCTTTTTTGCGCCAGACAGGTACAATGATGAACACTGTACCGTAGCGGAGCGCCCCGCGCGCGCCGCAATCACGCGAAAGGGTTTCCCATGGCCGAGATCTCGTCCTCCCGTATCGTCATCACCGTCCTTGGCAAGAACCGCCCCGGCATCGTCGCCGGCGTCACCCGTGTCCTAGGCGAGGCCAACGTCGACATCCGCGACATCACGCAGTCCATTATCGAGGACATCTTCACCATGACCATGCTGGCCGATACCGCCGAGTCCAAGCTCGACTTCGCCGAGCTGCAGAAGGCGCTGGCCGAGGCCGGCGAGCTTTCGGGCGTCAACGTGTCCATCCAGCGCGAGGACGTCTTCAACTTTATGTACCGCCTGTAGCGAGCAAGCCGCTGGGGATAGCCTGACGCGCGCATGCCCATGCAAGTCACCCCGATGCGGCCCGGAGAGGAGCGCGCATGGCCTACGACGCCAAGAAAATCTATTACCGCTTCGATGACCACTTGAGCCGCCTGGTTCTGGATTACGAAGCAAGCCGCCAGATTTCGCCTGAGAGCGAAAGCCTCTACCACGGCCTGCCGACCGACCCTTATGACGAGGGCCTGTTTGTTGAGCACAATGTCAAGCGCGGCCTGCGCAATGCCGACGGCTCGGGCGTGGTCGCGGGCCTCACTCGCATCTCGGATGTGCACGGCTACAACAAGGTCGACGGAAAGGTCGTGCCCGATCAGGGCAAGCTCACGCTTCGCGGCTACAGCGTCGAGGATCTGGTCAACAATGCCCAGGCCGAGAATCGCTACGGCTACGAGGAAGTCGCCTATCTGCTTATCACGGGTTCGCTGCCCAACAAGGAAGAGCTCGACGGCTTTTGCGAGCGCCTGGGCGCCTTTAGACATCTGAGCGACGAGTACGTCAAAGAGTTCCCTATGACCACGGTGTCGTCGAGCATCATGAACGTGCTCCAGCGCGCCGTGCTGCTGCTCTACGCCTTCGATGCCGAACCAGACGTGATCACGCCCGAGCATGAGATCGACGTGGCTATTTCCATGCTCGCACGTCTCCCGCGCATCGCCGCCTTCGCACACATGGCCTCGATCGCCAAGCTTCGCGGCTCCGAGGTTCACGTGCCGCACCCCACGCCCGGCCTCTCCACCGCCGAGACCATCCTGCAGGTGTTGCGCGGCGGCATGGCATTCAACCGCGACGAAGCCATGCTGCTCGACGTGATGCTCATGCTGCATGCAGAGCACGGCGGCGGCAACAACTCCACGTTTGCCTGCCGCGTGCTGTCCTCCTCGGCCACCGACCCGTATTCCGCCTACGCCGCAGCCATCGGCTCGCTCAAGGGCCCGCGCCACGGCGGCGCCAACGCCAAGGTCGTGTCCATGCACGAGGACATCCGTGCGCATGTCTCCAATTGGGAGGACGAGGACGAGGTCGCGGCCTACCTGGGCAAGATCCTCGACAAGCAGGCCTTCGACGGCACCGGCCTCATCTACGGCATGGGCCACGCCGTCTATACGCTGAGCGACCCGCGTGCCGAGGTGTGCCGCCGTTACGCGCGCTCGCTTGCCGCCAAGAAGGACTTGGGCGAGGAGTTCGCGCTCATCGAGCGCATCGAGCGCCTGGCCCCGCAGGTGATGCGCGACCACGGCATGACCAAGCCCATCTGCGCCAACATCGACCTGTACACGGGCTTTATTTACAAAATGCTCGGCGTGCCCGAGACGCTCTTTACGCCGCTATTCGCCGTCGCCCGCATGGCCGGCTGGTCGGCACACCGCATGGAAGAGCTCTTCTGCGCGCACCGTATTATTCGCCCGGCCTATCGTCCGGTGATCGAGCCGCTGGAATACAAGCCGCTCGCCGACCGCTAGGACGCGGACCGTTATAGAACTCGAGCGTGGCCAGGGCATCGCCGCCCTCGGCCACGCTTTTTATGCCAGCAGAAAGGGCTGCATCAAATGATTGTGTTTTCCGATATGGATGGGACGCTGTTGACGAGCGATAAGCAGATGAGCGATGCCACCTGGGCGATGCTCGACGAGCTCGCACGCCGCGGTATTGAGTTTGTGCCCTGCACGGGGCGTCCTCTGTCGGGCATCTTTGAGCCCATCCTCGCCCACCCCGCCGTACACTACGCGGTCTGCGCCAACGGTGCCAGCGTCTGGCAGCTCGACGACGTTGTGCCCGCCGATGCCTCGCGTGCCACGCGCATTTTGAGCCGACCGCTCGACCGCGCCATCGCCCACCGCGTCCATAGCATTGCCGCCGGCCACGATGTGACCTTCGATATCTTCGCGGACGGGCAGTGCTTCCTCCCCCGCGCGCTCTACACGCGCCTGGACGAATTCTGCGGCGGCGACCCCCACATCGCGGCTTCGCTTAAGCGCACACGAACACCGATCGACATGGATATCGACAGCAAGATCGACGAGGTCGAGACGCTCGAACGCATCGCCATGTACTGGCACAACCCGGCCGATCGCGACGCCGTCGCGGCGGCGCTCGACACGCTCGAAGGCATTGAGGTCACGCGTTCTTACACCATGAATATCGAGGTCATGGGTAAGGGCGCCACCAAGGGAACGGCCCTCACGTGGCTATGTGAGCATCTGGGCGAGCGTCTCGCCGACGCCTGGGCGTTCGGCGACAACATCAACGACATTCCCATGCTGCAGGCAGCGGGCCACGGCATGGCCATGATCAACGCCGAGCCCGAGGACCGCGAGGCCGCCGACGCCATCACCGAATACGACAACGACCACGACGGCGTCGCCCGCACCATCATGGCCGCCCTCGCCTAGTCATTAGTCAGTCATTGGGGACGTTCTTAAACGACTAGTCGTTGGGGACAGCCTTCGCAAAAAGCTGCAAGGACTGTCCCCCACTGTCGGCAGAAAAGGAACGTCCCCATCTGCCGGATTAGGAGAGACTCTCCAGCACGCGACGGAGCTCCTGCTGGACGGCGTGGTCGCGGTTACAACCCACCACGCGATCGGCCACCGCCTTAAGCGCGGGGCGCGCGTTTTCCATCGCGCAGCCCGTGCCGACAAAGCGAATGATCTCGTAGTCGTTCATCGAGTCGCCAAACGCCATGACCTCGTCGCGACCAATGCCGTAATGCTCCGCGAGCTGCGCGATACCCGAGGCCTTCGACACACCAGGCTGCATGGCATCGATCCACGCGTTGCCCGAAGGCGCAAAAGTAAAGAGCTGACCAAGTTCGCGCTGTAGCACGTACGCACTGTCCATAACCGCACTGTCGTCGCAAAAGATACTCGCTTTGATGATATTTACGCTGGGATCGGGCAGCTCCCAAATACGCTCGGCATTGGGAAGGTCCTTATCGACCTCACGCACGAACTTGCACTCGTCATCGAGCAGGAAGGACTTGGTTCGGTCAAAGAGCGCAAGATGCAGATTGGGAAACGTCCTGACGGCTTGGGCGAGCCTTCGAATCGCCAGGTGGGAATACACCTCACGGTCTACCATCTTACCGTCGGCGTAGACTTGGGCGCCGTTAGCGGCGACAAAGTCCATCTTGTCGCGAACGGGCGCAAAGAACTCGCACAGGCGATCGTAGCGACGACCTGACGATGCGGCGAAATGCACGCCATGCTCGTGTAGCGCCAGAATCAGTTCGTAGGTCTCGGGAGGCACCTGGCCGTTTTCGTCAAGCAGTGTGCCGTCCATATCGGATGCAATCAGTTTAAACATAGAAAAGCTCCCTTCGGGCTTGTTGGAATCGAATGTGTATCCGATTCCAACGTACCCAAAGGGAGCTCAAATAAGACTCCGCGGGCGTAAACGTTACAAGGACCTGGCAAATAGCTCACACATGCCAGAGGTCCCACAATCGCGGCGTCAGGCGACACGCCAAAGAGTGTCCCCAACGACTAGTCGTTTAAGAACGTCCCCGATGACTAGTCGGCGTAGGTGAAGGTTGTAACGTCGAACATGCCCTCGGGGCGGATGCGGAGCGTCGGGATGACCGGCAGGGGCAGGAAGATGATGCCCATGATGGGGTCGAGCGGCGGCTCAATACCCATGGCGCGCGCCTTGGCCATAAAGTCGTCGTGCTGCGCCGCCACGTCCTCGGCCGTGCCTTCGCTCATAAGGCCACCGAGCGCCAGCGGAATGCGCGCCACGACCTCGCCGTTGCGCACCAGCACGTGGCCGCCCTGGCCCACGGCCTCAACGGCAGCCATCATATCCGCCGCATTGTCGCCCACCACGCACACGTTGTGCGAGTCGTGGCCGATCGTCGAGGCGATAGCGCCGCCCGTGATGGTAAAGCCGCGCACCCAGCCGCGACCGATGTGCTTGCCAACAAGACCCAGGCCCGCAGGACCATCGCCGTCGGCGCCCTCGGCCTGCAGTGACACGCCGCGGCCGTGGCGCTCAATCAGCATAATGCGGCGCAGGCCCTCGGCGTTCTCGGGGCGAGCCATACCCGTGATGGCCTTACCCGGCACCACGTCGATCACGGCCTCGCCCGGCTTAAAGGCATAGTCGAACACGTCGAGCGAAAGCTTCGGCAGCTTAACGGAAGCACGCAGCTCATCGGCAAGGGCCGCAACCTCGGCCATCTCGGGTGCAATCTCGCCCACAAAGGTGCCGTCCTGCGCCACCAGGGCACCGGCGGCATATACGCGATGCGGAGCCGTGGCAAACGTCAGGTCGTTAAGTACCAGCAGGTCGGCACGCTTGCCCGGGGCGATGGCGCCACGCAGCTCATGCGGGTCGCGACAGCCGTGGTCCAGGCCAAATGCCTCAGCCGTGGAAAGGGACGCCATGGAGATGGCGACCACGGGGTCGATACCGGCCTCGATAGCCACGCGGCAGGCATTGTCGATCATACCGGTCGAAAGCGCATCGGAGGGAGCGCGGTCGTCGGTCGCAAAGCAGCAGCGGCGGGCACGGGAAGGATTCTCCAACAGCATCGGAGACAGGTTGGCCAGGTCGTGGCTGCACGTGCCCTCACGCAGCATCACATACATGCCGCGGGACAGCTTGTCGAGTGCCTCCTCGGGAATCGTCGACTCGTGGTCGGCGATAATACCTGCTGCGGCACAGGCGTTGAGGTCCTTACCGGCAACGAGCGGCGCGTGGCCGTCAACCTGCTTGGACGGCGTCTGGTTGGCAGCATCGATGCGGGCACAGGTCTCGGGGTCGGCCATAAAGACGCCCGGCAGGTTCATCATTTCGCCCAGACCAAAGACATCGCCTGGATGCTCGGCAAAAAACGCCTGCATATCGGCAGCGGTGATGACGGCACCGGCCTGCTCATCGGGCAGTGCGGGCACGCACGAAGGCATCATGTACTTGATGGAGATGGGCGTACGACGACCATCCTCGATCATAAAGCGCAGGCCATCGAGACCGGCAACATTGGCAATCTCGTGGCTGTCGGCAATGGCGGTGGTAGTACCGCGCGTCGCGGCCATGCGAGCATACTCGGCGGGACGGATGTTCGAAGACTCGATATGCAGATGCCCATCAATAAAACCGGGAGCGAGATAGCGACCCTGGCAGTCGACGACCTCAGTTGCCTCGTAGGTGCCAGCAGCATCGTCGCGACCGTCGTAG
>DXZO01000018.1:47438-64311 GCA_019419625.1 Collinsella sp. | reverse complement strand
GACCGTACACGTCGACAATCTGCGCATTGGCAAACAGCGTGTCGACGGGCACGCGGCCCTCGGCAGCGTCGATCACAGACCTCATGACCTCAACGGACATACCTTCTCCTTTAACCGTAGAAAACAGCTGCGGGGCGGACGGGCCTTCACCGCAGCAAGCCAATAGCCATTGTATGCCCAAAAGAAAGTCCCGCTAACACCCCTTCCGCTTAACGGCACCGCCAAATGATCCCTCCGTCCCCAAGGGATCGTCGTAACCAAAAAGGCCGCAGTCGGGATTCCCGGCTGCGGCCTTATTGCACTTGTGAGGTCAACTCGCTCGTTAGACCAACTTAAAGCCCTTGCGCTTGCCCACGGAGAGGGTGTCGCCCAGTTTGAGGGCGCTCGGATCGATGTTGTAGCTCTTGGGAGCCACAGCCTTGCCGTTGATCTTGACGCCGCCGCCGTCGATGTCGCGGCGGGCCTGACCGGCGCTGGCCGAAAGGCCCAGGTCCTTGAGCAGGCCGGCGAGGTAAATCTGGCCCTCGTCGTTGACGGTCAGCTCAACGTGCTTCTCGGGGAAGTCGGCAAGCTGGCCCTCCTTGAACACACGGTCGAACTCGGCCTGGGCCTCGTCGCCGGCGCCGGCGCCGTGGTAGGTATCGCACAGGTCGCGGCCCAGAGCGCGCTTGAGCTCATAGGGGTCGGCGGAACCGTCGGCCAGGGCGGCGTCAATCTTGTCGACCTCGGCCGGGGTGAGCGAACTGGCCAGACGATAGTACTTGCCGATCATCTCGTCGGGGATAGACATGGTCTTGCCGAACATATCCTTGGGAGCATCGGTCAGGCCGATGTAGTTGCCGTAGGACTTGGACATCTTGCGCACGCCATCGGTGCCCTCGAGCAGCGGCATGGTAAGCGCGATCTGCGGCTCCATGCCCATCTTCTCCATGAGCTCGCGACCAGCGAGCAGGTTGAAGAGCTGGTCGGTGCCGCCCATCTCCACGTCGGCCTTGATCTGAACGGAGTCGAAGGCCTGCATCACGGGGTAGAGGAACTCGTGCAGGGCGATCGGCGTCTGAGACTGGTAGCGCTTGGTAAAGTCGTCGCGCTCAAGGATGCGGGCGACGGTGAACTTGGAGCACACCTGCAGCAGGCCGGCCAGGTCCATCGAAAGGATCCAGTCGCCGTTGTGCACGATGGTGGTCTTCTCGGGGTCCAGAATCTTCATGGCCTGGCTCACGTAGGTCTCGGCGTTGGCCTCGATCTGCTCCTGCGAAAGCTGCGGACGCGTGGAGTTCTTGCCCGAGGGGTCGCCGATCAGCGCGGTGCCGTTGCCGATGATGAGGGTGACGTTGTGGCCCAGGTCCTGGAACTGACGCATCTTGCGCAGGGGCACGGCATGACCCAGGTGCAGGTCGGGGCTGGTGGGATCGACGCCGAGCTTGATGTTGAGGGGCTCGCCCTT
This sequence comes from Collinsella sp., assembly GCA_019419625.1. Classification (GTDB taxonomy): domain Bacteria; phylum Actinomycetota; class Coriobacteriia; order Coriobacteriales; family Coriobacteriaceae; genus Collinsella. The sequence goes on along the minus strand of DXZO01000018.1, from coordinate 62,864 downwards.
CTCAAGCTTCTTGCGAAGGTCGGCCTCGGGGACGATCTGCGCTGCACCCGAGGTGATGATACGCATTTGCTCGTCAACAGACAGCATTGGGTATCCTCCTTTTGCTATAGCACCCTCACCGGATACGGCGGTGCTGGAAGTTCATAAACCCACTAATAATAACCAAAACAGCGCGACGCGGCACCTACGACAGGAAAATCCTCGTCCTGCCGCACGCGTCGATAACGACCGGCAAACGCGTGCCGTCACGTTCGACCAAAAAGCGCGCCTGCTGACGGCGCGAGCAGTCACGGCAACGGACCTGCCCCGTTGCATCCGTGGCGCAGGCGCCCTCGGCAGTCAGCAAGCAGTGCTCGCACACCATGAGCTCGGGACGGTCGGCATCGACAGGCCCCAAGACACCGGGGCAAGCGGCAAGCTCGGCAACACGCTCCGCATCATTGCCGAGCAACTCGGCCGACAAGCACACCCGCCCCGCACCGAGTCCGCGCAGCCAGGTAAGCGTGGCCCGATTGGCACAGAACACCGGCGCCGCCACGTCAAACGTTGTGCCCAGCTCGCGGGCCATCGCCACTTGTCCCAGATTGCGGCAGACGACGCGCCCGGCACGCTGCATAAGCGCCCGAGTCCGCTCGGCGTCGCCCGCGCGGCACACTTCGTCGAGCACCACCGTTGTATCGGACAGATCTCGCTCATCGCGCGGACCCACATCCATCAGCTCCCAGGCAAAGACCATACGAGCAAAATCCTCGCGCTTTGCCGGCCCCGCCGACCCCGCCAACTCCGTCGACGCACCGCCATCCACCACAGCGTCCTCAAAGGGCAGCACCTCAACGGCACGCGCAACGGGCGCAATCGCATCCGCCTCGGCCCGCATGCGCTCCAACACCGCCGCCGTCTGATCCAACACGCCGGCGCTGCGAATCAGATAGACCTCGCAGCCCGCGCCCACCTTACGTTTGCAATGCACGACGATGCGCTCTCCCGCAGCGGCATCCACGGGGCAAGGCACCTGTGGCCAGCGCTTGGGCACATCGGGACGCGCGTCGGCACCCGGGTAAAATCGGATTTCGAGCGTGTCGCCCGCCGCCACGGCGGCATCAAGCTCAACCGTCACCTCTTCGTGACCCACAGCGACCAAGTGGCCCACGCGCACGCCCTGGTTGATCGCGCGCTCAAAGCTCATGAGCTCGGCACCCGAACGACCCCGCAGGTAAGCATCGGTAAACCCACGGTTAAACGACCTTCCCAGCTCGCGTTCAAGCTCTTCCACGGCACCGGAGTCCCACGCGCCGTCGCACAGCATATCGAGTGCCCGACGCCACACCCTCACCACGTTGAATACGTAATCGGGATTCTTCATGCGCCCCTCGATCTTGAGCGATGCCACGCCGGCGGCAACAAGCTCGGGCAGGTGCGCGATACCCAGATAGTCACGCGGACAAAGCAGGCGGTCTCCCTCGACGGCAACAACACTCTGCCCCGCCTCGTCCACTAGGTCGTACGCCAGACGGCACGGCTGCGTGCAGTCGCCGCGCATCGCCGAGCGCCCACGCCGCAGGGCCGAGAACTCGCACGCCCCCGAATAGCCGATGCAAATCGCACCGTGGCAGAATACCTCGATGGGCACGCCCGTGGCACATAGCGCCGCAATCTCGTCGACCGTCAGCTCGCGTGCCGTCGTCACGCGCTCGACCCCCAGCTCATCGGCGGCAAGCCGCACGGCACCCTCGCTATGAGCGCCCGCCTGCGTGGACAGGTGAATCTCGACCCCGGGAATCGCCGCGCGCAGCGCGCAGGCCAACCCGGCATCGGCGACAATCAGAGCATCGGCGCCCAGCTCCAGTGCATGAGCTCCCAACGCCACCGCGTCGGACAACTCATCGTCAAACACGAACACGTTGAGCGTTACGTACACACGCACGCCATGGGCATGCGCCACGGCGCAGCCGCGCGCAAACTCGTTATCCGTAAAGCCATGGGCGCTCACACGGGCGTTAAAGCCGCCCAACCCCGCATAGATGGCATCGGCACCCGCGGCGATGGCCGCAAGCATCTGGTCGAGTCCGCCCGCCGGCGCCAGCAGCTCGGGCAGCGCCGCACCGGCAGCATCCAATCCAGTCTCGTATTGTCCGCTCGGCCCCATCGTCCGAATCGCCATCGACAAACTCCTTACCAAGGTATGCATTCACTCTGAAAAATGCCGTCTTCCAGCATACACGAGGCCTCGCGCGCCCCGTTTGGTTTATCGTGTAATAACTTATGTCCATCCTGCCCCGACGGCACATCCACCGTCCGGCACGACATACCTGGAGGTCAATATATGGGTCCTCGCCAACGACAGGGACGCAGCCGTTCAAAGACGCATGCTCTGCCCATAATCCTGCTCTCGTTTTTGGGCTTTCTGCTGATTGCGGGCGTGGCGTTTGGCATCGGCATGGTCGGCAACGTCAACCGCTGGCTGTCCGATCTGCCCGACTACACCGACGCCAACGCGTATCTGGTGAGCGAGCCCACCGAGATCGTCGACTGCAACGGCAACAAGATCGCGAGCTTCTACACGCAAAACCGCAAGTCCATCACCAAGGACGAGGTCTCCCCCTACGTGCTGCAGGGCACCGTTGACGTCGAGGACGAGCGCTTCTACGAGCACGGCGGTATCGACCTGTGGGGTATCGCGCGTGCTGCGGTGGCAACCCTCGGCGGCGGACACGAAGGCGCCTCGACGATCACCCAGCAGCTTGTGCGCAACACCATCCTGCAGGAGGAGCAATTCGACTCGACCATTGAGCGTAAGGTGCGCGAGGCCTACATCGCCATCAAGATGGAGGACATGTACTCCAAAGACGAGATCCTCATGATGTACCTCAACACCATCTATTACGGCCACGGCGCCTACGGCATCGAGGCCGCAGCCGAGACCTATCTGTCCAAGAGCGCCGCCGACCTCACCCTGAGCGAGGCCGCGCTACTCATCGGCCTTCCCAACTCGCCTTCGCAGTACGACCCCACGGTCAATCCCGATCTGGCACTGTCTCGCCGCAACAAGGTTCTCGACAACATGCTGCGCCTGGGCCACATCACCCAGGAGGAGCACGATGCCGCACAGGCCGAGCCCATCACCCTCAACGTGACCGAAATCTCGGGCAGCGGCGTCGACGTTTACTCGCAGCCCTACTTTGTCTCCTACGTCAAGCAGCTGCTGGAGCAGGAGTTCTCGACCGACGTGCTCTTTAAGGGCGGCCTGACCGTCAAGACCACCATCGACCCCACGATGCAGCAGGTGGCAGAGAATGCCGTCCGCGAGCAGCTCGACACGCTCTCGCTTGACGGCCTGGACATGGGCATGGTCGTCGTCGACCCCAAGACCGGCTACATCAAGTGCATGGTGGGCGGCTACGACTACAACGCCGACGAGAACCACGTAAACCATGCCACGGCCAAGCGTCCCGTCGGCTCCACCTTTAAGGCCTTTACGCTGGCAACTGCCATCCAAAACGGCATGAACCCCAACGTCACCCTCAACTGCAACTCGCCGCTCAAGGCCAAGGGCACCACGACTGAGGTCCAAAATTACGCCAACCAGAGCTATGGCAACATCACGCTTAAGCAGGCGACGGCATACTCCTCCAACACCGGCTACATCCAGGTGGCGGAAGCCGTCGGCAACAGCAAGATCATCTCGCTCGTCAAAAAGCTCGGCATCGACCCCGCCAAGGCCAACATCGAGGACGTTCCCGTCATGACGCTCGGCACCGGCTCGATCTCGCCACTCGAGATGGCCGCCGCCTACGCGACGTTTGCCAACGGCGGCTACTATCGCCAGCCGATCGCCATCACCGAGATTGATTCTCGTACCGGTTCGGTGCTGTACCAGCACACCGACAATCCCTCACAGGTGCTTACCGAGGGCGAGGCCGCCGCGGTCACCGATGTTCTGTCCGGCGTCATGAAGGGCAGCGGTACGGGTGCTGCCGGCGCCCTGAGTGTCAACCAGCCCTATGCCGGCAAGACGGGCACCACCGACAACACCACCAACCTGTGGTTCTGCGGCTATACCCCGCAGCTGGCGTGCGCCCTGTGGACCGGCTATTCCGCGGGCGAGATCCCCATCCAAAAGTACGGCACGGACCTGCTGGGCGACAGCACCAACCTGCCTGTCTTTAAGCGGTTTATGAACACCGTTCTGACCGGTACCGAGCGCGAGGAGTTTGTGACCGGAACGGCGCCCACCTACAAGAACAACAGCGTCTGGAAGTTCTACGGCACCAACAACACCAAGAAGTCGGAGAACGACGACAAGGACAAGGGCGAAGAGGAAGAGGAAACCACCACGACGACCACGACCACCGAGACCACGGGCGGCGACACCACCGGCGGCACCGGTACGACCGGTGGCTCGACGGGCGGCTCCACTGGTGGTTCGACCGGCGGCGATGGCGGCACGCCTACGCCTACGCCCACGCCCACTCCCGACCCCTCGCCCACGCCTGACGATACGGTCGGCTAAGAAGTACGCGACTAAAGCCAACAAGGCCCCGAGCAGCTTATTGAACTGCTCGGGGCCTTTTAGTTTGAAGCGACCTGGTGGGCGGTCTTTATACCGGCAAACAAAAAGAGGTACCGACCAACGTCGATACCCCTTACAAGCCACTATGTCAGCGCACACAATGCCGAGCGCACGACCCGCACACCTACTTGCGAGAATTGCTCAACTTATTGATCAGCGCCTCGAGGCGCTCGCCGTCCTCGGCCGTCTGGGCAATAACCAAAATCGTATCGTTCCCGGCAAGCGAGCCAAGCACATCGGGCAACTCTGCCGCATCAACAGCGGCGGCGATGCCGGAAGCCGTGCCAGGCTGAGCCTTGATCATAACCAGATTATCAGTACGTAGAACGCCCGTTACGAGCTCGGAAACCATACGCTGCAGGTGCAGGTCCTCTGCCAGAACATAGATGCCCTCAGGGAGCTTACGCAGCCCCATGTCGGCAATATCGCGAGAGACAGTCGCCTGCGTGCAATCAAAGCCCATAGCGCGGAGCTCATCGACCAGCACGCGCTGTGTGCGGACGTCCTTATTGCGCACAATATCTCTAATGGCATCCTGGCGCCCATTGCGTTTTTTAGCCATACAAACCCTCACTCCAAAAGATGGCGGAGACAATCAATCAGTGATTGAATAGTTTAACGCTATTTGAAGGCTTTTGTGTATAAGAACGCATTTCGAAACAATTCTATGCAAGTTTGTTTCGTAATGAGCCGTTTAGGCGGTTTTTGCGCCCGTCCGGTTAAGAAAAGCTGCCAGATGCGTACACATCACGCAACGCGCGGGCTTGGCGCTAGCGATCGGCCCAAACAACAGACCGAGCCCCCGATGGTTATCCTTGAGCGCGGCGACCATCTGACGGGTTCGAGGCGCCTCGAGCATATCACGCATGCGGGCGGAACGCTCGATTGACGACACCCCATGCGGGCTCAGACACAAATTCTCGATGCAGGCGACCAGTCCGGCAAAGTAGAACTTTTGGCTTGCCAGCTTGAGCCGACCACCGCTATCTGCTTCCGAGAGTGAGTCCGCAAGCTCGTCGAGCGCTCGGGTGTCATCGGATACCTTGGCATACATGGTGGGATCAAAGGCATCTGCAAGCTTAGGCGCCACCGCGTGGAAACAAGCGTCGCCGCGTCCGGAGACGCGCTGCGCCTGCGAGAGCGCGCATGCCATAAACCCAACTGTGCGAAACGCCTTGTCGCACAAAAGGCATGCCTCAAACAGCGGACGACTATACATCACGCCAGAGACTTGAGCAACCAAGCCGCCCAAAATCAACTGAGGCAGCCCGGCCACCATCGAAGATTTGCTATCAATGGAAATATGAGTAGCATCCAAGACGCGCGAATGGCGCTCTCGATGTGCATCATAGCGGTCGAGCGACACCGTGGGGAACACTATGTCTGCCGCAGTATCGCACGCGATATCGACCATCTTGGAAAGGGATTGCGGAGCAAACCACTCATCGGCGTTCATGGCGATGATTTGAGAGCCGCGCGAGGCAGCAAAACCGGCACGAAGACACGCGCCGCGCGTCGCGTCCTCGACGTCAATCAAATCAATATGGATGTCCCTGTCGGCAGCAACTTGAAGCGAATGGCGCACACCGGGCGCAGTATCGCGACAGACAACGACAATCTGCAAATCGTAGAGGTCTTGGTTCTGGATACTCTCGAGCGCACGCATCGCATAGCTGGGCGAACCTTCTACCACAAGGATCACCGAAAGTCGCGGATGCGAGCCACGTCGAACCAAATTATCCGTCCTCTCGACAGCAATGAATCAAACCGTGGTTCATGGTACACCCCGGCAATAAAAGCAATGAGACACCGGTTGCATTGCACGCCAAGAACAGATGTTGCACACGCGCAGCCCACAGATGACAGGTGTCGACGCACGACACGTCGAGCCCTCCCCTAGTCGAGCACGACAAGCTCGGCGGGATCGTAATCCACGCCCATAAACGTAAGGCCGCAGGCAGGAGCCGTGGGGCCCGCAGCGGTACGGTCGCAAGCATCGATAACCTCGCGCATCCACTCGGGTTCACGGCGATGCATGCCAATCTCGACAAGCGTGCCCACGATCGTACGGACCATCGAATGCAGAAACGCATTGCCCTCGATGGTAAACGTCAGGATGTCCTCGCCAAACGCAACCTCATGGCCAAATTCGGCACGCATCACGCAGCGATGCGTGGGCTTGCCAACGGCCGAGGCAACCTTGCAAAAGCTTTTAAAGTCCTGCTCGCCCAGCAGCGCGGGGCAGGCAGAAGACATAGCCTCAACATCCAAGGGATAGCGATGCCACCACACGGCGCCGCGGGACAGCACGGGGCGCGCATCGCGATCGGCAATACGGTACGTATACGTACGGGAACGCGCGTCAAAACGTGCAGAAAAGCCTTTACGGGCCTTGTAGACCTCGTTTATGGCGATATCTTTGGGCAGCAGGGCATCCATGGCCCGCAGCCACCTACGGCGCGTACAAGCGAGCTCAGCGTCCGTAACGGGCACGCTGATGTACTGAGCCACGGCATGCACGCCTGCATCGGTACGCCCCGCGCACGTCAGATCGATCGGGCGGCGAAGCAGCGTCTCGATGGCTCGACGTAGCTCACCCGCAACCGTCGTCTGTCCCGGCTGCTCGGCAAATCCGCTATACGATGAGCCATCATAGGCCACGCGAAATACGAGCGTGGCGTCAAGCTCGGAAATCGAATTGAAATCAGACGGCGCAGTCATGGGCGCTCCCAACAAACAAGCAACGGTATCGCGACAAAAAAAGAGGGGTACGCGAACGTACCCCTCGAATATAGCCTATGCAGACGGAATGTCTACTCAGCGGTCTCCTCAGCAGGAGCCTCCTCGGCAGCGGTCTCCTCGACAGCCTCGACCTTCTTGGGAGCAGCGGCCTTCTTGGGGGCCGGAGCAGCCTTCTTGGCCTTAGGCGTGCAAGGCTCGGTGACGAGCTCCATGATAACGATGGGGGCGTTGTCGCCCTTGCGGGGGCCGAGCTTCATGATGCGGGTGTAACCGCCGTTGCGGTCCTGCCACATGCCCTGAGCAGCCTTGTCGAAGATCTCGGCAACGAGCTGCTTATCGCCGAGCTTGGCGATAGCCAGACGACGAGAGTGCAGGTCGCCCTTCTTGGCCCAAGTGATGATCGGATCGACGACCGAACGCAGCGCCTTAGCGCGGGTCTCGGTGGTCTTGATGCGGTCGTTCTCGAAGAGGGCCTTAGCAAGGCTCTTCTTCATGGCCTTGGTGTGGCTCGCATCGGTGCCGAGCTTCAGGCCCTTCTTAACGTTGTGACGCATGGTCTAGTTTCTCCTCAAATATGCGAAGCATTAAGCCTTCAGGCTCAGGCCCATGGACTCAAGCTTGTCCTTCACTTCCTCGATCGACTTAACACCGAAGTTACGGATGTTGAGCAGATCGTTCTCCGAGAACTCAACGAGTTGACGGACCGAGTGAATGCTGGCGCGCTTAAGGCAGTTGTAGGAACGGACGGAAAGGTCCAGATCCTCGATCTGCTTGTCCAGCTCGGCGTTGTCGTTGGTGACCTCGGGAGCGAAGATCGAAGCCTCCTCCTCGACCTCGGGGGTCTCGGCAAGGTTCATAAAGGCAGCCATATGCTGGTTGATGATATTGGCAGCCTGGACCACGGCGTCGCGCGGGGCGATGGAGCCGTTGGTCTCGATCTCGAGGACAAGGCGGTCGTAGTCGGTGTGCTGACCGACACGGCAAGCCTCAACGAGCTTGGCGCAACGGGAAACCGGCGAGTACAGCGAGTCGACGTGGATCACACCGATGGGATCGTTGTCGCGCTTGTTGGCCTCGCCAGAAACATAGCCGCGGCCATAGCCGATGCGCATGCTCATGGTGAGATGGCCACCCTCGGTGAGCGTAGCGATGTGCTGCTCGGGGTTGACCAGCTCAAACTCGGACGGAATAAAGAAGTCCGCACCGGTGACCTCGCAGGGGCCGTCAACCGAGATGGTGGCGGTCGCCTCGTCGGTCGTGCCGAGAGCCCTGAAGACAAGACCCTTGACATTCAGGACGATGTCGGTGACATCCTCGACCATGTTAGGGATGGTCATGAACTCGTGCTGCGCACCATCGATCTGAATAGCCTCGACGGCGGCACCCTCGAGCGAGGACAGAAGAACGCGACGAAGGGAGTTACCCAGCGTATCGCCGTAGCCACGCTCGAGCGGCTCGACGGAGACACGAGCAGACGTCTCGTTGATCTCTTCGACCTGAACCTGAGGCCTAATGAATTCTGACATGTATTACCTCCAGCCTCAGCAGCCCGGATGGACTACTTAGAGTAGAGCTCGACGATGAGCTGCTCGTTGATATCACCGCTGATCTGCTCACGCGTCGGCAGAGCGAGCACGTTACCAGACAGCTTCTCGATATCGACCTCGAGCCAGCCAGGGACCTCAAAGCGCTCGGAGGAAATCAGAGCCTCCTTGATGGGGAGGAGGTCACGGAACTTCTCGCCGACAGCGACGACGTCGCCGGCCTTGACGCGGTAGGACGGAATATCCACGCGCTTGCCGTTCACGGTGAAGTGACCGTGACGGACGGACTGACGAGCCTCTTTGCGGGTGCGGGCGAAGCCAAGACGGAAGACGACGTTGTCGAGGCGAGACTCAAGGATGATCATGAGGTTCTCACCGGTGACGCCGTTCATCTTGCGGGCCTTGTTGAAGTAGCCGTGGAACTGCTTCTCCAGAACGCCATAGATGAACTTGACCTTCTGCTTCTCGCGCAGCTGCATGCCGTACTCAGATTCCTTGCGACGGCGCTTGGGCTGACGGATAGATTCCTTCTTGCTGCTGTAACCGAGCTCAGCGGGATCGATCCCGAGCTGACGGCAGCGCTTAAGAACAGGAGTCCTGTCGATTGCCATATTGATACGATCCTTTCAGTTACACGCGGCGACGCTTCTTGGGGCGGCAGCCGTTGTGCGGGATGGGGGTCTTGTCCTGGATGCTCGAGACCTCGAGGCCAGCAGCCTGGAGGGAGCGGATGGCGGTCTCACGACCGGAGCCGGGGCCCTTGACGAAGACGGAAACCTTCTTCATACCGTGCTCCATGGCCTGCTTGGCAGCAGCCTCGGCAGCCATCTGGGCAGCGAACGGCGTGGACTTACGGGAGCCCTTGAAGCCCACCTGGCCAGCCGACTTCCAGGAAATGACGTTGCCCTGGGGATCGGTGATCGAAACGATCGTGTTGTTGAACGTAGAACGAATGTGAGCCTGGCCCACGGAAATGTTCTTACGGTCCGCGCGCTTCAGACGGGCAGCGCGAACGTTCTTCTTAGCAGTAGCCATCTATCTAGCGCTCCTTATTTCTTCTTCTTAGCACCGATCTGACGCTTCGGGCCCTTGCGGGTACGAGCGTTAGTGTGGGTGCGCTGGCCGCGGACCGGGAGGCCCTTGCGGTGACGAAGGCCGCGGTTGCAGCCGATGTCCATAAGGCGCTTGACGTTCTGGTTGCGCTCACGGCGGAGGTCACCCTCAACCATGATCTGGTTCTTATCGATATAATCGCGGATGGCGTTAACCTCATCCTCGGTGAGGTCCTTAACGCGCGTATCCACGTTAACGTTGCACTCGACGCAGATCTTCGTCGCAGTGGTGCGGCCGATGCCGTAAATGTAGGTCAGACCGATCTCAACGCGCTTCTCACGCGGGAGGTCGACACCATTAATACGGGCCAACGTAGTCTCCTCTCTTAACCCTGACGCTGCTTATGACGGGGGTTCTCGCAAATGACGAGGACCTTGCCATGGCGCCTAATGATTTTGCACTTATCGCACATCTTCTTGACCGAAGGACGTACCTTCATCGTTCTTCCTTTCGGTAGCGCTCAAACTACTTCCCTACTATCTACTCGCCCAGCCGCAGGCGTTTAAAACTATGGCTGGTCTTCACACACAATCCGACCGTAGGTTGAGCTAAGCCTGCAGCCGGAAATGGAGTGCGTGTATGCGTGCCGCTATTTGTAGCGATAGGTGATGCGGCCGCGGGTCAGGTCGTACGGGGAAAGCTCCACGACAACCCTGTCACCGGGGAGAATACGGATGTAATTCATTCGGATCTTGCCAGAAATGTTGCACAGAACCGAATGACCGTTCTCGAGCTCAACCTTAAACATGGCATTGGGCAACGGTTCCTTTACCGTACCCTCGAGCTCAATTGCGTCTTCCTTCTTCACAAGCAATCATCTTTCTCTAGAAAACGACAGCGATTGAGTATTCTACAATACGCATGCACGTATCGTAATATCTTCGTAATGGCTCCACATCTAAGTGGAACTTGTTACATTTCTCCGCCTTGGAGCGAACACCAAGCACCTTGCGCGTCGGTGGTGAGAATCACCGGACCGTCATTGGTAATGGCGACGGTGTTCTCGTAGTGCGCGGCGGGCAGGTGGTCGTTGGTCGTGACGATCCAACCGTCGGAGCCCGTGCTCACATGGTTGGAACCCATCGTAACCATCGGCTCGATGGCAATGACCATGCCAGCCTGGAGGCGAACGCCCCTCCCCTTCTTTCCATAATTAGGAACGTTGGGGTCCTCATGCATCACACGGCCAATGCCATGGCCCACATAGTCGCGAAGCACGCCGTAACCGTGAGACTCGGCGAGGGACTGAACGGCATAACCGACGTCCCCGATATGGTTACCGGGGACAGCCTGCTCGATGGCAGCCTTAAGGCAATCGCGCGTGACCTCGCACAGGGCCTTGGCCTCGGGCGTGGGGGTGCCGACGAAAAACGTCCAAGCGTTATCGCCGACCCAACCGTCGACAACGGCTCCCGTATCGATGGAAATGATATCGCCATCGCGCAGGATCATGTCGGGGTTGGGAATACCGTGGACCACGGCATCGTTGATCGATGCGCAAATGGTTCCCGGGAACCCGCCGTAACCCTTAAAGGCCGGGATGCCGCCATGCATGCGGATAATCTGCTCCGCGAGCTGATCGAGCTCAAAGGTCGAAACGCCGGGGCGCACCATGGCTCCAACGTGGCGGAGCGCCATCTTAGATAGCGCTCCTGCCTTCTTCATCTGCTCGATTTGCGTTGCAGACTTAATCTTGATCATAGACCGAGAGCCTCTTTGACATCCCCGTACACGGTCTCGCGAGCCTGGTCACCGTTGACCGACTTGAGCAGACCTTGGCCACGATAGTAGTCGACGAGCGGGCTCGTGGACTTCTCGTAGACGTCGAGACGGTTCTTGATGGTCTCGGGCTTGTCGTCGTCGCGCTGATACATCTCACCGGCGCACTTGGGGCAGGTAGCATCGGCAGCAGTGCCGGTATAACCGCAGGCGCGGCAGGTGCGGCGCGAAGACAGACGATCGATGATAACCTCGGGGGCCACATCGACCAGAAGGGCGCAATCGATCTCACGACCCATGGCGGAGAGCTCGGAATCGAGCGTCACAGCCTGGGCGGTGTTGCGCGGGAAGCCGTCGAGGATGAAGCCCTGCTGGGCGTCATCGGCGGCAAGGCGCTCCTTGACAAGGTCGATCACGAGCTGGTCGGGAACGAGCTCGCCAGCGTCCATGTACTTCTTAGCCTGAATACCAAGCTCGGTGCCACCCTTGACGGCAGCACGCAGCAGGTCGCCCGTGGAAATGTGAGCGACGCCAAACTCGGCGACGAGCTCCTGTGCGACGGTACCCTTACCGGCACCCGGAGCTCCGAGCAATACGAGGTTCATGAGCAATCCTCCTCTAGCCTATTTAAAGAATCCATCGTAATCATACATCTTGATCTGGCCTTCGAGCTTATCGACCGTGTCGAGCACGACGCCGACCATGATGAGGATGGACGTGCCGCCAAATGCCTGGATCAGCTGGTTACCCGTGAAGGAGAAGATGATCGAAGGCACGATGGCGATGAGCGCCAAAAAGACAGCGCTGGGAAGCGTGATCTTATTGAGCGCGTTCTTGATGTAGGCCGCGGTAGCCCTACCCGGACGCACGCCCGGAATAAAGCCGCCCTGCTTCTTAAGGTTGTCGGCCGTGTCATCGGGGTTGAACACCATGGAGGTGTAGAAGTACGCGAAGAACACGATGAGGACAACGTTAAGCACCCAGTTGAGCCAACCGGTCGAAAGCGCGGAGGCAACTGCCTGAATCCAGCCGATGCCGGGGAAGAACACGGCAATCTGAGCCGGGAAGTACAGCAGCGCCGAAGCGAAGATGATCGGCACGACACCCGCGGTGTTGACCTTGATGGGCAGATAGGTGGTCTGGCCACCCATCATGCGACGGCCCACGACGCGTTTGGCGTAGGAGACCGGGATGCGGCGCTGGCCGCGCTCAAGGAAAACAATCAGCGGGATAACCAGCAGGATGATGGCGCAGATGATCACCATGGTGATGATGCCACCGGCATTGCCCTCGGTGCTGGAGAAGATCGCCTGCGGCAGACCAGCCATGATGTTCGCAAAGATGATCAGCGACATGCCATTGCCGATACCACGCTGGGTGATGAGCTCACCAATCCACATGATCAGCATGGCGCCCGCGGTGAGCGTGCCGACGATCATGAGGTCGAAGATGATCTCGGGAGCGCCGGCGCCATTGAAGCTGATGCCGAAGCTCTTAAAGAGGAAGAGGTAACCCACGGAGTTGAGGATTGCCAGAGCCAGGGTGAGGTAACGCGAATACTGCGTAATCTTGGTCTGACCGACCTCGCCCTCGCGGGCAAGCTCATGCAGGGAAGGCACGACGGCCTGGAGCATCTGGAGGATGATCGAGCTGGTGATGTAAGGCATGATGCCCAGCGAAAACACCGACACATAGCTCAACGCGCCGCCAGAGAAAAGATTCAGGAGGGCCATAGCACCTGCGGCGACCGAATTGTTATCGGTCGAGAAAAGGCCCAGCATCCCCTGGAAGGGAATGCCGGGCACAGGAACGTGCGCACCAATGCGGTACACGACGAGCATAGCTATGGTAAAAAGAATCTTTTCGCGCAATTCTTTGATGCGGAAAGCATTCTTAAGACCATTTAGCACGGCAGCTCGACCTTTCCGCCGGCGGCCTCGATCTTGGCCTGCGCAGAAGCGCTGACCTTGTCGACCTTGACCGTGAACTTCTTGGTGAGCTCACCATTGCCGAGCACCTTGACGGGCTCGAACTCGCTCTTGGTGATGCGAGCGGCCTTAAGAGCGGCACCGTCGATCACAGCGCCATCCTCGAACTTACGCTCGAGACGCTCAACGTTAACAGCGGTGTACTCGATACGACGGGGGTTGCGGAAGCCCGGAAGCTTGGGCAGGCGCATAGCCAGCGGAGTCTGGCCACCCTCGAAGCCGGCACCCTTGGTGCCGCCAGAGCGGGAACCCTGGCCCTTCTGGCCGCGGCCAGAAGTGGTGCCGTGACCCGAAGAATTGCCACGGCCGACGCGCTTGCGGTTCTTGGTGGAACCGGGCGCGGGAGTAAGATCGTGAAGCTGCATTTGCTACTCCTCTACAATCTCGACAAGGTGCTTGACCTTGAAGATCATGCCGCGGACGGACTCGTTGTCAGCAATCTCGCGAACCTCGCGGATCCTGTGGAGACCGAGGGCACGGACAGTACGGACCTGGTCCTGCTTGCAACCGTTGGTGCTGCGGACCTGCTTGATCTTGATGGTGTCAGCCATGCTTAGTTCTCCTTACCGACGAACATCTCGGAGACCGTCAGGCCACGGCGAGCCGCGACGTCCTCAGGGCTGGAGAGCTCCTTGAGGCCCTCGACGGCAGCCTTGATGATGTTGAGGCCGTTGTCGGTACCGAGGGACTTGGACAGGACGTTCTTGATGCCAGCAAGCTCGAAGAGGGGACGCACAGCGCCGCCAGCGATAACGCCGGTACCCTCGACAGCGGGCTTGATGATGATGCGGCCGGCACCAAAGTGGCCGAGAACCTCGTGCGGGATGGTGCCCTGCTCGGTCACCGGCACGTGGAACATGTTCTTCTTGGCATCGAGAGACGCCTTGGAGATGGCCAGGGGCACCTCAGCGGACTTGCCCATGCCAACGCCGACGTTGCCCTTGCCGTCGCCAACGACGACGAGAGCGACGAGGCTCATGCGACGACCACCCTTGACGGTCTTCGACACGCGGTTGATGTAAACGACGCGCTCCTCGAACTCGGAGGCCTCGCGCTGCTGCTTCTGATTACGAGCCATGTGCTACATACCTCCTAGAACTCGAGACCGGCGGCACGAGCACCGTCGGCGAGGGCCTTGACGCGGCCATGGTAGATACGGCCACCGCGATCGAAGGCGACCTTGGTGATGCCGGCCTCGATGGCGCGCTTGCCAACGAGCTGACCGACCTTCTCCGCAGCCTCCTTGTTCGAGGTGTGGGTGCCCTTGAACTCGGCCTCGAGGGTCGAGGCAGAGACGAGCGTCAGGCTGGAGCCCTTGCTGTCGTCGATGATCTGGGCATAGATGTTGGCGTTAGTACGGGTCACGCGAAGACGCGGACGCTCGGAGGTACCCGAGACCTTGCCGCGAACACGACGCTGACGACGCTTGAGGCCTTCCAGCTTCGCCTTATGCTTGTTCATACGTAAACTCCTAAAAAGGTTGATCTTGCCAGCACCTGACGGGGTGCTGGTCTTATGCGAGTGAGTCGGTTACGACTACTTGGCGGCCTTACCCAGCTTGCGGCGGATGTGCTCGCCAACGTAGTGGATACCCTTGCCCTTGTAAGGCTCGGGAGGACGATGGCCGCGGATCTCAGCGGCGATCTGACCGACCTGCTGCTTGTTGATACCCTTGACGTTCACGTGGGTGTTGTCGGGAACCTCGAAGGTGATGCCCTCGGGAGCCTCGACGATCACGGGGTGCGAGAAG
>DXZO01000018.1:44657-47428 GCA_019419625.1 Collinsella sp. | reverse complement strand
TCGAGGTTCTTGCCCTTCTGCTGCACGCGGTAACCGACGCCGGCGAGCTCGAGCTTCTTCTCGAAGCCCTCGGAAACGCCAACAACCATGTTGTGGATGAGGGCGCGGGTGAGGCCGTGGCGGGCACGGGTCTCACGCTCGTCGTCGGGACGGGAAACGGTGAGGACGTTGTCCTCGACGTTGATAGCGAGCTTCTCAAAGACATCGAGCTCGAGCTGGCCCTTGGGGCCCTTGACGACAACGTTGTTGCCGTTGACTGCCACTTCGACTCCGGCGGGAATCTGGACAGGCTTATTACCGATACGAGACACGGTGATCTCCTTTCCTTCTACCTACCGAGCGAATTACCAGACGTAAGCGATGATCTCGCCGCCGACGTTGTGCTTGCGAGCATCGCGGTCGGTCATGACGCCATGGCTGGTGGAAATAATGGCGGTACCAAGGCCACCGCGGACGCGGGGCATGTCGGCAACGCCGGTGTACTTACGCAGGCCCGGCTTGGAAATGCGGCGGATGCCGTTGATGACCTTAGCCTTCTTGGGACCATACTTAAGCGTGATGTGCAGAGTCTTCTGGGGAACGGTGTCCTCGACATCGTAGCCCTCGATGTAGCCCTCCTCGTGCAGAACACGAGCGATCTCGACGAGCTTCTTGCTGCTCGGCATGGAGACCGTGGCCTTGTTCACAGAGTTAGCGTTACGGATGCGCGTAAGCATATCTGCGATCGGGTCTGTAAGGTTCATACAGATTCTCCTTCGTTCTTGATGAACACGTGCTCTTGGTTCTTCGCCGCCCTTAACGGCAAAGCCTTTTTAGCGCGTTTTCCCTGTTCCAAACTGATGCTTGAAACGCTGGTAGTGACTTACCAGCTGGCCTTCTTAACGCCGGGAAGCTCGCCCTTGAGTGCAAGCTCGCGGAAGCAGACACGGCACAGGCCGAACTTGCGGTACACAGAGTGCGGACGGCCGCAGCGCTGGCAGCGCGTGTACTCACGAGTAGAGAACTTCTGCTTGCGATTGCACTTGACGATCATCGATGTCTTAGCCACTTATATCCTCCTCACATAGAGTATTGTTCGCCCCAAGCGCCGCCCCCTTGTGGGAACGGCGCTTATAGGGCAGGTGAACCTATTTCTTGAACGGGAAACCAAAGGCGTCCAGAAGGGCCTTGGCCTCCTCATCGGTGTTGGCGGTGGTCACGAAAGTGATGTCCATACCACGCTGGTGATCGACGGAGTCGAAGTCGATCTCGGGGAAGATGAGCTGCTCGGTGACGCCCATGGAGAAGTTACCACGGCCGTCGAAGCTCTTGGCGGAGATGCCGCGGAAGTCGCGGATACGGGGGATCGCGACGGAGGTCAGACGATCGAAGAACTCCCACATACGGTCGCCACGCAGGGTAACCTTGCAGCCGATCGGCATACCAGCGCGCAGGCGGAAGGTAGCGATGGACTTGCGGGCACGGGTGATCATCGGCTGCTGACCGGTGATGGCGCGCAGGTCGCGCACGGCACCGTCGATGGCCTTGGAATCGGTAGCGGCCTCGCCGACACCCATGTTCACGACGATCTTCTCAAACTTGGGGATCATCATGACGTTCTCGTACTGGAACTTGTCCTGAAGCTGCTGCTTGACCTCGTTGTTGTACTTGGTCTTCAGACGCGGCACATACTTCTCTTCTGCCATTGTTCACTCCTTCTTGGGGTTTTAAGCACGGGGCGTGGCCACGATGGGTTGTCCTCGTGCCTCCTGGCTGCATCCGCGCCGCTCATGGCATTTCGCGGTTTGGACTCGACGCAGCAGGAGCCGACAAAACAATCGGTACTATACGCGCATCGGGAGCGTATTTCCAGAAAAACCTCGTCTGCCTGCACAACTCCACAACTCCCCCGCACATATTGATCCCTAGGGGACGGAGGAAAATGGCAGTTGCGGTGAAAAAGGGACTGTTTGACGGCTTAACAGGCTTAAACAGTCCGTATTTCACCGCAACTCATATATGGGGATGCGATTAGCGCTTGCGGGGGACGAGCTTGGTGCGGCGCAGGTGAATCATCTCGGCAGCGATGGAGATGGCGATCTCCTCGGGGTCCTCGGCCTCGATGGCGACACCGATCGGCAGGTGCAGCTCGTCGATTTGCTCCTGCGTAAAGCCCTCCTGCTCCAGGCGGGCGCGCACAAAGGCCGTCTTGCGGCGCGAACCCAGGCAACCCAGATAGGCAGGCTTGGCACGCATGGCCTGAATCACCACGTCGATATCGGACTTGTGACCTGCTGTGGCGACGACCACTAGGTCGCGCGGGCCGATGGGGCACTGCTCGCCCAGGTTCTTGTAGTCGACCAGACGACGGTCGTAGACACCGGGCACCCATTCGGGGGTCAGCGTGCCGGGGCGGTCGTCGCAGGCCACGACGGCAAAGCCCGCCGCCGTGAGCACCCGCGCCGTCGCAGCGCCCACGTGGCCGCAGCCAAAGATATAGGTCAGGCCCTCGGGGCAGAGCGTCTCGATGTGCGCCGCGGGAATCTCGGAGGCCGCGTTGGTGTAGGTGACCTTACTCCCCTCCTCCACCAGCGAAAGCTCGGGGCAGCCTGCAATGGTATGGCGCGATGCCTCGCCATGGTACTCGGCCACATCGCCCTCGAGCGCGCTCGCGATAAACGGCTCAAAGTCGATGACGAAGTCGCCGATGCGGCGATACGCCAGCACATTGGCAATCTCCTGGAACAACGGTGCCTTGGTCGCGTCCAGGTGCAGGTAGCATAGGCAGATGG
>DXZO01000018.1:32496-44647 GCA_019419625.1 Collinsella sp. | reverse complement strand
CCGCCGCAGATCATACCGGTATCGGAGTTCTCGCCGCCCATGGTGTAGCGGACCAGACGCGACTGTCCCGCGCTCAGGAGCTCGCGCGCCTCATCCAGCGCAAAGAGCTCAATCTTGCCGCCGCCGATAGTGCCCGCCTGGCTTCCATCGGCAAAGACAGTCATCCATGCGCCCACACCGCGCGGGGACGACCCCGCCGTACCGGCCACGACCACCAGCTCGCACGTCTCGCCAGCACGCAGGGCGGCAAGCGCCGCATTCACAACATCGAGCTTTTCCATTGCCGCCTTCTATCCTCTAAAGACATCGGTGAGCATGGTGAGCGCCTCGAGCACGCCGCCGCCGACCGACGTCGCTTTGTCCGAAATATAGTTGATATAGCTGGCATCGCCGCGCGGGTCGACGTCGGCACATTTAAAGCCCTCGGTCACCTGAACACCGTCGGCCAAAAGGCCGCGCAAGCAGCCGTCAATCTGCGTGACCATGGGAGTATCACCCGCATACCCGATCACATCGCCGGCACTCACGATGTCGCCGATGGTGCGGTCGGACCTAAACACGCCGGCGGCGGGGCTGTGGATAACACGTTCCTTGCCATAGCCGGCGATAATGCCCGGCACGCCCGTGTTGGGCTGGGGCGAACCTTGGGTAATGACACGGCCGAGAAAATGCCCGCGCATGGTCTCGACCACGGCGTCGCAGTCAACCGGCGCGGTAAAGCCCGGCCCCACAGCGATGACGGCAGGCGCCATGTCGCGCGTGGTGCCCAAGTTGCGCTTAGCCAAAATCGCGTCGACCACAGCCGCGGGTTTAAGCTCATCGAGCATCTTGGCCTGAGGGTCCACCGCAACGGCGACGTCTCCAGCCTCGGTAATCTCAAGCGCCTCAGCCGGCGTCTGTGCCAAGCGAGCGCGAATGCCTTCGACCTCGACCTCGCCCAAGCGAATGGCCTCGCAAAAACTGATTGTGCGACGGATGCACGTGGGAACCGCGATATCTGCCATAACGACCGAAACGCCGGCGCGCACCAAGCGAGCGGCGACGCCCGTGGCGATATCGCCGGCGCCGCGAACATAAACGAGCATTCCCGGGACACCTCCCTGTGCTACGGTTTGAGCAGAGCAAAAGCGGTTCGGCCGCTACTCTGATGATTATTTATTATCACAGTATTATACGGCGGTGAACAGATGGAAACGGTTAGCGGCAATCTTGCCTCCGCGCTCAGGATCGAGCCGGGCATTACCGCGATTATCGGCAGTGGCGGCAAGTCGACGCTGCTGAAGACGCTGGGTCTCGAGCTCATGCGCACTGGCGGCCGCGTGCTTCTCTGTACCACCACGCACATGTTTCCCGTCGCCGGCGTGCCATGGGACGGGTCGAGCCGTCGCCTGGACGCCGCGCCCTGGAAGCCGGGGACCCTACATGTTCCCGGCTGCACCTGCGAGGCATGCGCGGGACTTGTCCGCGGAAGTATCTGCCAGGCGGGCGTTTTGAACCCGGAGACAGGCAAGCTCTCCGCCCCCGCCGAGCCGCTCAACGAGCTGGCGCAGCGCTTTGACTATGTGTTGGCCGAGGCAGATGGCAGCAAGCGACTCCCGCTCAAGGCGCATGCCGTCTGGGAGCCGGTAATTCCCGCCGCCGCGACAAACGTTGTCTGGGTCGTCGGCGCCTCGGGGCTGGGCAAGCCCGTCGCCGAGGTTGTCCACCGCCCCGAGCTCTTCTGCGAGCGCTGCGGCTGCGAGCCCACCGACGCTGCCACCCCAGAGCGCGTCGCCCAGGTGCTCAATGCCGAGCTGCGGGCGCTGGGACTCAGCACCGCACGCGTCATGCTCAACCAAGCCGACACGCTTGCCGACCCAACAATGGCAGATCGCTTCGAGGCAGCCCTCAACCGCCCCCTCATCGCCACCAGCCTCAAGGGGTAGCTAATTTGGGACGGGGCTCTTTTTGCTACCCCGGCGCCCTTGCTGTTAGCGGGGGACGTAGCGGCCGGGTTGGGCTCCGGTAGGCTCGCCGTCGCGCGCGGCCAGCACGCCGTTCACAAACACAGCCTTGGCGCGGCCGTGCGCCTTAAAGCCCTCGAGCGGCGTGTAGTCCACAGCCTGATGCTGCGTCGCCGCGCGAATGGTCCAGCGCGCCTTGGGATCCCACACGCACACGTCGGCATCGGAGCCCTCGGCAAGACAGCCCTTGCGCGGATACATGCCAAACACGCGCGCCGGGTTCTCGCTCATCAAGCGACACAGATCCTCGGGACCCAGCTGTCCCTCAAAGCTCGTGGCAATCGCAACGGGACGATGCTCCACGCCGGGCCCGCCGTTGGGAATCGCGCGGAAATCATCGCGTCCTCGGTCCTTTTGCCCGTGCAGGTTAAAGCTGCAATGATCGGTGGCGATGGTATCGATCTCGCCGGCCACAAGCGCTTCGCGCAGAGCCGCACGGTCGCCGGCATGGCGCAACGGCGGGCTCATCACATACTTGGCACCCGCAAAGCCGTCCTCGCCCTGCTCCAAGTAGCACGTATCGTCGAGCATCAGATACTGAGGGCAGGTCTCGACATAGATATTCTTCTGCCCGCGCGCCTTAGCGGCACGGATGGCCTCGAGCCCCAGCTTGGTCGAAAGGTGCACCACGTTGACCGGAGCGTCCCCGGCCAAGTGCGCCAGATACAGCAGGCGGCTCACGGCCTCGGCCTCGCACACATCCGGACGGCTGAGCGCATGGCCCTCGGGCCCGTGGATACCTTGCTCAAACACGCGCTTCTGCAGTTCATTCACCAGCGTACCGTTCTCGCAATGCACGCACAGTATGCCGCCAATACGCTTGAGCTCCTCGAGCACCTCGAGTGTCTCGGCATCGTCCAAGCGCAGATGATCGTAGGCAAAGTAGGTCTTGAACGACGATACGCCCGCCTCGCGCATGGCCGAAAGATCGGCACGGTTGCGCTCGTTCCACTCGGCGAGCGCCATATGAAAGGCGTAGTTGGCCGTGCAGGTTCCGTCGGCGCGGCGATGCCACTCGGCCAAGGCATCGGGCATGGTCACGCCGCGATCGGCCGTCGCGTAGTCCACGATGGTCGTCGTACCGCCGCAGGCAGCCGCACGCGTACCGGTCTCAAAGCTATCGGCTGTCCAATCCATGCCGGTCCAGCACTGCATGTGCGTGTGGCCGTCGATAAAGCCGGGAAACACCCAGCAGCCCGCGGCATCCTCGACGGTATCGCCCTCGGCCGGCTCAATCGCCGCGGCGATCCGCACGATCTTGTCGCCATCCATGGCAAGATCGGCGCGGCGAAGCCCCTGTGGCGTCACGAGCGCGCCGTTTTTGATGATGATCATTATTGCTCCTTATTGATTGATGCAGTTGGCCACGCGATCAAAATACGAGCAGGCGGCGATATGCTCCGTTATGCGTTGCTGTCCCTTGGCGGTATCGACGTCCCACAGCTCGTAGGCACGCGCCTCGACCAGCACCACGTCGATACGGTCCCTGAGGATCGAACCGCCACCGTCCTTGCCCTCAAGACACATAAGTGCATCGAACAGTTCCGCCGGAAAGAGCACCGGGCTCGAAGGCTCACCGTTGCACGCAAGACGCACCGGATGCTTGCGGCCACGCTCATCAAACGCGCGAACCATGGCCTCAAAAGAATCCGAACTCACGAGCGGCTGGTCGCCCGGCAAAAAGAGGCAACCCTTCCAGCCGCGGCTCGCCCCCCACGAAAGGCCCGCACGGACGCTTTCGCTCCTGAGCTTGCCATCGTGCAGCACGCACGGGCAATGCTTGTCCTCGCAAATCTGAGCGACCTCGGGCCAACGCGTCGAAACCACGACGTCAAAGCCCCGGGGAACCGAATCGATAGTCCGGGCAATCAGCGGCTTGCCATAGATATCGGCAAGCATCTTGTTAGAGCCAAACCGCTTGCCCTCGCCCGAAGCCATAATGACGCAACCAAGTTTCATGGCGATACCTCCCCTGAAACCATCGTACCCATAACTCGCGTCGCGGGGCATCTACATCGAAAGCGCTTATCCCGCACGCCCACGATGCAAAAAGGGGCACCCCGCCGGTTGGCAGAGCGCCCCCTTTACATGGCTTACCTCAACGCGGCTTTAGGCCTGGAACCAACGGGCGGTGTTGCGCTCGTCGAGGGCCTTGAGGGTAGCGGCGGGATCGGCAACCTTCTGCAGGAACATCATGGCTGCAATGGCGTACGGCTTGTAGCTGGCCTCCTTGTACATGCCCACGCGGTGCATGTCGAAGACGTCGGCGTTGACCTCGCCGTGCTCGCAGGAGACACCGGAGATGTCGGCGGGCAGCGGGTGCATAAAGATGGTGTCCTGGCCGTTGGCAGTCTTCTCCATGAGCTCGGTCGTGGAGCACCAATCCTGATGCGTAGCGTTCTGAGCGAGCAGCTCCTTCTCGAGCGCTGCAATACCGGCGTCGTCGCCCTCGGCGTACAGGTTGGTGCGCTTCTCCATGGCGGCAAACGGAGCCCAGCTCTTGGGGATCACGATGTCGGCGCCCTCGAAGGCCTCGGCCATGGTGTTGACCTGCTTAAAGGTGGTGCCGGACTCGGCGGCATAGCCCTTGGCGCGCTCGACGACCTCGGGCATGAGGTCGTAGCCCTCGGGGTGGGCCAGGGTGACGTCCATGCCAAAACGGGGCAGCAGGCTGATCAGCGACTGCGGGCAGGACAGCGGCTTGCCGTAAGAGGGCGAATAGGCCCAGGTGACGGCAACCTTCTTGCCCTTGAGGTTCTCAAGGCCGCCAAACTCGTTGATGAGGTAGAGCATGTCGGCAGAGGACTGCGTGGGGTGATCGGAGTCGGACTGCAGGGAGATGAGCGTGGGACGGTGATCCAGAACGCCGTCCTCGTATGCCTGCTGGACAGACTCGGAGACCTCGGCCATGTAGGCGTCGCCCTTGCCGATGTACATGTCGTCGCGGATGCCGATGACGTCGGCCATGAAGGAGATCATGGTAGCGGTCTCGCGGACGGTCTCGCCGTGAGCGATCTGGGACTTCTTCTCGTCCAGGTCCTGCAGCTCAAGGCCGAGCAGGTTGGCGGCCTTAGAGAAGGAGAAGCGCGTACGGGTGGAGTTGTCGCGGAACAGGGAGACGGCCAGACCCGAATCGAAGATCTTGGGCGAAACGTTGTTCTCACGCAGCTCGCGCAGGGCGTCGGCGACGATGTAGAGAGCCTTGAGCTCATCGGTGGTCTTATCCCAGGTGTGCAGGAAATCGCTGCCGTACATACCCTTAAAGTCGAGACCGTTCAGCTGCTCGACGAGCTCGGTAAACTTAGCGTCCATGTAAATGTCCTTTCTAAAGGTGAAACGATCGCAATGAGTAGATATGCTCCGGCATGCGCGTGTGGCTTGAACATACAGAGCACTATGACGAGGACCCGCTACCGTTGAGGAAGCATGGGAGATAACGACCGCGGGCCCCAAGTCAACAGGAGGCGCCGGGGGCATAAACTGTCCCCGGCTCAACAAGATCGAGGAATGGGACTAGTCGATCTTGTTGTTGGTCAAACCGGCGCGGAAGACGGTGGCGTCGCCATCGGCCTGGCTCGGATCGTAGAGGTTCAGGGCAGCCACATACATGGCGGCAGCAGTGACCAGGTCGTCCTTGTAGGTGACCTCGTTGGGAGCGTGAGCCTGAGACTCGGCACCCGGGCCAAAGCCCACGCAGGGGATGCCGTAGCGGCCCTGGATGGAGACGCAGTTCGTGGAGAAGGTCCACTTGTCGCACAGCGGACGACCGGTGCGCTTGTCCATGCTGGGCTCGCAGCCGATGCGCTCGTCACCGAACATGGCCTTGTGGGCGTCGACGAGGGCCTTGACGTGCGGAGCGGTCTCCTTGTTAATCCACGTGGGGAAGTAAGCCTCGGTCTCGTAGACCTCGCCGGTCCAGGACGGACGGTCGTACATGTACATGGAGACCTTCACGTCGTCGCCGTACTTCTTGGCGGCCGGCAGGTTACGGATCTCGTCCAGGCAGGACTCCCAGGTCTCACCGGCGGTCATGCGACGGTCGATGGAGATGGCGCAGGAGTCAGCCACGGCGCAACGGCTGGGGCTGGTGTAGAAGATCTGGCTGACGGTGCAGGTGCCACGGCCCAGGAAGCGGGCGTCCTCGAAGTGCTCGGGGTTGTACTTGGGGTCGAGCATCTTGACGAGACCCTTGATGTCGGTCGACTCGTCGCAGCCGTTGTTGTTGAGGGCGCGGACGTCGGCGATGATGTCGGCCATCTTGTAGATGGCGTTGTCGCCGCGGTCGGGTGCGGAGCCGTGGCAGGAGGTGCCGTGAACGTCGACGCGGATCTCCATGCGGCCGCGGTGACCACGATAGATGCCGCCGTCGGTGGGCTCGGTGGAAATGACGAACTCGGGCTTAATGCCGTCCTTGTTGTAGATGTACTGCCAGCACATGCCGTCGCAGTCCTCTTCCTGGACGGTGCCGACGACCATGATCTTGTAGCCCTCGGGGATGAGGCCCATGTCCTTCATCATCTTGGCAGCGTAGGTAGCAGAAGCCATGCCACCCTCCTGGTCGGAGCCGCCGCGGCCGTAGATGATCTCGTCGGTCTCGTAGCCCTCATAGGGATCGGCGTCCCAGTTCTCGATGTTGCCGATACCGACGGTGTCGATGTGGGAGTCGATGGCGATGATCTTGTCGCCCTCGCCCATAAAGCCCATAACGTTGCCCAGGCCGTCGACCTTGACCTCGTCATAGCCAAGGCTCTCCATCTCGGCCTTGATGCAGGCAACAACCTCACCCTCCTCGCAAGACTCAGAGGGATGGGAGATCATAGCGCGCAGGAAGCGAGTCATATCAGCACGATGGGACTCAGCCGCAGCCTTAATGGCATCAAAATCGAGTTCTTTAGTCATAACAGTCAACCTTTCTACAAGGGTTTACCTACAGGTAGATATTTCAGATAGATCACTTGTGCCAAGCAGCGTGAGGTTGAGCACCCGGCAAGCAAGTAACCATAGGAGGCGGACGGAGGACTTTGCTCCGTCGCGAGTTCCGCACGAGCCGGAGAGCACTTAATGTGCTCTCCGTGCGAGCAGGACTGTCCGAGCAGGGAGTAAAGTCCTCCGGCTGCCTCCGGACAGGTCAGTCTGCTAGCAAGTCGGGTACTCGCCCTCCCAGACGATGCGACGGTACTGATCCGGATCGGTGTCGCCCTCGGTGGAGAAGCAGAGCACGGAGCTCGTCTTGTCCAGGCCGATGAGCTCCTTGAGCTCGGCGTACTCGGGATCGAGCATGAGGGTCTCGACCAGGCCGGTGGTCACCGCGCCGGACTCGCCGGAGATAACGCGCGGGTCGCCCTTCTCGGGAGCGCCCAGGGTGCGCATGCCGCGAGCGGTGACCCAGTCGGGGCAGGACACAAAGGCAGTGGTGTGGTTGCGCAGGATATCCCAGCCCAGAATGTTGGGCTCGCCGCAGCACAGACCGGCCATGATGGAGGGCATGTCGCCGTCCACGATGCGCGGGTCGCCGTCGCCGGCGGCAGCGCCCTTGTACAGACAGGCGGCAGGCGCGCACTCGACCACGACGAAGGTGGGCGGGTTATCGGGATACAGGTTGGTGAAGTAGCCCACCACGGCGCCGGCGAGCGAACCCACGCCAGCCTGGACAAACACGTGCGTCGGGCGGTTGATGGCCATCTCGCGCAGTTGCTCGGCAGCCTCGGAAGCCATGGTGCCGTAACCCTCCATGATCCAGGACGGGATCTTCTCGTAGCCCTCCCAGGCGGTGTCCTGAACGATGACGCCGCGCTCGCAGGCGTCGGCCTCGGCGGCGGCCATGCGCACGCACTCGTCGTAGTTGACCTCTTCGATGGTCACCGTGGCGCCCTCGGCGGCGATGTTATCAAAGCGGGGCTTGGTGGAACCCTTGGGCATGTGCACGACGGCCTTCTGGCCCAGCTTGTTGGCAGCCCATGCCACGCCGCGGCCATGGTTGCCGTCGGTGGCGGTGAAGAAGGTGGCCTGGCCAAAGTCCTTGGCAAGCTGATCGGAGGTCAGGTAATCGAAGGTGCACTCGGCAACGTCCTTGCCGGTCTCGTCGGCAATGTAGTTGGCCATGGCAAACGATCCGCCCAGGACCTTAAAGGCGTTGAGGCCAAAGCGATAGCTCTCGTCCTTAACGCACAGGTTGGACAGGCCCAGGCGCGCAGCCTGACCGTCCAGGCGGGCAAGCGGAGTGACGGTATATTGAGGGAACGACTGGTGGAAGGCGCGGGCCTTCTTCACGTGGTCGAGGCTCATGATTCCCAAGTGCTTATCATCGCTCTTGGGCATCGTGTTGCCCGCCCACTGGATCTTATCGGCCATACGGTGAACTCC
The DNA here is from genome assembly GCA_019419625.1 of Collinsella sp. Classification (GTDB taxonomy): domain Bacteria; phylum Actinomycetota; class Coriobacteriia; order Coriobacteriales; family Coriobacteriaceae; genus Collinsella. Next base: position 36,281 of record DXZO01000018.1, on the reverse strand, counting down.
TTAAGTCCTCTCTTGCCGGCCCCCGCATACGCGTTTCAGCCCGATCCCATTCACACGGCTGAACTTTTATGTGGATGCCAAACAAAAAGTTTGTTAGTAATGTTCTATCACACTTTTTGATTGGCATACCTAACAAATTGTTTGTTGCCGTAATCGGTACTTTTTCGCCGCCGAACGGTCACATAACGCAGCGACGCTTTCGTTATTTGCGAACAAGTGGGGTTTATGGCAAAGTGTGCCCAAACTAATTTTTAGGAAGGCACCTATGACCCCCGCACAGATTGAGTTTTACAAGCGCCTTGCACACGGCCTGGCGCTCCAATTTGGCCCCAACTGCGAAATCGTCGTCCACGACCTGGAGACCGAGGACGTGGACCACTCCATCGTAGTGATCGAAAACGGCCACGTCAGCGGGCGCAAACTGGGTGACGGCCCCAGCCATATTGTGTTTGAGTCCATGCACGAGGGCACCACCGACGTGCACGACCGCGAGCCATACCTCACCAAAACCGCCGATGGCAAGCTGCTCAAGTCCTCGACCATCTTTATCCGCAACGACGAGGGCAAACCCGTCGGCATTTTGGGCATTAACTTTGACATTACGCTTATGAAGGCTTTTGAGCGTTCGCTCGACGCCTTTACCGGCACCGGCGGCTCGGGCTACACCGAGCCCGAGCCCATTACCAAGAACATCGGCGACCTGCTCGAGGATCTGCTGCACGAGTGCGAGCAGTTTGTGGGCAAGCCCGCGGCGCTCATGACCAAAGACGAGCGCATTCGTGCCATTGGCTACCTCGACCGTCGCGGCGCCTTCCTCATTTCCAAGTCGAGCGAACGCGCCTGCGAGTTCTTTGGCATCTCCAAGTATAGCTTCTATAGCTACCTCAATGAGGCCAAGGCGGCAGCAGGCGACAAGTAGGCACTCGCCTGGATTGCCCCTCCCCTTTTGGGCGCGAGTTCTGGAAAGCATGAATCCAAGACCGAGCCGCTTGGAAAGTTCCATATAATCGATGTCATTAGTATTTCGAAAGGGTGGAACAGAATGGCGTTGAGCAAGGCATCATGCACCGGTCGCGGATTGATTCCGGCAATTGGTGGACATGTGCACCGCATGTTCGATGAGGGTGAAGACGACCTGTTTTCGCTGAGCCTTGACGACGTGATGGATGATCGCCCGTGGACCGCCGACGAACTCATGGGCGGTGGGGCTCGCCCGTCAAGCCCCAATTCCGCACTTGCGCCTAAGCCCGCATCTGCGCCGACTCCTGCGCAGCCGCCTGTTTCGACGCCCGCGTCTACGCCCGCACCCATTTCGGCGCCCACGCCCACTCCCCGCCCCGCAAGCGACCCGTCCGAGACGGCTGCATTTCTCGCTGCGGCGACGCGGAGCAAATCGGCCGACAGCACCGTTATGTACAGCGCCCAGCAGTTGCCTGTTCCTGCGGCACGCAAGTCTCCGGTCACAAGGCTCGATGAGCCCGTTGCCCATCAGGTTGCCTACGATTCCTGGGCTGCAGCCGATCTGGATGAGACCTCTACCGGCATGCCGGCGCTCGACGTTCCAGTTAACCCGCTTTTTGCCGCCAACACGAGCGCCGCGGACTATGAGGGCGGTGCGGCATATTCCGATTATTCCGATGGCTATGCTGGCACCGATCGCATCGAGACCGAGGATTATGGCACCGCATCGAGCGATTATCTCAACGATCCGTACGCTGCCACGCCTGCACCGGAATATGACCCGGAGGCCGCGTCCGCGCCGGCGTATACCAAAAGCACGGGCGAAGAGCGCTTCGCCGATTATTACGCCGAGGAAAAGGCACTGCATTTCTCGGAATTTCCGCAGGCAGTCAAGGTTGCCTTTATCGCCATTGTCATTGCCCTGCTCGGCGTCATTGCGTTTGAGGGATTCCGTCTGTTCTCCGGCCCCACCCAAGCGGAGTCGGAGACCCAGCAAAAAGAGAACGATGACGAGTACCTGGACATCAACACCCTCAAGGGCGACCCCAACGACGGAGACGACGAGTAGCGAGAGCTGAAGGCGGCCGCAGGATCCCGCATCCAGCACCGGCTTCTAAGTGCTGTTTTGTCATCCAGCTACACTTTTCCGAATAATTTGCCTATCGAATTTGACACTTTTTCCGAAGTTATAAGGTGCCTATCTTCGGCACTTTTCCGTACTTTTATACGGGACACGCGTTCCGGTTGAAGCGCCCTGCGGAAACGGCATCCCGGAATAAACGCTCAAACTGGGATACAGTTTCCGCTGAGGCTCCATCCGGAAACCGTGTCCCACTCCGAGCGCCAATTCTGGGATGAACTTTCCGCCAGAGGGTTCAGCCGGAAACGGCGTCCCACTCTGAAGCGAAATTCTGGGACGCAGTTTCCGCGTGCGGCCCCGTTGGGAAAGTTCATCCCGTTCAGAGGCTGGATTCCGGGACGCAGTTTCCGCTCCAAACAAAAAGGCCCCGACTCACGATGGAGCTGGGGCCAAAGGCGCAGCTTATACAGTTGATGGCAAGCGCAGACGGCAGTCAGCAATGGCCGTCCGCGCTCTACCCTACCCGCGGTGACGGGCGCGGCTGTACGGCGTATCCACCATGGGCAGATCCGGACGCAGCTTGCCGTCGAATGCGCGGTAGGCGTTCTGCACGGCGGGCGCCGTGGGGATCGTTGCGATCTCTCCAATGCCCTTGCCGCCGTATGCCACGGGCAGCAGCTCGTCCTTCTCCACGTAGATGGCATGGATATCCGGAATCTCGGGCGCACGGAACAGTCCGAGCGTGCCGTACCTGGCCTGGGGCACGCAGTCCCTGAGCGGCCAATCCTCGGTAAGCGCATAGCCCATACCCATGAGCACGCCGCCTTCGATCTGACCCTGGATGGAGATGGGATTGACCACCTTGCCGGAATCGTGCGCGGCATAGACCTCGCTCACACGGCCATCATCGTCCAGAATGACCACATGCGTGGCAAAGCCGTAGCAGATGTGGCTCTTGGGATTGGGAACGTCGGCGCCCAGTTTGTCGGTCGGCTCCAGATACACGTAGCCAAACTCGCATCCCTCGAGCGCCTTGATGGCGGCCGCGGGATCTTGAGGATGCATGCCCTGGCCGGCGACGAGTTCCTGCGTGCGCAGCTGATAGGCACGACCGTCGTCGTACTCGATCTTGACGCCGTCACCATGAGCGCTCACCGGGGCGGTAGGCGCAGGCTTGCCAGCCTCGATGCCAACCATGGCATCGCGCAGCAGGAAGGCGGCGGCGCGCACGGCCTCGCCGGTCACGACCGTCTGACGCGAGCCAGACGTGGTGCCGGAGTCGGGAGCGTTCTCGGTGGAGCACTCGCCGTTGGCGATGCAGCTCAGCGGCAGACCACAGGCCTCGGCAACGTCCTGCAAAAAGACCGTGTTGCAGCCCTGGCCGATGTCGGACGTGGCGGCATAGACCACGGCGCGACCACCCTCGACGCGAATCTTGCAGCGGCCGGCATCGGGCAGGCCCACGCCCACGCCGGCATTCTTCATGGCGCAGGCAATGCCGGCGTGGCCGGGATGCGCGTAGTAGGCATCCTTGACCTCGAGCAGCGTCTCCTTAAGCGCCGTGGAGCAGTCGGCAATCTGGCCGTTGGGCAGAACCTCGCCCGGCTCGATGGCGTTACGGTAGCGGATCTCCCACGGATCCAGGCCGACCTTCTCGGCCAGCAGGTCGATGAGGCTCTCGAGCGCAAACTCGGACTGGCAAACGCCAAAGCCGCGGTACGCACCGGCGGGCGGGGTGTTGGTG
>DXZO01000018.1:28727-32486 GCA_019419625.1 Collinsella sp. | reverse complement strand
TCGGTGTTCTGGTACTTGTAGGGACCGACGGCATGCGTGCAGGCACGCTCGAGCACCGGGCCGCACAGCGAAGCGTAGGCGCCGGTATCAAAGTTGATCTCGCAGTCCAGGCCGGTAAAGTTGCCCTCGGCGTCGCAGCCCAGTGTAAAGGTGCCGTCCATGGCGTGGCGCTTGGGATGGAACGCAAGCGACTCGGCACGCGTGAGCTTGCACTTCACAGGACGCTGGAACTTATATGCGGCGAGCGCGGCCAGGTGCTGGACCGAAACGTCCTCCTTACCGCCAAAGCCGCCGCCCACGAGCATGGTCTCGACGACCACGCGCTCGGGCTCGTTGTCCCAGCCAAACATGTGGGCACACTCTTTGCGCGTGTCGTAGGCACCCTGGTCGGTCGACTGCACCTTGACGCCGTTCTTGTACGGGAAGGCAACGGCGCACTCGGGCTCCAAGAAGGCATGCTCGGTAAAGGGCGTGGTAAAGCGCTGCGTCACGGTGAACGCGCTCTCTGCCAGCGCCTTGGCGGCGTCGCCGCGCGTCACATGGCGGCTCTGGCACACGTTGTCCTTGAGCTCCACCGTGTTGCCAAAAGCAAAGAAGCTGTCATGCAGGCGCGGGGCGTCGGCAGCCCTGGCCTCGACAATGTTACGCACGGGCTCCAGCGGCTCGTAATCGATCTTTACGAGCTTCTTGGCCTTCTCGAGCGTCGCCTCGTCCTCGGCAACCACCAGCACGATGGCATCGCCCACGCAGCGGGTGATATCGCCCTGGGCGATCATGACGTCCCAGTCCTGGATAAGGTGGCCGACCTGGTTGACCGGCACGTCCTCGGCGCGCAGGATGCCCACCACACCGGGCAGGGCCTCGGCCTTGGAAGTGTCGATGGAGAGCACGCGGGCGCGCGGATACTTGGAGCGCACGGCGCTGGCGTAGGTCAGACCCGGCTGATCGAGCTCGTCGATGTCGTCGGGATACTTGCCCTCGCCGAGCACCTTCTTGCGCACGTCGATGCGGAAGGCGCGCTTGCCCACGCCGTAGTCGTCGCCGCGCTCCAGGTCCTCGTCGATCTGCTTTTCGCCGCGGAGCACCGCAGCGGCCAGCGAAATGCCCTCGATGATCTTCTTGTAGCCGGTGCAGCGGCAGACGTTGCCGCGGATGGCGTACTTGATCTGCTCCTCGGTGGGCTCGGGGTCCTCGGCGATGAGCGCTGCACCCGCCATGACCATGCCGGGGATGCAAAAACCGCACTGCACGGCGCCCACAGCGCCAAAGGCGTACACAAAGGCCTCGCGCACGTCCTCGGGCAGGCCCTCGACGGTCACGATGTTACGGCCGGCGGCAAGGGCGGTGGTCAGTACGCAGGCCTTGACGGCCGCGCCGTCCACGTGAATGGTGCAGGTACCGCAGGCACCCTCGGAGCAGCCGTCCTTGGCGGAGTGGATGTGCAGGTCGTCGCGCAGGTAGCGCAGCAGCGGCTTGTTTTGGGTCGTCGTGCGTTCCACGCCGTTAACGGTAAAAGTGAATTCCTGTGCCATGGTGATTCCCTTCTACACGCCGGCGGCGATGCCGGTGCGGTCGTGGATGGCGCCATGCGGGCAGACGACGGCGCACATACCGCACGACAGGCAGTCCGCGCCGTCGATATGGGCGCAGTTGTCCTCGATGCGGATAGCGCCGGCGGGGCACTTTTTGGCGCACATGCCGCAACCGATGCAGCTCGTGTCGCAGATCTTGCGCGCAATGGCACCCTTATCGGTGTTGTTGCAGCGCACCAGGATGTTCTGGTAACCGGGAACGAAGGCAATCACGCGCTGCGGGCACGCCATGCCGCACAGGCCACAGCCCGTGCACTTTGAGCGATCCACGCGGGCGATGCCATCGACCAGTGCGATGGCACCGTGGGGGCAGGCCGCGACACAGGTGCCACAGCCAATGCAGCCTTCGTTGCAACGGGCGTCGACGCCTGCGGAGGCGCAACCGCTTCCGCAGGCAACGTAGGCCACGTTATGTTGAATGGATTTGGCCATAAAAGACTCGCCTATTTCTTAAGAAGGTACGGATAGCTGTCGCGCACGGCCTTGATGGTCAGGCGGACGGCCTCGGGAAGACCGGTATTGACGGCATCGACCGAGACGGTGCGGACCGTGCCGGCGACGCGGACCTTAAAGTGATCCTCGTCCACGGCCAGGAAGCCCTCGTTCTCGGAGTTCTCCATGTCCTCCTCGCTCCAGAACAGGGTGAGCTTGTCCTTGTAGGGACGACCCTCCTGGTAGGGGCAGAACACGGCGCAGTTGCCGCACTCGTTGCACATGCCATCGACGTGAACGACCTGGTGCTTGGCCAGGCCCGGCACCTTAATGGCAACGTTGGCGCGGTTGGGGCACACGTCGCAGCAGACCTCGCACACCGAGCCGCAGCCCAGGCAGCGGGTCTTGGTGCAGTTGCGCTTGTCACGGCACAGCGACCCCTTGCGCTCGTAGCAGGTGTCCTCGCGACCGGCCCGCTCGTTGCAGTCGGCGTACTTGTTAAAGTCCACGCCGGCGATGGCACGGGCGACCTCGGCGGCGTCAGCGATAGCCTCGACCACGGTGGCCGGACCGCGACGGCAGTCGCCCGCAGCCCAGACGCCCTCGACGCCGGTGGAGGTGGCGGCAAGGCGGCCGCGACGGTCGTGCTCGACGCCCGCGGCGTCGTACAGGCTGACATCGATGCCCTCGCCCACGGCGCAGATCACCGTGGTAGCGGAAAGCTCGACGGTCTCGCCCGTGGCGACAGGGCTGCGACGGCCGCTTGCATCCGGCTCGCCAAGCTCCATGACGTCGCAGGTCAGCACGGCGCCGTTGAGCGCCTTGGGCGCCAGCAGCTCGCAGAACTCAACGCCATCGGCAAGAGCAAGATCGAGCTCTTCCTCGTCGGCAGGCATCTGCTTCTTGGTGCGGCGATACACCAGGCGCACGTTCTTCACGCCTGCCAGGCGCTTGGCCACGCGGGCCGCGTCCATGGCGGTGTTGCCGGCGCCAATGACCACGACGTCCTCGCCCAGCTCGAGTTTCTCGCCCTTCTTGGCGGCCTCGAGGAACTCCAGCACATCGAGCTCGGCACCCTCGCCTAGGCCCGCAGAGCCGGGCATCCAGGCACCGGTGGCCACGACCACGTCGGTAAAGCCCTGGGCCTTGAGCTCGTCAATGGACTCCACGCGGGCGTTGAGCTGCACCTTGGCACCAAAGGCCAGGCAGAGCTCGGCATCGTGAGAGATATCGTCGCTGGCGATACGGAACTCAGGGATCACGTGACGGACCACGCCGCCGAGCGAATCGCGGGCCTCGAAGATAGTGACGGGCACGCCGGCACGCGTCAGGAAGAATGCCGTCGCCAGACCGGCCGGGCCGCCGCCGATAACGGCAACGTTGCGCTCGCCGTCGTTGGCGATGGCCTGGGCGCGCAGCTTGGGCAGCACGGTGGTCATGGCCTCGCGGGTGGCCTTGAGCTTGCTGGCGCGGATCTGGGCGCCCTCGGGCTCGTAGAATGCACGCTCGCAGGCACGGCCGCAGGGATGCGGGCAGATGGTGCCGGTAATGAACGGCAGGGCGTTGCGCTCGATGATGATGTTGAGTGCGTCCTCGTAGCGGCCCTCGTCAACAGCCGCCAGATAGGCGGGAATATCCTGCTGGATGGGGCAGCTCGTGCGGCACGGCGTGGTAAAGCAGTCGGAAAGCGGGCTCTTGCCGGCGACCTTGCGGTCGGGCAGCGGGCGCAGCGGCT
>DXZO01000018.1:0-28717 GCA_019419625.1 Collinsella sp. | reverse complement strand
TTCTTGTAGAGCGGGTTGGTGAGCGAGTCGGTCTGAATCGCAGTCACGGCCTCGAGCGAGACGCCCGCGAACGGCTTGCCGTCCAGATCGGTAAACTCGCCGGCCATCTGGCTAAAGCGCTCGTAGCCACCGGGCTTGAGCACGTCGGTCGCCAGGGTGACGGGCCAAATGCCGGCATCGTACAGGGCGCGGATGTTGTAGACCGTGGCGCCGCCGGAGTAGCTGATGCGCAGCTTGCCATCGAACTGCTCGGTAATGCGGCGGGCGGCCTCGATGGTCAGCGAGAACAGTGAACGGCCGGACATGTACATCTCGGTAGAAGGCAGCTCGTTCCTCGTCACGTCGACGGGGAACGTGTTGGTCAGCTTGACGCCAAACTCCAGGCCGCGCTCGGCGCACAGGGCAATCAGGCGCTCGAACATGGGCACGGCGTCGGCCCACTGCAGGTCCTCGCGGAAGTGCGTGTCATCGAAAACGATGTAGTCAAAGCCCAGCTCGTTCAGGCGCTGACGGGCAAACTCATAGCCCAGCAGCGTGGGGTTGCACTTGATGTAGGTGTTGAGGCCCTTCTCGGTGATGAGGTAGGTCGCGATGCGCTCGATCTCCGCCGGCGGGCAGCCATGCAGCGTGGACTCGGTTATGGAGTTAGAGACGCGCGCCGGGATGGACTCGACAAATGCGGCGTCGATATGCTCAAACTTGTCCAGGTTGGCGAGCGCCCATGTGCGACATTCGTTCCAGACATCGGAGCCGCTGGCGTCCTTCATGCCCTCGATGTAGGCATCGACCTTGGGGCTCTTAATGCCCTCCAGGTCATAGCCCACCGACATGTTGAAGACAAAACCGTCCGGGCTGCCCAGACCGTACTCGCGAGCGATCAGGTGGCAGGCAAACCATGCCTTCACGTACTCGGCAAAGGCCTGCGGAACCTCGAGCTCGGTCGACCACTCGCAGTTGTAGCACTCGTCCTGCGCCACGATGCAGGGTTTGTTCACACACTTGGAGAGCTCCTCGCCGTCCATAACCTGAACGGTCTTGAGCTCAAAGAAGCGGGAGCCGGCCACGTAGGATGCCACGATGTTCTGGGCAAGCTGCGTGTTGGGACCGGCGGCCGGGCCAAACGGAGTCTCGATGCGCTCGTCAAAAATGGGAAGCGCGCCCTCCTGGTTGGCCGTGACCATCTTGCGCACGCCAAAGACGGCGCCCTGAGTCTTGTGCTCTTCGATGATCCAGTTCATCAGCTGCGAAAACGGGATCGGCCTCATGATGTCGCTCATAATGAGCTCCTCTCTGTAACGCCCGGCGAGACCGCGCGGCGGGCGCAAATACGGTGTAGCGCTAGCACAGCGCCGGCGACCCCGCGGAGGCCGCCTATGCGCGCGTCGGATGCGGCGAAACATCCGACGCGCGCGAATCTACTTGTGAATTAGTAGGTGCGATCGTTGAGCGTGCTCCAGAGCTTCTTGGACTCGGCCATGGTCCACGCGTTGATCTTGTCCTCATCAATGCCAACGAACTCGCGATCCTTGTACAGGACGCGGCCGTTGATGATGGTGGTGCGGCAGTTTTTGCCCATCATGCCAAAGAGCATGTGGCCGTCGATGTTCTCCTCGCTCAGCGGCGTAAAGGGCTTGTAGTCCATGACGATGACGTCGGCGGCAGCGCCGGCCTCGAGCACGCCGAGCTTGCGATCGAAGTACTTGCTCGCCATCTTGGCGTTGTTCTCGAACAGCATCGTCATGGCCTCGCACCAGCCCACGTTGGGCATGGCGGCGTTGTGGCGCTGAATGATCAGGAAGACCTTGAGGCTCTCGAGCATGTCGTGGGTGTAGGCGTCGGTGCCCATGCACACGGGGACGCCGCGGCGGAAGAACTCGAGCACGGGGGCGCAGCCCACGGCGTTGCCCATATTGGATTCGGGGTTGTTGACGAGCCAGGTGCCGGACTCCTTGACGATGTCCATCTCGGCGGGCGTCACGTGGATGCAGTGGCCGAGCATGGTGTCGGGACCCAGCAGGTTGTGCTGCAGCAGGCGCTCGACGGGGCTGATGCCACCGCGGTTGAGGCGGGAGTCCCACACGTCATTCATGCCCTCGCACACATGGATGTGGAAGCCGGTCAGGCCGTTGTTGGCCTCGGCCATCTTATCCATGGTCTCGTCCGACAGCGTAAAGGTGGCGTGACCGCCAAACATGGCGGCGATCATGTGGTTGTCGTTATCGCGACGCTCCTTGGCGGCCCACTGGGCAAACTCGGCGTTCTCGGCAATGGCCTGGTCGCATTTTTCCTGGCCGCGGCGATCGGAGACCTCGTAGCACAGGCACGAACGCATGCCCAGCTCCTGAGCTGCATCCTTAATGGTAAAGAGGCTTCCCGGGATTTCGCAGAAGCTCGCATGATGATCGAAGATCGTGGTGACGCCATCGCGGATGGAGTCAAGAATCGTGGCATAGGCGCTGGCCTTGGTGCCGTCGAGCGTCAGGTTGTCATCGATCTTCCACCACTGCTGCTCAAGATTCTCCAGGAAGTTGGTGGGGTTGCAGCCTTTAATGGCAAGGCCGCGGGCCAGACCCGAGTAGATGTGGGTGTGGCAATTGATGAGTCCGGGCATGATGAGGTTGCCCTGGGCGTCGACGTACTCGGCATCCGGGTACTTGGCCTTGAGCTCGCACTCGGGACCTACTTCGACGATCGTATCTCCGTCAATGGCGACCGCGCCGTTGGGAATGAACGGGGTCTGAGCGTTGCGGGTAAAAACGGAACCGTTAGCGACCAGAAGCATGAATGCTCCCTTCAACATCAGGGGCGGGGTTTGACACCTCTGACATGGCGGAGTGCGAAGCGCCGGCCTACACCGGAAACGGGCCCTCTCCCGTCAACGCTTCACCAAAGGGACAAACCCTTTGAAGTGCGGCTTGGCGCCGCATGACGTCGGCGGACGAGGCGATGCGCCCGCCGACGAATAGCACCGAATTGGTTACTTCTTACTCTCGGGCAAGACCAGATCCACGGCAGCGTCCTTGGCAGCATCGATGTGCTGAGCCACGACCGGCGTCTGCGGAAGGATCAGGTTAAGGACAATGGCCATGATGGCGGTGGGGGTTACGGCATTGGAGCCGATGACGGTGGACACCCAGGCGGGCATACCCTCGCCGGCAAGGCAACCGCTGGCCATCCAGATACCCAGGCCAAAGACGACGGAGGTGCCGACGATGGTGGTAGTGCGCTGCGTGAGGCCCTCGCGGGTGAACATGCGCACGCCGTTCATGGTGATGGTGCCAAAGACGCCGACGGTCGCGCCGCCGATAACGGGCTGCGGGATAGCGGAAAGGACGGCAGAGAGCTGCGGGAACAGACCGGCGATGGCAAAGACGGCCGCGATGATCACAAAGACCCACTTGTTGACGACCTTGTTGGAGCAGATGATGCCCACGTTCTGGCCAAGGGCGCTGGTGGGAAGACCGCCCAGCAGGCCGCCGACCATAGAGGTGAGGCCCTGGGACACGATAGCGCCGGAGAGCTCGCGCTCGGTGGGCATACGGTCGATGGAGCCCAGGCAGGCGGCGGAGACGTCGCCGATAACCTGGATGGCAACCATGGGGAACACGACAGCGAGGGTAATGCAGACTTCGGGATCAAACTCGAGCGCGTAGGGCATGAGCTTGGGAAGGGCGAAGACCTGAGCGGTGGCGACGCTGGAGAAGTCGATCATGCCAAAGGGGATCGAAACGATCATGCCAACGATCATGCCAAAGAACACGGATCCCAGCTTGAGCGTGCCCTTGCCAAAGTTGGCGAGCGCAAAGACCACGGCGAAGGTGATAAGAGCGACGCACCAGGCCTGCGGAGTGCCCCACAGCGGCGTACCCATACCGCCGGCCATATACTTGACGGCCGTGGGATACAGCGAAACGCCGATGGAGAAGATGACCGTACCGGTCACGACGGGCGGGAACAGCCACTTGATCTTGCTGTAGGCCAGACCAAAGAGGACCGCGACGGCGCCGCCGACGATCTCGCCGCCCAGCAGCGCACCAAAGCTAAAGCCCGAGGCACCCATGGCCTGCAGAGCCGGCAGGAACGCGAACGAAACGCCCATGACGATGGGCAGGCCGCCGCCGATGCGACGGAAGGGAGCGAAGGCCTGAAGGGCCGTATCGATCGCCGAAAGAATGAGCGCGACCTGGATGATGTCGGTGCTCTGCTGGCTATTAAAGCCGTAGACGCCGGCCATGATGACCGCCGGGGTAATGATGCCGGCAAACGATGCCAGTACGTGCTGAAGGGCACACGGGATCATTTCCTTAACGGGAGGCATGCCTTCGCGAGTGAACAGGGCTTCAGTGCCGTTCGTAACCGTCTCCTGGGTCATTTGACCACCAATCCTCGAAGTAGTTGTTTTCGCATCTAACGCTCTATTGTGACGCAGTGCGGGGTTGAGGTTGTGCCTTCGTTGCATATCGTATTAAAGATGATTCTCATTCTCAATAATAATTTTTTGTTATCAGACTATTCTTAAGCTGAGACAATGCATTTCCGCAGGTCAGGAAAGTGTCCGGTCAAAATAACATCTAACTTTTCTTTTGGTCAACCGTTTACCGCCAAAATCCTACCGCTCGTCTGTATTACGCAATGTACCTGCGAATATGCGAGTCAATAGACACCGTGTTACCATGAGAAAAAATTGTTATGAACATTTCCGATTTCACCCAAAGGAGTTGCCCGTGAACGAGACCGTACGCCGCTTTTTGCCGATGGTCGATTTCCTGGAGCAGATACTCGGTAAGAACAGCGAGATCGTGCTGCACGATTTCTCGGATCCCGACCACGCCATCGTCGATATTCGCAACGGCATTGTGAGCGGCCGTAAGGTCGGCGGTCCCGCCACCGATCTGGCGCTCAAGATCATGCACGACCCCAAGTATCGCGACCTGCCGTTTATTACGGGCTACGAGGGCCGCGGCGCCGGAGGCAAAACGCTGGAGTCCGCGACGTTCTTTATCCGCGAGGATGACGAGATCGTCGGTATGCTCTGCGTCAACACCGACCTCTCGACCGTACGCTCCATAAACGCCATGGCGCAGCAGCTCATGGCGTGCTTCGACGCAGCGCCGACGCGCACGGAGCCCGCCCCTATCGAGGTCGAAAGCCTTTCGGAGTCCACCCAGGAGCTCATCGACCGCAGCATTGCCGAGTTGCTGAGCGCGCGCGGGCTGGATGTAGCGTCGCTTGGTCAGAGCGACCGCGTGGACGTCATTCGCCACCTCAACGGCAACGGGGTGTTCATGCTCAAGGGCGCCGTGGCCTGCGCTGCCACCGCGTTGGGCATCTCGGAGCCCAGCGTGTACCGCTACCTGCAAAAAGTCCGCAAGGAGGGCTAAACGTGATCCCTTGGGGACGAAGGGAAACGGATCATTTTTGTCGCATCGCTTGACAAAAGACCCTGCAGCTCGCACGCGCTGCAGGGTCTTTTTGCATGTCATGTTTAGTTGTTACCAACACCTTAGAGAGCGGCGACAACCTCGATCTCGACCAGACCGCCAGCCGGAAGGGCGGCAACCTGGAAAGCGCTGCGCGCGGGGAACGGAGCCTCGAACTTGGAGGCGTAAATCTCGTTCACGGCGGCAAAGTCGGCGATGTCGGCCAGGTAGACCGTGGTCTTGACGACATCGGCAAACGTGGCGCCGGCAGCGGTCAGCAGGGCCTCGACGTTAGCAAGGGACTGCTTGGCCTGGGCCTCGACGCCCTCGGGCATCTTACCAGTTGCGGGGTCGATGCCCAGCTGGCCGGACAGGAACACCATGTTGCCAGTCTGGATACCGGGGGAATACGGGCCGATGGCTGCGGGTGCGTTATCGGAAGACACGACGGTCTTGCTCATGTTTTTCTCCTTACAAGTAAAAGGGAACGGGAGCGCGGCGTTCACACCGGGAGGCACAGTTCGGTCTGAACACCGCGCTTGATTGGGATAGTACTCAAGGTTTCCGCGCGATGCAAGATTATTATCACGTTGCGAGAATATTTTATCGTCCAACGGTTTCCCCGGACCGCTGAACGGTTCTCATGTGAAGCAGCCAGTCCAAGCTGCTGAAGACTTTATCCCGCTTAGAGCACGGGCATCGCCTGCCGCGACGGCACCACTATACTTTTGAGTATCTGAGCATTTTGAAAGGCAGGATATGACCGCAACCGCCAGTCGAACCACCAACCGCAGACCCGAGCTTTTGGCGCCCGCCGGAGGCCCGGAGCCCTTTGCCGCCGCGCTCGCCGCCGGGGCAGACGCCATCTACTGCGGCATGGGCAGCTTCAACGCCCGCCGCAAGGCCACCAACTTTACCGACGAGGCCTTTGAGCAGGCCTGCCGCGCCGCGCATCTGGCCGGCTCGCGCGTCTACGTCACGGTCAACATCGTCATCAAGGAATCCGAGATGAGCGATGCGCTGCAGCTCATCCATCGCTGCTCCACGCTGGGCGCCGACGCCTTCATCATCCAGGACTGGGGCCTGTTCTTTGAGGTCAAGCGCACGATGCCCAGCATCGAGACGCATATCTCGACCCAGGCAAACATCCACGACGACCGCGGAACCCTTTGGTGCCGCGAGCAGAGCGCCGACCGCGTGACCCTCTCGCGCGAGCTTTCCATCGACGAGATTGCCGCCATTCACGATGCCGCGCCCGATGTGGACCTTGAGGTCTTTAGCCATGGCGCCATCTGCTTTTGCTACTCTGGCCTGTGTCTGCTTTCGAGCTTTGCCATGGCGGGCCGCTCGGCCAACCGCGGCATGTGCGCTCAACCCTGTCGCCTGCCTTACGAGCTGATCGACGAGAACGGCCGCTCGCTCTCCCCTGCCGGTCGCGAGCGCGCGCTGTGCCCGCGCGACACCAACACTTCGCAGCTTGTTCGCCGTCTGTATGACGCCGGCGCCGCATCGCTCAAGCTCGAGGGCCGCATGAAGGCTCCCGATTACGTGTATTCCATCGTCGACGTGTATCGTCATCAGATTGACGATATGCTGGCCGATGTTTCGACCTCTAAGGACGAGAAAGCCGCCCGCCAGCGCCAGCTCAAGCGCTGCTTTAACCGTGACTTTACGCACGCCTATCAGGACGGCACCTCGGGCGACGAGATGATGAGCTATGAACGTTCCAACAACCGCGGCCAGATCGTGGGCACGGTGCTGGGCAGCCGCCTGGCCAACCGCGATGTGCGCGGCCTCAAGCCCGACGACCGCCGTCGCCGCGCCGCCATCGCCCGCATTGAGTTGTTTGAGCCCGTGGGCAAGGGCGACCTGCTGGAGCTTCGCCACGACGATGAGTTCGACCAATTCCTGACCACCATCGCCGCCGATGATGCCGCTGCCGGCGATGTTATCGAGTGTCGCGTGCCCCGTAGCATGCCCGAGGGCTGCCGCGTCCGCGTGATTCGCAGCCAGCGTGCCATCGACGCCGCCGGCGCCGCGCTCAAGCGCGATGTGCTGCGCCGCCGAGCTGTTGATGTGTCCGTCGTGGCGCGCCTGGGCGAGCCGTTTACCGTCACACTCACCTGCAGTGACAACCCCACGCTCACCGCCGCCGCCGCGGGCTTCACCGTCGAGGCCGCCAAGACCCGCGCCGTCGAGGCGGCAGACCTGGTTGAGCATGTGGGCCGCATGGGCTCCTCGCCCTTTGAGGCAGCGAGCTTTGACGTTTCGCTCGACGCCGGCTGCGGCATGGGCTTCTCCGCCGTGCACAAGGTGCGCGCCGCCGCCTGTAAAGCATTGGAGGAGGCCATTCTGGCGCCGTACGAGGAGCGCGCGAAAACACTCGAGTTGCCAGTGCTCGACAAATGTACGCGCGCCATGCCCGAGCATTACCACGATGAGCCGCAGATTTGCGCCGCCGTCACCACGCTCGAAGCCGCCGAGGCAGCTCGCGCCGAGGGCGCCACGCGCATCTATATGACCACCGACGCGCTCGAGGCTGTCGGACTCTCCCCTGCCGATGCATTTGAGCAGGGCGTCGTGCCCGTACTCGACGAGGTCTGCCGCGCCGTCGACCACGAGCGCGTCGATCCCTGGATCAATGCCGGGGCCACCGTCGCCGTCGGCAATATCTCCGAGCTTGCCCTGGCCGCCCAGGTTGGCGCCACGGCCGAGATTCGCTCTTGCCTGCCGGTGCACAACGCGCCCTGCATGGAGGCACTCGCCGAGCGCGGAGCCGGCGCGTTTTGGCTCTCGCCCGAGATCACGCTCGACGAGATTGTCTCGCTCGGCGCCGCCGCGCCCGCGGCTCTGGGCATCACCGTCTTTGGCCGTCCGCGCGTCATGACAAGCGAGCATTGCATTCTACAGGTTGCCAACGGCTGCATCCACGATTGTGCCAACTGCCGCCTGCGCGCCCGCAAGCTGTCGCTCAAGAATATCGACGGCAAGGTCATGCCGGTGCGCACCGACATCCACGGCCGCTCACGCCTGTACGACGCCTACCCCATCGACCTTACGCCGCAGGTACCACAGCTACTCGACGCCGGCGTCCGTCGTCTCATGGTGGACGGAACGCTGCTCGAGGCCGATGAGATTGGCCGTGCCGTCGCCCGCGTCCGTCGCGCCGTCGAGGCCGCGCAAGCTGGCCGCAAGCCCGCCGCCCGCCTGCGCGGCGCCACCTCGGGCTGCATGTTTGTGGGAATTAGCTAACCGAAAGGCTTACACGTGAACGAAGAACCTCAAGTCCTCTACTGCGACGCCTGGCTCATGGCCATCGACAAGCCCGCCGGCATGATCGTCCACGGTGACGGCACCGGCGAGCGCACACTTACCGACTACGCCAGCGACCTGCTGCTGGCGATGGGCGACGGCTTTGCCGCGACCGACATGCAGCCGCTCAATCGCCTGGACCGCAACACCACCGGCGTGGTGCTGTTCTCGCTCGACAAGCAGACGCAGCCCGCCTTTGACCAGATGGTCATCGACCACGCATTCGAAAAGCACTATCTGGCGCTCGCCGAGGGCAAGATCGACTGGAACGAGAAGCTCATCGACAAGCCTATCGCCCGCGACCGTCACGACAGCCGCAAGATGCGCGCCGGCGCCAGCGGCAAGCCGTCTCAAACGCGCGTGAAGGTGCTCAAACGTCTTAAGAGCCGTCGTGGCCTGCCCACGCGCTCGTATATCGATGTCGAGTTGCTCACCGGCCGCAAGCACCAGATCCGCGTACATCTGGCCAGCGAGCGCCATCCCCTGGTAGGCGATGACCTGTACGGAACGCCGCGTCCCTGCGGCCTGATGCTCCACGCCCACAGCGTATCCTTCACGCATCCCGTAACCGGCGAGCACACCCACATCGAAGCCCCTTGCCCCTGGGAGCCCTAAAACCTGCCAAAAAGGGACAGGTTTATTTTGGCAGGTTTTATCTGGACAAACGTCAAAACCACCACAAAGGTTCCTGCCCCTTCGCGGTGGTTTTGGCCTTAGCCCGTCCCTTGCTGTTAGACCGTGACGACGTTGTCCATTGCCCGGTACTTGGCTGGGACCTCGCCTGCGGTAATAATCGTTGCGTCGCGGAAGTCCGCGAACTTGACGGGCGCCACCATGCCAAATTTACTGGCGTCCGAGATTACGAAGCGCTTGGCCGTATGGCGCATCGAGATACGCTTTACTTGCGCCTCCTCGATATCGGGCGCCGTGAAGCCCTGCTCGGCGGCAATGCCGTTAGAGCCCCAAAAGCCGCAGTTGAAGTTGTAACGGTCTAAGGTTGCCAAGGCATCGGGGCCAACGAGCGCCTCGGTCTCGGGTTTGAGCTCGCCGCCCAGCACCACGGTACGCATGCCGCGCAAAGCGAGATGCTGAGCATGGAGCACGGAATCAGTCACATAGGTGACATCTTCAAGGTGGGGAAGATGCTCGATGAGCCTGAGCGTCGTCGAGCCCGAGTCGATGTATACAAAGCCCTCAGGCTCCACAAGCGCCGCCGCACGGGCGCAGATACGCTCCTTGTCATCGTTATGGAGGTCGCTGCGCTCATTAAGCGTTAGGTCGCGCGTCACGTGCGCGCGCTCAAGACTCGTCGCCCCACCGTGGACCTTGGCGATGCGATGCGCTCGGTCGAGCGTCTGCAGATCGCGCCGAATGGTAGACGCCGTCACGCCCAGGGCTTCGGCAAGCTCCGGCACGGTAACCGAGCCGGTCTGCTGAACCATCGACACGATCGCGTTGAGCCTATCTTCCGCTAGCATCGCTTACTCCTCCTCGGGGTACACGACTCCCCAGTCGGCGCGTAGCTTGGTCATCAGCTCCATAACATCAGAAGCATAATCCAGCAGCTCACGCTTAGAGTCGTCGCCGGCAACGGCCTTCTCAAGATCGGCCATCTCATAGCAAAGGGCGTAAGCCTCGGTGCCGGCGTGGACCTCCTCGCGGTGGCCGTCCGCAGTCCACACGATGGTCGCGTGATCGGCGCGCGGATACTCGTTGACCTCGATATAGCACTTATCGAAGCTAATAATCGAGCGCTTGGGTTGCTTGGAGTGGAGCGTGAGGCTCACAACACCCAGCTGCTGCTCGGCATTACGGCAGACGATGCCGCCCGCAACGTCAACACCGGTCTCACAGGTGTTGCCTAGAGACACGACCTCGGCGGGCTGGCTTGCCATAAAGAGACGCATGACGGACAGGGCATACACGCCAATGTCGAGCATGGCACCGCCAGCAAGGTTGCGGTTGTAGAAGCGATTGGTCAGATCGCCGTACTCCTTGTAGCTACCAAAGTTGAGCTGGGCGAGGTTCATGCGGCCGAACTCACCGGCATCCATGCGACGGCGCAGCTCTTGATACAAGGGCATATGAAGCACCGTGGTGGCGTCCATGAGGACGACGTTGTGCTCGTCGGCGATGGCACGCGCCTCGTCGAGCTCAGCGGAATTGAGGGTAATGGCTTTCTCGCAGAGCACGTGCTTGCCGGCGGCCAGCGCGTCACGCAGATAGGTGATATGCGTGTTGTGCGGCGTGGTGATATAGACGGCGTCGATGCCCGGATCGGCGTAGAGGTCCTCAACCGATTCATAGACCTTCTCGATGCCATACTGCTCAGCAAAAGCCTGAGCCTTGGACAGCGTACGGTTGGCGACGCCCGCAAGCTTGCGGCCGGCAAGAGCGAGAGACTGGGCCATCTGGTTGGCGATAACGCCGCACCCGATCACAGCCCAACGAAGCTCGGGAGCCGTAAAGATATCATCGGGGAATGGCTTGTCCTGGACCGAAGCGAACGCTGCTTTGGCGGCTGCCGCCGCGTCGAGCGGAGACTGCTTGAAATCTGCCATTATGTGCCTCCTGTGTCATAGAACGCCTTGCTTTCTGACAGCTCTATATTCGCACAAACACGCGCGTCTATGCGCGTTTTTGCGTATCTCACTGTTAAACGGTCATTATTGTCCCGTAAACGGCGCATATATACGCATGAGTGCACAATTAGACGCAATCTAACGCGCATAAACGCGCACACAAGCAATTTGTACAGCACACCCGCTCATCTATGCTTGACCATTTAGGGCACTCATTTAAGTCTGTCCTCAATGAGTGCAATGAGTAGGGATAGATAAAGGCCCGGGTGCCGTGGAGCATCCGGGCCTTTGCTAGCAACTTGATGTTGCGGGCAGCTTAGAACTTGTGGCCGCACTTCTTGCAGACGCGCAGCTTGTTCTTGCCATCCTTCTCGTGACCGACGCGGGTAACCTTACCGCACTCGGGGCAGACGAGATTGACGTTGGAGGCGTCGATGGGAGCCTCCTGCGAAACGATACCGCCCTGCTGGTTGGCAGCGTTGGGCTTGACGGCCTTCTTGACGACCGAAACGCCCTCGACAACGACCTTGTTCTCGGCGGGGAGAGCACGCAGGACAACGCCCTGCTTGCCGCGATCCTTACCAGAGAGAACCTGGACCTTATCGCCCTTCTTGATATACATATATCTCCCCTAACTACAGGGTCTCGGGAGCGAGCGAGACGATCTTCATGTACTTCTTGTCACGAAGCTCGCGAGCGACGGGCCCGAAGATACGGGTGCCGACGGGCGAACCATCGTTGTTGATGACAACGCAGGCGTTCTCATCAAAGCGAATGTAGGAGCCATCCTTGCGGCGGATCTCCTTAACGGTGCGAACGACGACGCAACGGACAACGTCCTTCTTCTTGACGTTGGCGCCAGGGGTAGCCTCCTGGACAGCACCGATGAACACATCGCCGATGCCTGCATAACGACGCTTGGAACCGCCAAGCACCTTGATGCAGCGAATCTTGCGAGCGCCGGAGTTGTCGGCGACGTTCAGCATGGTTTGCATCTGAATCATGGTAGATGTTCCTCCGAACTAAGAACCGAAGAGAGGTGCGCAGCCTTTATACGGCCCGTGGTATGCAAGCCAGGCATACGCACATCTTCGGAAACGTACAAGTCGTAAGAGCGACTGCTTATTTAGCGCGCTCGACGACCTCGATGAGGCGCCAACGCTTCATCTTGGACATAGGACGGGTCTCCATAACGCGGACGGTATCGCCCACGCCAGCCGTGCACTCCTCGTCGTGAGCGTGCAGCTTCTTGGAGCTGGTCATCATCTTGCCGTACTTGGGGTGACGCTTGCGCTCGGTGATGGTGACAACAATGGTCTTGGCACCGGAGACGGAGGTAACGACACCCGTACGGACCTTACGCGAGTTACGCGAATCAGTCATGTTCTCTCCTTAGGTCCTACTCGGCGACAGCGGACTTCTCCGCTGCGATCTCGCGGGCGCGCTGCTCCGTGAGGACGCGAGCGATGTCCTTCTTCACGGTGTTGACGCGAGCGGTGTTGTCCAGCTGGCTGGTGGCCATCTGGAAACGAAGGTTAAAGAGCTCGGCGCGCATTTCCTTCAGCTTCTCAACGAGCTGAGCGTCCGAGAGCTCACGAATCTCTGCGGGCTTCATTAGTTCTCCTCCTTGGCGGCGGCGGCGTCCTCAGCAGCCCACTTGGCCTCGAGAGCGGCCTCCTCAGCCATCTCCTTCTCGATGCGCTGCTCAGCGTTCTTAGCAGCAACAATCTTGGTCTTGATGGGAAGCTTGTGCTGTGCAAGACGCAGAGCCTCGCGAGCGACCTCCTCGGGCACGCCCTTGACCTCGAACATGATGCGGCCGGGCTTGACGACGGCCACCCACTCCTCGGGGTTACCCTTACCAGAACCCATGCGAGTCTCGGCAGGCTTCTTGGTGATGGGCTTATCGGGGAAGATCGTGATGTAGACACGACCGCCACGCTTCATGTAGCGGGTCATGGCAATACGAGCGGCCTCGATCTGACGGTTGGTGATCCAATGGGCCTCGAGAGCCTGGATACCAAACTCGCCGAAATGCAGCTCGGTATTACCCTTGGCCTGGCCCTTCATGGAGCCACGCTGCACCTTGCGGTGAAGAATACGCTTAGGGGCAAGCACTACTGACCCCTCCTCTCGGAGTTACGACGACGAGGACGGGAAGAGCCCTCGAGTGCAGGGTTGGGAACAGGCTGGCCCGGGAGCTTCTCGCCCAGGTAGATCCAGACCTTCACGCCGCAAGCGCCCATGGTGGTGCTGGCGACAGCCGTGCCGTAGTCGATCTTGGCACGGAGGGTGTGCAGAGGCACGCGACCCTCGCGGTACCACTCACGACGGCCCATCTCGGCACCGCCGAGACGACCGGAGCACTGGATACGGATGCCCTTAGCGCCGGCCTTGCGGGCAGACTGGACAGCCTTGCGCATAGCGCGACGGAAGGCAACGCGGCCCTCGAGCTGCTCGGCGATAGACTGAGCAACGAGGTTGGCGTCGAGCTCGGGGCGCTTGATCTCGACAACGTCGACGGAGAGCTGGCCCTTGGAGACGCCAGCGACCTTCTCGAGCTCGGTGCGGAGGGTATCAATCTCGGCACCCTTCTTACCGATGACAACGCCGGGGCGAGCGGTGAGGATGATGACCTTCACCTTGTCGCCAGCGCGCTCGATCTCGACGCGGGAGACAGCTGCGCGGGAAAGACGCTTCTCGAGGTACTTGCGGATCTCGAGATCGTTACCGAGGGTCTTAGCGTAATCCTTCTCTGCGAACCAGCGGGAGCGCCAGTTCTCGGTGATGCCAAGACGGAAGCCGGTGGGGTAGACTTTCTGACCCATACAGTTTTACGCCTCCTTTCGAGGAGCAACGACGACGGTGATGTGGGAAGTACGCTTCAGAATGCGAGAAGCGGAACCCTTGGCGCGGGGACGGATGCGCTTAAGCGTCGGACCCTCGTCAACATAGGCAGCGGCGACAACCAGGTTGTCGGCACGCAGACCGTTGTTGTTCTCGGCGTTCGCAACGGCGGAACGGAGAACCTTCTCGACATCCACGGCGACGGCGCGGTCGCAGAAGTGGAGGATGTCGAAGGCCTGAGTGACAGGCTTGCGGCGGATCAGATCGACCACCAGGCGGGCCTTGCTGGGGGAAACACGCACGTACTTAGCGACGGCGCGAACCTCGGTGGCCTCAGTTTCAATAGACTTAGTTGCCATTTACGGTTAACCCCCTATTTGGCCTTGTGGCCACGGAACGTACGAGTCGGCGCGAACTCGCCGAGCTTGTGACCAACCATGGACTCGGTAACATACACGGGCACATGCTTGCGGCCGTCGTGGACGGCGATGGTGTGACCAACCATCTCGGGGAAGATGGTGGACGCGCGGGACCAGGTCTTCACGACGTCCTTCTTGCCAGCCTCGTTCATCGCGGTGATACGCGAGAGAAGGCGAGTCTCCACGAACGGGCCCTTTTTGAGACTTCTGCTCATAAGTGCTTTCTCCTAAAACTCGGTATCCGAAATTACTTCTTACGGCGACGAATGATGTGCTGGTTCGAGACCTTCTTCTTCTTGCGCGTACGAAGGCCCTTCGTCGGCTTACCCCAGGGGGTAACAGAGGGACGACCAGAGGTGTGGTTCTTGCCCTCGCCACCGCCGTGCGGGTGGTCGACAGGGTTCATGACGGTACCGCGGACGGTCGGGCGCACGTTCATGTGACGCTTACGGCCGGCCTTGCCGATGACGATGTTGGCGTGATCGGCGTTGCCGACCTCACCGACGGTGGCGCGGCAGGTAACGAGGATGCGGCGCATCTCGGAGGAAGGCATACGGACGATAGCGTACTTGCCCTCCTTACCCATCAGCTGGCAGGAGTTACCGGCGGAACGGGCGATAGCAGCGCCCTTGCCCGGCTGGAACTCGACGGCGTGGATGAGCGTACCGACGGGGATGTCGGCGAGGGGCAGAGCGTTGCCCGGCTTGATGTCGGCGTCAGAACCGGACATGATGGTCTGACCGACCTCGAGGCCCTTGGGGGCCAGGATGTAGCGCTTCTCACCGTCAGCGTAGTGCAGCAGAGCGATGCGAGCGGAACGGTTCGGATCGTACTCGATCGTGGCAACCTTGGCGGGCACGCCGTCCTTGTTGCGCTTGAAGTCGATCACGCGGTAACGACGCTTCACGCCGCCGCCCTGGTGGCGGGTGGTGATGCGGCCGTTGTTGTTACGACCGGCCTTCTTGGGCAGGGGCTCGAGAAGGGACTTCTCGGGCTTGGTGCAGGTGATCTCGGAGAAATCGGAGATCGTCTGCCAACGCCTACCAGCGGAGGTCGGCTTAAGGTGCTTTACAGCCATTACAATCCCTTTCAATAGGAATCCGTTAGCCATCGCAGACAGGGATTCGAGGTTCTGCCTCGGGTGCGATGACACCGGACGTATACACGGTTCCGGGCGTGTCCATTTTATACGCCCGAAACCTTGAGCTCTCGCCTCCCCTATTTGGGAGGCATGAGCTCACTCAACAGCAGCGAGTCTTAGGCCTGATTGCCAAAGACCTCGATGGTGTCGCCCTCGGCCAGCGTGACGATGGCCTTCTTCCAAGAACGGGTCTTGCCGGCGACATAGCGCACACGCTTGGTTTTGGGCTTGACCGTCAGGGTGTTCACGCGAACGACCTTGACGCCGAAGATCTCCTCGACAGCGTCCTTGATCTGATACTTGTTAGCATCCTTGGCGACCTCGAACGTGTACTTGTTCAGCTCCATGCCGGAGAAGGAACGCTCGGACACGATCGGACGGATGATGATCTCGTGGGCGGTCATTTATGCAAGCACCTCCCCGAAGTGAGCGGCGATGTCGGCGGGCATCAGCACAGCGTTGTTGTTGACGAGATCGTAGGTGTTGGCCTCGTCAGCGGTGATGATGAACGTCTTGGGAATGTTGCGGAACGACAGGTAGGCGTTGACGTCCTCATCGCGAACGATGATGGTCAGACGCTTGCCCTCAAGGCCGAGAGCCTTGAGCATGGCGACAGCAGCCTTGGTGGAAGGCTTCTCGAAGCCGTAGTCGTCGACGAGCACGAGCTCGCCATCGGCCAGCTTGGCGGACAGCGCGGAGCGCATAGCCAACTTGACCTCCTTGTTGTTCATACGCTTAGCGTAGGAACGGGGCTTGGGGGCGAAGACAACGCCACCGTGACGCCACTGGGCAGCACGGATGGAACCCTGGCGGGCACGGCCGGTGCCCTTCTGACGCCAAGGCTTCTTGCCGCCACCGGAAACCTCAGAGCGACCCTTAGCAGACTGGGTGCCCTGACGCCAAGAGGCCATCTGGCACTTGACGATGTGGTGCATAACGTGGATGTTCGGCTCGATGCCGTACACCTCAGCGGCGAGCTCGGCCTCGGCGACCTTCTTGCCCTCGCTGTTCTTTACTTCAAACTTTGCCATTTAAGTGTTCTCCTTGGTATGACGCTGGGCTAAATGGGCTGGGCCCTTAGGCCATACGGATGGCGACGAGACCATTCTTGGCACCCGGGACAGCGCCCTTGACCAAGATGAGGTTCTGCTCGGCATCGATGCGGACAACGGAAAGGTTCTTGACGGTAACGCGCTCGTTACCCATGTGACCGGCCATCTTGACGCCCTTGAGGACGCGCGCAGGATAGGCGCACTGACCGATAGAACCGGGGTGACGCTGGAAGTGAGAACCATGCGTCATAGGACCGCGGCGCTGACCCCAGCGCTTGATGCGACCCTGGAAGCCCTTACCCTTGGAGGTACCGATGACGTCGACCTTCTCGACATCAGCGAAATCAGCGACGGTGACGACCTCGCCGACCTTGTGCTCCTCGCCGTTCTCGACGCGGACCTCACGAAGGAAACGGACAGGCTCGACGCCAGCCTTGGCGAAGTGACCAGCCATGGGCTTGTTCACGTTCTTGGCCTTGATGTCGCCGAAACCGATCTGGACGGCGTCATAGCCGTCGGTTGCCTGAGTTTTAACCTGCGAGACAGCGCAGGGGCCAGCCTGGATGACCGTGACGGGAACGACGTTATCGTCCTCGTCCCAAACCTGGGTCATGCCAATCTTGCGGCCGAGAATCATGCTGATCAAGATATGATCCCAACTCTCGCGTGGTCTTGGGACAATGCGTACACCACCGAGCGTACGCCCCTAGAGGACCACTACTTACACGACGTGCTCCCCAGTCTTGTATTGCGCCCGGACTACCTGACAACCCTATTAAGCAGGCATTTTGTCCAGCCAGAATACTCCCCTGGTTTCACACAGCTGTTTAGTATACACGGCTGCGGGCGTATCCATCGAGATTCATATTTCACTCACATTGTTTACGCAGGTAAAGTGCGTGGCACGTTCCCAGTGTGCGGCGGAGGGGGCGGGCCTGAGAGATATTAAGGTTGCTGCTCTACAGTCCTGCTCACGGCGGAGAGCACATTAAGTGCTCTCCTGTTCGTGCGGAACTCGCGACAACCTTAATATCTCTCAGGCCCGCCCCCTCCGCCGCACACTGGGAACGCCACGTTGATGTCTGCTAAACCTTGCTCGCTCAGGCTAATGACTTTGTTGGGGATCCACTATTTGTTGGAGGGTGAACTTGCATTGATGTGGTTCGCCTTCTGCTTGTGGCGTGGACTCTTCAAAATCAAAAATCATGATGGCGCAGTTGGGGAGTTTTGCTGGGAGTTCGAAGCCCTCTGGGGCTGCAGCCTTGATGAATTGGCGGCTAGCGCTGCCGTGGCTTACTGCTAGGAGGGTTTCGATCCCCTCGGCGCCCATGAGATTGGTGAGGGCGCCCACCATGCGCTCCTGCAGGGCATGGCTTCCTTCTCCGCCAAATGGGATCAGGTCCTCGCCGGGGTCCCAGACGTCGGTGGGTAGGGCGTCGTGGGGGCCTTCTTCGAAGGTGCCGTAGCTGCGCTCGATGATGCCTTCGCAGGGCTCGACTGCTGCATCCCGGCCGAGGAGTTCGGTTGCGACGAGACTTGCCGTGTCCATGGCTCGGCCTAAGGGCGAAGAGACCACTTTGTCGGGAACGACGTTGTGGGCTTTGAGCCACGCGGCTGCCATCCCGGCTTGCTGACGACCCAGGTCGGTCAGCGGTGAATCGCAGCGGCCCTGGACCAGCTTTTTGACGTTAAACTCCGTCTGACCGTGGCGGAGTAGATACAGCTTCTTCATGCTCTCCCCTTCTGCATAACCTGCTTTGCCGGCACAGCCTTACTCGTGGGTATGCCCTACGTAGTCTTCGTCGATCGTGATCTTGGCAATCGACTTGGGATATTCCGATTCGACCCGTTGTGCCAGCGCGTGCTTTAAGTCTTCGGCACTCATCTGCAGATCCGAGGGACGCACGCAGTCAAAGATCACGTTGGTGTGCGTGGGGCCCAGAACACAGCGTAGGTCGTGGATCGAGAGGCGGCTATCAATCTCTTGAGCCATAGCGTTGATGCGCAGACGCATGCTCGCCACCTTTGGATCGTCGGTCACGATGGGATCGTAATGGAGCGTGACGATCATGCCGTCTTCGACCCTAAACGACTGCTCGATGTTATCGAGCGTGTCGTGACTTTCCAGCGGGCTGGCCTCGGCTGCCATCTCGGCGTGAGCGCTTGCGAACTTCCTGCCCGGGCCGTAGTCGTGAACCATCAAATCGTGAACGCCCAAAACGCCGGGGTAGCTCATGATCTTGTCTCGAATGTGCTTGACCAGCTTTGGATCGGGTGCCTGGCCCAAAAGCGGGCTCACCGTATCCTGGATGAGCTCAAAGCCGCTCCAGCCGATATAGGCGCCAACGGCAAGGCCGACCCATGCGTCAAGATTGATGTGCGTCACCTGCGAAACAATTGCGCACGCCAGCACGGCACCCGTAGCTAGGACATCGTTCTTTGAGTCCTGAGCGGTCGCATGCAGCGTCTCGGACTCAATGCGATCGCCGAGCTTTTGGTTGAGGGCCGCCATCCAGAGCTTAACAATCATCGAAAGCACCAAGACTGCCACCAGGGCAAGCGAGAACTCGACAGGTTCGGGGTGGATGATGCGCTCAACCGAGGACTTCACCAGCTCAACGCCAATCAGCAGCACGAGCGCCGCCACGACCAGACCCGAGAGATACTCGTAGCGGCCATGTCCGTAAGGATGCTCGGGGTCGGCCGGCTTGCCCGCCAGCTTAAAGCCAAGCACGCTCACGATGTTCGAGCTGGCATCGGACAGGTTGTTCATGGCGTCCGCCACAATCGAAACCGATCCCGACAGCACGCCAATTGCACCCTTCGCAGCGCAAAGCGCAACATTGGCGAGAATACACACTATGCCCGTCAACGTTCCCACGCGCGCACGGTCGCCCTGCGCACGACGAACAATCCACTCGACCATCCTCATCAGTCCCCACGGTACTACCTATATATCTATTGCTCAAACGGATTGTAGTGTAGCCACTTTGTCCTCCAGATACAAAAAGGCCGCAGCCCACACGGGCCGCAGCCTTGGAATATGACAAAGGAACCGTCCTTTTGTCGCACAGATTTATGCGCTTGCTTCAGCAGCGCTCGCCACTGTTTCGAGCGAATCAGCTTCGTCTTCTGCCGCCTGCATCTTTGTCGGCACCACGCCAAAACAGCAGCTCAGCGCCGCAGACACCGCAAATGCTGCGCCGCCGGCAGCGCAGCACCACAGCAGATTCGAGATGCCGCCCGTGGCAAAGCCAATGACCATAAGAACATTCGTCATACCGATGGTATAAGCCGTAACGTGGCCTACGGCCGCAACAAGGCCTCCGACGGCGCCGCCAACGGCCATGCACGTCAGACACCTGCCATATTTAAAGCCGCATCCGTACAGCGCTGGCTCGCTTACGCCGCCAAGAATACCCGAGATTGAATAGCCCAGCATGAGCGCCTTCTCGTCCTTATCCGCAACGCGGAGCGACGCGCCAAAGGGCATACCCCAAACGGCGAACGTTGCCATCGTCGCGGCGATCAGGATGCACGAATCCGTTCCCACACTCATAAACTGCGCATAGGCGAGCGATAGGACAACGTTGCTGACACCCGCGATCTTAAGAAACTCCCAGCCCGCGGCAAGCCCCATGAGCGTGAGCAGCGACACGATGCCACCGGAATTGCCAAGCATAAACATAAGCTGTCCCAACAGCATGCCCAGATAGCTGCCTGCCGGCGCCGTAACACACAGCGACACCGGAACCATGACAAGCATGGTTGCAAACGGTACAAAAGAAAACGCCACAGCCTGAGGGATAGTGCGCTTAAAGAAACGCTCCACCTGCCATAGCACGGGCACCGAGATGAGAACCGGAATAACAGTCGTCGTGTAATCGTTGACCGGCGCGGGAAGTAGACCATACACGAAAGTCATCGATGCCCCCGTCGTCGATGCGGCATCAACGAGCTTAAGCAGATCGGGCACAATCAATACGCCGCCCAGCATCATGCCCAGCTGCTCCGAGCAACCGAGCTGGCGGGCAGCGGCCCAACCAAGATAGATGGGCAAAAAGTAATAGCCAGCGTTATACAGCCAGCTGTAAAACAGGCGATAGATTTCGGAATCGGCAGGCCATAGACCAAGCATGCCTTCGCCCATAATGACGGCAACGGTGCGGAACAGCGCCGCGCAGACAATAAACGGCAACGCCGACATCATGCTTTTGGACAGATAGTCCACCACGGCCATGGCGTTTGATGAAACCGTCGTTGTAAACGAGGTGTTAGAAACTTGTGACATGGAACGCCTTTCCCAATGTGACATGCGGACTGTCCCTTTGTCACATCGTGCGGTACTGACCGATTGCGCGGTACTTTTCGTAGCGGAGGTTTGTGAGGGTCGCGTCGTCGAGCTGCCCAAGCGTATCGAAGGCATCAAATGCCGAGGACATGACGACACCGGCGATCTCCTCATGCGACAGGCCCCTATCGTCAACAATGCCGTCGATGATGCCGAGCGCCAACAGATCGGGGGCCGTGAGCTTAAGCGCCTCAGCGGCCTCATTCGCGCGCTCGGTATCCTTCCACAGGATCGACGCACAGGCCTCGGGGCTCACGACCGAATAGGCCGAGCTCGAGAGCATCAGGATGCGGTCGGCCACGGACAGCGCCAGCGCGCCACCAGAGCCGCCCTCGCCTGTCACCACCGAGACAATCGGCGTCTTAAGGCCGCTCATCTCCATGAGATTCTGGGCAATCGCCTCGCCCTGGCCGCGCTCCTCGGCACCGATGCCGCAAAACGCGCCCGAAGTATCAACCAGGCACAGAACCGGCCGACCAAATTTCTCGGCTTGGTGCATCAGGCGACGTGCCTTGCGGTAGCCCTCGGGATGTGCCATACCAAAGTTGCGACGCATGCGCTCTTTGGTCGTGGTACCGCGCTCGATGGCGATAACCGTCACGGGTCGCCCGTCTTTCCAGCCGATGCCGCCCACCACGGCAGCATCGTCGCCAAAGTAGCGGTCGCCGTGCAGCTCTACGAATCCGTCGAGACCCAACGAGATCATCTCGCCTGCCGTGGCGCAGTTCGCCGAGCGAGTCTGTTTGACGATTTCGAGCGCGCTTTTTGGTGCGGCCGAGCGCTTAAACAAGTGTCCCAGCTTTTTGTCGCGGCGACCCGTATGCACGATCTCGTGCGGCGCGCCCAGGCCAGGCGCGTGCCCCTCGTGCAACGCCAGCAGCTCGCCCACCGCAAGCGCGATCTCGCCACGCGGAACGACCGCATCGCAAAAGCCGTGCTCCAGCAAAAACTCGGAGCGCTGGAATCCCTTGGGCAGGCGCTTGTGCATGTTCTGCTCGATCACGCGCGGGCCGGCAAACGCCGTCAGGGCATCGGGCTCGGCCAAGATGATGTCGCCCTCCATGGCAAAGCTCGCAGTCACGCCGCCGGTCGTGGGATCGGTGAGCACCGTGATGTACAGACCGCCTGCCTCGCTATGCCGCCTAACGGCTGCAGAGATCTTGGCCATCTGCATGAGCGAAGTCACGCCCTCTTGCATGCGGGCGCCGCCCGACACGGTAAAGCCAACAACCGGCAGCCCCAGCTCGGCCGCGCGCTCAAAGACGCGACAGATCTTCTCGCCCACCACGGAGCCCATCGAGCCCATCATAAAGTTGGCATCCATAAAGAAGAGTGCCGTATCGCAACCGCGGATTTTGCCCCTGCCGCACACAACGGCATCTCGCTCGCCCGAACGCTCGCCCGCGCTCTTAAGCTTATCGGCATAGCCGGGAAACGAGAGGAAATCCTCCGATGCCAGATTGGCATCCCATTCCTCAAATGTGCCCGCGTCGACCGTCATGCGCAGGCGCGCGCGACCGCTCACACGAAAGTGCTTACCGCAACGAGGGCAGACCTCGAGGTTGTCGCGCAGACGCGCCTCATCGATCACGCGGCGGCACTCCGGGCATTTGACAAACACGTGGCGCGCGGGGAACTCGGCGCACGACTCGGTTATCGGCCCCTCAAGGACATTGACCGTCTTCGCTTTTCTATTCATCAGCATAGAGATGCCCCATCAGATCGGTGTGGTACATGCCCGACAAGAACTCGTCGTTTGCCAGCACGTCGAGCTGAAGCTCACTGTTTTCGCTCACGCCCTCAATCACGAGCTCGCCCAGGGCCGAGCGCATCTTGCGAATGGCGCCGTCGCGCGTAGGTGCGCACACGATGAGCTTGCCGAGCATGGAGTCGTAGTACGGCGGAACGGCAGCACCGGTAAACATGGCCGAGTCCCAGCGCACGCGCGGACCGCCCGGTACACGCAGCGTGGTGATCGTTCCGCACGACGGAAGGAAGTCCGGCGTCTCGGCATTGATGCGGCATTCCATGGCATGGTTGCGGACCGGTACGTCCTCCTGCTCAAACGGCAAGGGCTGGCCGGCCGCCACGCGCAGCTGCCACTTGACCAGATCGGTATCGGTCACAAACTCCGTAACCGGATGCTCCACCTGCAAGCGCGTGTTCATTTCCATAAAGTAGAAATTGCCGTCGTCCGAGTACAAAAACTCGATGGTGCCGGCCCCCTCGTAGCCGACGGCACGAGCCAGGTCGCGCGCGGCCTTGTGCATGCGCACGCGAATATCATCGCGTCCGTCGAGGCACGGCGCGGGGCTCTCCTCGATCAGCTTTTGGTTGCGACGCTGCACCGAGCACTCGCGCTCGCCGAGCGAAAACACATGGCCCTGCTTATCGGCCATAATCTGCACCTCAACGTGGTGCGCCGGCGCGACGAACTTCTCCATGTAGCACTCGCCGTCGCCAAAGACGGCCTCGCCCTCGGCGTGCGCCTCGATGAACGCCTTTGCCGCATCTTCCACGCGCTCGACCTTGCGAATGCCGCGACCGCCACCGCCTGCGCGCGCCTTGATGAGCACGGGGCAGCCGATGCGCTCAGCCTCGGCCGTCGCCTCCTCGGGGCTTTTGAGCAAATCGCAGCCCGGCACGATGGGCACGCCCGCGGCAGCGGCCGTTCGGCGTGCGGCGTCCTTGTCGCCCATGCGGTCGATCACCTCGGCCGAAGGACCGACAAACGCCAGACCGTACTTGTCGCAGTCGCGCACGAAGCTCGCCTTCTCGGAAAAAAAGCCATAGCCGGGATGAATTGCCTTAGCTCCCGACTTTACGGCACAGGTGAGCACGGCATCGTCGTTGAGGTAGCTCTCGGCAAGACGCGGGCCGCCGATGCAATACGCCTCATCGGCAAGCTGCACGTGCAGCGCGTCCGCATCGGCCGTGGAATAAACGGCGACGGTCTTGATGCCCATATCGCGGCACGCGCGGATAACACGGACCGCGACTTCGCCGCGGTTGGCGATGAGCACTTTGTCGAACATGAAGCCTTCCTTAACTTTCGTGCATGAGTGCAAAAGACATATCGGCGCGGCAGCAAACCTCACCGTTGACGCTCGCGGTGCCCGTCGCAAAGCGGAACGGCCCGCGCGCACGCGTGATGGAGCACACCAGATCCACCGTGTCGCCCGGTCGCACCGGACGCTTAAAGCGCACCTTGTCCAGACTCGTATAGAACGGCGTCGCGCCGCGCGCCTCCTCATCGCCCATCAGCAGCACGCAACAGTTTTGGGCGAGCATCTCGCACTGAATCACGCCGGGGACCACCGGGTTTCCCGGAAAATGCCCCTGCAAAAAGTACTCGTCACCCGTAATCGTGATCTTGCCGTGGGCCTCGTCGCCCACCAGCTCGGCCTCGTCGAGCAAAAGCATCGGTTCGCGATGCGGCAACAGCTTCTTGAGCTCTTCTTTGTTCATGGATATCACCTATCCGATCCTCATGAGGCAGCTGCCAAACTCCACGAGGTCGCCGTCGGCCACGCAGATCTCGAGCACCTCGCCATCCGACTCTGCCGTCACCTCGTTGAGAACCTTCATGG
This sequence comes from Collinsella sp., assembly GCA_019419625.1. Classification (GTDB taxonomy): domain Bacteria; phylum Actinomycetota; class Coriobacteriia; order Coriobacteriales; family Coriobacteriaceae; genus Collinsella. The sequence goes on along the minus strand of DXZO01000018.1, from coordinate 4,003 downwards.
CCTCGATGATGCAGAGGGTCTCGCCGGCCTTGACCTTAGAGCCCACGCGCACAAACGGCTCGTCGCCCGGCGCCGGGGCGGCATAGAACACGCCGACCATGGGAGCGGTCACCTCGGTGCCCTTAGGCTCCGGCGCGGCGGCAGGTGTCTGCGCGGTGGGTTCCGGCGCGGCGGGCATAGCTGCAGGAGCCGCAACCGGAGCGGCCATGGCGCTCGGCATGGGCATGGCAACCGGCTGCGCGGCGCTCGCGCGCTCGAGTTCGACCGCGGTGCCATCGGGCTCCTCAACCCGCACGCGCGTGAGGCCGCGGTCCTCCATAACATCGGCTATCTCGGCAAGTCTTTTGGAATCCATGCTCTAGCTCCTTGCATATCTACGCAGCGCGATGGCGGCGTTGTGCCCGCCAAAGCCCAGGTTGGTCGAAAGCGCCCAGGTAAGGTCGGCGCGAACCGCGCGATTGGGCGTGTAATCAAGATCGCAGGCGGGATCGGGCGTGTGGTAGTTAATGGTCGGGGGCACCACGCCCTGCTCGAGCGCCATGGCACAGGCCATGACCTCGATGGCACCCGTGGCACCGATCATGTGCCCGGTCATCGACTTGGTTGACGAGACGTGCGCGGCGCGTGCCGCGTCCTCGCCGAGCGCACGCTTAATGCCCGCCGTCTCGGACGAATCGTTGAGTTTGGTCGAGGTGCCGTGGGCGTTGATGTAGAGGCCCTCGGACGGCTTGACGTCGCCCTCGGCCACCGCCAGCGATATCGCACGGGCAATGCCGGCGGCATCGGGGTCGGGGCTCGTAATGTGATAGGCATCATCGGTGTTGCCGTAGCCCACGACCTCGGCATAAATGTGCGCACCGCGCGCCTGCGCATGCTCCATGCTCTCGAGTACCAGCACGCAGGCGCCCTCACCCATCACAAAGCCATCGCGGTCTGCGTCGAACGGGCGGCAGGCCGTCGCGGGATCGGGGTTGGTAGTCAATGCGCGGCAGGACGTAAAGCCCGCAACGGCATCGGGGATAATGGCCGCCTCGGCACCGCCCGCGAGGATCGCGTCGGCATAGCCGTGCTTGATAGCACGGAACGCCTCGCCCACCGCATGGGCCGAGGTCGCGCACGCAGTCACGACTGGCAGGGTCGGTCCCTTTGCCTTGTGACGGATTGCGATATTGCCCGATGCCATGTTGGGGATCATCATCGCGATCATGTAAGGCGATGCGCGGCGGGGCCCACGGTCGGCAATCGTATGGACGTTGTCGACGAGCGTCTGCATGCCGCCCACGCCCGACCCCACGTAAACGCCCAGGCGCTCGCGATCGATGGCGCCTTCGGCATCAAAGCCCGCATCGTGCATGGCCTCGTCCGAAGCCGCCATCGCAAACTGAACGCAGGGGTCCAGATGCTTGGCGTCACGCTTGCCAAAGTACTCGTTGCCGTCAAAACCCTTGACCTCGCCCGCCACCTTGACGGCAAACGCATCGGTATCGAAGTGCGTGATCGGGCCGATGCCGCACGTGCCGGCGCACATGGCCGCCCAGGTGGCAAGCGCAGTGTTGCCGAGCGGCGATACGGCACCGATGCCGGTGATTGCAACTCTCTGTTCCATCATGGTCTCCTCATCCAAGCCGTTCTTCGGCCCTGGTTTCTACATCGCCATTCCGCCGTCGACGCGCACGACCTCACCCGTAATGTAGGCAGCCGCATCACTCGCCAAAAAGCGCACCACGCCGGCCACTTCCTCGGGGCGCGCCATGCGCTTCAGGGGAATCTGCTCCTCGGTTGCCACACGCACCTTCTCCGAGAGCTTTGCCGTCATATCGGTCTCGACAAACCCAGGAGCGACCGCGTTCACTCGTACGCCGCGGGGCGCAAGCTCGCGCGCCACCGCCTTGGTCAGGCCGATGACGCCCGCCTTGGAGGCAGCATAGTTGGCCTGCCCGGCATTGCCCATCAGGCCCACAACCGAGCTCATGTTGATGACGCAACCGCCGCGCTGGCGCATAAAGGTCTTGGTGAGCGCACGCGTCGTGTTGAACGTGCCCTTGAGATTGACATCGAGCACGCGGTCGAAGGTATCGTCGCCCATGCGCATGAGCAGGCCATCGCGGGTGATGCCGGCGTTGTTGACAAGCGCCCAAATGGAGCCAAAGTCGTTGAGGACCGTCTCCACGCACGCGTTGACGGCATCGGGGTCGGCCACGTCACATTGATATGCACGCGCCGTGGCGCCAGCCGCCTCACAGGCTTCGCACGTCTCGCGTGCCGCATCGACGCTGCCGGCATAGACGACGGCGATATCGTAGCCATCCTCCGCCAGGCCCACGGCACAAGCGCGGCCGATACCACGCGAGCCGCCCGTGACCAGCGCCACGCGACGCGAGTCGTTGCGCTCGAGCGCGCCGTTGTTCAAGTTGCCCATGTCATTCCTTTCGGGTTACAGCCCTGTGGGCTATGCGAGCTCGTCGGCAATAGCTGCGACCTGTTCGGCCGTTTCGGACGAATACACGCGAACGTCGCTCAGCGTACGCTTGACCAGGCCCGACAGCGTTTTGCCAGGACCGACCTCAATAAACGTGTCGATGCCCTGATCCTGCAGAGTATGCAGCGTGTCGGCCCAGCGAACGGCATGACTCACCTGGTTGGCCAAGACATCCGATGCCGCTCGCGGGTCCGCCGGATAGGGCGCCGCCGTCATGTTTGCCATGACCGGAATCAGCAGCGGAGACGGCGCGTGGCCGTCTTGGATATACGTCGCCAGCCCCTCAGTCGCCTCGGCCATATAGGGGCTATGAAATGCACCCGACACCGCGACTTTCATAGCGCGGCCGCCAGCCTCTTTTACTAGGACGTCGAGCTCCTGCAGCGCCTCAGGCGCTCCGGCAACAACCGTCTGCTGGGGGCTGTTGTAGTTGACCGGCCAGCAGTCCTCGCCGGCCTGTTTTGCCAGGCCCTCGACTTGCGCCGCATCGAGTTTGATGACGGCGCGCATGCCGCCGGGGTGACGCTCGGCCGCCGTGGCCATCAATGCCGCGCGCTCACACACGAGCTCAAAACCCGCTCGCGTATCGAATGCCCCCGCGAAGGTGAGTGCTGCGACCTCGCCCAGCGAGAATCCCGCACAGGCGGCAGGCACCACGCCGCGCTCGCGCAGGGCGACGGCGACAGCTAAGTCGTGCACGAACACGCAAGGCTGCGTGTTCTCGGTCTGCGAGAGCTCCTCTTTCGAGGCGCTTCGGCACTGCTCACTGGTCCCCGGGCGCACCTCGTCGGCAATGGCGAACACCTCGGCGGCCGCCGGCGATGCCTCGATCAGGTCGACGCCCATCGCGGGGTGCTGGGCACCCTGACCGGCAAATAGAAACGCTACGCCACCCATGCGGACGCACCCTTCAGGACATGCTCGGCGCCATCGACCAGATCGTCGACGATTTCGCGTGCGCTCTGGCGTTCGTTGACCATGCCGGCAATCTGTCCGCACAAATACGAACCCTCTTCGTAATTTCCGTCCTTTGCGGCTTTACGAAGCGCGCCCGTGCCCATGGCCCCGAGCTCCTCGGGGCTTGCGCCCGCCGCCTCGTTCTTGGCATACGCGTTGGTGAAGGGGCTCTTGAGGGCGCGAACCGGATGTCCCGTCGAGCGACCGGTCGCACGCGTCGACGTGTCGCCTGCCTTGAGCACCAGCTCTTTGTACTGTTCGGATACGGTGCACTCGTTTGCGACCAGAAAGCGTGTTCCCACCTGGACGCCGGCAGCGCCGAGCATAAAGGCGGCCGCCACACCACGGCCATCGGCGATGCCGCCGGCCGCCACCACGGGGATATCGACCGCATCGACAACCTGCGGCACCAATGCCATCGTCGAGGTCTCGCCAATATGGCCGCCCGATTCGGTGCCCTCGGCAACCACGGCAGTGGCTCCGCGACGCGCCACGAGACGCGCCAGCGCCACAGATGCAACAACCGGGATGACCTTGATGCCCGCCTCGTTCCAGGCCTTCATGTAC
>DXZO01000017.1:68885-76386 GCA_019419625.1 Collinsella sp. | reverse complement strand
GGGGATGGAGATGACCTCCACGCCGTTGTCGGCGCACAGCTTCACCAGCTCCTCACCGGGGTCGGAGATGGCAGGGGTGCCGGCATCGGTGACCAGGGCACAGCTCTCCCCCGCCAGCAGACGGTCGACCAGGCCGGCGGCGCGGCTGGCGATCACATTCTCGTCGCAACGGACAAGCGGCTTGGAAATGCCCAGGTGCATCAGCAGCTTTGACGTCACACGCGTGTCTTCGCAGCAGATGGCATCGGCGGCGGCAAACGCCTCGCCAACGCGCGGGGACAGGTCGCCCAGGTTGCCGATGGGCGTGCCGACCACATAGAGTTTGCCCGTATGGGCGCTGTTTTGCGTCATATCAACCTATTCAATCATGCCGCGCTCGAGCGTACCGAGCGCCGCGCGAGCGTCCCATGCTGCAATGCGCTTCTCAGTCTTCCACGTTTGGAAGAACCAACCGGCAGCCGGCGCAAACGAAGCCAGCTGGTTGGCGATAAACACACGCTCGTAGGCATTGCGGCCCTCAGGCGTAACCGACGAGTTGGCAAAGATCGCCGCACCCGACCATTCGCCCACCAGCACGGGGAACCCAGTCGAAATCGCTTCTTTAAGCTCGCGCTTGTTACGCGAAATCGCCGTCGTCAGCCCGCGAGGGCTCGTGATGTCGAGTGCATACTCGTCGCGGTAATGGTACAGGTGAAGATCCATGTAGACGTTCTTGTACTTGGCGCCGCGCATAAAATGCTTCCACTCGCTGGGATACCCCGAAGACGAGAAGACGACGATCTTATCCTCGGGCATATACGAACGGACGAGCTCGTAGGCATCACGATAGAAATTGCGCAGGTAGTGGGCCGGAATGCCATCCGTCATGGTAAAGAGGCTCTTGCGGACGCTCATCTGTGGCGTATCCAACAGCTCAATGCCCAGCAGGCTCTCGGCCTCGCCGTAGCGATCAGCCAAGCGCTCGAGCACGTCGAGTGCGACATGACGACCGTTGGTGGACGAATGCCACTCGGCAACAGCCTCCGGCGTGGTGGGCGAGTCATTGGAATCGCCCTGGCCACCGGGCACCGTCGCCAGATCGAGCAGCACGCGGATATCGTACTTGGCAGCCCACTCAATCGCACGGTCAATGTAGTCGACAACCGAGATGTAGGACGCATCGGACTCCTGTGAGCCAAAGGCATACCAGGGCACCGGCAAACGCACGGCATTGAGGCCAATCTGCGCCATGCGGCGAAAATCATCCTCACTCACAAACGTCTCGTAATGACGGCGCATGCGCTCGTTATAGGCGGCGGTGCCCATGGCCTCCTGCAGCTCGGCCGCGTTGGATGCACCGGTCGCCGCGTATAGCGACGGGGTCACCCAAGGCTCGGGAATAAACCAGCCAGAGAGATTAACGCCGAGTATCCTCTCCATCACTGCCCCCTTCGGATCGTGCAGGCCAAGCCTGCATCGTATTGCATAGGAAAAGTATTGTTTTGAGTATACCCGCGTGTGCGGACAGACGACCGAACGGTCTGTAAAGTGGCGCAAAAGCGGGAGGAATGTCTGGGCGGGCGGGCACGAGCTGGTGCGCCGAGATGTGCACGCACGTCGGAAGTAAGCACCGGAAAGCGCATGCCGTTTTCTCGTTCAATAACGGGATGCATTTCCGCGGGTCCACATAAAAGAAAAGGACCCCTTTGCAGAGGTCCTAGTCAATTCAAGGTGGCGGGGAAGGGAATCGAACCCCTGACACGAGGATTTTCAGTCCTCTGCTCTACCAACTGAGCTACCCAGCCATTTGAGGTGTGCCTTGTTTCAAGGCTTGATTAGTATAACCAAGGACACGCTCCGGTCAACCGAGAATTTGAAAAAAGTTTTTGAGCACGGCGTCAGCCACAAGTCCGACCCTATAGAACAGCACGTTGGAGACATCAACCCGCCGCAAGAAGTTTTTCGCTCAGGGCTGCACGGGCAAACTCACTTGGCGTCATTCCTTCAGCCGACGCCCGTCGACGAATCGCCTCCTTCATCCCTAGGGGAATCTTGACCGATAGCGTTGCCGTCCCTTCGCTTGAGAGTGGAGGCCGCCCGTGCACGATCCCCCCAACGGTATGCTCGCCGTCCGGAAACTCGCCATGCTCGTACGACTCGCACCACGTGTCAATCATTTCATCCGTTATAACCTGACCATTGGCAGCCGTATACGCCTTGCTCATCATCGGCCCTTCCGTCAAGTGTTTTTTGGCGTTCGGATGGATCTCAACATCCATGCACCTTCTCCTCCATCTTACCCAATTTCGTATGACGAAAGTCCGCTGTCGCCAATTCTTACGCCGGCACTTGTTGGAGGGCGGGAGGTGTAGCGAGGATTGAAGGGCGTTCCAGCACCGCCCAGGCACCGGGACAGGAACACATGCGCCAAGGACGGACGTTTTCGTAGTGCGCGAGGACGTTGCCGTTTCGATCGATAAAGGCAATGTCGATGGGATGGACCATAAAGCAGGTGTGAACCGAAGAGCAGCGTGGAAACGCCATGACGAGCGGCAACCCGTTGGCAGCAATCGGAGACCGTCCCAGCATGCCGCGCAGACGCACGGCAAACGACTCCGCCACCACAAACTCGGCAGGCGTCCAACCCAGCCTGTTGAGCGCCCGCGCGTAGGCAATGTAGGATGAGACCGCGGTCACATAACCACCCCCGGACGCCACGGATCGACCGTCACTGCGCGCTCGTGCGACAACGTTGCCGGCGCCCCCAGCGAAACGCCGGCGATGCTGAGCGAGCTCGGCCAAGGCTCATAGCGCATGATGCAGGTATAGGTCCTAAACGTGCCGGAAAGTGAAAGCAGACCGCCATCCGATGTCGTCGCACCCTGTTTGCTTGAGACCTCGATCTGCAAGCCATAGCCTTCCATGGCATGTTGAATCTGAGCCTGAACGGTCGCGGAGGCATCGATGGAGCTGTCGTCGCCCTCCCCGCTCGGAGCCACGGCGTGTGCTAGCACGATATCGGGCACCACGCGGTCGAAGCGTGCAACCGCACCGGCAAAGATCATGACGTTGTACACGATGAGTGCCAGAACCAGCAGGACGGGCGTGACCACGGCCATCTCGACCGTCGCCTGGGCGCGCTCCTCGCGCAGGCGCTTGCGGATGCTCATTACGACCCACCGCCCAGGGCACCCGCCAGCGTGGCAACATCGACGGTAAGTGGGATGGAACCGCCGCCGGGCAGCGGAATCTCCGCTAGCGTGAACACCGCACCGCTGATAGTGCGCTCGACTTGATATTCCAGCGCCTCGCAAAGCGCCTTGGGGTCGGTCACGCCCAGCGGAATACTTCGTAGCTTGTCCTGCACTTTAGAAAGACCTGTGATGTCAGACCCCGGGCTCTTGATGACATTGGCGGTGTCGGTCAGCACCGGCTTTCGTAGGCGCAAGTCGCACGGCTCCAAGCCCAGCGCCGCCACGGACGCCGAAACGGTATCGCCGAGCCACGACGCAATGGAGCCCAGCGCGCCACTGTTCCCTCCCAGGTCATCGATCATCTCATCCATAAGCTCGTCGGCCGAGCCCTGGATGTCTCCGTATCCCACAAGCAGCCGTCCCCAGACATCCATGACGCCATCGAGTACACCGGCAACGCCACCCGAACGCTCCTCCAGCGTCGAGAAAAACCGCGAGAGAACGTTGTTCTGCGCCGTCGCGTCATCGGGCGCCAACACCGCAGCAGAGATCGCGCCGCGATCGCCAAGCCTGACTGTCGTGCTAAACGAAGAGTTGAGCTCATCGGGGCTCGAGATGGCACCCGAAACCGCAAGGGCAACCACGCCGTTGCGACCGGGCGGGGCGATACGCGGACGCTCGCCCGAAAGCGCTTTAATGGCCTGATCAAACGCATTGCCCGCACGGTCAGCCTCGTCCTCGGTCTGACGCATGAGCTCGAGCTCTTTGTTGCGGCATTCGACGTAGTCTTCCAGAGCGTCTTTGAATCGATCAAAGTGGTACTCGAAGCCGTTTTCGATAGAAGTCGAAGGGGCCGCAACGGCGCCGAGTGACGAAACGCCAAAATGGCATCTGTTGCATCTGTCCTGCCCGTCATAAGCAGCGACCGAGGCTAGACCGCCTGGCGTCCCTTTCTTATAGTTGGGGCAGCTCGTTCCATAATGCAGATACGTTTTGCCATCGTTGGTACTGGTTGGCCACGCCGCGTCGGTATAGAGTTCCGTCGCTCGCACCTCGTCAGTGTTGCGCGGCAACAGCGGGATATAGGAAGCGACTTCATCTCCGCCCTCGGTTACATATGCACGATTGACCTCTGTACTCGCATAGGTGTAAAACGCCTTGCGCGCCGCCGACTCCGCCTTCGTCTCGACGCTTGAACCCTGTGGTTTTTCGTCTGCCAGACGCTGGTGATAGTAGGCCTTCGCGCGATCGAGCGCCACCTGTGGCTCCCACGTAACGCTCGAGGCATAATGCGGGTTCTGCTCACCTGAGAGCTTTGCCAAGCTCCCCGCGCGTTCCCACATACATGAACAGCTGCCAATCGCGTTCTCGTCCGATCCACCGCAGTCGGCAAGCCAGGCGCGTTCCTTGGCCTTTGACGTTTTCTCGGACGCTTTCTGCAGTTCCTTGGCAGCATAGTCAAGGTCTTTTGAGGCGCTCTCGACGACATCGGTCGAGATCTCGGACCCCTCGAGCGCAGCAAAATCAGACTCGGACGTCCTGGGCACGGCAAGCGCCGTACCGGTATAGGTCACGCCCTCGGTATCCTGCGCCGACACGGCCTGCGTAGCTCGCGCGGCAACCAGATACGGTAGAGCCGTCTCGATTTTCTGCAGGCCCTCAGATGCACTCTTGGCAAACTTATTGCGCGTTTTAATGATCTCAATCCCGGTGTCGACCATATTGCCGGCAACTGGTTCAGCACCCGGGATGAGGATGGCGACCAGGCCCGTCCCGATCGTGGCAAACCCCGCCAGCCCCAGACTCAAGATGCTCGCATCAACCACCGTGGCAGCCGTGTGATAGGACGACACCACATTGGCGCCTGCCTGCGCGCCGCTATCGGCAGCCACCTGGGTATCCCCCGCGCGCGACATGCTCCATATCGCCGCCGTCGACGAAAACAGTAGCGCGAGCACCACCAAGATGACCACCGCAGAGGAGAGTGTGGTATAGGCACCGTCTTCGATAAACAGGTCGATCCCGGCTCGACCCATAAAGCCGCCTCGCTTGCAGCGAGCACGCGGTCGGCAACGGCCCGCAAGCCCCCTCGTCGCCCTCAACAGGCAGCGCTTAATCCCATGCAGCAATCCATGAATCATAGTCTCCCTCCAGCCACTCGGGACGTGATCGATACGAGACGTCGACCCTAAGCTCGACATAGCCGTTTTGGCCTGCACTACCCATAGCCTGCGCAAACACACCGATCACGGGCAGCGGTTTAACCTCACCGGTAACGGAAACGGACGAGACGCCGCCCGTGCCAGCCCGACCAAGCTCGATATCCCACGACAGGAGCCCGCCGGCATGAAAAATCGAAACGTCGGGAACCGCGGCAAGACGGCGGCGGGCGAACTCCTTAATATCCTCGTCATCCCCCACCGTCGTCGTGGTCATGAGCCGCGCGGTCTCGGCGGCGGCAGACTCCATGACCGCGCGTGTGTAGAGCAGGCACACCGGCTGCAGCGCCAACAGGACGAGCGTCAGAAACGTCGGCAGCAGGAATGCCGCCTCGACCGTAGACTGCGCCCGGTCCTCGCGCGCGACATCAATACAGCACGATGTCCTTAGAACCCGCAGCAGCGTCGACAACCGATGTCGAAGTGACGCCGTGAGACGCCGCCCGCTCGACCAGCGCCGCCAAGCGCCCATCGGCACCGGCACGCCAAAGCCCCGCGATCGCCAGCACGATGGAAAGCAGCGCCACCGTGACGATGGCGTATTCGACCGTTGCCTGGGCAGATTCCTCGCGCAGGACATCATGCATTTCACGACCCCTCCTTTGAGTTCGTTGTCTGCGGGGTCAGGCGGACCACGCGCAGGCGACACGAAGTATCACCAGCATCCGCGGCAACCGTCACCATATCGACCCAGCCGCGTCCGTCACGCACGATGGCGCCCCACACGTTGCCCTTGATGTCGAGATAGCCGCTCAGAGCAAGTTGCGCCGTGGGCGCCTCGCGATAGGAACGCAGCATATCCGCCGCCGCTTCGGTCATCGGTCGGCACTCGGACCATGCGAGGCGAACAGCGACGGCATTGTTTGCAGATGAACCCGTTGCAGCGTCCGCTCGCTCGTCGAGTGCTTGCAAGAACGTTTGCGCCGTGACGACGGCATTCGCATCGTCCGCGTCTCGCGCATCGTCTTTTTGAGACGCCGCAGCCGAACCCGAGCCCGCATCCGCGGCAACCCCTAAACGTTGTTGCCGTGCTGCGTTAAGCCCCCAAACCGCCACTGCCACCGCCACGACCGCACAGGCGAGCACCAGCAACGCGCCGACGGGACGGGCGCCCTCTACAGGCTGTTGATGCCCTCGCTGATAGCGCTCCATAGATCTTGGACCTTGCCCTTAAATGCGACGATGGCAATGATGGCGATCACCACGAGCACACCGACCAGGATGGCGTACTCGGTGGTGCCCTGCGCGCTCTCCTCCCGCAGCAGCTCCTCGGCACGCTGGCGAGCGTGAATTGACTGGCAAAACGCCCAACTCCAGACCTTGCCAGCAACGTCAGTCATCGTATTCATGTATTCCTCCCTACATCATCCCGCCTGCTCCCAGCAGCGGGCCCAATATGGACAGAAGCAACGCCGGCAAGATGAGCGTGCCGGTGGGAATCAGCAGCTTGACCGGCGCGCGCTCGATCTCGCGCTCGACTGCAGCACGATGGGCCGCGCGAATCTCGCGACTTTGGGCTGCCAGCGTCTCGGCAAGCGGGGCACCGAGGGCAAGCGCCTGCCCCGCCGTGATGGCAAAGGTTTCGAGCGCCCGCACATCCAGGTCGCGCGCGGCCGCCAGGAGCTCGTCCTCGCGCGTCCCCACGCCCACCTGCCACGCCATGCAGGCTCGCTCAAGGCGGAGCGCCAACGTCGATCGGCGATTGGCGCAAAAAACCTCAAGCGCCGCATCGAACGAAAGGCCAGCCGAAAGTCCCAGACGCACCACGTCGATCATCTCGGACACCTCGCCAAGCGACACCTGCGCCGTACCACCCGTGCCGAGCATGCCCTTCAACCGTGTTACCAGGGCATTGGTCACCGAGCGGGCAGCCGCGACAACCAGCAGCGCCTCGCATTTGCAGACCTGGGCGATCTTGCATGCGTCCGCACGATTGAGCCCTGTCGCGACAAACACACTGAGCGCGCACAGGCACGCCGCGGCCCCGACCAAGACGCTCATAGCTCCACCCGCATAATGCGTCGGATGACCACCAGGGCGACGGCGTTGAGAGCAAGTCCCAGCACCACGGCACCTGCACCCGCCGGCGTTGCAAGGCCGCGGCGAAAG
>DXZO01000017.1:65212-68875 GCA_019419625.1 Collinsella sp. | reverse complement strand
CCCGCCGGCATCGCCGAGACCATGTGTGCCGACATACGAGCCTGTGACGTCTTGACGTCCAAGCGGCGTTTGAGCTCAATGCGCTCCCCCACCATGCTCGATGCCTCGGATAACAGGTCGGCAAGCGGGGCACCGGTTCGCTGCGACACCTTGAGTGCCAAAGTGACAAGCGAAAGGCCGGGGGCATCGATACGGTCGAGTAGGTCATCCAACGCATCAGTCGCCGAGACGCCGCAGTCGATCGCCGCCGCCACGCGCAAAAACTCGGTATGCACCGGCTCTTGCGCGTGAGTTCCCACAAACCTCATACCCTGGGCCAGCGAATGACCCGAGGCGAGCGACATGGAGAGCGCCGTAAAGGCCTCGGGCATGGCTTCTTCCACATCGTGTTGCTCGCGGCGACGGTCGAAGGTGTCGCGAGCGGCGCCTACGCCAAACGGCGCGAGCAACCCCAGGACAAAGCCGATGGGCGACAGCGATACGACAGTCAGGGCAATGCCGCAGACACCACTCGATAGCAGCAAGCATGCCAGGCGCGCCTCGTCATCCTCGATAACAAGGCCAACGCGATGTGCTGGAACCAGCGCCGCCCAAGAGCGGGCAATCTTTTTTAGCAGGTCGTTTTCTACCAACTCGCGTGGCAGCTTCTCGGCAACCAACTCAAGCGCATGGCTGACCAGCTCCGCCGGCGGCACGCGCGGCGCACGAGGCTCCGCCCCGCACGCCACCGCGGCAGAAAGTCCTGTCAAACCCCCTACGACGAGGGGCACAACGATCTCCACTCGTCCACCTCCTCTTGCGTGAGCGTTCCCGAGCGCAGGCCCTCTGCGATAAACGGAGGCTCGCGATCGAGCGTCCAGGCGCGCGTGGCGGCATCGAACGTCACGTAGCGCTCAAGCTCCACGCCGCCTGATGTGCCGCGTCGCACCCCCGAATAGGAGGACACGAAACGCCTGCCGTCCGCATGGCGCTCGGACATCACGATGCCGTCGAGCGCCATGGCAATCTGTTCCTCGATAAGCTCGCTCGGCAGGTCGATGCCATAGCGCGCAAGCAGCGTCAAACGCACCACGGTCTCCTGCTCGGTGCCCGCATGAAGCGTGGTGAGCGACCCATCGTGCCCGGTGTTCATGGCCTGCAGCATGTCGCAACATTCCGCACCGCGCACCTCACCCACCACGATGCGGTCGGGACGCATGCGCAGGGCGTTGGTCACCAGGTCGCGGATTGTCACCGCGCCCTCGCCCTCAATTGAAGCCTCACGCGCCTCCAGGCGAACCACATGCGGGTGATGCGCAAACTTGAGCTCGGCGGAGTCCTCGATCGTCACGATGCGCTCGCCGGTGGATATTTCGCACGATAGCGCGTTGAGCAGTGTGGTCTTGCCCGACCCCGTGCCACCTGCAACCGCCAAATCCTGACGCAGCGATACCGCGCACGACAGCAGCTGTGCATACCAAAGCGGTAGCGACCCCAGGCCCACAAGCTCGTCCAACGAACAGATGCGGTCTGAAAACTTGCGGATGGTGAGGATCGGCCCATCGATCGCCACAGGCGGAATCACCGCGTTGACGCGATAGCCCGTCTTGAGGCGCGCGTTGACGATGGGGCTGCGTTCGTCGATGCGCCTGCCCAGTGGCGAGATGATGCGGTCGATGAGCACGCGGATCTGCTCGTCATCCTCAAACGCATGCTCGATGGGATATAAGACGCCGCCGCGCTCAAAGAAAGCCGATCGGCAGCCGTTGACCATGATCTCGGTGACGGTGTCGTCCTCGATGAGCGGCTGCAGTGGGCCCAGGCCCACCACATCGTCCAAGATCTCGTCGATGATGGTCTCGCGCTCGGGCGTCGCCAGGTCGCCCGCCTCCTCCACGTTGAGTGCCGCCTCCACCGCAGGACGCAATTCCGAGCGGGCGCGCGCCGGATCGATGTATGCGCTGATACGCGCCACCTCGTCATAGCCCATGCGGTCCATCACGGCGCGTTTGGTACGGCGCTTGACAGCACGGTGGCGCCCCGCATCAACAGGCACTGTCGCCGCGGCCGCGCCGGCTGCCTTAATCCTTGTTTGCAAACTCATCGCGAATCGCCCTCACGCGACCAGGGAAGACGGATGCGCGGGCGCTCGGTGCGCATCGCGCGGTCGGCGACCATGTCACTCCAGGGACCGACGGCGCAGCCCAGCTCCACGAGCATCTCGCGCGTGGCTTCGCGCACGCTGGTGGCAAAAGCGCTGGTCTGGCCCACCGCTTCATCAGCACGGCCGAATGCCATGAGCGCCGCCAAGTCCTGCCCGCCGTCGGCGATGCGGATCTTGGAGCTCAACGCACAGGTAATCTCAAAGCGCATGGCGACATCCTCGTCGGCGCCGCGCGCGCCAAACCGGTTGAATACGGCGCTCATGCGCGTGCGTGGCACGCCCACACGGCTCGCCAGCTCGATAACGCGTGCCGCGGACGTCGCAGACGACACCGACGGATCGCCCACGACCAGGCAACGGTCGCTTGCCGCCACCGCGGCCGCCACGGCGTCACCCCAAAAGACCGAGGTGTCGACAAGAACCACGTCGGATTCACGGCGCAAGACGTCGAGCAACAGCTCCACCGGACGCGCCATGAGCTCCGCCTGTTCGGGCGCGGCGACCGGGCCCCAAAGCGTGACGCCCGGGGCCACGCGCATCGAGGCGGCCACGATGTCCGATTCGGCAAGCGCGCCCGCAGCCGATGGCTCGATAAGCGTCGCCATGTCATGCGGGGCATCGGCGCCCAACAGGTCGTAGAGGTTTCCAAACATCAGGTCCAAGTCGAGCACGGCAGCACGCAAGCCCAGCAGCGACGCCGCATACGCCATGGCGGCGACGATCGTCGACTTGCCGCAACCGCCCGAACCCGAGACGACGCAGACAACCGGGGCTCGATGCGACGGGGTAGCGGCATCTGCCGGCGGCGTGGGGACGGGCGGTGCCGACACGGGCGGCAACGTCCCCGTATCCCCGGCAGCGCTCATATGCTGCGCCCAAGCCGGCATGGCAGGTTGCTCGGTCTGCGGGACCGAGTCTGGAGACTTCACGGTCGCATCGACACGAACATTGTCGTTCCCGGCAAGTCCCTCAACCTCGTCGAGCTCATCGACCAGGCTCACGCCATGCACGTATCCCATATCTACAGCCAAAAGATCCTCGCCATACGGCACCGGCTCTCCGACTTCATCGCATGCAAGGGGATCCCGGGAACACCGACCATGCTCGGCTTCCGCTTTTCCATAATCATCAACACGCGGGCCTCTTGTAGCGCGAGGCGCCCCGGGTTCCCTATCAACAAAAGCATCGGGCTCAATCGTCAGACACCGGTCGCAATCAACCGTTCCCTCGCCCGCGCGCCCGCTGCCGCATATGCTGCGCGCAGCGATAACCTCGGTCGCGCCTGCGCGAAACAGCCCCTCGATATCCGAAGGATCGAGCGTCTCTATCAGTACGACCACGCGGCTCACGCGGCCCTCGGCCGTCAGGCGCGCAACGGTCTTTCGCACGTCTTCGGCATCGAACAGGGCTGCCGCGATAATCGCCGCCCCGCGACGCGACGGAAACGCCCGCGCCATGGACACCAGCCCATCCAGGTCGCCCACGCGAAGCACCTGCGCGCCCGCATCGCGGCCGTCGAC
>DXZO01000017.1:56351-65202 GCA_019419625.1 Collinsella sp. | reverse complement strand
CGGCGGGAATCGTCAAACTGACCGCCCCCTTGCCCGAGGCCCCCAGCAATTCCTTAACGTCTTCGGGGTCGGCCGCCAGCGTCACCCATTCGATCTTGCCTTCGCGCGTGGCGCCGGCCTCTTCGCTGGTATCGATCACGCGTGCACCACACAGCCGATCGGTCACGCCGTCCTTTTGCACGTACACGTCCACGTAGCTGCCCACGCCCGTGGCGCCCCCGACCGAATGCTCGGCATCGACCGCCACCGAAACGGCAACCTTGCCTTTGGGCACCTCGAGTGTGTGGCTTTCGGCCTTGGTGTAGACATCGCAAATCACGGCATTTTTAGGGATGCGCGAGGTCGTCACGTCGCCGCGCACCTGGCGTAGCTCGGTCGCCGCATCGCGTGGCAGCAGGCTCGCCAGCCATTCCTGGGTTATGACATTGGTCTCGTCGAGCGTCTCGCCCGCATCGATATCACGCGCTGCGACGCACACCTCGACGCGATCGCCGCCGTACTTGGCCAGCGTCTCGGCCTGGGCCCGCTCGGCCTGCGAGCGGATCGACGATGCGTAGACCATGCAGAGCAGCGCGGCGAGCACACCCGCGATCAGACTGATGGCGATGCGCTTGCTCTTGTTCACGGCCGCTCCTCTCAAGGTAGCACCGGGCGGATGCCCGTACCACCATTGTCCGAGCGGGCAAGCAGCAAAACGACGCGATCGCGATCTTGGTTTTGAGTGTCAAACCAATTGCCGACCAAAAGCTGACCGACCCGTCAAGCTCGTGGCAAGGTTTTGGTCAGAACGTCGGCAAAACGCATGTTTAAAGATGCATCGGCAAGAAAAAAGCCGTCT
Organism: Collinsella sp.; assembly: GCA_019419625.1. Classification (GTDB taxonomy): domain Bacteria; phylum Actinomycetota; class Coriobacteriia; order Coriobacteriales; family Coriobacteriaceae; genus Collinsella. Next base: position 64,364 of record DXZO01000017.1, on the reverse strand, counting down.
CCCGTACCGTTGGGAGACGGCTGTCATAGATAGATTCAATTACAGATGAACATCGGGATCGAGCATCTGAGCACTCACACGCATGGATGACGCCAGGTTTTGGAACGTCTCCAGGCGCAGGCTGTCGATCTGCCCGGCATCCTCGGCCTCGCGAACGGCGCAGCCCGGTTCGTGAGTATGTGTGCAGTCGCCAAACCGGCACGCACGCGACGCCTCTACGATCTCGGGAAACGCGCGCGCCAAGCCCCGCTCATGCCCCACGAGCGGCAAACTGCGCAGGCCCGGCGCGTCGGCAATAACGCCGGCTTCGCCCGGCAGCGCCACCATCACGCGCGCGACCGTGGTGTGGCGACCCTGGTCATCGCGCTCACGCACGCCGCCGGTCGCCAATGTATCGTGGCCCAACAGCGCGTTGAGCAGCGTCGACTTGCCAGCACCCGATTCGCCCAAGATCATGGCGCAGCTCCCGGCGGGCACGCAGGCGCGCACCTCGTCCAGGCCACGGACCTCGGCAGAGGACGTCACGATCACGCGCACGTCCGGACCCACCAAGCGGTGCAAGCGGTCCAGATCGCGCTCGAGCTCATCGGCGTCGCAGCGGTCGGCCTTGGTGAGCACCACCACCGGCTCGGCATCGCAGTCGAGTGCCAACACCAACGAGCGCGCCACGCGGTCGAGCAGTACCTCGCCGGCGCCGAGCGCCTGCACGATCAGCACGCTATCCACGTTGGAGCAAAGCACCTGACGCTCGCCGCGAGCGCGTCCGCGCCAACGCTCAAAACTCGTGCGGCGCGGCAGCACGCACTCGATCACGCCCATGTCGTGCCCGGGCGCACGGCGCACCGCCACACGGTCGCCCACGGCGGGCAGCAGAACCTCATCCTCGCCACGCGACTTGGCAAACCCCACGGCATGCTCGGCACGAAAGGTGTCATCGGCAGTCGCTACCAGCGGAAACCCGCGATCCAGGCGCACCACGGCACCAAGCTGCATCTGCTCGGGCTCCTCGACCCGAGCGCAAAAGTCGTCAAATGCTGCTTGCTGAGCATCATCGATCGGCAGGTCGTCGAACGCCGGAACATCCTGCAGCGCGTCGAGTCCCGGCACGCTTGCCAGCAGCTCCTCGGCAGACGCGGGGGCTTCGGTCGCAAGCTTCCGACGACGATCGCGCTTAGCCCGCGCCCCCGTCGTCTTTTTCTTCGCCTTCGCCTTAGCCTTAGCCACAAACGCCTCCCAGCACCAAAAATCACAACTGAGCAGGTATTTTAACGCATTGTTCCGTCCGACTTACCAAATGCTGCGGCGTACTCGTCATCATCCATCCAATCGATGATGTCGCCGGGCTTGCAATGAAGCGCCTCGCACATTGCTTGAAGTGTAGAAAAGCGGATCCCCTTGAGTCTTCCCGTTTTAATTCGAGACAGATTAACAGGCGATATTCCAATGATTTCGGCAAGTTCCTGCGACGAGATTTTACGGTCCGCCATCACGCGGTCAAGACGCATAACAATCGGCACCGTGCCACCCCCTAGAGAATCTCGTCTGCATCTTCCTGCAATACCCTACCGTATTCAAAGACCCCCGCCAACGCAAAGAAAACGAGTCCGTAAGAAAGCGATTGAAAATCAAACTCGGGAAACACGGGCTCAGCCGTTCCAAGAACATTGCTGTATGGCAATTGAATCGTCGGCCATATGATGCTGATGACGGCTTTTACCGACATCAGGAGGCCAGCCGCGACCAAAATCCTGGTCTGCCACTTACCAAAAGGACGACCCTCATGCCTGACTTTCGCCGTCAGAATCGTAAACAGAAGAAACGTTGCAGCGTCGCAAAGCGTGCTAACCATAAACAAGAGCAGAAATCCGCCGCTCACCGCAGAGATACCCTCGATGAGCAACAGGTTCGCAAGATGAACGAACAACACCACGCAACATAGCGCTTGAACCGCCAGGGCGATACAGAAGATTGTCAGAAAACTCGTCGTCAACCGCAGATGTATATCGCGATCTTTCATTTCTCCTCCTTTTTTCCTTATTTCCCTGCGTTCATTGTACTTTTCAATCCAACCGCTCTCGCTCAAAACCATTTACCGGCAAATCGATACCGTTCATTTTAAAGAATCTTTATTTAATGTTTTATATAAATTAATTTAACTTTATAGAGTTTGGAGGACCCATGAGAAAGCAAACCGTCCTTATCCTTATCTTATCGCTGTCCCTTTTCGCCCTCTTCTCGTCAGTACGAGCCAATTCCGATCCAATCAATATCTCATTGCCCGAATTTCGATCGAAATTAAGCAAAGGCGAATCTTTTATCGTGCAAATTGAGCTGGAGGGCTGCCCGGCCTGTGAAGAACTCCGTGCGGCAGAGCGCTCGCTTTCGCCGAGTCTCAAGAACGACATCGAGATCCTCGTTGTCCCTAAGAGCCAAAAGGAAGTTGATAGGGAAACACTTAAGGCGCTTCTGCCGTCATTCGAGTTTTACCCTTCAATTTTTGCCGTCTCTGAAGGAAAGATAGCGTCCGAGTTCGACCTTTCCACGCTTGATTCGTTTGAAATGCGTTTCACGGATTGGAGGCTGAATCTGAACAACACAGCAATGTCAAGCTAAATGTCAGGAGGATACACATGCTACGCAACGTTCCCGTAAGCCGTAAGTCATTCATCGCAAGCGCAGTTGCGCTTTGCTCAATTGCCATTTCACCAAAGCAATCTAAGGCGCAACCTCTTGAAGTAGAGTTCCCTTCTGCCGAAGAGTACATTGAAGCTGTCAATGAGTCCGGCACAGGATGGACGACATACGCACTAGATGAAAACGGAGATGTCCAAATTATCGATCGATTCCAGACCCTGTCTTTGGATGATTTAGCAACTGCCACACGCGGCGCTAAAGAATGGATCGTCAAAATTGCCATTTTTATTGGAAAAGAACTCATCGGCTATGTAACGGGGCTTGTAATCGACGGACTGATTAAGAAGATCATAAGCAAAACCGGAGGTTATTGGCCTGAGTATGCAGCAAAGCAACTCCTTGGACACCCCGTACCCGCAGGCAACGCGTACCGTCTACCTTGCAGCGTCTATCCCCCCAACTCCGGAGAATACATTCGTTGTATAAATAGTTAGGATACGGCTATGTTGCCAGTCATCATTGCCCCCGTAATTGGTGTATGGGGCATCCAGTATTTCCTCAACAAGAAGTGGCTCTGGGGCATTGGGTGCATAGCGATAACATTAATATGCTATTTCCTTAGCCTCATTGTCAAAGCATGCTGGCCGAGTGCCATCTCTTTTGGAATTGCTCTTCTCAGCTCGGTCCAGCTATATGGAAGCAAAAAGGGTTTGTCCTTCTTTAATGCCCTGATATCGGCTCCGCTACCTCTGCAAATCTACTGGGGAATTATGGCCGTCATCGTTCTCTTTATGCCTCAAATCCCCTTCAGCGACGTTCCCGGCTTCTCCTAACGCGTCGCCGATTCAACCCCATACAATCCAGTTCACAAAAAGAGTCGGTCGAGCAAATGCTCTAAAAAAGAGCTGGCCGGGCAAAGCCCGACCAGCTCACATACTTTCCCTCAGCCCTTTTCATCCGCACGGGAGAAAAGCCAGCAAGGATAGCGCAGGGCCCGCCCCGGAAGCCCTTTCTCCCGAACGATCCCGCAGCGCGAAGCGCGAGGACCAGTGAGGGAGAAAGGGCGTGGGGCGGGCCCGAACAGGTACGTTACTCCTTCTCGACCGCGCGCATGATCGCCTTGTAGATCTCCATCAGCGGGATGATCGGGAGGGCCAGGCCCAGCGCGGCGACAACGCCCTTGAGCTCAAGCGTCACAGGTCCAAAGAACATCTCGGCAAGCGTCGGCTGCACGGTCACGATAACCGTCAGCACCAGCGCCAGCGCGGCCGAGGCCCACAGCCACTTGTTCTGCTTCTTCATGGTGAACAGCGACGCACGACGGCTGCGCATATTGAAGCAGTGAAAGATCTCGACCATGTTGAGCGTGATGAACGCCATCATCACGCCTTCCTCGTCGGCATTGCCGGCGATCATATCGGCGATGTGGATGTAGCCCATGTCAAAGTACACGCCCACAAAGAAGCTCGCCAGCACCAGCACGGTGATGATCAGGCCCTGGACCACGCAATCCAGGCCCATATTGCCGGCAAAGACGCCGTCCTTGGCGTTGCGCGGCTTGCGCTTCATGATGTCGCCCTCGGCATCCTCCATGCCCAACGCGAGCGCGGGGAAGCAGTCGGTGACCAGGTTCACCCACAGCAGCTGCACCGGCTGGAAGATAGTAAAGCCGATGAGCGTGGCGATAAACACCGAGAACACCTCGGCAAGGTTGGCCGAAAGCAGGAACTGGATGACCTTGCGGATGTTGTCGTAGATGCGACGGCCCTCTTCGCAGGCACCGATGATGGTGGCGAAGTTGTCGTCGGCGAGCACCATGTCGGCGACGTTCTTGGTAACGTCGGTACCGGTGATGCCCATGCCCACGCCGATGTCGGCGCGCTTGATGGACGGGGCGTCGTTGACGCCGTCGCCCGTCATGGCGACGATCTGGTCGCGCGACTTCCAGGCCTCGACGATGCGGGTCTTGTGCTCGGGCTGGACGCGGGCGTACACGCCGTAGTCCTCGATGTGCGCGTCGAGCTCCTCATCGCTCATGCGATCGAGGTCGGCACCGGTGATGGCATGGCTGCGATCGGTGACGATTCCCAGCTGCTTGGCAATGGCCACGGCGGTGTCAATATGGTCGCCCGTGATCATGACGGTGCGAATACCGGCGTTGTGGGCCTCGCGGATGGCATCGGCCACCTCGGGACGGACAGGGTCAATCATGCCGGACAGGCCGCAGAAGACCAGGTCGTGCTCGAGCGCAGCGGGGCTGCAGTCGCTCGGGACCTCGGTGTAGGTGCGGCTTGCCAGTGCCAGCACGCGCAGGGCCTCGTCGGCCATGGCCTTGTTGGCGGCCACGAGCTCGGCACGACGCTCCTCGGTCAGGGGGACGACCTTATCGCCCTCGTAGATGTGGGTGCACAGGCCGATCACTACGTCGGGCGCGCCCTTGGTGTACTGCTCGTACTCGCCGTCCAGGGTCTCGACGACCACGGACATCATCTTGCGGCCCGAGTCGAACGGGGCCTCGCCCACGCGCGGGTGCTCGGCAGTCAGGCCAGTGAGGCCCGCCTTGCCGGCATCGTTGACGAGCGCGCACTCAGTCGGCTCGCCCACGGCCTCGCCCAACTCCTCGTCCCACTGGGCATCGGAGCACAGGGCCATACCGGCCAGGAACTTCTCCTTAGGCGCAGTGAGCTCGTGCTTGACGACGGTCATCTTGTTTTGAGTAAGGGTGCCGGTCTTGTCGGAGCAGATGGTCTGCGTGCAGCCGAGGGTCTCGACGGCAGAGAGCTTGCGGATTATCGCCTGACGCTTGGCCATCTTGGTCACGCCAAGCGACAGCACGATGGTCACGACGGCGACCAGGCCCTCGGGGATAGCAGCGACGGCGAGCGAGACGGCAACCATAAAGGTGTCGAGCAAGGCAGTCGGGTCGGTGAGGACGTTGCCCACGCCGTGGCGGAGGATATCGACGCCAAAGATCACGACGCAGATGATAATGACCATAATGGTAAGAATGCGGCTGAGCTCGGCAAGCTTCACCTGCAGCGGCGTGAGCTCTTCCTTGGCCTCGGCCAGGGCACCGGCAATCTTGCCCATCTCGGTGTCCATGCCGGTGCCGACCACGACGGCGCGGCCACGGCCGTACACAACGGTGGAACCCATGTAGCACATGTTCTTGCGGTCGCCGAGCGGCACGTCATCGGTGCCCGCGGCAAGCTCGATCACGTTGGCGTGCTTCTCTACGGGCACGGACTCGCCGGTGAGCGCGGCCTCTTCGATCTTCATCGTGGCGCTCTCGAGCACGCGGCAGTCGGCCGGGACGGAGTCGCCCGCCTCGAGCATGATTACGTCGCCGGGCACGAGCTCGGCGCTCGGCAGGTGCACGAGCTTGCCGTCGCGCAGCACCTTGGACTGCGCCGCGCTCATCTCCTGCAGGGCCTCGAGGGCCTCCTCGCTCTTGGCTTCCTGGACCACGCCCAGTACCGAGTTGACGATAACGACGAACATGATAATGACGACATCGGCAAAGTCAGGCTCGCCCTTGACCATGCCCGTGAGCGCACTGATGACGGCGGCAACGATCAGCATGATGACCATGGGATCGGCCATCTGCTCAAAGAAACGCTTCCACAGCGGCGTCTTCTCGGCTTCCTCGAGCTTGTTAGGGCCTGTCTTGGCGAGGCGCGACGACGCCTCGTCGTCGCTCAGGCCAAGGTTCTCATCGACGCCTTGGTCGCTGAGCACCTCCGCCGCGGCGGACAGGTATTCCTTTTGCATATAGAGTCCCCTCCTGGGATTCGGGCCACTCAGCAGATTGATGCCCGATCATAATTCCCAGGAGAAGGGCAAGGGCTCATCAAGGCTGCCGTGCTGAGCGGCAGTTGATAGTGGGGCTATGGTACCCCAAAGCGACGCGTCTAGCCAAAACAATCCATTTGGAAATATGGTCCATAAGCAACGGTGCAGACCGTGTGATGCTCAACATTGATAAAACGTTTTTTCTTCGGCGCATCATCAAACTGAAATATCGCCCAGATAGCAGCGGTTAGAACGGTTGGTAAAGTTTTTGCATATACCGTTTTTCCGCAAAAAATGAACTTCTAATTCGGCATACGGTCGATTTTTTGGGGTATTCGGTCGTCATTTCGTTATAATCATCTCAGTTTTATTTCTTATGGTTTATCTATCAGCGCAAGACGATGTCAGATGGAGGTCTGAATGTACAAGCGCACTAAGATTGTATGCACCATGGGTCCCGCCTGCGATAGCGACGAGACCATCCGCGAGATGATCAAGGCGGGCATGAACGTCGCCCGTTTTAACTTCTCGCACGGATCCTACGACGAGCACCACGGTCGCATCGAGCGCGTCCGTCGTATTTCCAAGGAGCTCGGTATGCCCGTCGGCATCCTGCTCGACACCAAGGGCCCCGAGGTCCGCACCGGCCTTCTGGTCGACGGCAAGAAGGTTGCCGTCAAGACCGGCGACAAGATCGTCGTTACTGCTCAGCCCACGACCGAGGATTTCCACGGCACCGCTGAGCACATCTCCCTCGACTACCTGGCTCTGCCCTCCGAGGTCGAGAAGGGCTCCCTCATCCTGATCGATGATGGCCTGGTTGCCCTCGAGGTCGAGTCCGTCGACGGCCAGGACATGACCTGCGTCGTCAAGAACGACGGCCTGATTGGCGAGCGCAAGGGCGTCAACATGCCCAACGTCAACATCTCGCTGCCCGCCATCACCGAGCGCGATCGTCAGGACATCCTCTTTGGCCTGACTGAGAACATCGACTACATCGCCGCTTCCTTCATCCGTGACGGCGAGTCCGTCCGCGGCATCCGCGAGCTTTGCCGCGAGAACGGCGGCGAGCACGTGACGATCTTCCCGAAGATCGAGTGCGCCCTGGGCGTCGAGAACTTCGACGATATCCTCGAGGCTTCCGATGGCATCATGGTTGCCCGTGGCGACCTGGGCATCGAGATCAAGCCCGAGCTCGTTCCCCACATCCAGAAGGAGATCATCGCCAAGTGCAACGCGGCCTACAAGCCCGTTATCACCGCTACGCAGATGCTCGACTCCATGCAGCAGAACCCGCGCCCGACGCGCGCCGAGGTTGCCGACGTTGCTAACGCCATTTATGACGGCACCGACGCCGTCATGCTGTCCGGCGAGTCCGCTGCCGGTAAGTACCCGGTTGAGGCCGTCAAGATGCAGGCCAGCATTGCTCTCGAGACCGAGAAGTACCTCCCGGCTCACGCTCCGCTCGAGGTTCCGGCTGACGCTCACGGCACCCGCGTCGTCAACAACGTTGTGGGTATGTCCGCTGTGAACATGGCCACCACCGTTGGCGCCAAGTGCATCACCGTGCCGACGACCACCGGTCGT
>DXZO01000017.1:0-56341 GCA_019419625.1 Collinsella sp. | reverse complement strand
CCGCCATGAGTGGGCCGTCCAGCAGATGATCATGTACTGGGGTGTTATCCCGCACCAGGCCGAGATTACCCAGGGCACCGTCAACGGCACGATCGTCAAGGCGATCGAGACCGCTAAGGAGCTCGGCTACGTCGAGACCGGCGACCTGACCGTCGCCACCGCTGGCGATCCCCGCATGAGCGTCCAGCTTGAGGACAAGGTTTCCTCGACCAACGTCGCTTACGTCGCTCAGGTGCGCTAAAACGCACTTGCAAGCACATTTGCATTGCAAAGGGCCCGGAAGGCTTCGCCTTCCGGGCCCTTTTTCTGTGCGCCGATGCCTGCTGTATAGCATGACTCGCAACCAGCTGCTTATGGCATGCTATGAGATGTGCAGCTCGTTTGCCGCGTTTACGCCCTGCGGCAAGAGCTACTTGTCGATTGGGATGAGCTGTTCACTGCCGGGCCGGCCAGCTAGCAGCTAGCGATCAGGGGCAGAGCAGGAACACCGGGTGATGCGACGCGGGCGGCAAATCCCGCCTCGGTCAGCTCGATGACCTCGGTAAACGTTGCATCGAAAAATTCCTCGGTTAGCAAGCGATACGGCGGATGATCGGGCTCTCCGGGGTTTTCACGTACAATCTCGTGCATAACGCCGATGGTCTTGAGCACATACTCCTTATGGATGGGATACTGACCAAAACGCGTCGCCGCAGTATACAGGCGATCGGTCGCGCGCGGAATCGAAACAATGCCGAGCGTCTTGCCAAACCAGTCAAAGTCGCCTTGCTTTTTAATGCGGAATTCCTCGCACGGCTTGCCGCCGTGCGCCTCCAGGTACTGGTTCACGCGCGTATTCCACACGGTATCGGCCACGAGGTGAGACCAAACGCCCAGCGTCAGATCGAGCAGCGACTGCGCCACGTCATCGGGCGCGAGCGAAAGCTCGCTAGCACCGGGACCGGCAACCGGCTCGGCGTCCTTGTAACGTTGGGGATAATGCACCCGATTGAGTCGCTCGCGCTCCTCGACAATCGAGGTCGCGGCAGCCGACGTACCAACAGGCGCCCCTTTGAGCAGCGGCGCCACATAGGTGTCCCAAAACTCATGCTCGCGCGGCTTAGGGATAGGCTCAGGCTTGGCAAAATGCGTGATGCGATACGGAATGGGATCAGCGATGCCAGGGACCATATAGCCCACGAAGATATCCGGAACCACGCAGCCAAACAAAAAGGCATTGCGGTCGCGCACGCTATTGGCAAGCGCACCGGTGCGCTCCAGCAAACGCTCCGTCTGAGCGATATGAATGTTCCAGCTTGGCATAGCCACCCCCATAAAAACCTGGATAACTATACCATTCACGGCAAGCCACGCGCGCGGCCGCACCCCTACTACGCAGCAACTATTCCGCAGCGCCGCTCTCGGTTCCATATGACGACACAGGCGCCTCGACCACATGGTGATATCGATCGATATAGATGGCGCGGGCACCCAGGCGCCGCACCAAATCCTGATGATGTGTGCTCATCAAGACCGTCTTGCCGGCAGCAACATAGGCCAGCAAGAAGTTGACCACGATGTCGCAAGAGTCCTCGTCAAGTCCATTGGTAGGCTCGTCGAGCACCAGGATATCGGGGTTCATCGACACGACGGCAGCCAGCGCCACGCGCTTCTTTTGCCCGCCCGAAAGCTGATAAGGCGAGGCATCGACCAGGTCGGCAACCTGGAACAACTCCATGGCATCGCGGACGCGGCGCTCGAGCTCGTCTGCCGGCAGCCCCATTTGAGCCGGGCCAAACGCGACTTCCTCGCCGACCGTGGCGCAAAAGAGCTGCGCATCGGCATTCTGGAACACAAAGCCCACGCGCTGATGGAACCGCTGGGCAACCGCGGAATCCTTAAGATATGCCGCATCGACCGCATGCCCGTCAAACAGATACGTGCCCGCGTCCGCGAGCTCAAGGCCGTTGATAAGGCGCATGATCGTCGTCTTGCCGCAGCCGTTGGGACCTAGCAGGGCAACGAGCTCCCCACGGTCCACCTGCAGCGAAACGCCATCGACCACCGTATGGCCCGCATAGGAAAACACCACGTCGCGAAACTCGATGAGCGGCGTGGCCTCGGCACCGGCAGCACCGCTCGCACCCATCGCGCCATTCGTATCGTTTGCCAAAACGTCGCCCTTCCCTATTCACATCGACGGTTAAACCGCCCGCGCTACAGCACCGCGCACAACACGACGAGCAGCACCACAACGGCCGTGTAAACCGCATCGCGCCAGCCAAAGCCGCTCCGCGCGGGAGCCGGATACGCGCCGGCAAAGCCGCGGCAGAGCATGGCCTCGTCCATCGCGCGGCTACATTCCATAGCCTTGATAAACGTCATGCCCATGATACCCGCCACCGAGTCGGTACGCGAAAACCCCGCAGGCGCGGAACCGACGCTGCGCAGCATGACCGATTCGCACAGATCGTGCGCTGTGCGTCCCAGCACCTCGATATGCTTGAGCGCCATATCAAAGGTAAAGATAACCTCGTCGGGCAGGCGCAGCATCTTAAGCGCCGCCGACATGCGACTCCACGTGAGCGTCCACGAAACGCCCAGCACCAGCGACACATTAATGAAGGTCTTAAGCGCAATCTTGAGCATGGCACCCGTGGCAGAAGCGCCCAGCAGCAGGGCAGGCAGTGCCAGAACCACGGCAAACCCCGCAGCAGCCAACGCCGGCATAAAGGTAGCGCCCAGCCCGCGTACGGGGCGCACCGCGACCAGCACCAACGCGATCGCCGCCATCAACATGAGGTACAGCGGGCTCTGCGACAGACACACGCACAGAACGCAGACGAGCATCCCCACCAAACGCACCGGCGCCGAGACGGAAGAAAGGGCGCGGTCGATCATCGACCCGCCCTCGTGTGCGCCGCCGCCCAGGCGAACCCGCTCAAGCAGGCTCGCCAGGTGCAGGACGTTCTGTTGCATTACGCGATGCCGAGCCCCCGCGGGCTCGTATCGCTCCTCGGTCGCAAGCCAGCTAGGCAGCTCGGCTATTGCCATGAGCACCGCTTTCCTTGACCGTCAGCGAGATCAGACGGAATGCGATGGTGAGCACCGCCACGCCAATCACACCGGAAAGGATATACATGGCAGCCTGACCGGCAAAGCCAAGGCCTTGCTCCTCGGAATAGGCCTGTAGATAATCGCCCGTGGGGAGCGCGTCGGCAAAGGTCGGGGTGTCGAGACCGACCGAAGCCTGCAGGCTGTCGTCGCCAGCCTCCTGAACGGCGGTCGCGGCGCCCTCGGCGTCCCACTCACCCCAGGCGTCACCCGTGGCCAGCAGGCCCAGCGGCGTGGCCACGACAAGCACGGCAACCAAGATGAGCGTGGGGACCAGCGAGGTCTTCTTGGCAGCAGCGCCCTCGGCAGCAAGCTGGCCATCGACGGCCTCGGGTCCGACGATAATGCTCGGTGCCGTCTTCTTAATGAAACCGTAGATCGCAGCCGTCGCCACGCCCTCGACGACACCGGCGACCAGCATATGCGGGATCAACATGGCCGGAATAGCCACAGACAACGGGAAGGGGCAGTACAGCGGCGCACCTGAAGCGTTGGTAAAGAGCATCGGCTGAATACCAAACTCGATTGCCGCGCACAGGGCCGCCAGGCACAGGCCGACCCAGCCGCTCACGATGGCAGAAACCGAGGTGCCCCAGCTCTTGTCGTACAGACGGCTGTTGAGCGCACGGAACACGATAGCAGCGACAAACGGCAGCACAAAGGCCATGTTAAAGCAGTTGGCGCCAAACGACAGAACGCCGCCGTCGCCAAATAGCAGCGCCTGCAGCGCCAGCGCGACCGAGACAGCGATAGCCGCGGCCTCGGGGCCCAGCAGCAACGCGATGAGTGCGCCGCCGACGGCGTGGCCTGTGGTGCCGCCGGGCAACGGCACGTTGAACATCATGAGCAAGAAGGAAAATGCGGCGCAGATGCCCAGGAAAGCCATATGCTCGCGATCGAGTGTGGCGCGCACCTTCTTGATGCAGTGGACCCAAACGGGCACCATTGCCACCGCCATGACGGCATCGGTCTGCGGGGACAGATAATTATCTGGAATGTGCATGTACGCCTCCCGGTTGTCGGCGCACGGAATTGCAACGCCGCTTAAATCACCTTGCCAGTGTTACGTATTGTCAAATTCGTAACACGCCGCGGGCTATCATAGCAAAACGGCGCACTGCCGACAAAGCAGCACGCCGTTATGTAATGCGCGTGTCATATATGCAGGCTCAGCAGTGCTTTATACCGAGCATGGCAGTCACGTAGAGCTCGGCGGCAGCCACCGCTGGCCCATACCCAGTGCAGGACCTAGCCGCGGACCTCGCCGTTTACGCCCTTGCACACCTTGGTGACGATCTTCTGGTGCGCTTTTTCGACCTCTTCGCTGGTGAGGGTGTGGTCGTCGGAGCGATACGTAAGCGCAAAGGCCATGGACTTTTTGCCTGCTCCGATGCGGATGGGATCGCGGTAGACGTCGAACAGGCGCACGCCCTCGAGCAGCTTGCCACCGGCGCTGGTAATACGGCGCTCAAGATCCTCGCAGGTCACGGAGTTATCGACCACGATAGCCAGGTCGTGCTCAACAGCCGGATACTGCGAGAACTCGCGGTAGTTCTCCTGGTTGCGGGCGCCCTTGATCAGCTTGTCCAGATCGAGCTCGAAGGCAACGACGACCTCATCGATGCCCATCGCCTCGCGCGCCTCGGGGTGAATCTCGCCGACCCAGCCCAGCACGGTGCCGCCGGACAGAACCTCGGCCGCACGACCCGGCTGCAAGAAAGCGTAGCCCTCGCCCTCGACGGGACGGAAGCGAACCTTCTCGATGCGCAGCTGAGCGAGCAGCTCCTCGACAATGCCCTTGCCAAAGAAGAAGCGCAGCTTGCGGTACTTCATATTCCAGGACTGCTCGCTCCACTGGCCCGAGAGCACACCCGCCACGGACTTGGTCTCCTTGGGCAGGCTGGCGTTCTCACGGCCGTGGAACAGGCTGCCGACCTCGTACAGGTGCACGTTGGGCGTGCCGTGAGCCTCGTTGTAGGCAACGGATTGCAGCAGACCCGGCAGCAGCGAACGGCGCATCTCGGTCTGCTCGGCCACCAGTGGATTCATGAGCACCACGGGGCAACCGCGGCCCTCGGTGGACATGCCGATCTTCTCCAGGTCGCCCGGGGCGGCAAAGCCAAAGGTCGTGGTCTCGTTGAGGCCGCAGGCGCGCAGGATCTCGCCGACCTTACGGGTAAGCTTCTGCTCGCGGGTCAGACCGCCGATGTGGTTCTTGGCAGCCGGGATGGTCGCCGTCACACGGCCCATGCCCCACAGGCGCAGGACCTCCTCGATCAGGTCAATCTCGCGCGGCAGGTCGGGACGGAAGCTCGGCGGGGTAACCATGAAGTCCTCGCCCTCGCGCTCGACGGTGCAGCCCAGACGGGTGAGCGAACGCTCGATAAAGTCGGGCTCGATGTCGGCGCCGCAGATGGCGTGCACGCGGGCCAGACGCAGCTTGATGCTGTCGATGGTCTTGGGCGCGGGGAAAACGTCGACATAGCCGGGAGCGACCTCGCCGCCGGCGACCTCCTCGATGAGCGCGCACGTGACGTTGGCGACATCCACGCAGCCGGTCTCGTCGACCTGGCGCTCAAAGCGGATGGAAGCATCCGAGATCAGCGACAGGTCGCGGCTGGTGTGCGAGGTGCGACCGGCGTTGAAGCAGGCGCTCTCGACCATCACGTCGACGGTATCGTCCTCGATCTCGGAATCCATGCCGCCCATAACGCCGGCCAGCGCCACGGGGCGCTCGCCGTCGGTGATGAGGCCCATGCCGGCGTCGAGCACGCGCTCCTCGCCGTCGAGCGTCATGAACTTCTCATCCTGCTGGGCGGCGCGAACCACCACGCGGCGATGGCCATCGCGCTCGGCAAAGGTGTCCAGGTCAAAGGCATGCAGCGGCTGACCGGTGAGCATCATCACGTAGTTGGTGATGTCGACGATGTTGTTGTGCGGGCGCACGCCCAGGGCGTTGAGGCGCTTGACCATCCAGTCGGGCGAGGGGCCGACCTTCACGTTGCGCACGATGCGGGCGACGTAGCGGTCGCACAGGCCCTCGTCGGCAATCTCGACCGAAAGCTCGTCGTCGGTCGCGCGGCCGGTCTCGGCCTTGATGGCGGGCAGCTCAACGTGGAAATCGCGGTCGAAGATGGCGCCGGTCTCGCGGGCCATGCCGATCATGGACAGGCAGTCGGGGCGGTTGGGCGTGATCTCGCAGTCGAGCACGGTGTCGCTCGAGCCCACGTACTCGGCAAACGGCATGCCGCAGGGCGTATCCTCGGGCAGAATCATGATGCCGGAGTGGTCGCCGCCCAGGCCGAGCTCGCGCGCGGAGCAGTTCATGCCCATGGACACGACGCCGCGAAGCTTGCTCTTCTTGATCTTGACGTCGCCGGGAAGCACGGCGCCAATCATGGCCGTGACGATGTGGTCGCCGGCCTCAAAGTTCTGCGCGCCGCAGACGATCTGCAGCGGGGCGGGGTTGCCGTCGGCGTCGAGATTCTTGTCGCCCACGTCGACCGAGCACACATACATGTGGTCGCTATCGGGGTGCGGGGTCTTGGTGAGCACCTTGGCAGTCACCACATGGTCGAAGGACTCGCCCACGGTGTCGATCGCCTCGACCTCGGTGCCGGTACGGATATATTCGTCCGAAAGGGTCTTGGGATCCTCCGGAATATCGATCATGGTCTTGAGCCAGTCGTAAGAAACACGCATCTAGCTCTCCTTTCATACTGAAAGCCTGCGAAGAAATGCAGGTGGAAACTTCAACTTTGTGAACATTCCTTACAAAGCGAGGGTTGTCCAAGTGCGTCAGATCGGCCCGAAAGAGGAGCGCCGCGTACTTTGGTACGCAAGCGACGAATGAGCGCCGAGGTGCCGTGCTTGGGCAAGCCGCAGCCTAGAACTGATTCAAGAAGCGCATATCGCCTGTCATGAGCGTTCTGAGGTCGGGCAGGTCGTAGCGCAGGGCCGCGACGCGCTCGGCGCCAATACCAAAGGCGAAGCCGGTGTACTTCTCGGGGTCGATGCCGCAGTTGATCAGGACGTTGGGGTCGACCATGCCGCAGCCCAAGATCTCGATCCAGCCGCTGTGCTTGCAGAAGTTGCAGCCCTTGCCGCCGCAGACGTGGCAGCTCACGTCCACCTCGCAGGAAGGCTCGGTGAAGGGGAAGAAGTGCGGGCGGTAACGCGTCTTGCGGTCCTCGCCAAACATGCACTTAACAAAGTAGTCGAGCGTGCCCTTAAGGTCGCCAAAGGTGATGCCCTCGTCAACGACCAGGCCCTCGATCTGGTTGAACTGCGGCAGGTGGCAGGCGTCGGCCGTGTCGGGACGATAGACGGTGCCCGGGCAGATCATGTAGATGGGCGGCTTTTGCGACTCCATGGTGTGGATCTGCACGCCCGAAGTCTGGGTGCGCAGCAGCACGTCGGACTCGCCGTGGGCGTGAGCCTCAGGGTGCGCGACGCTGCCGGGGTTGTTGTCGACCACGTAGAAGGTGTCGCGTGCCGAGCGGCTCGGGTGATCCATGGGGGCGTTGAGCGCGGTGAAGTTGTAGTAGGAGGTGTCGACCATGGGGCCGGACTCGACGGTGTAGCCGATGCCGCAGAAGATGTCCTCGGCCTCCTCGATGATCTGCTTGATCAGGTGCTGGTGACCGATCTGCGGACGGATACCCGGCAGCGTGATGTCGACGGCCTCGTGCTCGAGTGCGTGCTTGAGGGCGGCGGCCTTCATCTCGGTGGTACGCTCGTCGAGCATGCCCTCGATCAGCTGGCGCATCTCGTTGGCGCGCTTGCCCATCACGGGACGATCCTCGGGGGCGAGCTTGCCCATCATGCGCATCAGGCCGGTGATGCGGCCCTTGCGACCGAGCAGCTCAACGCGTGCAGCCTCGAGCTTGGCGGCGTCATCGGCGCTTGCGACGAGCTCCTTGGCCTCTTCCTCGAGTTTGACCAGATCATCAATCAGACTCATGTCTTCCCTTTCGTCTCTCGCGCTCCCCACTCGCCGGGACGACTGCCGCCGCCTGGCGTTGCGAAAACGCGGCCCGGTTCGGTAACAAAAAACCGTCCTCGGGCATGTGCATTGCCCAAGGACGGTTGAATTCCGCGGTACCACCTTGTTTGACCCGGCGGATGTCTGGCCCGCCGCGCCCACTCTTTGCCCCTTATCGCGAGGCTCACGGCTTCCCTACTGGGGCTTCGCCGCCGCTGGCCGCGCGCCCGTTGAGGTTGCTGCTCGGGAGTGAACGCTTAGCCCTTGTCACCGCAGGAAGGCTTGCAGCCCATGACCTTCCCTCTCTTGCCGGCGACGCGGCGGGCAAAACCCTCTCCGTCAACGCATTGGGCTATAGGATAACACATTCTGCGTGTGCATCGCCGCGTTCCGTTTTGTTCGCGCTGGGTACAAGGCAAGTAGCTGTGCAAACTGGCCGCGTCGCCGCATGCGACGGGCGACCTGCGAGATTAAGGATACGGTATGGGAAAGAACAAGGATAAGATGGTCAAGCCCGCAGCGGACAAGACGCCCAAAGGCATGAAGGTCGATAAGGCCGTCAAGAAGCTCCGCAAGCTCGAGGGCAAGCTGTGGACCCGCGAGTACCTGCTCAAGATTGCCGAGTTTGACGGCGCGACCATTGCCCCCGCCAACGGCGCCGCAGCGCGCACCGATGCCATGGGCACCCTTGCCGGCGAACATCACAAACTCCTGACCAGCAAAAAGTCCGTTGAGCTCGTGCGCTCTCTCGCACGCGAGACCGTCGCCGGCGGCAAGATCGACGACCCGCAGCTGCTCGACGAGATTCGCGTACTCGGCCGCGACCAGCGCGAGGCAAGCGCCATCCCCACCGAGGAGGCCGAGGCCTGGACCAGGCTCACCTGCGAGGCCGATGCCGTGTGGCACAAGGCCAAGACGGCCAATGACTGGGCGAGCTTTGAGCCCTATGTGGATAGAATCGTCGCCCAACTTAAGCATCAGGCCGAGCTCATGGACCCCAAGCGCGACCCATATGACGTTTGGCTCGACCAGTACGAGCGCGGCCTTTCCACCAAGAGCTTCGACGCGTTTTGCGACGAGGTCAAGGCCACGGTTGTGCCGCTCGTGCACGCCATCGGCGAGCGCGGCCAGCAGCCCGCTGCAGACTTTTTGCACGCCCGCGTGCCCGAGGCCGCCCAGCGCGCCATGAGCTTCGACCTCATGAAGCTCGTCGGCCTGGACCTGGACGACACCACGCTTGCCTTTACCGAGCATCCGTTTAGCGAGGGCTTCTCGGTGGGCGACGCACGCATCGCCACGCACATCTACGAGGACGATTGCATCTCCAACGTCTACAGCATCATCCACGAGGCCGGTCACACCATGTACGAGCTGGGCGTGAACCCCGCTTACGCGCGCACGTGCCTGGAGGGCGGCACCTCCATGGGCATCCACGAGAGCCAGAGCCGCTTCTTTGAGAACACCGTTGGCCGCAGCCGTGCCTTTATGGGACCGCTGCTCGAGGTGCTGCGCCGCCACGCGCCCGAGGTCTACGGCGACGTCGACGAGGACACGCTCTACCGCGCCGTGAACATCGCGCAGCCGTCGCTGATCCGCACCGAGGCCGACGAGCTCACCTACCCGCTGCATATTATGGTGCGCTACCAGATCGAGCGCATGCTGTTTGCCGGCGAGGCCACGGCCAAGGATATCCCCGCGCTTTGGAACCGCTTTATGGACGAGTACCTTGGCATTCCCGTTCCCGACGACACGCACGGCTGCCTGCAGGATACGCACTGGAGCGGCGGCTCGTTTGGCTACTTCCCCACCTATGCGCTGGGCAGCGCCTACGACGCCATGTTTGTGCCGGCCATGTGCCGCGACGGCGTCGACCTCAACGGCGCCTGCGCGAGCGGCGATCTGACACCCGTCCGCGCCTGGCTGGGCGAGCACATTTGGCAGTGGGGTCGCGCCAAGGACGCGCCGGAGCTCATCAAGGGCGCGTGCGGCATGGCATTCGATGCCCGCTACTACTGCAGCTACCTGCAGGACAAGTTCACCACGCTCTACGAGCTGTAAAGCTTAGGCAACACGCCAACGCAAAGGGGGCGCCGCAGAATCTATCCGCGGCGCCCCCTTTTTTTCATCTAAGCCAGAGACCCGGCACTTGGGGCCGTTTGCAGCGTCGAGTAGTTACGCGGTTTGGTAAAACCGCGTAACTACAGAGCCTCCAGTGCGGCGGCGATGCGCTTCATGGCGGCGTCGGCGGCCGATTGGTCCGGAGCCTCAGCCAGCACGCGAATCACCGACTCGGTTCCGCTCTTACGCACGAGCACGCGGCCCTCGCCCGCCAGCGCGGCCTCGGCCTCGGCGATCGCGTTCTGCACGCCCATGTTCTCGAGCGCGGCATCCTTGTCGGCCACGCGCACGGCAACCTGCGCCTGCGGCAGCAGTTTGCACGGAGCCGTGAGCTGCGAGAGCGTCTCGCGCTCGGCACGAATCACTTCCATCACACGCAGCGAGGTCATAATGCCGTCGCCCGTGCGCTCGATATCGCCAAAGATCGTGTGGCCCGTCTGCTCTCCACCCAGGCTGTAGCCGCCCTCGCGCATCTTTGCATACACGTGACGGTCGCCCACGCCGCTGGTCACGGCGCTCAGACCGGCAAGCTCCAGCGACTTGATCAGGCCAAAGTTGCTGGCGATTGTCGGCACCACGGTACCGCCCGAAAGGCGACCGTGCTTGTTCAGGTACACGCCGCACACGTACAGAATCTGGTCGCCATCGACCACGCGGCCGCGCTCGTCCACGGCCAGGCAGCGGTCGGCATCGCCGTCGTAGGCAAAGCCCACGTCCAGGCCCTGCTCCACCACGTGGCGCTGCAGGCGCTCCATATGCGTGGAGCCGCAATCGACGTTGATGTTAAAGCCATCGGGCGCGGCGTTAATCACGCGCACATCGGCGCCCAGCGCGTCGAACACCGGCTTGGCCACCGAGGATGCCGAGCCGTTGGCGCAGTCGAGACCGATCTTGACGCCCTGTAGCGAAAAGTTCGCGCTTGCGATGAGCGAGGCAATATAGCGGTTGCGGCCCTGCATGTAGTCCACCGTGGCACCGATATGGTTGCCCGTGGCCAGCGGCACCTCGCTCTTGCCATCGATATAGTCCTCGATGAGCTCCAGCACGTCCTCGTCCATCTTAAAGCCGTCGCTGTTGACGAGCTTAATGCCGTTATCGCAAAACGGGTTGTGGCTCGCGCTGATCATGATGCCGCAATCGAAGCAGCCCTCCACGGTCTGATGTGCCACGCCCGGAGTCGGGATCACGTGCAGCATGTAGGCGTCCGCGCCGCTCGCGACCAAGCCGCTCACCAGCGCCGCCTCGAACATATAGCTCGAGCGACGCGTGTCCTTGCCCACGATCACGCGTGCCTTGGTCCCGCAGTTGGCACCGTAATACCAGCCCACAAAGCGGCCGATCTTATAAGCGTGCTCTACCGTCAGCCCAACGTTGGCCTCACCGCGAAAGCCATCGGTGCCAAAGTACTTCATGCGCTCTCCTTACAAAATAGGGGCGAACAGATTGCCTGTCCGCCCCAAAATGGTACTCGATTATCTGCGCTACCAGAAAAACCCTACGCCGACGCGCTGTCGCGAGCCGCCTGGCATGTAGGAGTCTGACGCAGCGTAAGTGGCTTGTCCCCCGCCTCGGCCGACGTGGTCAGCGTATACGTGATCGTCGTCGTCTCGCCAGCATGCAGGTCAACTGTGCCCGAATAGAAGGGGATTCCATGCCACGTAGCGGCGCCAAGACCAAACTGGGTGCCCTCAACCGTAAGGTCACTGATGTTGCCGCCCGTCGGGGCAAACACTGAGACATTCAGGCGTTCGTCGTCACGCGCGGCATCGGGTGCGCTCGCCGCAACGTAGTCGGGCAGCTTGCCAGCCTCCTCCTGCGTCATGATGTTCGTCAGGGTAACGGTGATGCGATAGGAGCACGTGCCGTCGCCGTTCTTCACGCCCTGGCCAATCTGCGTGTCAGCGTTCAGATACCAGTCGAGCTTGGAGAAGCTCAGGTTGTTAAAGTAAACGCCGGCAACGGGATCGGCACCCGGATCATCCGGATCGGGCAGCGAAGCGTCAATGCCTGTCTCCTTGATGGCATTCTGCTCATCATCGTTTCTCATCCAAGCAATCAGACGGCCCTCTTCGGCACCGCGCTCGAATGCACCGACAAGCTTCGTAACGTCGACGTCACCGATGCCACCGAGAATCTTGTCGAAGGCGGCGCTGGCAACAGCCGCAAAGATGCCGTCCGATTCCTCGACCGGATAGTTCCAGTACACATCGTGCATGAGGACCTTTGCGGCGTTGGTGCCGTCGACAACCGTTCCGTCGGGCAGCGACACGTTACCGACCAGGCCCAGCAGATACTGCAGGAACACCGGGTCGATACCGATGACGCCATCAACGTCCTGCCCATACTGGGACTTCCACAGCGCGGCGACACGCTGCGAGTTGCGGGGCCAATCGGGTGAATAGGTATTGCCCGAGTTATACAGGTTACTGTGGTTGCCGAACAGCGTCTCATCCTCTTCGTCGACGCTCTCAACCGCTTCCTCTTTGCTGCGCGCAATACATGGAACAAAGTCACCGATCGACATCTGGCCATCGGTAACTGAAATCAAACCTTGCGAACCACCAAAACCGCCGCAAGCACGAATCTCGACGTTGTTCATGGCATACACAAGGTAGTTGCGCGTCTGGCCGTTGGCGCCGAGCATCTGGGGCAGAACGGGGGCGACTTTCTCCGCCGCGTCGACCGCACCGTTCAGGGTGGCAAAGCCGTCCTTTGCCTTATCGACCAGCTCGGTCACCTGGGAAATATGAGTATCGCCAATGCCCTGGACCTTCTCGTTGGCGCTCTTGAACGCCTTCGAGCTATCGGAGAGCGAATCGGCGACCGCCTGCAGCGCGGACACGTTGATTGTCCCGTCCTGGAACAGCTTGCCGGGCGTTGCCTGAGCGAGATTATCGGCCATGGGGACCAGCGCGCCGCTCGAAACATCGGACAGAGCGTCGACCATGGTGCGGGCGGCATTAATGTCGCCGCCGTACACCGGAATGAACGAGGCCATCGTCCACACCGGGCTCGAGGTCTCCTTCTTCATGCTGCTGCAGAGCTCGTCGATCTTTTTCGCATCGTCGGGCAGGGTCGAAAAATCGCCCGACGTGACCTTGTCCTTAAGGCCGCCGACGATCTCGACAGTTTCCTTTGCCTGGCTCTTCACGGTTTTTGCCGAGCTAAGCAGCATAAAGCCGCTTGCGCCAAGCGCAACGAGAAGCACCGCGGCTACAGCGGCAATAATGGCGCCGGTGTGACGCTTTTTGCGCTCGCCCTTGCGATGGCGATGACGGACCAGACCGTCAGAGGTCGAACTCGACGAAGCGTCGCTACCGTAGTTCAAGCCAAAATCGTAATAATCTTCCTTGGAACCCGAGCCCGCAAACTCGGCACCGCTATCATCCAGGCGGGCGAACGTGCCAGTCTCGGAGGCGCCGGTGTAAATCGTGCCGAGGTTACCCGTAAGCCCCGCGCCACCGGCAGAAGGAGTATTGTTGGCGGCCTTGCCGGCATTAACGTTGCCGGCAGCATTCGCGGCGTTGGCAGCACCTGCGTTGTTCGCAGGTACCGAAGGAGCCCCACTCGGCTGCGACGTGGAGGTTGCACCGTCCGCAAAGACATTCCCTCTTGCACGGCCGGTCTTTTTTGCCTTTTGAGACTGCTCGTACAGAGCGGTAAACATCGCCGTCTCGCCCGGGGACACGCGCTTACCGGAACCGCCCTGTCCAGCGCCGCCCGGCGTGCCGGCCTTACCAGCCCCGTTCGGACGCGGCGGAACTGCAGGACGGCCGCTATCGCTGCCCTTAAAGTGATTACCAGCCATAAAGAAATCCTCGCAATTGAGTCGCAATGAAAAAATCCATAACGTTACAAGTTTATGGCATTTTGAGCATCGACAGCTAAACTCCAGACACGGACGTCAATTGGCGAAAATGCGGCACAACACCTTTTCTGTCTTGGCGGCGGCGCCAGCTACACCGTGAGGAACATCATCACGATGATCATGACAAAGCCGATAAGGTCGGTCGGCAGAAACACCGTGCCCAGCATAACGGCGCTGGTAATGGTTGCCGAGACCGGCTCCACAGTTCCAATGAGGCTCGCACGTACGGAGCCAATATCCTTGACGCCCTGCATATAGAGCATATACGCCAGGAAAGAGCCAACGATCACAAACACCGCGAGCGCTTCGACGGCAGCCGTATCGAGGGCCGGCATATGAGCCCACGGCTGCACAAAGACGCTCGAAACGACACCCGCCGTAAGCATAGCCGAGCCCGTAACAATAGGGCTGCCGTATTCGGACAGAATCTTGGCGGGAATCACCGCCATACAGGCGGCGCTAACCGCACACATAAGACCTGCTGCCAGGCCAAGCGGCGAGATATTCAGGCTGGTTGGGTCGCCGCCGGTAGCGATTAAAAAGGTGCCGCCCAGGGCCAACCCAATGCCAACGGCCTCACGCACGCGAGGCATGCGATGGTCGATCACGCAGGTGTAGCCCATGATGATAACGAGCTGCAGGCACTGGAGCACCGTCGCAGTTCCGGCATTGGTCAAGCGCACGGCCGAAAGATAACAAAACTGGTTAAAGAGCAGGCCAAAAGCGGTAAAGAGCAGCAGCTGCTTGCGATCAGCGGGCGTCGTCCAAAGCTTGACCAGACGTGCGCGGTCGCGCGTGACGACCACAGCCATAAAGAGCAGGCCGGCGAGAATCTGCCGTATGCTCATAAGCCACAGCGTATCGACATGGTAGGTATCGAACAAAAA
Organism: Collinsella sp.; assembly: GCA_019419625.1. GTDB lineage: Bacteria > Actinomycetota > Coriobacteriia > Coriobacteriales > Coriobacteriaceae > Collinsella. Next base: position 41,391 of record DXZO01000017.1, on the reverse strand, counting down.
ACTCGCGCTGGTACCCGAGAAACCCCAAAACGAACCGCCCACCAGCGTGGCTAAAACGCCCGTGATCATCTTGCGCGTCTGGGCGTCGTTGAGACGGTCGCGCCAGGCGCGACGGGTGTTGCGGCTGAGCTCATCGGTGCCCTCGGGCACATCAATGTTCGATATATCGGTCATCGGCACCGAAGCCCCTGCGCCTTCGACCTGCTCGACACGCTCTTTGCTCATTCCATTCCCTCGAAGCAGCCTGGAAACAATTCGGCTTACCTTACCACGGCGAAGGCACCAGCCGAAGGCTTGTCCGCTTATCGGTAGGACAATTCCGCAGACGTCTTTCCATAGCTCGATACCGCAATGGCCTTGCATGATGCGACAGTCAAATCGCGGCAGCAGGCTCTTTTGAAATGGATATGACAAAGCCCCCGAATTCCACAATGTAAGCGATTTTTAAAAATGTTCTTGCCACCGAGTTCAGGCTCCGTTATATTATCCCTTGCGCGCTTGCGCACCCTTGATCGGGCGTTTAGCTCAGGGGGAGAGCGCTTCCCTGACACGGAAGAGGTCAGAAGTTCAAATCTTCTAACGCCCACCAAATGTTCGCAGCCCAGAGGCTATGTCCTTTGGGCTGTTTTGTTTTATGTCGCTAAATCCGCTGGCAGTTCCAACCGTCATCGCAACGTAACATCAATTCACCTGACGAATGGCAGCCAAATATATTCAATACCCCAACATCAACAATAGCCAGGCACAAAACTGCGCCGCAAGCTGCTCCAACCGCCCAACTGGTCAAAAGCCGACCATCTACTTGCCAATTTATCTAACGGCGTAACCAAGCAGTCCGCGCCGCAACTTCTCAACAAAACGCCGCGATGTCTGCGCCCTGCGGTATCCTTGAGCCACTCGCACCTGCAGCACCAAGGAGCCGCCATGCGCACCGAGCTCGATGTCCCCTTTTCGCACAAAGAAGAAGCCAAGGCGCTGGGCGCCAAATGGGACCGGACCAAGAAGATCTGGTATGTACCCAGCGGCGTCAACCCCGAGCCTTTTGCCGAGTGGCTGCCCGGTGTTGACCGATCCGACCCCTCAGCGCCGTATATATATCTAGTACTGGGCAAGCGCGAGTGCTGGAAGTGTCACAAAGAGACCTCGGTCGCGGCCTTCGGCATTCCCTATCGAACCGATGACGACAAGGGCATCGCCATCGCGCACGCGCCCAACGAAGCCGGGCACATTACCATCGACACGGCCAACGCCAACGCACTCGCCATCGTGCCCGCTCTTGGCTGCGTGCCGGGCGAGATCCGCGACTATCTTTCTAAGCGCTGCGGCTACAAGCCCGTAGGCGCGCGAGCCTCCAAAGCCCCGTCGCTCGGCAACACGTGCACCAGTTGCGACGCGCTGCAAGGCAGCCGCTATCTGTTCGAGGAGCCCTCGTCCCCGTTTGCCCTCACTGCCATCAACAAGCTGCCGGCACTGGAGTTTGTACGCGTCGAAGTTGCCGGCGTCTTTGGCGTCCCGGCCACGCGCACCGACTTTGACCAGGCGCTCTTTACCTGGGCACGCGACCATCACGCCGAGTTTCACAGGCAACTCGGTGAGGGGGTTTATTTATAGGGACAGAGATGCCTTCACAGCCAGCTCCTCCGCATCACCTATCCCTCGTCGCCGGCGTCATACACGATATCGAGGCCACAAACAGGGCATTTCTCCTGATACACCGGCATATGAACGCCTGTCCGTTTTCTCACTTCGTCGCTAAGTCTGTCGCGCGCATCGATGAACCGAATGTCGAGGCACGGTATTTGCGAGCCGCAGCAAGGACAGGCGACGACAAACGACCCGCAATCAACTTCTACGCTCGGAAACATTTTGTTGTCTATAAGGGCGCACGGCAGTTTTCCGTACTTCCCCATCGCAATATCGCCTCGCCAGCTCACGTTCGCTCCCCTCTCGCTATACAAATCAGGAAGAGCATGCACCGGCAGGCGTGCGCGAGATTGCATCGCCACGCGATCCGATCAAACAGCACGATCGTAAAAGACCGCCAAAGCCAAATTTCATCGTCGGTCGCACCCTGTCCGGCAAACTCAATATCGACGGGTATGTGCTTCAGATAACTCATGTCGGGCGCAAAACGAGGGTCCGGTCCGCCTTTATGAACAGGACCGTGCAGAACAAACCATCCGTTTTCGGGCTCGAACCGCTCAACAAACGCAAGGCCGAGCACCTTATAGCCCACCTCGGTTGCAAATATGACTCCGGCTGGGACGTCACATTCCATGCAGTTGAGCATTTTACGGTTGTAATTCTGGTCTCGAAAACCAACGGTACCCGGCGCTTGAACCGAGTACTTAATGACCCACGTACCATCGTCCAAATAGAGCGGAGGCACATTGTTGATGCTCTCGGTTTGCCGCTGGCGCGCTTGTACCCCGCTACCCCACTCCCCTGTATACTGATGTAGCACGTGTTTCATCCGGGCTTGTTGGGCCGGATTGTTCATGGGAGGGTCTTATGGCTGCTTCGAATCCGCCTAAGGGGAGCGTTTCTTCTTCGTCCATCAAGCCGGTTACGCGCAAGGCCGTGCGTTGCCAGCGCGAGGTCGCCTGGCTTGTCACGCAGGCGGCGGGCAGGCTTGTGGCGACCACTCAGGACGTCAATGCGCCTACACCGAGCTTTGTGTTAGCGGCGGCGCTGGATCGAGTACGCCAGCTGGAACTCGCCGCACAAGAAGACGGCGGCCATCTTGGCTACCAAGACGCTATGGCGCCCGACCTGTTGACCTTTTGTCGCATGACCAAATTGCCCGCCGCGCCCAATGCGCTTTCGGACGCAGGCTACATGTTTACGCTTTCGGGCGCGGACCTTATCCGCGATATCTACGCATACTGCAGCGAGCTCGCCGAGCGCAGCGTCTTTGGCACGGCTGAAGTCAAACCGGGAAATGTCATCAAGCTGGTTCTTAGGCTGTTCTTGATGGATGGCACCACAGATATCAATGCCAAAGTCGGCGAATAGCAGTGGCACCGGGTCGGGAAGACAATCCCGGCCCGGTGCCACCTAATGCCATTTGTTGCCGTTGGCTTTATGCCGCCGCGAACACTCCCAAGCCCGTTCCGATGATGCAGATCGCGAAGATGCCCAAGATGATCCAAATGGTCTTGACGCCCTTTTTATAGAGGGCAACGCAAGCGAACGTTGCCAGCAAGGGCAGCAGACCGGGGAAGATCGAATCGAACAGATCCTGCAGGACAATCTCCGAACCACCCACGTCAAAGGTCAAAGCCGTGGACAGCGAGACCTGTGCCGCAATCATGGCGCCGATAACGGTCATTCCGAGGACACCGGCAGCATGCGTCATGCGAGACATAAGGTTGCTCTCTTCGGACTGCTGCAAAAACTTGGTTCCCAAGTCGTAACCCAGATGGGCGGCGACGATACGCGTTGCAAAGTTAATCACGGAGTAGATGAGCGCGTACACGATGGGGCCGAGCGGGTTGCCCGTCGAAGCGATGCCAATACCAATGCCGGCGGCAACCACGCGGAACGTACCCCAGTAGAACGAATCGCCGATGCCGGAAAGCGGTCCCATGAGGCCGACCTTCATGGCGTTAATCGAGGACGTGTCGAAGTTCTTATCGGCAGCCGCCTGCTCTTCCATCGAAACCGTTAGGCCGGCTACAAACGGAAGCACATGAGGCGTGATGTTAAAGAACTCGGTATGGCGATCGAGCGCCGCATAGTAATCTTCGTCGTTGGGATAGATCTTTCGCAGGGGCTTCTGGATGGTGTACATAAAGCCCATTGCCATCATCTTGTCGTACGACTGCGAGCACTGGCTCGTAAACTGGCGAAGGAACATGCTCCGATACATATCGGGGGTCATAATCGCGTCCTTCTTGGCCTCTTTGAGGTCGGTGTTCTGGGTAGCCATTAGAAGTCCTCCTCTTCATCTGCAGCAACCGTCTGCGGACCGGACGAGCCCTCGCGGAAGGCCAGGAGCAGCGCGACGCAAATGGCAGCTGCGGCGACGCCGATAACGTCCATCTTGAGGTAGATGACCATAATGAATCCCAAGAACAGCCAGGGAAGAAGCTTGTTATCGCCCATGGTCCTGATAAGGAGTGCGAAGCCGATGCAGACCATGACGCCGGATGCAACGTTGAGGCCGTCCATCACAAACTGCGGAATCGCGTTGAGCGCATTGTTGATGAGGTCGGCACCAAAGAACAGCGAGCCAAACACCAGCAGTGCAGACGGAATGCCAATCGACAGCGGCACGATAGTCAGATGGTACAGATTCGCCTTGGCAAGATCGCGATTTGCCAGAGCGGTCTCAATCTTCTTGCAGGCAAAGGCACCCGGAACGGCGTAGCAGAAGTTGCGCCACACCTGAAGGAAGACGGAGACGGGAAGGGCGAGCGCGACGGCAGTTGCCGTGCCCGTACCCGTAATGACGGCAAACGCGCAGCCAAGCACGCCGGAGGCATAGACCTCGGGAGGAACCGCCGCGCCGACCATGATGGCGCCCATGAACATGGACTCCAAAGCAGCGCCGACGATAACGCCCTGCTGGACATCGCCAAGGATCAAGCCGACAAACAGGCTCGTAAACAGCGGACGGCCAAGCATCGTAATGCCAAATAATTGCTCGTCCATGGACGCAATAATGCGACCAGTGCAACCAGAAGATACTGGACAACCATTTCGATCAACCCCAGAAATAGGTCTGCAGGCGAGGCATTCTGCACAGCTCGCCTGCAGACAACCGCAGCAATTTGAGAGGATTAGTAGTTCATCTGGTGATAGTAACGACGCGTGGTGAGCGGGTGGTTACGGACATGCTCGAGATGGCAGCTCAGACGCTCGGTGATGGTGTAGGTGACCATCGGGGAGACGATCTTGCGGAACTCGGGGTCGCTGAACGGCAGCTCGACCTCGGCGGTGTCAAACTTGTTCACGCGGACGTTGACGCCCTTCTCGTCGGCGAGCATGTGAGTGAAGTTGTCCACGCGGTCCATGAGCTTACGGGTGTCGTCCTCGCCGTAGAGCATGATGAGGCTCGTGCCCTCCTCGCACAGCTCGATGGTGCCGTGGAAGAACTCGGCGGCGTGGATAGACTTGGTCTTGATCCACTGCATCTCCTCGAGAATGCACATGGCGTAGTCGTAGGCCTCACCCCAGAGCATGCCGGAACCAATCACCATGTGGTAGTCGGTGTCCTTGAAGTCTTCGGCCATGGCGGCGCAGCGCTCGTCCTGAGCGTCCTTGGCCTTGATGAGGTACGGAGCGATGTTGCCGAACTCCTCCATGAAGGTGTCGTACTTGGGGAAGGCGCCGGCGTTCTTGAGGAAGCGGGCAACCAGCGTGATCTGGTAGGTGTAAATGGCCTCGCACAGGACGTCGTCCTCGGCGAAGCTGAAGAACTTGTAATCGGCGTACTCGGTGGCCGGGGTGTTGTCGTTGGAGACATACATCAGCGTGCGGGCGCCCTGCTCCTGGCAGAACTTGGCAGCCTCAATGATCTCGGGGGTGGTGCCGGTACGGGTGGAGAAGACGCAGACCGAATCCTTGTTGAAGGTCTTGGGCGGGCACGCGAGGAACTCGGCGGCGATCTCGCAGTGGACGTCGACGTCGGCCGTGGTGGTCTCGACCCAATACTTCATCGGGAGCGTGTGGGCCCAGGTGCCGCCGCAGCCGATGAAGAAGATGTTGGAATAACCCTGCTCGCAGACCTCGTCCACGGCAGCCTCAATCTGAGGACGGAGAGCGAGGGCATCGCTCACAACCTTCTCGTAACGAGGCTCATCGAAATTGAACATCCCTTACTCCTAACTCACTTGGATGAACCCTTCATTCATCCCATGACGTTATAATACTTTATATAACTAACTATGCAAGAACTATTTCAGATTTTTTTGATTTTTCTTTAATAAAAAGCCCGCCGATCAAATGATCGACGGGCATAGGCATAGAGCATTGGTTCAATAAATGCCGAGCATCAACGTGTTTCCGGCTAGAAAACGTCCTTGGCAAACACCTTAGCGTCATTGGGAACCTGACGGATTTCGATGGCCACGCCATCGCCCAGGAGTTCTTGGATATGCTCGGCATCTTTCTCGGTCGCGAAGATTGCAGGGGTCGGATGAAGCGTGGTCTCGGGGGTCTTTCGGGTTCCACCCAGATTGATCTCTTTGATGTCTTTGCAACCCTTAGCGAGACGATAGACATCTTCAATCGTCTCAGCGATGATAAACAGCGAATACTTGTCGGTAACGCCGCTGTTGAGCGCCTCGATAGCAGCGTCAACATCCTTGATGACGAGTTTAACGCCGCTGGGGCGGGCGAGCCTCAAGGCCGCCTTCCTCATGTCGTCTTTTGCCACAGCATCGCTGGCGAGCAGAATGCAATCTACATCCAAAGCGTGAGTCCAGGACATGGCAACTTGGCCGTGAATCAGTCGGTAATCAACTCTCGTAAGCTTAATCATCGTTATCATCTCCGCACGTGATAAAGGGAATGACAGGTGCGACCCCTAGCTAGGGCTCGAACCAGAACTAACTAGAAATCTTCTTCCTCGGCGCCGGCAAGCATGTCCGCCGCCTCGCAAAGCTGAATAAACGAACGCGATCCCTCGACCGCGGCTTTGGCCTTGTCCGCATCCAGAGAGTCCAGCTGTGTAACCATTTCCACCAGCAGCGGCAAGTTCATTCCGGCGATCAACGTAAACGATCCGGCAGTCTGCCTCTGAATGAATTCGTTGTTTACAGAGCCGCCAAAGATGTCAGTCACGACAAACCAAGAGTCGGCAGGGTCCCTCGTCTCCATCCATGCATCAATCAACGCCGCGACGTCCCTTGAATCGTCATCGACATAGGCGCACAGGCACTCGATTCGGTCGTTGGTGCCCATCAGAATCTCCAGAGAGCTTTTCATGCCTTGGGCGAGATAACCATGACTCGCTAGCAATATCTTATTCATAGTTCTCCAATACCAATAGGATGTACTATATTGTCATAACAAAGTATATTAGCAATCTACCCTACGTGGTGTGTCTATTTTCCAAATCCGCGAACGGTAACAATTGGTCGGTAAATCGACCAATCTATCTCTAATTTACAAATAGAACTTCAGTCGCTCGGTGCAGTACACCTGACGAGAGATGAAAAGCGGCTCGCCACTTGAGGCATAACGTCTATCGACAAACAGAAGCAGCGAAGAGTCCAGCTCCACGTTAAGGTATGCCGCCTCGAGCTCGCTCGCATAGCAGACCTCGAGCGTACGCGTGTTGGGACCCATCTTGATCCCCTGGCGATCGAGTACCGCCATCAGCGAATCATCGAGGGACTCATGCTCCAAAAAAGAAAGCGCAGCGGAATAGCTATTGGTTTCCAGCATCGTGGGCTTGCCATCCACAAGGCGCAGACGACGGCTACGCAATACCTTTTGGGTATCGTCTACGCCCAGGAACTTCGCGTCTCGCAGACTTGGGAAGTCCCAGCCCATTTCGAGAACCCTGGTAGACGCCTGTTTGCCCGCAAGCTGGCACGAATGGGTAAAGCTCTCACGGTCGTCCGCGGCATACATCTGCGTGTCCGACGAAACGAACGTGCCCTTGCCGCGGGCCCTCTCAACAAGCCCAGCATCTTCCATTTCTTTAATTGCGGAGCGAACCGTTATTCGGCTCACGCCAAATTGCTCGATAAGCTCCGCCTCGGTCGGAAGCTTGTCTCCCGGGCGGTACGTGCCGTTGGCGATTGAATCAGAAAGCGCACGAACAATCTGTTTGTACAGGGGGATAACGCTATTTGCCTCAACCATATCAACCATACCTTTACAAGGAATCAGCAGCTTATAGATAAATGACTTATATTGTATTAGAACTTTTTAGCACTCCACGCCATTTCCTATAATGTTTCAGCAAACGAGGGGTTATTTTGCGTAAGCGGTGTAGAGTCCATCCATTTCCGCATACAGCTTCAATCTGATGGCGGTATATGCATCCGATAAGCCGATTGATTTTTATCTTCTGTCTGTCTCTCAGTCATCCCTCGTCGTAGAAATGAATGTGAGGTGAGAGACACGTAGTTGACGCACGAGCGTGGATCATTGGACGGTTGGAAAATGAGCGTGGATATTTGGACGGTTTTTGGGCTTTTGACGGCCGATTTCGTCCGAAAATCCACGCTCATTCGGCATGCGTCCGGAAATCCACGCTCGTGTGTCCGAAAATCCACGCTCATCCGGCAGATTGGTCGAGGGCCCCATATGGGTATACTCTCGAGGATTCGACTCGATTCGCCCCCGCTGGGGCGTCAAAGGAGACTGCATATGCCCACCACCTCAACCGACCCGCGCGCCGCTGCCGCCGCACTGCTGGTGCCCGGCACCACCTGCCACGGCTTTGCCGTCGAGCGCTGCGAGACCGTGCCCGAGCTCGACTCGGACGCCTACGTGCTGCGCCACGCCGCATCGGGCGCGCGCCTGCTGTACCTGGCGTGCGACGACGAGAACAAGGCCTTTGCCATTGGCTTTAAGACGCCGCCGGCCGATTCTACCGGCGTGTTCCATATTCTTGAGCACTCGGTGCTGTGCGGGTCGGCCAAGTTCCCCGTCAAGGAGCCGTTTGTCGACCTGATCAAGAGCTCCATGCAGACGTTCCTCAACGCCATGACCTACCCCGACAAGACCATCTACCCTGTCGCCACCACCAACGAGCAGGATCTGTACAACCTGATGGACGTGTATCTGGACGCGGTGTTCAACCCGGCCATCTATACCAAGCCCACCATTTTTGAGCAGGAGGGCTGGCACTACGAGCTGGACCTGCCGGAGAGCGTCGAGATCGAGGGCAGCGACAGCTCCGCGAGCCTGCGCGAGGGCACGCTGCGCTATAACGGCGTGGTGTTCAACGAGATGAAGGGCGCGCTGTCCGACCCCATGAGCGTGCTGGACGACGCCGTCAACGCCGCGCTCTATCCCGACACCGCCTATGCGCACGAAAGCGGCGGCGACCCGCGCGCGATTCCCGCGCTCACCTACGAGCAGTTCCTGGACACGCATGCGCGCCACTACAACCCCTCCAACTCCTACATCACGCTCTATGGCGACCTGGACGTGGACCGCGCGCTGGCCTTTTTGGACGAACGCTATCTGTCGCAGCCGAGTGCCGCGAGCCGCCGCATGGACGCCGCCGTCACCGCCGGCGAGGACCCGTCCGCGCTGGCGCCCAATCCGCTGGACGTGCAGGCGCCCGTGACCTGCGAGTACAAGCGCGTCGAGATGGCCACCACGCCCGAGAATGCCTTGGTGGGCCTGGGCCTTGTGCTGGGGTCCGCGCTCGACCGCAAGCGCACGATTGCGGCGGACATCCTGTTCGAGGCGCTGCTGGGCTCCAACGAAGCGCCGGTTAAGAAGGCCATTCTGGCCGCCGACCTGGGCGGCAACGTGGTGAGCTACACCGCGGCCGAGAGCCTGCAGCCCTACGAGCTCATCATGCTGCAAAACGCGCAGCCCGGCGTGGCGCGCGAGCTGCGCCGCGTGTTCCAGGACGCCTGCCGTGACCTGTGCGAACACGGCGTTCCGCGCGAGCGCCTGGAAGCCATCATCAGCAGCAACGAGTACGACCTGCGCCAGCGCGACTACGGCATTGCCGACGGCGTGGCCATTGCGTGCGACGCGCTGAGCACCTGGCTCTACGATGACGACGCCGCGACGCTGGCGCTCAAGTACGGCCCGGTGTACGAGGAGCTGCGTAGCGAGCTGGACGGCAGCTATTTTGAGGACCTGCTGCGCGAGCTGGTGCTGCAGAACGACCATATGGCGCTGGTCGAGCTGGTGCCGGTGGACGCCGCCGAGGGTTCGGAGGGTGCCGAGGCCGCCGAGCTGGCAGCCAAGCGCGATGCCATGACCGATGCCGAGCTGGCCGACGTGGTCGAGCGCACGGCCGCGCTGCGTGCCGCGCAGGAGGCCGAGGACACGCCCGAGGCCAAGGCCACGCTGCCGCGCCTGCGCGTGTCCGACATTGGCGAAGCGCGCCCCGAGCCGCCGCTCGTTGTGGACACGACCGCGCCCATCCCGTGCCTCACCCACAACATCCCCACCAACCGCCTGGCCTACGCCATGCAGTACTTCGACCTGAGCTGCGTCGCGTTTGAGGACCTACCCTATGTGACACTGCTCTGCCGCCTGCTCAAACAGCTGCCCACGAGCGAGCACTCGGCCGAGGAACTTGACAACCTGCTCGCCGGCAAGCTGGGCTTTTTGAGCTTTACGACCGAGGTCATGACCCAGCCCGACGTAGACGGCGTACGTCCCTACCTGCTGGTGAGCGCCGGCGCCCTGTCCGAAAAGATCGACGCGCTGGCGAGCCTACCGCGCGAGGTGTGGTCGAGCACGCTTTTGCTCGATGCCGACGCCGACCGCGTTCGCGACGTGCTCACGCAGATTCGCATTGGGCTTGAGCAGGGCTTTATCAACAACGGTCACTCGGCGGCGCTGGGTCGCGCGATGAGTTACAGCTCGCCTTCGGCCGTGGTGCGCGAGCAGCTTTCGGGCGTGGACTTCTACCTGTTCCTGCGCGATCTGCTCGACCACTTTGACGAGCGACTGGACGGCCTGCGCGCCAAGCTTGCCGAGCTGGCGGAGCGCATCTTTGTGGCCGATGGCTGCCTGGCGAGCTTTACCGGCAGCGACGAGGACTTTGACGCGTACTGGGATGCCGCGGGCGACCTGGGACTGGGCGCTGGCGACGGCGCCGATGCCGGCCGCGACGCGCTCGTGGTGCCGACGCCGCGCGACCGTCACGAGGCCTTTGTCATCCCCAGCGACATTTGCTTTGCGGCAAGCGCGTGCGACCCGCGCCGTCTGGGCATTGACGTGACGGGAGCCTGGGCCGTGGCTGCCAACGCGCTCTCCTACGACTACCTGTGGAACGAGATCCGCGTGAAGGGCGGTGCGTACGGCTGCGGATTCCGCGCTGCCGGCGAGCGCCAGACGGCTTTCTACACCTATCGCGACCCGGCAATCGACCCCTCGATTGAGCGTGTGGAACGCGCAGGTGCATGGCTCGGCAGCTTTGAGCCCGACGAGGCCGCCTTTGAGGGCTTTATCGTAAGCTGCGTGAGCGGCATGGACGCACCGGTAAAGCCGTACGCGCTCACCAAGCGCCGCAACACGACCTACCTGGCTGGGCTCGATCCGCACGCGCGCGAGGAGCGTCGCGCCCAGATGCTCGCCGCCACGCCCGGTGAGCTGCGCTCGCTCGGCGCCGATGTGACGCGCATCGCAGCCGCGTCGCCCACCTGCGTCTTTGGCGGCCGCGACGTCATCGCCAAGAGCAACGCCAACTTCAACGTAGTCGACCTGCTGGGCTAGCCACAGCAAGCAAAACCACCACAAAGGGGACAGGCACCTTTGTGGTGGTTTCGACATTTGCCCAGATAAAACCTGCCAAAATAAACCTGTCCCTTTTTGGTAGGTTTGGGGGAGGGGGCTAGGATGGATAAGGCTGAGTTGCGGCGGACGGTAATTGCTCGGCGCGATGCGATTGATTTGGATGTTCGGAAGGCAAAGTCTGCTGTCATTTGCACGCGGCTGGTTGAGCTGCTGGGCCGCTTGGATGCCGCGGCGCCGCGCACCGTTGCCGTCTATGCCGCGATGGGTTCCGAGGCAGACCCTGCCGCGTTTGCCGCTGCGGCCGCCGCGCGCGGCTGGCGCGCAGCCTATCCGTGCATGCTCTCGGCAGCCGAAGCCGCAGCTTGTGGCCAGCGTATGTGCATGCGGGCAGTTGCCGCCGACGATGCGTCCGCGGCTCCGTTTATCACTCATCCCACGCGAACCTTCGCTGCCGCGGACATCGGCAGCAACCGCTTCCCCATCGTGCCTGCCGAAGCACTCGACATGATTGTTGTGCCGCTCGTGGCCTTCGACCAAACCGGCGCGCGCCTGGGCTACGGCGGCGGCTGCTACGACCGTTACCTGTCCATGCTCTCGCCCGCATGTCAAATCGTCGGCATCGCCTTTGACGAACAGCGCATCGACCACGTCCCCACCGACGTCCACGACCTGCCGCTGCCCAACATCGTCAGCGCCTAAATGTCGTTGTATCGCACCCGCAAGATAAGCGTGGAAAAACTCCCACTTTGGGACTGTTCGGGGGCAAAAAACGGGAGATTATCCACGCTCATTATTCAAACGTCCGATAATCCACGCTCGTATGTCTGAAAATCCACGCTCAATCAACGCGCGTCCAGATTTCCGCGCTCGTGTGTCCGATTATCCACGCTCGTGCAGCTTAACGCCCCGCAACCGCCTCAACATGCACGCGGCACGCCGGCAACTTTGAGCTTGCGATCGAGCTTTGTCGGGTCCCTTAGATCATCCCAGCACAAGCGCACAATCTTACAGTTATCGAGCATCGAAAGCCTCGACTCGCGCTGGCGCTCGTCAAATTGCGCCTTTGCGAGCTTGCCCTCCTCCGCCGCCTTCTCGCTTTTAACGAATCCGTCGAACTCCCCAATAATCAACCGGTCACCCACGCGCCACAGATAGTCAACGCGATACGGCTTTCCCGGCTCAACCGGGTCGAACAGCTCAACTTGCAGCTCCGGAACCTGCCAGCCGCGCTCGATCATCAGCGCACGCGCCTTGGACTCGCCGCCGCTTTCCGACAAGCCGTCGGCACACCGCGCAACCCTGCGCGCCGTCACAACACCGCGACGATTCAAACCAAGCTTGTTGACTGCCTCAACAAGGTGCTCCTTCGACAAAAGCTGCTCATGGAGCGCCGAGTCCGCAATGATCAGCCCCTCGACAAACGACGCGTCGACCAGGCAATCCGTAATCGTTTGATCGATATCGGTCACGGCAATATCCATTTGACTGGCCCGCGTTCGATAAGCATAACGATGGCGAACGACCTGAGAGCCCGGCGTCGTCGATTGCGCCGGCATCGCGGCGATATGGATGTGCGTCAAATTGGCATGCGAAACCGAAAGACCATAGATAACAGCCGCCGTATAGGAGCAAAACGTCCAGTCGGGATGCTTTTGCGCAAGGGCCCGCACCCGATGCAGATAACGCTGTCGAAACTTGAGTTCGGACCAATATTCCGGACGCGCATACAGCCCTGGCATGACCGCCTCTAGACTTCCCGCCGCCACCCGTCGCTCAATCTGCTTTGCCTCCGCCGCAGTTCGCGCGTACACGCAGCTCATCTGCTGTTCGCATGCCTTAATGTGACCTGCAAGTCTTTGATTCGCCGTCATGTTTGCCATGTCGCCTCCAAACTCTTGGAACGGCGCCAACGTACCAGACGGTTTCATGCGAAGTCTGACCAAATGCTGTCCAGCAGCTGACCAAATGCTTGACGGTTTTGGACGTTTTAGGCCAATGCTCTATATCTGCAGGTAGAGCGGTTGTCCAGAGGTCCCTGTCTCCACATCTTTATGCCTCAAAAGCCGTCGATTTCCTTAAAAGAAAATATGCTGTGGCTCGAAACCACCCAGTTTGCGATGCTGTCCGTAAACACTCGACGCGTGGTGCTGCCGCCTACGACAGCCGCAGAAAAATCGAGCGTGGAAAATCTCCCACTTTGGGCCTGTTCCTCGACCAAAAGTGGGAGATTATCCACGCTCATTCAACATGCGTCCGATTATCCACGCTCGTCGCGTAGCGGCCACGGTAACCGCCGCAGCCACAGCCACGACAGCGGCCTAGTGCTCCTCGCCGGCGCGAGCCAGGTCGTAGGGCGTGGTCTGGTAGACGTAGTAGTTGAGCCAGTTGGTGTAGAGCAGCTGAGCCTGGCTGCGCCAGACGTTGCGCGGCTCGGCGGTGGGGTCGTCGTTCGGGAAGTAATGCGCCGGCACCTGAGGGTTGAGGCCGCGCTTCACGTCGCGCTCGTACTCCAGACGCAGCGTGTCGGTATCGTACTCGGGATGGCCAAAGACAAAGAAGCGACGGCTGTCGGTCGACTTGACGATGTACAGGCCCACCTCGTCGGACACGGCCACGACCTCAAGCTGCGGCTCGGCCTCCACGTCCTCGCGGCGCACATCGGTGTTGCGCGAATGCACGGCATAGAAACGGTCGTCAAAGCCGCGGACCAGCGGGCTTTGCGGCTTCACCAGATAATGCTCGAACACGCCGCTCGCCTTTGCCGGCAGATCGTACTTCTGGATACCGTAATGATGGTACAGACCGGCCTGCGCGCCCCAACAAATGTGCAGCGTAGAGTGCACGTGCGTGGTGGACCAATCCATGATCTGGCAGAGCTCGGGCCAGTAGTCGACCTCCTCGAACGGCATCTGCTCCACGGGCGCGCCCGTGATAATCAGGCCGTCGTAGTGGATGTCGCGGATGTCGTCGAACGTGCGGTAGAACGTCTCCAGGTGGCCGGCGCTCACGTGCGTGGCCTCGTGCGTTTTGGTGCGCAGCAGGTCCACCTCCACCTGCAGCGGCGTGTTGGAGAGCTTGCGCATGATCTGCGTCTCGGTGGCGATCTTGGTGGGCATGAGGTTGAGGATGAGCACGCGCAGCGGACGGATGTCCTGGTGCAGCGCGCGGTACTCGGTCATGACAAAGATGTTCTCGCTCTCGAGCTGCGCGGCGGCAGGGAGGGCGTCGGGGATGCGAATGGGCATGGATGCTCCTTACGAGTCAGCTGCAGCTATGGTACAACGACCGGCCCCATCCGCGCGAGCACATCGCCCAGCGATGCCGTCAGCGGCCCAAATCACTCCAAAAGTAGAGATTACGGCATGTCCCAAAATCTGTGGCGCTTTAGCCTAGCAAAGTGGCAACAGGACGCTACAATGGTTCGACGCGAAAAACTCGGCCGAAAGGATACATATATGTACCAGACGCGTAAGATCGGGGTGGTCGGCCAGGGCCACGTAGGAGCACATGTCGCCAACAGCCTGCTCATGCAGGGCATTGCCGATGAGCTGTACCTATGCGATATCAACGAGGCCAAGGTGACGTCCGAGGTCCAGGACCTGCGCGACTCCCTTTCGTTTGTCCCGTACAACACCAAGATCGTCAACTGCTACGACCACTACGAGGAGCTGGCCTGCTGCGACGTCATCGTCAACGCCGCCGGCAAGGTCGCGCTGGCCGCCAGCAACCGCGACGGCGAGCTGTTCTTTACCACCGACGCCGCCCGCACCTTTGCCAAGCGCATCGTCGACGCCGGCTTTGACGGCATCTTCGTGAGCATCTCCAACCCCTGCGACGTCGTGTGCACCGAGCTGTGGCACCTGACCGGCTACGATCCCAAGAAGATCATCGGCTCGGGCTGCGGCCTGGACTCCGCCCGCCTGCGCACCGAGATCTCCAAGAAGGTCGGCGTGAGCCCCAAGTCCATCGACGCCTACATGATTGGCGAGCATGGCTTTAGCCAACTGGCCGCCTTTAAGGCCGCGACCATCGCCGGCAAGAGCCTCAACGAGCTTCAGGCCGAGAACCCCGACAAGTACGCCTTTGACCACATGGAGGTCGAGGAGCTCGCGCGCAAGGGCGGCTACGTAACCTACCAGGGCAAACAGTGCACCGAGTACGCCGTCGCCAACTCCGCCGCGCGCGTCTGCGCCGCTGTGCTGCACAACGAGCACGCCGTGCTTTCCGCCTCCACGCTCATGACCGGCCAGTATGGCGAGGAGGGCATCTTCACGTCCCTGCCGTGCGTGATCGGCGCCGAGGGCGTCGAGGAGGTCTACACACTCGACCTTTCCGAGTACGAGCTCGAGGGCTTCCACAAGAGCTGCCAGCACATCCGCGACAACATCGCCCAGCTCGACTGGTGGGACACCGAGGCCTACGACGCAAAGTAGGCCGCTGGCTACCGCAACCTTGCGAATCTAAGCGCGATACTAAGCGGGCCGCGCCGGAAATCCCCGGCGCGGCCCGCTTTTTTGACTCACGCAGCGCCCTTGCGAATCGAAAGTGAATGGTTTTCCCGTTACTTAGTACTGCTCGATGCCCATGTAGCGACGAACCTCGGGGCTGTGGTCGAACACCTTGCCGCGGGCGGCGCGCAGCTCGCAGCTCATGTTGTAGAAGAAGATCGGCTCCAGGTACGAACGCACGCTGGCAGGCACGTCGCCCACGCCGTACTCGAGTGCGTCGAGCACCATGACCGTATCGGTGTGCGTGTTGAGGAACGCCAGCGCGCGCTCCTCCATGGGGCGGCACTCACCCGATCCGAGCTGTACAAAGTAGAACACGCCGGGCTCGGTAGCCTCGAACGGGCCGTGGAAGTACTCGCCGGAGTGGATGTAGCAGCAGTGCTGCCACTGCATCTCCATGAGCGAGCAGATGGCCATGGCGTAGGTCTGGCTAAAGTTGGGGCCGGATCCCAGGATGTAGAAGAACTCGTGCTGCTGGCAGAGCTCGGCAAAGCGATCGCCCAGCTCGGCGTTGACCTTCTCGCGGGCAGCGGGCAGCAGCGCATCCATCTGCTTAAGGCCGGCGTACATGTCGGCAAGCGCCTCGTAACCCTCCTGCTGGTGGAGCAGTTCGGCGGCGATCAGAGCGCCGATGCCCTGCGGCACCTCGGCCTGCGACACGCCCTCGCCCCAAGGGTAGACCCAGGTGGTCCACTTGCCGTTATCAATCTTGGAGCCCTCGCAGTCGGTCATGGCCACGACCTCGGCACCGGCTGCCAGCGCCATCTCGCAACCGTCGACGACCTCCTGCGTATTGCCGCTGTGGCTGCAGGCGATGACGAGTGACTTCTCGCCAAGACTCTTGGGGGCCATCAGGCAAAACTCGCGCGCCGTGTAAACCGTCGAGGTAAACGTGGTCGCCTCGCGCTTGAGCAGCTCGTTGGCCGGCATCAGGTCGATCATCGAACCGCCGCAGGCAATCCAAAAAACGTTCTCAATCTTGCCCTTGCGCTCGATAATTTCCTGAACCAGATCATGTGCGTTCATCCTGATGTTCCTCCTTGTGGGGCGGCTTTGAGCGACGACAGCTCGTACCTGCGGTCGTTCTATGTTGTCCTATTTATAGCACGCAAGCTGTCGCAGGTGAAGTCATTGCGGCAAATTTGTTCCATATTGTTCTATTCGTGGATGTTAGATGTCGAACACGTAGCGCGAGCCCACGATCTTTTGGCGCCCGAGCAGCAGGGGGCGCTCGTCTGCATCGGTAAAATACGCCTCCATATAAAAGAGAGGCTCGCCGACCGGCACCTCCAGCAGCGGGGCCACCTGGGCATCGGCAAGCACGATCTCCACGGTACAGGGGTCGGACTTGAGCGGCGCGCGGCCCGAGTGGTCGGCAACGAGCGCAAAGATCGAGTTATCGGTGAGGTCCTCGGCGGCCAGCATCTGCAGGTAGGGATGGTCGGCGAGCACAAAGGCGTTGTTCTCGAGCATGACGGGGATGCCGTCGGCCGTGCGCACGCGCTCGACCACGATAAGCTCACTGCCGGGCTCCACGCCAAAAAACGCCGCGTCCTCGCGCGTCGCCGCAACCACCGTGCGCGACACCAGGCGCGCTCCGGCCACCATATCGTTGGCAGCACAACCCTCAGTAAAACTCTGGACGTCACCCTTCTGGCGAATCTTGCGCTTGAGCTTGGGCGCGCACACAAACGTGCCCCTCCCCTGCTGGCGGCTGAGATACCCCGCGCGCGACAGCTCCTCGATGGCGCGGCGCACGGTGATGCGTCCCACGCCGTAGGACTTCGCGAGCTCCATCTCGGAAGGAATACGCGAGCCGGCCGCGTACACGCCGCGCGCGATCTCGCCCTTTAGGTCGTCCATAACCTGCTGGTACAGCGGCACGGCGGACACCTCGGCGCGCTCGGAACGTTCGGTCTTGCTATCGGCTGCCATCATTACGCTCCATCCCGCGCATGCTCGGACTCAAATTCTTCAATCGCCGCCATAAACTGCTCGCCAAAGGCGTCGGCCTTTTTCTCGCCAATGCCGTTGACCCGGATCAGCTCCTCGCGCGTTTGAGGGCGCAGGCGGCACAGGCCGCGCAGAGCCTTGTCGGAAAAGACCATATACGGCGCCATCTCCAGCTCGGTCGAGATCTCCTTGCGCAAGGCACGCAGGCGCTCGAACAGCTCGGCATCGTCGCCCACGCGCGGGCGCTGATCCAGCTCAGCCTCCTCGCGCAGCAGATCCACCGCGCGGCGGGCGCGGACCGAGGCCTTGCGCTTGGACGCGCGACGCTTAACGGTAAAGGCGAACGCCTCATCCTCGACCTCGCCGGCACGCGGGCCCAGCCCAACGACCGGGTACTGCCCCTGCGAGGTGGCCAGATAACCGCGGCCGCACAGCTGGCCGATGATGTCCTTGATGCGCCCGACCGATTCGCTCGACAGCTCACCGTAGCCGCGGTCCTCGTCCAGATGCATCTGGCGAATGCGCTCGGTGTTGCCGCCGTGGAGCACGTCGGCGATCAGCGACTTGCCAAAACGCATGGGACGCGTGGCCACATAGCGCACGGCAGCGCGGGCCATATCGGTGACGTCCTCGACCTCGAACTGCGTGAGGCAGTTGCTGCAGTTGCCGCAGCCCTCGGCTTCGTCCGTGGCGGTGCCGCCCGCGGCGGCTGCCGCATGCTCGGCCGCGGCCTCGTCGCCAAAGTAGCGCAGCATGTATTCGCGCAGGCAGCCGGTGGTATTGCAGTAGCCCTCCATCTGGTTGAGCAGACGATATCGATTCTGGAGCGCCCACGCGCGCTGCTCGTCGTCGAGCGTCTCATCGGCAGCATCGCCGCGGTCGATCAGAAAGCGGCGCATGCGAAAATCATTGCCGTTCCACAGCAGGTGGCAGCTGGCCGGGTCGCCATCGCGGCCGGCGCGGCCCGCCTCCTGGTAGTAGGCCTCGATGCTCTCGGGCACGTTGTTGTGAATCACGTAGCGCACGTTGGGCTTGTCGATACCCATACCAAAGGCGTTGGTGGCAACCATCACCTGGATATCGTCGTCGATAAAGGCGCGCTGGCTTTGGCGGCGAGCGTCGTTACCCATGCCGGCATGGTAGCGGCCAACGCGAATGCCGCTGGGGCCCAGCGCCTCGGCAAGCTCGCCTGCCAGCGCATCGACCGTCTTGCGGGTCGAGCAATACACGATGCCGCTCTCGCCCGAATGCGCAATCACATAGTCGCGCACCCAGGCGGTCTTGGCCTTGTCGCCCATCTCCTCGCAACCAAAGTAGAGGTTCTTGCGATCGAAGCCCGTCACCACCGTCGCGGGATTTTGCAGGCCGAGCATCTGCTGAATGTCCGCGCGCACACGCTCGGTCGCCGTAGCGGTAAAGGCCGCCACGATGGGGCGCTGCGGCAGGGAATCGATGAACTCGCGAATCTGCAGGTAGGCGGGGCGGAAATCCTGGCCCCATTGGCTCACGCAGTGGGCCTCGTCAATGGCCACGAGCGGCACGCCAATGCCGCCGTCCGCCGCGGCCTCCTGCGCAAAGGCTAAAAAGCGCGGCTCGAGCAGGCGCTCGGGCGCCACGTACATAAGCTGATAACGGCCCTCGCGCGCCCGCTTGAGCACGGTATTTTGCTGGGCCGGAGTAAGGCTGGAGTTGAGATAGCTGGGTCGCGCACCTGCCGCAAGCAACGCACGGGTCTGGTCCTCCATAAGCGACAGCAGCGGACTCACCACAAAGGTGATGCCGGGCAGCATGAGCGCGGGAACTTGGTAGCAAATGGACTTGCCGGCGCCCGTGGGCATAACACCCAGCGCATCGCGACCGGCAAGGATCGCATCGACCATGCGGTCCTGTCCCGGGCGAAACAAGGTGTAGCCAAAATAGGCGCCGAGCGTGTCGAGCGCCATCTGCTGCATGCTATCGGTCATGGTTTCCTAACGTCCAAGTCATCTGCCGCCGATTATACGCCGCCACGCGGACCGGCGTCGCGCGGCTGCCGGCCACAGACGATGCAATCCGAAGGGAACGAGCGTGGGATTTTTGGACACTTTCCGGATGAGTATGGATAATCTCCCACTTTGAACCCGTCACCAAGCCAAAAACGGGAGATTATCCACACTCATTCTGCGGGTAGTCGCTGGGGACGCACCTGAATGACCAGTCGTTTAAGAGCGTCCCCAATAAGCAATCTCTTGACAAGCGCGGAAACCCCGCAGGTTAAGCATAAGTCAGCGAAAACGCCCCTAAGCGAGCAAGGTGACGTGAAAGAGGAGAGAAGCGTACTTCGGTACGCGACCGACGATTGAACGTCAGATTGCCGCTTAGGGGCGTTTGCAGCGTCGGCCCGTTACGCGGTTTGGTAAAACCGCGTAACTTACATGACCATGACGTAGCGGCTACCCACGTAGTACTGTTTGCCGAGCAAAACCGGCTCATCGTTGGGACCGGTAAAGCCGGCACGCAGGTTGAGCAGCGGATCGTGCGGGGCAATGCCCAACTCGGCCGCCTGCTCGGCGTTGGCGCGAACGGCCTCGACCGTACGGTAGCCAACCGAGACAATCGGCGTTCCGCCAACACGCTCGACCTCGGCAAAAATCGACTTGTCCTCAAGATCGGCCGTCAACAGTTCACGGTAGGCGTCAAACGGCACAAAGATGTTCTCCTCAAAGATGGGCTCGCCGTCGGCCGTACGCACGCGCTTGATATGCAGTAGCAGCGCATCCTTCTGCAGGCCAAAGAACTCCATCTCGTTTTGGCGCGCCGGCACAATCTGGCGATCGATCACGTGCGCACCGGCCTTCATGCCGTTGCCGGCACACAGCGCGGTAAACGTCTGCAGCGTCGAGGCGTGAAACTGGCGATTGATATGCGGCGTGGAAACAAAGGTGCCACGGCCCTGCTGCTTAACCAAGTAGCCATCAGAGCACAGCTCCTCGACGGCGCGGCGCACCGTAATTCGGCTCACCTCGTACTGCTCGGCTAGCTCAAGCTCGGACGGAATACGCTCCTTGGGTGCATAAACACCTTTCTCGATCGCATCCTTGATTTCGTCGTAAATCTGCTGGTAAAGCGGTGCATTTTTGGGTGCAGGCATATCTGATCACTCTTATCAAAATAGTTTAATTACTAATACGTATATAACGTCTAGTGTCATGTTACCTCATATTGATAAAACGATACACCCTCCCTACCAAAAAGCGACAGCTTCATTTTGGTAGGTTTTATCTGGGCAAACGAGAGCCCCTCGAAAGCAACGAGGCTTTCGCGGGGCTCATTCAGATGGGCTGCGCTTGGCCGGCAAAATGTCAAAACCCTACTTCCCGTCATCCTGCTGCAGGCTGTCCTGCTCGCAGAGGCGCGCCTGCCTGCTGGCCATGCGCGCGGGCTTGTCGGGATCGGGTACGGCCGTGGGCATGGGCTCGTCGACATGACCGCCCCACCAGCCGCCCACAAAGTTGAGCGTGTGGAATACGTTGATCACGGCGTCTGGATCAACGTCGCACACCAGCTTGATAATGTCCTGGCTCTCGTAGGTCGAGACAACGGCGTGCAGCAGGTACATCTTTTCGCGGCTGTATCCGCCGATGACCTCGGCGCAGCTAATGCCGTGCTGAAAATGGTCAACATAGGCGGTCATGACCTCATCTGCCTTGCGCGTCGTGATCTGCAGCGTCACGCGGTCGTAGCGACGATAGAAACTGTCGATGGTCTTGGTCGAAATAAACTGGAACACGATGGAGTACGCCGCCTTGTCCCAGCCAAACATAAAGCCAAAGATTGCCAGGATAAAGCAGTTGAAACCAAAGATGACGCCCCAGATGGTCTTGCCCGTGTGATTGGAAACCCATAGCGCGATAAAGTCGGTGCCGCCGGTGGATGCGCCGGACTTGAGCGCGATGGCAGCGCCCAGACCCGAGACCACGCCGCCAAAAATGATGAGCATGATCTTGTCGCCCAAAAACGGCGCGAAGTGAAAGATGTTGAGGAACAGCGATGAGAGCACGACCTGCATCATCGAGAAGATGACGAAGCGCTTGCTAATGCCACTCCAGCATAGGAGCGCCACGGGGATGTTGAGCGCCAGCATGCCGAGCGAGATGTCGATATGAACGCCGCCAAGCGAGGTAACGCGATCGAGCAGGACCGCGACGCCGGTGAGACCGCTCGGAAGCAGGTCAGCGGGCCGAATGAACGCCTGGATCAGGAATGTCTGGAGAACGGCAGAAATGGTGACCGCCACGGCGGTAATGGCGCGGCGGACGATGGTGAGGCGGCCGAGCACGAGCACTCGGTCCGTGAGCTGTTCGATGGCGTTCGCCACGCAGGCTCCCTTCGAAGGCAGATGTAGTTGTGGGGCATGTCCGCGATTGTAGCATGGAGCGAGAGGAGGCGCTTCAATTCACCCTCCCTCGACAACCAAAACGAGACCAGCAGCCCCACGACCAAAGGCCCAAATTACAAGTGAGTAGACTTTTTACGATCTGCCGAGCATACGCAAAAATAGCCACCTCTGTGACCTGCGGTTTTACAAAGGAAGATATGTTTTGTGCTCGGCCTGCGCCAAAAAGTCTACTCACTTAGCCCGAATCGAAGCCAAACAGATCAAAATCGAAACCAAATTGAGCCAGTCCACCGCAGAAAACGTTTGAACCCGTGCTTCTTGCGGTGAATCGACGCTACAGAGCGGTCAAAATGTCGGTCAGGCTGTCGATGATAACGTCGGCGGCAGACTGATCCAGGTTGACGCCCTCGTGCGGACGCAGCGCCAGGACGCGGGCGCCAGAGCGCTTGCCGGCCTCGATGCCCAAAGGCGAGTCCTCGATAACCAGGCACTCGGTAGGCTCCACCCCCAGCGCCTCCATGGCACGCAGGTAGATCTCGGGGTCGGGCTTAAACGCACTGCACTCGTGACCGCTGATGGTGTAGTCCAGCACGTCAGCGATACCGGCAATCTCCACCAGCTCGTCAATCAACTCGCGATAGGACGAGCTCGCGATGGCGCACTTCACGCCGCGCTCGTGCAGCTCACGCATCACCGGCTCCGTCTGCTCGTTGAGCAGCTCGGCATACGGAACGGGGTGGTCTGGGCTGTAGACCTGCTTGTACTCCACGCGCAGGCGCTCGCGCAGCTCAATATCGTCGGGCACCAGCGCCTTCCAAATGGCGGGCTCGTTAGACCCCGAAAGATCGGGAATCTCGTTAAAGTGGAACCCTTTCTCTTCCATAAACGCCACGCGGCGACGATTGTAGAACCACTCGGTATCGACCAGTACGCCGTCCATGTCAAACAGCACTGCCTTGATCATACGCATCTCCTCCCACCTGCCAAAAAGGGACAGGTTTATTTTGGTAGGTTTTATCTGGGGTTTTATGACTCGACAGACACGCCCCCAAAGCAAAAAGGGGACGGGGCGCAAACCCCATCCCCTTTCAATCAACCCGTAAGGTCTACTTACTTGTGATTAGTAGGAAAGCTTCCACATGTAGCGACGCATGGTCAGCGGGTGCTGACGGGCCTCGGCGATCTGGTTGCCGTACTCGCGCATAACGGCGAGGTGCAGCAGCGGGTTGAAGTAGGTGATGACGCTCGCGGGCACGGCGTCAGCCAGGCCGTAGTCCTTGGAGTCGATCAGAGCGACCTTGGCGCCCATGCGCTCAAGGAAGGTGAGGGCGCGTGCGTCCATCGGACGGGTAGCGCCATCGGACATGAAGAAGACGTAGGGCTTACCCTCGGTGGAAACCTCGAACGGGCCGTGGAAGTACTCGCCGGTGTTGTAGGCGGCGGCGTCGATCCACTGCATCTCGGTGAACAGGAAGGCGGCGTGAGAATAAGCCATCTTCTCGGAGGCACCGGAAGCCATGAAGTAGATCATCTTGTCGTCCTTGAAGTCCTCGGCGAACTTCTTGGCGAGCTTCTTGCAGTGCTGAGCGGCGTTCTCGCAGAGCTCGAAGATGTTGGTGAGGCCGGTGATCATGTCCTCGTAGTGGTCATAGCCCTCGGTCTGCTGAAGGATCTCGAGAGCAAGAGCGATGGCATAGCCGGGCTTCTCGCACTTGGCAGCGTAGTTGGCGTGGAAGCCGTGAACGATGACGTGGTCGGCGTCGACGGTCAGAGCGGAGCCAGCCTTGTTGGTGAGGGAGACGACCGGGCAGTTGTGCTTCTTGGCGGTCTTGTTGGCCTCGACGGTCTCGGGCGTGGAGCCACCGAGGGAGCAGGTGATCACGAAGGTGTGCTCGTTGACCCAGGAGGGCGTGTCGTAGTTGAACTCGTTAGCGGTGAAGATCTGAACGTTCAGCTTGTCCGTGTTGTTGGCCAGGAAGTACTTGGCGGGGTAAAGGTCGGACATGGAAGCACCGCAGCCGACGAAGGCGACGCTGTGGATCTCGTGGTTGGACAGGACGTCAGCGACGATCTGCTTAGGGAGGTTAAGGTCGATCTCGTACATCTGACACATTCCTTTCGATTTTTGCGGCGCCACATTGCCGGGCGCACGCAGGGTTACCGTGATTTGGACCGAGTCGCCGGCCCGTTGAGGATGTGACAAAGGGACTGCCCTTTGTCACGTATAGGGATGGAAGCCTGCCTGGGGTATGGGATGCCAGGCAGGCTCCCCGGGGAAAGCGGTTAGACGCTTGGTCGCGACTAGGCCAGGATGCCGGCCGCGGAGAGGGCGATGCCGCCCACGATGGCGATCACGAGAAGCCAACCGGTGTTGACGTTCTTCTTGATGAGCCAGTACATAAGGCCGGTGAGGCCAAGGGAGATCATCTGGGGCATCATGCCGTCCAGGATGTCCTGGATCACGACGGTGCCCTCAGCGAACTGCAGCGGGGTAGTGGCACCGATCAGCGTAGCGATCATGCCGCCCACGGACATAAGACCCACGATGCCGCAGACATACATGAGCTTCTCCATGAGGTCGCCGCCCTGAAGCTTGCTCAGGTACTCGTGGCCGCCCTGATAGCCCATCTTGGCTGCGAACCAAGTGATCAGCACGGAGGGGACGATGGAGATGAGCATGGCCAGGATCGGGCCCATGATGGAGCCCTGCTGAGCCAGCTGAACGCCCAGGCCAAAGGCGATAACGCGGATGGTGCCCTGGAAGAAGGAGTCACCGATGCCGGAAAGCGGACCCATGAGGGAGGTCTTGACCGCGTTGATCGAATCGGGATCGAAGTTCTCGGGATCTTTGGCGTACTCCTCCTCCATGGAGGCGGCGAGGCCCAGGATGAAAGCGCTCGTCTGCGGGGTGCAGTTGTAGAACGCCATGTGACGGTGGTAAGCCTCTTTCTTAGCAGCGAGCTGCTTGGGGTCGGACTCGTCCGGATAGAGGCGATCGAGCGTGGGAACCATGCCGTAGAGGAAGCCCATGTTCATCTGACGCTCGTAGTTCCAAGAGGCCTGGATGGCCCAGGAGCGCCAGAAGAACTGGCTGACCTTCTTGTTCAGGGACACGTCCTTGGTTGCGGTTGCCATAGTGTGTTCCTCCTTAGTCTTCGTCGTCTTCGAGCGGATCGTAGTCGGAATCGACGCCGGCAGCTGCATGGGAACCGTTGAACTTGAAGCCCATGAAGACGACAGCCAGGCACACACCGATCAGAGCGACCGCGATGACGGACAGGTTGAGGTAAGCGGCGAGCAGGAAACCGATGAACAGGAACGGAGTCATACCCTTCTTGATCATCATGGTGAGCAGCAGGGCCAAGCCGTAGGCGGTCATGATCTTGGTCGAAACGTTAAGACCAGTGGACAGCCACTCGGGAACCATGTTGACGATGGCCTGAACCAGGTCGGTGCCAACAAAGACGGCGAGGAAGATCGGCAGGAAGTACATGACGGCGTACAGACCGGAGCCGGCGCAGATGTGCATACGGTAGGCGGTCTTGAACTTTCCGTTATCGATCGCGTTATCTGCCACATGGGTGAGGGCGGCGATGATGGAACGGAACACGATGCCGAGGAGCTGACCCAGGACGGCGACCGGGATGGCAATCGTCATGGCGGTCTCGGCGGAAGCATCGGTCAGGCACGCAAAGGCAGCGGCCACGATGCCGCCCAGGACCATATCGGGCGGAACGGCGGCGCCGACCTGCACCAGGCCCATGGACACGAGCTCGACGGCGGCACCGACGGCAAGGCCGGTGGGCACATCGCCCAGCAGCAGACCGACGAGCGTAGCGCCAACGAGGGGCTGCTCGAAGTTAAGACGACCGAGCAGGCGGGAGTCCCACATGCAGAACACGCCGACGAGGCCGACGAGCACCGCACTGATGAACGTATTCATACCCTTCTCCTTTCAGTCAGGCAAAAGCCTGGTTGATTACAGCTTGGCGTCGATGTCGACGCTCTGATACGTAGGGGTCTGCTGGACGTAGAGCTTGATGCCCATGTCGAGCAGCTGGTTGACGTCGGCCTTCTGGGTAGCGTCGAGGAAGACGGAGCTGTCCTTGCCGCCGACCTGATCGGCACCGTCGTGGTTGGCGGTGGCGCCCAGGTTGATGGCGTCGAGCTTGTAGCCCTGGCAGAACTGCAGCATCTCGGCCGTGTTGCCAAAGACGAACATGACGCGCTCGCCGAGGGTGTTGAGCTTGTCCATCTTGGCGAGGGCACGCTCGACGGTGAAGACGTTCAGGCGCACGCCCTGGGGCTTGGCCAGCTTAAGAGCGCCCTTCTTGATGTCATCGTTGGCGGCAGCGTTGTCGACGACGATGATGCGCTCGGCCTGAACCTTGGTGGTCCAGGTAAAGACGACCTGGCCGTGCAGCAGACGGTAGTCAAGACGTGCGAGGACGATCTTGGCGGGGCCGGAGCTGTGACGGGACGCCTTGGTCTTCTTGGCGGGAGCCGCGGCGACCTCGACCGGTGCGTTGGGGTTGGTCAGACCGGCGCGAGCCTCGTTGATGAGGGCCGCGAGCTCGGCACCCTTGACGGGGACGGGGCTCATAGCAAGCGTCAGTGCCAGCGGAATATTGAAACCGCTGACAACCGTGAACTTCGTGCCGTTCTTGGAAAGCTCGACCATGTTGTTGTTGACCGAGCTGCCGAGCATATCGGTCAGCACATAGACGGTGTCGTCCGCGTTGAACGTGGCGATCATGGCGTCCACCTTATTGGTGATGGGCTCCTTGTCGTCACGAGCAAGCGACACGACGTGGACGTTCGACACGTCGCCGAGAACCATCTCGAGCGTGTCTTTGGCGCCTGCGGCCAGGCCGCCATGAGATGCGAGAATGATCTGATTCATCTTGCCTCCTCCTTTTCGTTATGGTCATTATAACGTCTTATACGTTGCTTATATTGCTAATTAGTATAAAGACCGTTCGCGGATGAAAAACGACCGTTGACGGGTTTAACGTACTTGAAACGTTGGAGCTAGGTAGGCCGGCGCTGGCTGGATAACCCCAGATCAGACGCCTCGCCAATCCCCTATCGCACGAAGTACCAGGGGCTTTCCTGCACGGTGGGCTCCAGCGCGATGCCGGTGCGCTCGCGGAACAGATCCATGTCCTGCGATTTCTCCGTCCACCACGCGTTGGGCTTAAAGGTCATGCTCTCAACGACATGACCGACAAACACGCTGTTGCGCAGCTTGGAGAAGTCGGTATTCATGATCAGGATGGACGCGAGCACCAGCACAATGCCCAGAACCTTGATCGCGCCAGCGGGCTCAGCGTAGATGCCTATACCGACCAGAACGGTCGCCACGGTTTCGAACGAAGCCACGACCGGCACCTTCGATGTCTCAAGATCCATCGAAAGGCCCTGCATATAGAAGATGTACGCAAGAGCCGTCGGAATAAAGCCAAAGCCTGCGAACAGCAGAATGAGCTGCGGGGACATTGCCGCGGCCACATCGGACCACGGAGCCGAAAGCACCGCCATAAAGCATCCGCCAAAGACAAAGCCCCAAAACGTCACCGCCAGCGGATGCAGCGTCTTGGTGGCCATACGGCTAAACACAGCCAGCAGTGCACCGCAAAGTCCGGCGATCACACCCGACGCGACGCCCCAAGCCGAGAAATGGAAACCGGACAGGTCGCCACTCGTCACCGCGAGCACGCAACCAACAATGTTAAAGACGATGGCGACGAGCTTGTTGGGGGTCACGTCCTCGCGATAAAGCACGCGGCCAAGCGCGACGCCAAACACCGGCGAGGTGTAGAGCAGCACCGAGGCCGTGGACATGCCCACCTCGCCCATGCACTCGTAATAGCAGGTGTTGGCGACGGCTAAACCGACTATACCGACAAGCGCGCAGGGAACAAGCTCTTTAGGACTTGCCTTGAACAGAGCCAAGGGACCCGAGGCTTTTCCCTCACGAGCACCTCCCTGGCAACCCATAAATGCCAAGACCGGAGCCATTAAGACGGCACCCGACAACAGGCGAAAGGCCGCCATACTCTGAGACGAAACACCCAGGGCCGATATTCCGTTAACAAAGATTCCGATGGTGCCCCACATAAGCGCGGCGATCAGCACCAGCGCATAGCCCAGATTGCTTTTCTTCAACGCAGCCTCCTCGGTGTTGTTTCCAATATGTTTCGTACTACGTTATAGTCGTTATATACATTTTTCAAGGCACAAATCGGCGAGCGGAAAAGTGATCCGTTTTCCTCCGTCCCCAGCGGATTACTTGGCGGTTGCGGTGAAATAGTTCCTAAATAGAGGCTTCAAGCCCCCAAACAGGAACTATTCCACCGCAACTTATGAGGACATCGAGCTGTTAGGCCGCTCTATCCCCTAGTAGTCCAGCTTCCACATGTAGCGGCGCGTCATGTAGTCCTTGTGGGTGACGGCAGAGAGGGCACGCATGTACACGTTGTTGAGGATCGGCGCAAAGATCAGGTGGTTGAAGTACTCGCTCACGCTGTCCTTGATGTCGTTGAGGCCGAGCTCCTTGGCGTCGAGCTGATAGACGCGCTCGCCACCGTACTGGTTGACGAAGCGGATGCCGCGCTCGTCGTTGCAGCGGCTACGGCCGACGCTGATGAGCTGGAACAGCGAGGTGCGCTTGTCCAGGATCTCGAAGGGGCCATGGAAGAAGTCGCAGGTGTTGATGGTGCAGGAGTCGATCTGCAGCATCTCCTGCACGTTGCAGATGCTAAAGACGTAGGCGGCACCAAAGAGCGGACCCTGAGCCATGACGTTGATGCAGGGCTTGTCGGCGTTCTGCTCGGCCCACTTGGCAGCGAGCGGACGGGTGTACTCGACGGCCTTACGGTAGATGGGGTCGACCAAGTCGAAGGCGGCCATAGCGGTCTCGTACTCGGCATAACCCTCGGTCTGCTGCGTAAGCTCCATGGCGATCATGGTCACGACGGCGGAGTTGGTACGACCCATGCAGGACTCGTCGACGGCCAGGCTGTCGTACTTGATCTTGTAGTCGCAGACCTCGGTAAGGCCGGACTCGTCGACATAGATGGCGATGGTGCTGGCGCCGTGGTCCTTGGCGACCTGGGCGGCGACGATGGTCTCCTTGGTGCCGCGCATGGACACGACGACGGCCAGGGTGTTCTCGTTGACATAGGCGGGCGTGGCGTGCACGAACTCGTTGCTGGTATAGCTGGAGCTCACGACCTGCGTGGCCTCGTGCTCCATAAAGTACTGGGCAGGATAGTTGCCGCCGTTGGATCCGCCGGCGCCAATCCACACAACGCGCTTGATGCCGCCCTTGTCTGCCTTGTCAGCCAAAACCTGGGAGACGACATCCTTAACCTGTTCCTGAGTAGTCATCGTGCATCAGCCTTTCTTCTCGTTTGATGCTCTCGATGGCATACAAGTTACATACATGTTTTGGTTATGTCGACTAGTTGTATGCTATATTTATCTTAGAAATTTTGCTGATGCAGTTTTCGATAACTAGCTACCAGCGGTTTTATTGTTATATTGAATACATGCTTAATTAGATTCGCATACAGGTTAGATACAGGTTGACCACATGAACGCTTCGTCTAAAAAGAAACTGGCCCAATACGAGCGCTTGGCGGGCATGCTGCGCGACCGCATCGCCGCCGGCATCTACGCACGCGGAGACAAGCTGCCGTCCGAGATGGAACTCATGGACGAATCGGGGCTGTCGCGCAGCACCGTGCGCCATGCCCTTAAGGTGCTCGTTGATGAGGGTCTGGTTCGCACCGAGCGCGGGCGCGGCGCCTTTGTGGCCGACACGCCCGCGCTCCACGAGAACAACCTGGTGTTTTCGAGCTATACCAAGCAGGTCGAAGGCCAGGGCATGAAGCCCACCACGCGCACCGTAGACTCAGGCTTTGCCAAGGCGGCCGGCAGCATAGCTAAGTTCTTTGACGCCGCCGTGGGCAGCAAGCTCGTCAAACTTGTCCGCCTGCGTTATCTGGACGATGCGCCGCTGTGCCTGGAGACCACCTATTTACCACCGAGCTTTGAGGCGCTCATCGATCGCGATATCAACGGTTCGCTCTACGCCACGCTGCGCCAAGAATTCCATCGCGCGCCGGCACAAGGGCACAAGACCTTTGAGGTGTGCTACGCCTCGCAAAACGAGGCGTTTTTGCTCAACGTTGAGCGCGGGCAGGCATTGATCCTGATCACCGACTACGTCTACGATACCGACGGCCGCCCGCTCCATGTCTCCAAGCGCATCCAACGCACCGACCGCGCCAAATACACCGAGCCCATCGGCTAGCGCACCAAACGAAGCAAAATGTACCTAATAAACGTTTTACCTGCGGTTTTTATTAAATCTCAAGCCGGCATGGCGCAAATGCCAACATCGCCTGGCAACACGCGCCGCCCAAGCTCAACTGTTCCTGCCCAGAATATCCAGCACCGTAAACCTAAGTGAGTAGACTTTTCGCGACCTGCCGAGCACACCCAAAACAGCCACCTCCGTGACCTGCGGTTTTACTAAAGCAGATACGCTTTGTGCTCGCCTTGCGCCAAAAAGTCTACTCACTTAGCTCACAAGGCGTGCCGAGGGGACAATCCAAGTCAAAATAGCATACGAACGCCGCGCTTCTTGCGGCGATTTGATACCACAAGACAGCCAAAAACCTGCCAAAAAGGGACAGGTTTATTTTGGTCGGTTTTATCTGGGGTTTTGCTACATCCGCAGGTTGAACCTATCAATCAAACGGCCCAACGCAAAGGCCGCCGCGAAGGTATTCGCATCCTTCGCGGCGGCCCTTAACGTTTGCCCAGATAAAACCTGCCAAAATAAACCTGTCCCTAAATGGTAGGTTTGAAACCTTGGGCGACAAGTGCGGGGAACCAGGTTGGCTTAGGTTGGTTAGGAACGCGCTCGGCCAGGACCAGCTCCATCCAGCACATGTCGTACCAGCGGCCGAACTTTTGGGCGCAGCGGTCAAAGGCGCCCACCAGGCGATATCCCATATGGGCATGGAAATCCTGGCTGTTGTGCGTCAGGTATTCGTCGTCCTTGTCGTGCGGCACGGCAATGAGAGCGCACATGTTGGTGATGCCCATCGCGATCAGACATTGCCTGAGCGCATCGTGCAGCTTGCGGCCCAGCCCGCCATGGCGCACATCGCGCGCCAGATAAATCGACGTCTCGACCGACCAGTCGTATGCTTCGCGGCTGTTGAGCGGACTCACATAGGCATAGCCTACCGGACGCCCGTCCAGCTCCATCACCAAATACGGGTAGCGCTTGAGCGTACGCTCGATGCGCCCGGCAAACTCCTCAACGCTCGGCACCTCGTATTCGCAGGTTATCGCCGTCTCGCGCACATATGGCTCATAGATGGCAAGCAACGCCGGCGCATCATCGGGCGTCGCCAGGCGAATCGTCGGCTCGGACATCTCGGTCATACAACCCTTCTCCCCCAAAAGCAAAGGCCACCCTGCGCCAAAACCAGCGCAAGGCGGCCCCTCGTCATTACATCAGGCTACAGGACAGCCGCCAACGCGTCGATATCCTCCTGCGTCGTAGCCCAGCTGGTGCAAAAACGCACTACCGTGTGGGTCTCGTCGTACTTTTCCCAGTACTCGATCGAGGCATGCTCGCGAATGCGAGCCATGTCCTCGTTGGGCAGAATCACGAACTGCTGGTTGGTCGGCGTCTCCAAGAAGAACTGGTAGCCGCGCTCGTGCAGCACGCGACGCAGCGCCTGAGCGGTCTCAATCGCCTGGCGACCAATCACAAAATACAGGCCATCGGTAAAGAGCGCCTCAAACTGCACGCCCGTCAGGCGGCCCTTGGCCAGCAACGCACCATGCTGTTTAATGCGCGGAATGGGATGCGCCGGGGCGCGCATGCCGCAAAACACCACGGCCTCGCCGCAAAGCGCGCCGCACTTGGTGCCGCCAATGTAGAACACGTCACACAGCTGCGCCAGCTCGGGCAGGGTAATGTCGCACTCATCGGCCGCCAGCGCATAGGCCAGGCGAGCGCCGTCCACAAACAGCGGAATCTCACGCTTCTGGCACACCGCATGAATCGCCGCGAGCTCGGCCTTGGAGTACAGCGTGCCGTACTCGGTCGATAGGCTCACGTACACAGCGCCCGGGAACACCGTGTGCTCGTAGCTCTCGTTTTCGTAGAACACCTGGATATAGTTCTCGAGGTCCTCGGCGTGCATCTTGCCCTCGTAGCCGGGGATGGTGAGCACCTTGTGGCCGCCAAACTCGATAGCGCCTGCCTCGTGACAGGCGACGTGGCCAGTCTCGGCAGCAACAACGCCCTCGTAGGGCGCGAGCAGCATGTCAATCACCGTCGCGTTGGCCTGCGTGCCGCCCACCAGAAAAAACACGTCGGCATCGGGGGCCTGACAGGCCTCGCGGATAAGCTGCTTGGCACGCTCGGTGTGTGCATCGGTACCGTAGCCGGGCTGCGGCTCCATGTTGGTGTCGACGAGCGCCTGCAGCACTGCCGGATGTGCGCCGTGGGAATAATCGTTGTTAAACGCGAGCATGGCAATCCTCTCTTACCGGGTATCAGTCAGATGATTCAAACGGGGCTATTGTACGCCGTGAGGATAGGCAATGCGCGCGGCAAGGCACTCAAGCGCCAGCACCAGGGCAAAGCCGCAGCTCACGTCACTCAAAAAATGCGCTCCGATCACGATACGGCCAAAGGCGACGAGCGCCGCGACCGCAGCCGCCGTCCAAAAGGCCATGCGGCGGCGCGACGGTTTTTCCTTAAAGGCCGCCGCGGGAAGCCCGGCGAGCATAAGACCGATTGCCGCGTGCGCCGTGTGTCCGCTCGCAAACGACTTGAAGCCGTCCTTGATCACGCCGGCGGCAATAAAGGCCCACTTGTCGGGGTTGCCGATCACCCACCACGGCTGAAAATTGAGCCCCGGCGTGACCTCGATCACGCGCATGCGCGGGCGCGACCACAGCGGCTTGACGATCACGTTGAGGATAATGGCCTGAGCAACCCACACGGCAAGTACCATCAACGCCCAGCGCGTGAGCTCGTCGGACTCGGTCGTGCGCGTGAAGCGATAGACGATAAGGTTGGCGGCGATAACCAGCACAAACGTCAGCACCAACTGAACAGCGATGAGTTTGCCGCCAACCTTCAGGGACGAGACGATCTCGTAGCCGGCCAGGCCAACGTTGACGAGGATGCCGAGCACGGCGAGCCATTTGCTCCCCCTAGAGTCGGGACGCGCCGCGCGCACGAGCATAACGCCCGCGACGCTTGCCGTCAGCTCGAACGGAAGCTCGCCGGCGGCCTCGATAAAGCGGCCGTACATGCTGCCGATGTTGAACAGCGCGCTCGAGATCTGATAATCGAAGAAACTGCCTACGCCCAGACAAAGGCACAGGACAACCGCGATCATGGCGACATCTTTCTTATAGATGTATCCGAACATGCTTTCCTTTCGATGGGACTGGAATCAAACCGCAACGTGGCGGGACAAAAATGACTTCGTCCCGCCACGCCCCCTACTTGTTAGTCATCATCACTAGCACCCAACTGTTGCAGCAGCATGAGCGCCGCGGCCACGGGGCCGGTGCCGTCGTTGGCGTCGAGGCCACGACCCAGGCCGCTGCCCGCGCCGGCGCCCGCCTTGTAGGGCACCGACAGCTTGCGGCTCTTGGGGAAGTTCACCGCGCCATAGCGGGTCTTAAGCTCAAAGGCCACCTTCTTGGGCACGTCGACGCCCAAAAACGTGATGCGACCGCCGCTGAGCGTGACGCTCTCGAGCCCCAGGCGCTCGCCGCGAATGCGGATTCGTGCGCGATTGAACAGGTTGAGTCCCGCCAACGGCAGCTCGCCATGCGCGGCCTCGGTCTCTTCCTGCACCTCGTCGATGCTCTCCAGGTCCTCGGCCGCTGCGAGCTTACGGTACACGAGCACGCGCTGATCCACCGCCGGCAGGTATTCCTCGGACAAGAAGTAATCGGCCGACAGGTTGATGCCCACGCTCGCCGCCTCCACGCCGGCGTCGTCATCGCCGCGCGCCTCGGCCACCGCCTGGCCCAGCATCTGCGTAAACAGGTCGAAGCCCACGCTCGACAGGTTGCCGTGCTGCTCGGCGCCCATAAGCGAGCCGGCGCCGCGAATCTCCAGGTCGCGCATGGCGATGCGCATGCCGCTGCCCAGGTCCTGGAACTCGGAAAGCGCAGTCAGACGCGCCGTCGCCTCCTCGGTGAGTGGCAGCTCGCCCGGGAACATAAAGTACGCGTAGGCCTGCGTGGCCGAGCGGCCCACGCGGCCCTTGAGCTGGTAGAGCTGTGCCAAACCCAGACGCTGCGAATCCTCGATGATGAGCGTGTTGGCGGTCGCGTTGTCGATGCCGCTCTCCACGATGGTCGTGGCGATGAGCACGTCGATCTTTTTGGTCGCGAACTCGATCATCACGTCCTCGACCTCGCACGGGCTCATCTTGCCGTGCGCCACGCCCACGCGCGCCTCGGGCGCGGCCTCGTGCACGCGCGCCACGGCGTCGTCGATGGTCTTGACGCGGTTGGACACGTAGTACACCTGACCGCCGCGGCCCACCTCCAGGCGAATCGCCGCACTTACCACGTCAGGGTCGTACTCCCCCACGTGCACGATCACGGGACGACGCCCGGTCGGCGGCGTGGTGATCAGGCTCATATCGCGCACGCCGCTCGTGGCCATCTGCATGGTTCGCGGAATCGGCGTTGCCGAAAGCGTGAGCACGTCGATCTGCTCACGCAGGTTCTTGAGCTGCTCCTTGTGCTGCACGCCAAAGCGCTGTTCCTCGTCGATAATCACCAGGCCCAGGTTCTTGGGGTTCACATCGGCCGAAAGCAGGCGGTGCGTGCCGATGAGCACATCTATCGTGCCCTCGGCGAACGCCTTGAGCGCGCGCTTTTGCTGCGCCGGCGTGCGGAAGCGGCTAAGTACCTCGACCTCGAGGCCAAACGGGGCAAAACGCTCAAAGAACGTCTCGTAGTGCTGCTGGGCCAGAATGGTCGTGGGGCAGAGCACCATGACCTGGCGACCGGAGTCCACGCACTTAAACGCCGCGCGCAGGGCGACCTCGGTCTTGCCAAAGCCCACGTCGCCGCACAGCAGGCGGTCCATGGGCTTGGGCGCCTCCATGTCGGCCTTAATGTCGGCGATGGCCTCCAGCTGGTCGCGCGTCTCGTCGTAGGGGAAGCTCTCCTCCATCTCGATCTGCTCGGGTGTGTCGGGCGGACAGGCGATACCGGTAATCGACGAGCGGCGCGTATACAGGTCGACCAAGTCAAACGCCAGCTTTTTGGCGTTCTTGCGTGCCTTGTTGGTGGCACGCGTCCAGTCGGCGGTATTGAGCCTGGTCAGGCGCGGCTTGTCGCCGTCGGGGCCAACATAGCGTGTGATGCGGTCGACCTGCTCAAGCGGCACGTAGAGCTTGTCGCCGTCGGCATATTCCAGCAAAAAGTAGTCGCGCTCCTTGCCGCCCACCTCCTGGCGCGCGATCTCGCTAAAGAGTGCGATGCCGTGGGTAGCGTGCACCACGTAGTCGCCCGGCTTAAACGGGAACGTGATCTGCGTAATGTCCACCTTGCGGCGGCTGCGCGCGCGGTTGGCGTCCATGCGGGCGTTGAGGTCGGCGATCGAGAACACGGCCAGGTTGGCATCGGGCACCACCACGCCCTGCGGCAAGGCAGCGTCCACAAAGGTCACGCGTCCGCGCGAGATGGTGGGCACGGCGGCGCCGGCGGCAGCCTGGGCGGCACCCGCCTCGAGCGAGCGGGCGTTAAGCGCGTCGGCCTTGCGCTCGCGAATCGAGGCATGAGCATCCTGGCGGGCAGCACGATCGGCAGAATCTGCCGCCGCCACGCGTACGCGCTCGCCAATGACGCCGGCGTTTTCGGGCGCTGCCGTCAGCGACTCCTCAAAGGTAATGCCCTCGTCGCCAAAGGTGAGCTCCATCGACTCGCGCGCACCGCGGTCGGGAATGGCAAACACGCAAGCATAGCGCTTGCCCACGACTTCCTGAATGCGCGTCATAAAGCGATTGTCCGAGCCCGCGATGGCCGGCTGCTCAATCTTGAGCTCCGCCGTCACCGCGCCGCCGGCGCGAATCAGGCTCACATAGTTCAGGCGCTGCTGGGCACCAAAATCGAGCTGTTGGGCGCGCACGTACAAGCCGTCCAAGCGGTCAATCCCCGCCTCGCCGGCACGGGCCTCGATATCCTCGTAGGCACGCAGGCAGTCGTCGAACAGCGAGCGCGGCTCGGACAAAACCACGAGCGCCTTGCCGCTCACGTGTGCCAACGGGCTCACGGTCTGGCCGTACATCACCGGCAAAAAGCGGTCGAACTCGGGCGTGACGATACGCGCATCCACCATCTCGAGCAGCGCTGCCAGCTTGCTATCGTCCTGGCTGGCGCGATAGAGCGCCACATGCATGTTGTGGACGGCCTCGTCGGTAAGCGCCAACTCGCGGCACGGGAAGATCTCGATACTGTCCTCGTTGCCGATGGTCTGCCCCGTGGAGCTCACCATGCGGCGGATGCGGTCGATCTCGTCGCCAAAAAACTCGATGCGCACGGGTGCCTTTTCCTGTGCGGGGAACACCTCGACGGTGTCGCCGTGCACGCGGAACAAGCCGGGCGCGTCGGCGGCGCCGGCATTGGTGTAGCCCATGCCCACCAGGCGATGCGGCACCTCGTCAAAAGGAATCTCCTCGCCCACCGCAAAAGTGGTGGACTCCCAGTAGCGGCTCTCGACCGGCGGCACACAGCGCAGCAACGCACGGGCCGAGGCGACCATGATGCAGTTATCCCCGCGCACGATGCGCCCCAGAGCCTCGCAGCGCTGCGCCACCACGGCGTCGTCGGGCGCCTGTTCGCGCCACGGATAGTCCTTGCGCTCGGGAAAACGGCACACGTGCGCTAGGCCCACGTAGGCGGCAAGGCTACGCGCGGCGCGATCGGCCGCGTCCTCGCCGCTCACAATGTAGACCGTGGGGCGCGGACGGCGCGCAAACTGGGCGGCCGCCATAAGCGTTCGGCCCGACTGCGACACGGCCAGCGTCACGTCCTCGCCGGCATCGAGTCCGGCCTCGACGGTCTGCAGCGCCTCGGCAGTGTAGAGCTGCGCGGCTATACGGTGAATGAGCATGCTGTTCCTCCGGCATTGCAACGCCAAAAGCCCGCCGAGGCAAGCTCGGCGGGTCGTACGTCAAATACATTGCCTGTCATGGTAGCGCATGGAGAGAGCTCCGGCTCAAGGGCAAACCCAGCCCCGCAAAAAACGCCAGACGAAGATGCGTTCCGCCCTACCCCGCTACGCGCACGCTGGGGCACAAATCCGCCAGCGGGCACTCGTCGCACTTGGGTTTGCGAGCGTCGCAGATCTCGCGACCAAAAGTGATCCACTGGTGGTTGACCGACTCCCAATACTCGTGCGGCAAAATCTTGAGCAGGTCTTGCTCGGTCTTGAGCGGCTCCTTAGCATGCGTCTTGGGGCTCAGCATCAGGCGGTGCGCGATGCGGTTGACGTGCGTATCGACCGCGATGCCCTCGACAATGCCAAACCCCACGTTGAGCACGATGTTCGCCGTTTTACGTCCCACACCCGGCAACTTGACGAGCTCCTTCATGTCGGCCGGTACCTCGCCACCGTAATCGGCAACGATCATCTGCGCGGCCTCCACGGCATGCTTGGCCTTGCTCTTATAAAAGCCGAGCGACTTAATGGTATCGGCCACATCGGCCACGCTCGCCCCCGCCATGGCCTCGGGCGTGGGCCACTGGGAAAACAGCTTCGGCGTCACCTTGTTGACCTGCGCGTCGGTCGTCTGTGCCGAAAGCAGCACCGCGATGAGCAGCCTAAAGGGATTCTCGTGATCCAAAAAACACTCGACCGGGCCATAGCGACGGTTGAGGCGCTCGCACACCTCAACGGCGCGCTCACGTTTGGCGGCATTGGTCTCGCGTGGCATAACGACTCCTCGCTTCAACGGCGTAACAAACCTATGGGCACGATTGTCCCACGTATGGGGTCTTTACGCCTCCAAAAATGCGCCGGTCTGGCGGCCCCACAGGCTCGCATACTCGCCGCCTGCCTCGACAAGCTGCGCATGCGTACCGTCTTCGACAATCTCGCCGTCCGCCAGCACCACGATGCGGTCGAGCGCCGCCACGGTGGACAGGCGATGTGCCACCACAATGGAGGTGCGGCCGCGCATCAGGTTCTCGAGTGCCTCCTGCACCAGCGCCTCGGACTCGCTGTCCAGGGCAGACGTCGCCTCGTCGAGCACCAGAATCGGCGCATCGGTCAGAATAGCGCGGGCGATGGCCACGCGCTGGCGTTGGCCGCCCGAAAGCTTGACGCCGCGCTCGCCCACCATGGTG
Source organism: Collinsella sp. (assembly GCA_019419625.1). Classification (GTDB taxonomy): domain Bacteria; phylum Actinomycetota; class Coriobacteriia; order Coriobacteriales; family Coriobacteriaceae; genus Collinsella. The sequence continues at coordinate 2,733 of DXZO01000017.1, read as the reverse complement.
TCAAAGCCACGGGGCAGACGGTCGATAAACTCCAGAGCATTTGCCAGACGCGCGGCCTCGCGGATCTGCTCGTCGGTGGCGTCGGGGCGGCCGTAGGCGATATTCTCGCGAATGGAGCGATGGAACAGCAGCGCCTCCTGCGGCACGTAGGCAACCTGGCGGCGCAGGCTCTGCTGCGTGCAGCGCGAGACATCCTGGCCGTCCACGAGCACGCGGCCGCCCTGCACATCGTCCAGGCGCAACAGCAGCTTGGTGAGCGTCGTCTTACCCGAGCCCGATTTACCCACCAGGCCCACGCGCTGGCCCGCCGCCACGTGAAGCGTCAGGTCGTCGAACACGCTCTCGCCCGCCGCGGCATCACGGTATGCAAAGCTCAAGTGCTCAAAATCAATCGCGCCTTCGGTCACTTTAAGCTCGGGAGCGTTCTCGTCGTCTGCTACCAGACGTGGCTCGTCCAGCACGCGCGTCATCTCGGCCGCATCGCCCAGTGCGCGGTTAATGCGCTGCATCATGGAGCTTACGTAGTTCAGACGCATGGTGAGGTTGTACGTATAGGTAAAGATCATGACGAGCGCGCCGGCCGAGATGCCAAACCACGCGTTGCCGCCCGCGACGAACACACTCACCACGGCCATGGTGATGACGATAAGGCCCGAGGTCGTAAAGTTGCGCTGCATCATGGCGTGCATCGAAACCGTTTCGGCATCGCGCGCGGCGCGGTCGGCAGCATCGAACAGGTCGCGCTCAAAGTCCTCGCGCCCACAGGTCTTGACGGCCAGGATATTCGTGACCGCGTCGGACAGCACGCCCGACAGCTTGTTCTGCGCGGCGGACGTCGCGGCCGAAAGCGGCATGATGCGCTTATACATAAGCCAGACAAACGCGATGTAGACGACCATGATGCCCACCAAGATCACGGTAAACGTCGGCACCACCGGGGCGAGCGCCGCCACCGTGCAGACAACCGAGGTGATAGTGGGAATGAGCGAATACACCGTCACGTCCACCAGCCCCGTATAGCCGCTCATAAAACGGCTCGTTTGGCTCACAAGCGATCCGCCAAAACGGCTGGTGTGGAATGTCATGGATTGATTGGAGAGCGTGTCGAAGCACAGGCGCGCCAAGTGATAGTTGCCCGCAATCTCGAGCTTGTAGACGGTGTAGTCCTGCAGCTTGGAGAGGATTTGGCCCACTAGGTTAACGAGCACCAGCGCCAGAATGTAAGGGCCAAAGACCTCAAACACTTGGTCGCCCGCCACGGGGCCGGCCTGAACGCGGTCGACGATAAGGGCCATCACGTAGGTGTTGGCAAACGTGAGCAAAAAGATGTAGCCCGCCGACGAGAACACCGAAAGGAAGACGATCAGCGGCTGCGTACGCGTGACATCCCAAAAACGCCGCAGCGTACGGCGCACGGTGGAGCGCTTGAGCGGACTGGTGCTTCTCTGAGACATGGGCTTCCTTTCGCGTCTGATAGGGCGAAACGCCATTGTTGCACACTAAAGCGCACTTCAGGCAAGCACGATGCGAAAAGCGCCGGCGCCCCGCCGTCCGCTGCAGCTAGCCCTCGTCTTCTTGGTCTGCGAGCAGGCCCGCGGACGTGAGCCCTAAGATCGCGTCGGCCTCCTCGGCATCTTCCAGGGCGTCGATATCCTTGAGCTTGCGCTCCATAACGTTGGTACGCGTGGTGATGATGCCCTCGACCGTCTTTCCTGCGGTCTCGATCTGCTGTTGGGCGCGGCGCAGCGCCGCCTGATAGCGTGGCAGCTCGGCCTTGACGGCGGAGAGCACGCGCAGCACGTCGTCGGTGCGCTTTTGCAGCCTAAACGTCTGGTAGCTCATCTGCAGGCTGTTGAGGATGGCCGCCATGGTGCTGGGGCCGGCAACGTTGACGTGATAGTCGCGGCCCAGGGTCTCGATAAGCCCGGGGCGACTGACGACCTCGGCATACAGGCCCTCAAACGGAACGAACAGAATGCCAAAGTTGGTAGTCGCGGGCACGCTCAGGTACTTTTCGCAGATGTCCTTTGCCTCGCGCTTCACCATGGCGTCGAGCGTCTTGCGCGCTGCGGCGACGGCCTCAGCGTCACCCGACTCCTGGGCGTCGAGCAGGTGCTCGTACGCGTCGCCCGGGAATTTGGAGTCAATCGGCAGCAGTACGGGATCGCCCTCGTCCACCGGCAGCTTGACGGCAAACTCAACGCGCTCCGAGGCACCAGGCTTGGTGGCGACGTTTTCCAGATACTGGTCGGGCGTAAGGATGTCCGCCAGGATCGCACCCAGCTGTACCTCGCCCAAAATGCCGCGCGCTTTTACATTGCCCAGCACGCGCTTGAGGTCGCCTACGCCGGTGGCAATGGACTGCATATCGCCCAGGCCCTTGTACACGGCCTCGAGCTGGTCGCTCACCTGCTTAAACGATGCAGACAGGCGATCGTTGAGCGTACGGGAGAGTTTCTCGTCCACCGTCGCGCGCATCTGATCGAGCTGCACGTTGTTGTCCTTGCGGATGGCGCCCAGCTGGGCATCGACCGTCTCGCGAACCTTGTCCAGGCGGTGCTCGATACCCTCGCGGTTGGCACCGAGCTGTTGGGCCGTCTCGCGGCGCAGGTCGTCCATGCGGTCGCCGGCCTGCGATAACTCGCGCGCGATGGTCAGGTAGCGCTGTTGCTCTACGGCGGCGTCGGTCGTCTGCTGCTGCGCGATGGCGTTTGCCGTGCGGCGGGTTTCGGC
>DXZO01000016.1 GCA_019419625.1 Collinsella sp. | reverse complement strand
GGTGATCTCCGCCTTGAGAGGGCGGCGTCCTAAACCGCTAGACGAACGGGCCATAGGCCTCGGCAGAAAAGAAGTGGTAGCCCGTACCAGATTCGAACTGGTGATCTCCGCCTTGAGAGGGCGGCGTCCTAAACCGCTAGACGAACGGGCCACATGACATCTGCACTGCCGTGCTGCGAGGATATATATTACGGGACAAAAAACATCAGCGCAAGAAGAAATTCCAAATTGCCGAAAAAATTGTCGGCAGGTTATGGAACGCGCAGGTCAACTGCTTAGCTAGTTCAAGTTGAGATGAGCCAGGAGGGCTTCGCGGTTGTTGGGGATGTTGTCCTCGATCACGGCGTCGAGGGCGGCGTTGAGAAGCTGTCCCAGCTCGGGCCCCGGCTTCACACCGGCACGAATCAAGTCGCCGCCGTTGATAGCAAGCATCTTGAGCGAATAGGGCTCCCCCGCCTCCAACAAATCATGGGCGAGTGAGCGCATCTCTTCGATCGTCTCGACGTAATAGAAGCACGACGGCGCCTTGCCCAGCGTGTCGGCACGCTTAAGGTCCATAAGCTCGTCCATCAGGCGCGGCGTATCGACGCCCTCGCCCGAAAGCAAGCGCATCATATTGAGCAAGCAGGAGCGCTCGGGGCGCAGCGGCTTGTCGTGGTACTTAATGAGCAGGCACACGTCGCGGACCAAGTCGTGCGAAAGCGCCAAGCGATCCATGACGGCGCGCGCCTTCTTGGCCCCGAGCTCGGGGTGACCGTAAAAGTGGCCGCTGCCCGCATGGTCGACCGTAAAGCAATCGGGCTTGGAAACGTCGTGCAAAAACGCCGCCCACATTAGGCTCATTGAGGGTGTAAAGCCGTCGCACAGCGCCAACTCCCCCGCCACCGTCAGCACACGGGCGATATGCTCGTAAACGTTAAACGCATGATAGACGCTGCGCTGATCAAACCCGCGACCCGCTGCCAACTCGGGCACGGCGGCGCAGATGAGCTCGGGGTAGCGCAGCATGGCGTCTCCCCCGTGGCCGGTCGAAAGGATACCCTCGAGCTCAATGCCCACGCGCTCGCGCGCCACAGCATCGAGCAGCGGCGCGCACTCGGCAAGCGCCTGTTTAGTCTTAGACTCGATCATAAAATCCAGACGGCAGGCAAAACGCACCGCGCGCAACATGCGCAGGGCATCCTCGTTAAAACGACGCTTGGGATCTCCAACGGCGCGGATGAGCTTACGGTCTAGGTCGCCCTGACCATCGTAGCGGTCGACAAGACCACGCTCGGGATGCCAGGCCATAGCGTTAACGGTAAAGTCACGACGCGCCAGATCGTCCTCAAGCGACGCCGCACGCTCCACACTCTGGGGATGGCGGCCGTCGGTGTAAAAGCCGTCTAGGCGGTAGGTGGTGACCTCAATGCGCTCATCATCGCAAATAGCCGTGATGCCGCCAAATTTTATGCCCGACTCAACCACGGCAATATCAGCCGCTTCGAGCGCCTCTTTGGACTCCTGCCACAGGCCGCTGCAGCACATGTCAACATCGTGGCTGGGGCGTCCCATCAGGGCATCACGTACCCAACCGCCCACGTACCAAGCCTCAAGACCTGCTGCCTCAAGCGCACGCAGGACACGGATAGAGGCATCGGTCGGCTGCGTACCGTTGAGCGAAACATTGCACATGCCTATGGCCTCCTGCGACTATCAAATTGGCTATCGATTGCGTCTGCAAGAAGTCTAGCAAGAAACAGCCTCCACTGCACACGCAAGTCCGATAAACAAAAACGCATCCGTCCTGGTCTAAGACGGATGCGAAATAATTGAACTATTCAGGCAAGGTGCCGGAACTAGCAAACCTGACGGATTGCAATACCCTTCTGATACTCATCGACCTTGGCAAAATCGCCCAGACCCGGGCACTCGACCACGTTGGCGCCGGTGGCCATCGAGAGGCGCAGGGCATCCTCGACGCGCTCGGGGGCGTCGTGCCACACGGACAGGAAGGCGGCCAGCGAGGAGTCGCCCGCGCAGACGGTCGACAGCAGCTTGACGTCGAAGGTGCGGTTGGCAAACCAGATGTGCTCGCCGTTGGAGAAGTACGCGCCGTCGCCGCCGAGCGTCAGCAGTACATTCTTAGCGCCCTTGGCGTGCAGCTCGGCCATGGCGCCCTTGACGGACTCGTCGTCGCCACCGCTCACCTTAATGCCAAAGATGTCGAGCAGCTCGTCGTCGTTAGGCTTAATGAGCAACGGCTCCATAGCAATGAGGTCGGCCAGCTGATGGCTCGAGATATCGAGCACGAACTCGGCGCCCTTCGCCTTCACGCGACGCAGGACCTCTGCCAGGAAGCTCTCGGAGGTGTTGGGGGGCAGCGAGCCGCTGATAACCAGGCAGGTCATGTCATCGAGCGAATCGATAAGCTCAAACATCTCCTGCTCGTTGGCTTCGTTGATGGCGGCACCGGCGTTGACCATGTTGTACTCGGTGTCGGGACCGGCGTTGAGGAACACGTTAACACGCGTGATGCCGTCAGTCCACACGGGCTTGACGGGCACGCCCAGGGCCTCGGCGCCCTTAACGATATACTCACCCGAGAAGCCGGCGAAGAAGCCCAGGATCGTGGTGTCGACGCCGTAGTGGTCGAGCGTAAACGAAACGTTGAGACCCTTGCCGTTGGGGGTGTAGACAGCGTTACGGGTGCGGGTAACGGTGTTGGCGGACAAGCCATCGCAGGAGATGTTGTAGTCAATAGCGGGATTTGCAGTAAGCGTGTAAATCATGAATGTTCCTTTCACGAAGCAACGTGTTAATGAAAGTATATTCCACGCTTCGGCAAAAGGCTACAACAACTCGGTGAACGGTGTGGAACGCGTGAAGCGCGGCTCCGAGGTTCGAGTGGGACAAAAAACGGCGCCCCGGTCGAAACCGGGACGCCGTATGCGCACGAGTTTGTCGTGTTTCGCTTACTTGCGATCGAGCTTGCGAACGGCAACGCGCTTGCTGTACTCGTCGACGTGACCAAAGTCGCCGATGCCGACGGACTCAGCAACGTTGGCGCCGGTGGCCATAGCGAGCTTCATGGCCTCCTCGACGTTGTCGCGATCCCTGTACCACTTGTGCAGGAACGCAGCGAGGGTGCAGTCGCCGGCGCAGACGGAAGAGACAAGCTTGATGTTGAACTCACGCTTGGCATACCAGATGTCCTCGCCGTTGGAGAAGTAAGCGTCACCGCGGCTACCACGGGTGAGCAGCACGTTCTGGACGCCGGCCTCGTGAGCCAGCTTCATGGCAACGCGGACCTCGTCGTCGGTGTCGACCGGCACGCCGAAGATAGCCTTCATCTCGTGATGGTTCGGCTTAATGAGCAGCGGCTTCTTGTGAGCGAGCTCCTTGAGCTTGTCGGAGGACAGGTCCAGGACGACGTCGGCGCCACGGGCCTGAGCGTGCTCCATGACCTGAGCCAGGAAGTCGGGCGTAGCTTTAGGAGGCACGGAGCCGGAGACGATCAGGCACTCAAGGTCGCCCGCGGTGTCCAGGATGTTGTAGAGCTCCTCCTGATGCTGCGGCGTGATCGGAGCACCGGGGTTCAGGATGCCGTACTCGTGCTGGCCATCGTTGACGTAGGTGTTGATGCGCGTGATACCGTCGGTCCAGACCGGGCGGCAGAGGCAACCCAGGTTCATGACCTCCTCGACGATGAACTTGCCCGTGAAGCCGGCGAAGAAACCGAGCGCGACGGTGTCGACGCCCATCTTCTTAAAGGCGAAGGACACGTCGAGGCCCTTGCCGTTAGCCGTGTAGCTGGCCGAGCCGGTGCGGACGTTCTCGTCGGGCTCGAGCGGAGAGCTCGAAACCGTCATGTCGACAGCCGGGTTAGCGGTTAGCGTGTAGAACATTTACAGTACCCCCTGTATATGTGAGGGCCGCGTGGCCGGCCCATTCCAACCACGCGGTTACCTCTGATACCAAATTAGCGAGCTGCGGACTCGAGCAGTGCCTTGACCTCGGCAGCGGTGTTGCAGGCGAGCGCCTTCTCGGCGAGCTCGTCGCACTCGGCCTTGGTCCACTGGCTGATGGTCTTGCGGGCGCGCAGGATGGACGGAGCGCTCATCGAGAACTCCTCCAGGCCCCAGCTGATCAGCAGCGGCTCGAGCAACGGATCGGCAGCGGCCTCGCCGCACATACCGACCATGATGCCGGCCTTCACGCCGCTCTCGATGATGTTCTTGAGCGAGCGGAGCACGGCGGGATAGTAAACCTGGTACAGGTTGGAGATGGTGTCGTTGCCACGGTCGGCGCACATGGTGTAGCCGATCAGGTCGTTGGTGCCGATGGAGAAGAAGTCGGCGACCTCGGCCAGGCGGTCAGCGAGCAGCGAGGCTGCAGGCGTCTCGACCATGATGCCGACCTCGATGTTCTCGTTGAACTTGCGACCCTCTTCGGTCAGCTCGGTCTTGCACTGCTCGACGAGCTCCTTGACAGCCAAGACTTCCTCGACGCAGGTGACGAGCGGGATCATAATCTTGACGTCACCGAAGGCGCTGGCGCGCAGCAGGGCGCGGAGCTGGACCTTGTACTGGTCGGGGTTGGCCAGGCAGTAACGCACGGCGCGGAAGCCCATGAAGGGGTTCTCTTCCTTGACCATGTGCAGGTACGGAATCTCCTTGTCGCCACCCACATCGAGCGTGCGGATGATGACCGGAGCGCCCTTGAGCGCGCTGGCGACCTTACGGTAGGCGTTGAACTGCTCCTCCTCGGAAGGAAGCTCAGCAGAGTCCATGAACAGGAACTCGGAACGGAACAGGCCGATAGCCTCGGCGTCGTGATCGAGCGCGTTGGGCACGTCATCGGGGTTGCCGATGTTGCAGGCAATGATCTTCTTGATGCCGTCGGCAGTCACGGACGGCTTGCCGCGGAAGGCCTCGAGAGCCGCCTTCTCGGCAGCGAAAGCCTCGGCCTTGGCAGTGTAAGCGGCGAGCGTCTCCTCATCGGGATCGGCCTCGACGATACCCTTGCCACCGTCGACGACAACGGTCATGCCGTTGCGCAGTGCGGTGCAGCTGTTGGAAACCGAAAGGACAGCAGGGATCTCGAGGGCGCGCGCAATGATTGCGGAGTGCGACGTGCGGCCACCAGTCTCGGTGACGATACCGGCAACGTGCGCCTTATCGATCGTGGCGGTCATGGACGGCGTGAGGTCGTGCACGACAACGACGGTGTTCTCGGGCAGGACGGAGAGGTCGACGACCTCCTTGCCCAGCAGCTCGGCCAGAATACCGGTGCGGATGTCGGCGATGTCGGCCGCGCGCAGACGGAACATCTCATCGTCCATGGACAGGAACATGTTCTCGAACATGGTCGAGGTGTCCATGAGCGCCTGCTCGGCGCAGGTGCCGCCGTCAATGGCGGCGTTGATGGCGTCGGTCATGCCCGGATCCTGAGCCAGGACAATGTGTCCGCTCATGATCTCAGCCTCGGCCTCGCCCACCGTCTCCTTCATGTGATCGGCCTGAGCCTGGGTCTTCTCGCAGAAGACCGAAAGAGCGGTCTGATAGCGCTCCTTCTCTGCTGCCGAATCAGCAACCTCGTGCGGCTCAAACGTCAAGTCGGGATCGACGGCGACCATGACGGTGCCGATACCGATGCCCTCGGAAGCGTTGACTCCCTGATACATTCCCATTCCTCTCTCCGTGTCATGTGATAAAGCGTTTTGCCATATCCATGACAAAAGAGCGCAGCTACCTTAAGACAGGTCACTGCGCCCCCAAATATGAACTTAGTTGTTCAACATGCGACCCGTTTGAGTTCTACTCGCCAAGACCGCTCTTGATGAGCTCGATGGCAGCAGCCAGAGCCTCGGCCTCGTCGGCGCCGTCGCACTTGACCTCGACCTCGGTGCCGCAGGGGATACCAGCAGCCATGAGGGCCATCGGGGACTTGCCGTTGACCTCCTTCTCGGGGGTGACGACCGTCACGTCACAGGCGTACTTGCCCATGGTGGAGGCGAACAGACCAGCCGGACGCATGTGCAGACCCTGAGGATTAACGAGGGTAGCCTTCTCAGAAACCATAGTTGACTCCTTTTTTGTGTTTAACCCCTGTCATGCATGTGGCAGGAGTCAGATTCACGACGTTGTTTATATTAACTCACATCAAACGGTTTTTCATTGTGTTTCGCACGAATTGTTGGACAGATGTCGTTCGCTGTCCGCTCGCCTGCCGGGCGGGGCGGTTAAGTTTGCTGCTCTACAGTCCTGCGCAAGACGGAAAGCACATTAAGTG
>DXZO01000015.1:6031-7045 GCA_019419625.1 Collinsella sp. | reverse complement strand
CTACCGCCCGCGCCGTGCGGTGGGCGGGCGGTAGAAGCGATTGAAAGGAATCCCTCCATGTTGAAGAAAACCCTCGTCTTCGCCCTGTCGGCGGCGCTTCTCGCGTTCTCGCTCGCCGGCTGCGCCGGAAATTCAAGCGACAGCGCAAAGGCAAGCAATACCGATTCCCAGGAAAAGACCGAGCAGGCGGCCGATGCGACCGAGGGCGCAAGCGCTGCCCCCATCACCGCCGACAAGGTGGCCGACGGAACCTATCCGATCACCGTAGATTCCAGCTCGAACATGTTCAGGATTGTGGACGCCCAGCTCATCGTGGAAAACGGCTCCATGCACTGCGTGATGACGCTTTCCGGCACGGGCTACGGCAAGCTCTTCATGGGCACGGGCGACGAGGCTGCCGCCGCGAGCGAGGCCGACTTCATCCCCTATGTGGAAAACGCGGAAGGCAAGTACACCTACGACGTGCCCGTTGATGCGCTCGACGAGGACACCGCCTGTGCCGCGTGGAGTATTAGAAAAGAGCAGTGGTACGACCGCACGCTCGTGTTCGAATCCGCCGGCGTCGATCTGCGCGCCGACGCACTGAAGTAACGCCATGCGGTCGATTCTTCCCAAGGGGGAAAACAGGAAGCTCCACAGCATCACGGCGCGCGCGATCGCCTGCGTTCTCGTCGCCCTGCTCGCGCTTCCCTTCGCGGGGTGCAGTGCGAGCCCGAACGCGACCGGTGGCACGGCGGGCTCTCAGGAATACACTGTGAGTGTCTCGCTTTCCGGTGGGTCAGGGCGCGCAAGCATCGCCTCACCCACCACAATTGTGAAGGATGGCGACACCTACACCGCGACGGTCACCTGGTCGAGTTCGAACTACGACAAGATGACCGTCGACGGCGTGGACTACGCGCCCGTAAACGACGGCGGCAACTCCACGTTCGAGATTCCCGTCACGCTCGACGAGGACATCGCCGTGTCGGCCGAGACCGTCGCCATGTCGACGCCGCACACCATCGACTACAC
>DXZO01000015.1:2796-6021 GCA_019419625.1 Collinsella sp. | reverse complement strand
ATCCACTTCGACTCATCCACCATGAATGAGAAATCGGGCGACGATGCAAGCGGCGGCTCCCCTGCAGGAACGGCTTCAAGCGCCGCGGCCGACTTCCACAACGCCGATTTGGGCTGCGGCTGGGAGCCGACGGGGGCGCTTCAGCTTGAATACGCCGAGCACTTCACTGTCGACGAGTTCGAAGGCGGTCTGCGGCTTATCTGCGTTTCGAATGGGGAGCGTTTCCTCGTGGTGCCGCAAGATGCGAAGGTACCTGATGGGTTGAGCTCCGACATCGCGGTCATAAGGCGCCCCGCCGACAAGGTGTACCTCGTGTCGTCGGCGACGATGTGCCTGGTCGACGCGCTCGATGCGAACGACAATATCATCATGTCGGGCACGAAGGCCGACGATTGCTCGGTCGCAGGCTTCAAAAGCGCGCTCGAAAGTGGGGCGATCGCCTACGGCGGCAAGTACAGCGCGCCCGACTACGAGCGAATATCGGCCTCGGGCTGCACGCTCGCCATCGAGAACACCATGATCAACCACACGCCCGATGTGAAGGAAAAGCTGCAGAAGCTCGGACTCGTCGTGCTCACCGAACAGTCGTCGAGCGAGCCCGAAGCACTCGGGCGCGTCGAGTGGATTAAGCTTTTCGGCGTCCTGTTCGACAAGGAAGACGAGGCCGCGCACCTGTTCAACGAGCAGAAGGCCCGCGTCGAGCAAACGTCGGGGCTCGCGTCGTCAGGTAAAACCGTGGCGTATTTCTACATTAACTCGAACGGGGCCGCCGTCACGCGGCGGGCGGGCGACTACGTGGCGCAGATGATCGAGCTTGCAGGCGGCAGCTATGCGCTCGATGACGCGCAGACGGCGTCGACGTCAGGTTCGTCAGTAACGCTCGAAATGGAGCGCTTCTACGCGACGGCGAAGGATGCCGACATCATCGTCTACAACGGCACCATCGACGAATCGGTTGCCACCTTGAACGACTTCGTAGGCAAAAACGCGCTATTGTCGCAGTTCAAAGCCGTGAAGAACGGCAACGTCTGGGTCACAAGCGCCGACATGTACCAGCAGATGACTTCTACCGCCGACATTATCGACGAGCTGCACGGGGCGTTCACCGGCGATGACGCGAGCGACTTCCATTATCTGAGGAAGCTCGGTTAGCGCCATGAGAAGTCGGCTTTCCATGGCATACGACGAATCGGGGCGCGCCGCGCGGTGTCGCGTCGTGACGGCGCTGCTCGCTGTTGCCCTCATCGTGCTCGTCGGGGCCAACCTGTGCATCGGGAGCGTGCTCGTGCCCGCAGACCACATCCCCGGCATCCTTTCGGGCGGCGCGGCCAATTCCATGGAAAGCCAGGTCATCTGGGAGATTCGCCTGCCGCGCGTGCTTTCAGCCGTGCTTCTCGGCGGGGCACTTTCGCTTTCCGGGTTCCTGCTGCAGACGTATTTCAACAACCCCATCGCCGACCCGTTCATCTTGGGCGTCTCCTCGGGCGCAAAGTTCGTCGTCGCGCTTACGATGATCGTACTTCTAGGCGCGAACCAGGCCATGTCCTCGCCGGCCATGGTGGCCGCAGCGTTTCTGGGCTCGCTTATCACCATCGGCTTCGTGCTCCTCATCGCACGGCGCATAAGTTCCATGGCCATGCTCATCGTGGCGGGCGTCATGGTGGGATACATCTGCTCGGCGGCGACGAACTTCCTCATCGCCTTCGCCGACGACCAGTCCATCGTGAACCTGCACAACTGGTCTTTGGGTAGCTTCTCGGGTTCGAGCTGGGACGACATCGCGATCATCGCGGTCGTGGTGATCACCGTGAGCGCATGCGTATTCGCGATATCGAAGCCCCTTTCCGCCTTCCAGCTGGGAGAAGCCTACGCGAAAAGCGTCGGCGTGAACGTCGAACGCTTCCGCGTGGTGCTCGTCCTTCTAGCGAGCATGCTCTCCGCCTGCGTGACCGCGTTCGCTGGTCCGGTGTCGTTCGTAGGCATCGCGGTTCCGCATCTCGTGAAGTCGGCGCTAAAGTCGTCGAAGCCCATCCGCGTGATTCCTGCGTGCTTCTTGGGAGGCGCCATCTTCTGCGCGGGCTGCGATTTGATCGCGCGCACGCTGTTCTCTCCCGTCGAGCTTTCCATCAGCGCCGTCACCGCCATCTTCGGCGCTCCGGTGGTTATCGCGCTCATGTTGAAGAAGCGGGTGAGGTAGATGGGGGAATTCGTGCCGCGGCCCAAAACGCTCGGAGGGGACATTCCATGCTTAGACAGTCCTGAGCTCGCACGAAAGCGCCAGAAGGCACTTTCGGCTCGTGCGGAACTGCGCGCGGAACGCCTCCTCCGAGCGGAGCCGAACCTCGAAACTACGGTCGAAACGCAGGCTGACGGAGCGCCGCTTTTCCACATAAGCGACCTGTCGGCGGGCTACGACAAGAAGGTCGTAGTCGAAGGCGTCGATCTGGAGGTTCGCGCGGGCGACGTCGTGGCGCTCATCGGGCCGAACGGCTCGGGCAAGTCGACCATCTTGAAAACCATCACACGCCATCTGGCACCGCTTGCCGGCGCGGTCGAGCTCGACGGGCGGGAGATTTCCCGATGGAAGACGGCGGAGTTCGCAAGGAACCTTGCCGTTATGCTGACAGATCGCCCCCGGACCGAGCTCCTCACCTGCCGCGATATCGTAGAGGCGGGAAGGCATCCCTACACCGGGCGAATGGGCACACTCTCGCCCGACGACAATAGTCGGGTCGACGAGGCCATGAAAACCGCACATGTGGAAGAGCTCTCCGAGCGCGACTTCATGCAGATAAGCGACGGGCAACGCCAGCGCGTCATGCTCGCACGCGCCATCGCGCAGGATCCGCGTGTGCTCGTGCTCGACGAGCCCACGTCGTATCTCGATATCCGCTACCAGATCGACCTGCTGCGAATACTTCGCCACCTTGCGAAATCGCGGAATGTGGCTGTCATCATGTCCATCCACGAACTCGAGCTCGCGCAGAAAAGCGCCGACAAGGTGATTTGCGTGAAGGACGGCCGGGTCTTCCGCGCCGGCGCACCCGAGGACATATTCACGCGCGAGACGATTGGCGAGCTCTACGGCCTTCAGCATGGCACCTTCAACGAGCGCTTCGGCAGCGTGGAAATTGGGCGCCCGCACGGCGATGCGCACACGTTCGTCATCGCCGGCGCAGGTACGGGGTCGGCTGTGTTTCGCCAGCTCATCCGGCAGGGCAAGGC
>DXZO01000015.1:0-2786 GCA_019419625.1 Collinsella sp. | reverse complement strand
GTTCTACACGGGCGTTCTGCACGAAGGGGACATCGACTGCGAGCTCGCGCGCGACCTGGCGGCGGAATGCGTGGCCGAGCGCGCCTTCGAGCCGATCGGGGATAGAACCATGGCCCGCGCCAAAGAGCTCCTCGTCCACTGCGCGCGCCTTATCGTGTGTCCCGCCGCCTTCGGCACCATAAACGCCCGCAACGCAGAGCTCGTCGAGTTCGCACGCTCGCACGGTATCGAGGTCATGCGAGCGTGCGAAGGCGCATCGGAGGATTCCCAATTGGGGTGGAAAGGATAAACTGGACTTTCTTTTAAGGATCCTCAGGCTACAGCTCCTACGCCGGCGAGGTCTACAAGGCGCCGGAGAACCTCGTAAACAGGAATTTCCACGCCGACGAGCCCAACCTGCTGTGGCTCACCGACATGACCGAGTTCAGGCTCCCGGGCGGCGAGAAGGTCTACCTGAGCCCGGTCATCGACTGCTTCGGCGGGATGCTCGTCGCCTGGTCGATCGGGCTGCACCCCGACAAGCGCCTCGCGAATTCGAGCCTGCGCCTAATCCAAGCGAGATTCCAGACTCGACAGGCCATTGAGAGTCAGGTCGTTGGCGACCTCCGAGACGCGCTCGATAGGAACCGAGCCGTCAGACAGCGCCCATGTGCGATAGATTCCGATAATACCCGACAGCAAAAACGCCAGATAGTAGTCGAACATCTCGTCCTTGAGACCGTGGGGCAGCAGATCGCGCTCGGCAATCTCGTGCTCGAGCGGCGCACGAAGACGAGCCATAAAATCATCGAGCGGAATGTTCTCGATCAGCTGACGATTGAGCACCAGGTTGTTGCACAGCGCCTCGTTAACGGTTTTAAAGAAGGTCGCCGCCGCGCCCAGGGCGCGCTCGTTGGTGTCACCGTCCATGGAAGCAAGCGTTTTCTCGACCGAGTCGACAATCATCTCCACCACATCGACGGCAATGGCATCGAGCAAGCCATCAACCGTACCAAAGTGCACGTAGAAGGTTTTACGGTCGACATTGGCCTCGCGCGCGATGGCACTCACCGTAATGTCTGCCAGCGGCTTTTCCATGAGCAAGCGCTCAAAAGCGGAAAGGATGGCATTGCGGCTGCGAACGATACGGCGATCAATACGCGGTTTACTGGTGGCCATGGGTGTGTCCCTTCGATATGCGAGCATTCATCAACAGATGAGAGATAATCTACGTAAGAGGATTATCCCCCATACAGCTCAAATATGCCCCGCATCATGAAGAACGCACGACTGCCCTACCGCGACTTAGGGTGCTTCTTCTTATTGAGCGCCGACGGAGATACGCGGATACCGTCGCCCGTCTGGCGCACATAGGCTTTATGAGCCGGCTTAGCGGTCCCAGAAGCCTTCTGAGCGTGCTTCCTGGGATCAACGGTAACAGCATTCGTGGGGTGCGGCTTAGTGGGCGCAGAGGGCGTCTGAGGCTCGCGGCCGAGCTTGCGCATCACGCGATCCCAGCGCGCATGGATGCTCTCGTTGTGGGAGCTCTTAAGGCCCAGCAGGGGCGCAGCCAAAATGGTCGGCGCGATAAACGTAATGAGACGCCACAGCAGATAGCCGGCGGTCGAAGCCGACCCAAAGAAATGACCCAAGAACAAAGCAAAGCCGCCCTCAGCGCCACCAGTTCCACCGGGCAAGGGAACCGCAGAGCTCAGCAGCTGGACAAAGGCGCTCGCGGCCATGACCGAGAAAAAGTCGACCTCGTGGTGGCCAAAGGCGAGCATCAGAAAATACGGCACCAGATAGAAAAACGCGAGCTGCAGCATGGTGATAAACACGGTGAGCAGCATGGAAGAAAAATGTCCGGCCGAAAGCTTGAACTTCTCGGAGAAGGAGTAGATCTCGCCATCGACAAACGAGCGCCATCCATCGATCTTAGTGGCCGAGACACCTATGCGCTCGAGCCAATTGATGATGCAATGGGCGACGCGCGTGACGGTCTTAGGCATGAGCGCGACGGCGAAGATGCCGAGCAGGATGCAGCAGTGACCGCCAAAACTAAAGACGCACAGCAGCGTCATGTCGCCATAGCGCTCGGCAAAAAACGGCATGCGAGCAAGCAATAGGATAGCGCCCCAGGCAACGAGGCCAAACTGATACACAATAAATCGGGTGAACTGCGTGGCACCCGCTTCGCCCACGTTTTGGCCCGCTTTGGTCAGGCGGTAGATCTGGGCAGGCGTAGAGCCCATCATCATGGGCGTCAGGTTGCCAAAGAAGATGCCACTCGCCTCGACCGAGATCAGGTCGCGAATGCCGACGGGTGAATTGGGGTCGAGCCAGACGGCGATCGCATAGGCCACAATGCCAAAGAACAGATACATAAACATGCAAAGACACGCGACAACGAGCCAGGGCGCCTGGACGCTCGACATAGCAGCCCAGAACTGCCCCATCTGCCCGGTTACCACCAGATAGACGATATAACCCACCAGCACAACGCCGATAAAGATTGCGCCGCGGCGTGCGCTCTTATTGTCATCGCCGCCCGAGGCCTCAACCTCGACCTGGGGCTTGGACGTATGCTGAGAGGACTCCGTCATGAGACTCCTTCTAACAGTCAAAATATCTTGGTTATTGTACCCGTAAGGGCCATAAGCAGAACGCAAAGCTCTTGTTCAAACGGGAATGACAGACAGTTGTTTGATAATAAAAAACCCGGCCTTCCGTGGAAAGACCGGGTATCAGATGCGTGGTAGCCCGTACCAGATTCGAACTGGTGATCTCCGCCTTGAGAGGGCGGCGTC
>DXZO01000014.1 GCA_019419625.1 Collinsella sp. | reverse complement strand
CGCACATGTACGGATGAATGTGGGAGGTGTTCGGATAAAGTTGATAATCAAGGCGTTTATTTGTCGGTTAGCGTTCGCTGTTGATAACTGCTGAGTAGTATAAACATCAGTATAGGATTGTATATGGGCGTCCATGTTGCGGGCGGTTATTATTCGCCAAACGGTAGCGCGACGATGCGATGTTCGATGAAAATGCGACTGGGACGGTATATGTTGACGGGTATACTTGTTCCGTTTTAACACGCAGAAACGGAGGTGGTCGCATGGCACAGCCAGATAGGACGCGCGCGGTGGGGCTGGCACTCGAGGGAGGCGGCTACCGCGGTATGTATACGGCGGGCGTGCTCGACGTATGGATGGAGCGTGGCTTGACCTGCGACCATATGGTGGGTGTCTCGGCGGGCGCGGCGTTTGGCTACAACTTTAAATCGCGCCAGATTGGTCGTGCCATTCGCTACAACAAGGCCTATTGCGCCGATAAGCGCTATGCAGGTGTAGCAAGCTGGCTGCGAACCGGTGATATGTTCAATGCAGATTTTGCCTATCACGAGGTGCCCATCGAGCGCGATCCCATCGACCTGGAGACATATCGTGCCTGCCCCATGCGGTTTACGTGCGTGTGTACCGATATCGAGACGGGCAAGGCCGTCTATCACGATCTGCCGTATGGCGACGAGCGCGATATCGAGTGGATCCGGGCGTCGTCTGCCATTCCTGTGGCGACGCGTCCTGTCGCCATTGAGGGGCATAAGTATCTGGATGGTGGCGTGGCCGATTCTATTCCCAGTGCATGGCTGTTTGCGCAGGGGTATGACCGCAATATCGTGGTGCTCACGCAGCCGGCGGGCTTTGTGAAGCAGCCCAACAGCGTGATGCCCATGCTGCGTCGCGTGTTCCGTCACTATCCGGAGTTTGTCGCAGCGCTTGAGCATCGGCATGAGGTCTACAATGCTACGCTCGATGACCTGGCACGTCGCGAGGCTGCCGGCGAAATCTTTGTGGTGCGGCCGAGCGAATCGGTGAAGGTGCCGTCGCTGTGTCGCGAGCCCGATGAACTTGAACGCATCTACCAGATTGGTCGCCGCGATGCGGAGGCGACCTTGCCGGCGTTGGAATCGTATCTGGCGGGGTAGGGCAAGCTGCCGTGGACTCGGCGGAAAGCGCGTCCCAGAATGAGCGCTCAGAACGGGTTACAGTTTCCCAAGCGGTGGGGTTTCGGAAAGTACGTCCCGGAATATGCGTTCAGACTGGGATGCGGTTTCCCGTTGAGCCTCTATATGGAAAGCGCATCCCGGAATGGAGGTCCAAACTGGGATGCGCTTTCCATTGCTGAAGATGTGAGGCTGCGAATCAGCTGTTCGGCCTATGCCTATGCCTGCTGCCAGGTGTCGACGAGCTCCTTGGCCGCGGCGTAGGGGTCATCGGCGCTGCAGACAGCGCTCACCACAAAGAAGCCATCGACGCCGGTTGCCTTGAGCTGCGGCAGGTCGGCCGTCTTGACGCCGCCGCCCACCACGATGGGCACGGGGCTTGCCGCGTGGAGTGCGGCCAGGTCCTCAAAGCTCTTGGTGATGATAGAGCCGTCGGCCGCGCGTCCGCAGTCGCGCTTGGTCTCGGTTTCGTGGAGCGGGCCGATGCCAAGGTAGTCGACCAAACTCATGTCGGCGGTCTTGACGTACTCGAGCATCTCCTCGCAACGGGCCGAAAGGCCCACGATGGCATCGGGGCCCAAAAGTTTGCGGCAGACCTCGACGGGAATATCGCTCTGGCCCACGTGCACGCCGTCGACAGCAATGCCCTGCTCGCGCGCGGCGAGTACGCAGTCCAGGCGGTCGTCGATCAGCAAAGCGACCTGACCGGTCTTGCCAGCCTGTGCGATTGCCTGCGCGGCGTCGCCGGTCAGCGCGATGATCTCGCGGGCGCTTGCCACCTTGGAGCGCACCTGGATGCAGGTAAAGCCGGCATCGAGTGCCTGGGCCACCACATCGCCCACGGGGCGCCCGAGCGTGTTTTCGGGGCCGAGTACCAGATAGGCCGAGATATCAAGGTTGTCGCGGATGCTCATCGTGCTTCCTCCTGCTTTTTGATCTGTGCTTCCATGCGCTCGAGTTTGCCGGTCATGGTGTCGGTAAATCCGGGTCGAATATCGGCTTTGAGCACGACTTCGGTGCGGATGCCCTTGCTCGCCAACACAAAGGTCGCGTCGCGCACGACCTGCATGACCTCGTCCCAGTCGCCCTCGATCTCGGTGAACATCGAGGTGGTGCGGTTGGGAAGGCCGCTCTCGCGAATGACACGCACGACCTCGGCGACCTCGGCGGACAGCTCATCGCCGGTGCCGCATGGGGCGATGGCCACGGCGACGAGTGTGTTCATGCCGGCATCGGTTGCGGGCTCGGACATGGCTTATGCCTCCTCGAGCTCGAGTCGGTTATCGGCAATGTCCTGGGCGGTCGCGCGGTAGAGCTCGTCGATAAAGGCGACCTTAAAGCTTGCCGGGGCATCGGCGACAGCGGCGGCACGCGTGCCGGCAACGTTGTAGACGGCGGCACCGCAGACGGCTGCCGTAAACGGATCGGCGGCGCAGGCGTACACAGCCAGCACGCCGCCCTGCGAGCAGCCGCAACCGGTGATCTTGGACATGAGCGGGCTGCCGCCGTGGGACTTGGCCACGGTTGTGCCGTCGGTAATCAGGTCGACTTCGCCCGAGACCACAACGGCGCCGCCGGTGTAGCGGGCGAGCGCCACGGCGGCATCGCGGGCAGCGTCTACCGTGTCGGTGGTATCGACACCGCGCACGCGGCTCAGATCGGCCGCCTCACCCTCAAGACCCCACAGGCCGGCGAGCGCGATGATCTCGGAGGCGTTGCCGCGCACGATGGCGGGCTTGTACTGCTTGAGTTCGTTTACCAACTGGGTGCGCAGGCTACCGATGCCCAGGCCCACCGGGTCGAGCACCCAGGGCTTGCCGGCGTCGTGTGCCGCCTTGGCCGCGCGGGGAATCGTCTGCTCGTAGATGGGGAAGAGCGTACCCATATTGAGATAGATGGCGCCGCCGCCGGCAACGAGTGCCTCGCCCTCGTCGGGCAGATAGACCATGGCGGCCGATCCGCCCACGGCGAGCTGTGCGTTGGCGACAAAGTCAATCGTCACCGTGTTGGTGATGGAGCCTGCCATCGGATTGGTGGCGTGAATCTCCTCCACGGCCTTGATCACATGTTGCTTAAGCTGTTCCGAATCAATCACTGCACATGCCTCCTTGGCATAGAAAAGGGGCGCTGTGCATAGACAGCGCCCCTGTAAAGGCGGCATGCTCCCTACGCCAGCATTAACTGACAGGTTCAAAGGATTGGGCCCATTGCCCTCTCAGCCTTGTGGTTTGCACCGCCGGCACTCCCGCATCGAATCTGTTGTTCCCTATACTAGCGCACCTGCCAAAAAGGGACAGGTTTATTTTGGTAGGTGGCAACTGGGGCGTTACATTTTCCCAGATAAAACCTGCCAAAATAAACCTGTTCCTTATTGGCAGGTCGTTACAATGGATACGGTGAAAATGACTGGGGGACTCTATGATCAAACTTGTGCTGACCGATATGGACGATACGCTGATTCCAGCCGGGCATGACGGCGCCAGCGACTACGCCATTGAGGGTATTCATGCCATGCAGGCGGCGGGTCTGCACTTTGGGCCGGTTTCGGGTCGTCAGCCGTCCGCGATGGGCTGGATGTTCAAAAACCGTTCCGAGTGTTTTTCGACCGGTGCGTTCTGTAACGGCCAGGTGATGTTTGTCGACGGCGAAGTAGTCGCTTCGCGCGCAATCGACAACGATGCTCTGATGCGTTTGGCCGACTATCTGGAGCAAGAGACCGACGATACATTTCTAAAAGTCTACAGCCTGGGCGATGACTTTTGGGGCAACGATGCCTATTGCGTGACGAGCAATCCCGAGCGTGTGCGTCGCGCTATGGAGTCGGGCGGCAATGCGTGGCTCAAAGGCGAAGAGGCCCCGTGTCGTCCCGTCGTCGATGGCGCGCCGGTGTTTAAGGCGAATATCTGGAGTGCCCGTTCGCGTGAGGAGCTCGCGGAGCTACGCGAGAGCGCTGCCGTTGAGGTGCCGGAACTCTCGCTTGTGTTTCCCAACAACCGCGTGCGCCTGTTCGACATCCTTCCGGACGGTTGGGACAAGGGCTGCGCTGCGCTGGAACTGGCACGCACTTTGGACCTGACGCCCGATGAGGTGGCCGTATTTGGCGATTCCGATAACGACCTGCCCATGATCGATGCCGTTCCCAACTCCGTGGCGGTCGCCAATGCCAACGAGGCTGTCACGGCTGCCGCATGCTGGCATATCGGCGCTGCAGCAGACGATGCAGTTGCCGGGGCTCTGCATCAGATTGCCGCCTGCGCCGCGACGGGGGAGATGCCGCCGTTTATGCGTCAGATGGATGCGACGGGTTTCGACGTCACGAACGTCTAGGGAGAAAGCTATGAAGCTTCAGCAGCTCAGGTATGTCGTCAAAGTTGCCGAATGCGGCAGCATCACTGAGGCCTCGCGCCGGCTCTTTGTGTCGCAGCCTTCGATTACCGCGTCGATCCGCGATCTCGAAAACGAGATGGGCGTGCATATCTTTGAGCGCACCAACAAGGGCGTCATTGTGTCCGAGGAAGGCGAGACCTTCTTGGGCTATGCGCGCCAGGTACTCGACCAGGCCGACCTGCTCGAGGACAAGTACAAGGGCGCATCCGAGCAGGTGCCGCACTTTAGTGTGAGCTGTCAGCATTATTCCTTTGCCGTTAACGCGTTTGTCGACGTGATCCGCGAGTTCGATGCCGCGCGTTACGACTTTACCCTGCGCGAGGAACAGACCCACGAGATTATCGAGGACGTCGCGCATATGAAAAGCGAGCTCGGCATCCTGTATCTGTCGGAGCACAATCGCGAGGTTATCGAGCGCATGCTGGCGGCCAACGAGCTCGTGTTCGAAGGGCTCTTCTGCGCCACGCCGCATGTTTTCGTGTGCTCCGACCATCCGCTGGCGGGTCGCTCGAGTGTGACGCTCGAGGATCTGGAAGACTACCCGTTCCTGTCCTACGAGCAGGGCAGCTACAACTCGTTTTACTATTCCGAGGAGCTGACCTCGACGTTCGAGCGACGCAAAAATATCCGCGTGCGCGACCGTGCGACGCTGTTCAACCTTGCCATGGGCCTCAACGGCTACACGGTATGCTCGGGCGTGATCAGCCACGAGCTCAACGGCCCCGGCATTATCTCGATTCCGCTCGACGTGGACGAGTACATGGAGATTGGCATCATCACGCGCAAGAACACGACGCTCACGCGCTACGGTCGGGCCTATATCGACGCGATTCGTCAGCATATCTAGGGTGCTGTGCTCCGCACAGTTCAAGTCTCTTTATGACAGTCCAGACTGATATAGGAAGCATCTATATCAAACTGTTATAAACGTATATTTTACGATGGTCATATGAGCGCTCATACTCTGTCCCAGTAAAGCAACCAATGCAAAGGGAGATATCTATGAGCACTTCGATTCAACCGAACGCGCCGTTTCGCGCCGATATCGTCGGCAGCTTTCTTCGTCCGCAGACTGTGAAGGACGCCCGTGCCGCCTATGCCGCGGGCACACTCGACGCCGCCGGTCTTAAGGCCGTCGAGGGCGAGGCCATTCGCGACTTGGTGGCTAAGCAAAAGGCCGCCGGCCTACAGGTCATCACCGATGGCGAGTTCCGCCGCAGCTACTGGCACCTCGACTTTATGTGGGGGCTCAACGGCATTGAACGCCGCACCTCGCGCACGGGTTATATGTTCCATGACGAGGAGACGACGGCCGACACCGCCGTGGTTACCGGTTCCATTAGCGGCGAGAACCACCCGTTCGTCGAGCATTTTAAGTTCGTCAAGGCGCTTGAGGGGGAGGGCCAGGTCGCACGGCAAACCATTCCGGCGCCGATCCAGACGTTCTCCGAAGTCACGCTCGACCGCTGCGACGGCCAGCAGGAGAGTCTACGCGCCGTCTACAAGACCGACGAAGAGCTCGTCGATGCCATTGCCGCAGCATACCGCACCGTGATTGCTGACCTGTATGCCGCGGGCTGCCGCAACATCCAGTTTGATGACTGCACCTGGGGCATCTACTGCGATACCGATTTTGTTGCCAAAACCGGCATGAGCCCGGTCGACCTGCAAAAGGTAAGCGAGCTGGGCGTGGCGCTCAACAATGCCGCCATCGAGGGCAAGCCCGACGATCTGGTTATCAACACGCATGTATGCCGCGGCAACTACCACTCCACCTACGCTTTTGAGGGCGGCTACGACCCCATCGCGCCGTACCTGTTTGCGCATGAGGACGTTGACGCGTTCTATCTGGAGTTCGACACGCCCCGCGCCGGTGGTTTTGAGCCGCTCAAGTACGTTGCTCCCGGCAAGAAGGTCGTGCTGGGCTTGGTGACCACCAAGGCGGCAGAGCTCGAGAACGAGGATGTTATCGTCGAGCGCATCCGCGAGGCGGCAAAGTACGTGCCGCTCGAGAACCTGTATCTGTCTCCGCAGTGTGGCTTTGCCAGCTGCGAGATCGGCAATAAGCTGACCGAGGACGAGCAGTGGGCAAAGATTGCGCTGGTCAGGCGTATTGCCGAGCGCGTTTGGAAATAGCGCTAGCGTTTGCAGGTGGCGGCGCGTGCGAGGTACTGCATATCGCGTACAATGGTTCGAATCGTATCGTTCGGGCAGGTTATCCGATATGCCTGATCGCCCTTCCATTCGAAAGGACTTCCATGTCCCAGTCTTCGACGCCCGCCGTCACCGATGCCATCTACGATGCATCGTCGCTCGGCCGCCCGCGCATGTTTGTGTTGGGTTTGCAACACATGTTTGCGATGTTCGGAGCCACGGTGCTCGTGCCCGTGCTCACCGGCCTTTCCGTTTCGGCGACGCTTCTGTTCGCCGGCATCGGCACGCTGCTGTTTCATTTTCTATCGCGCGGTAAGGTGCCCGCGTTCCTGGGCTCCTCGTTTGCCTTTATCGCGGGTTATGCCGCCATTGCGCCCAACGGCGAGGCTGAGCTTTTGCCCTACGCTTGCCTGGGCGTAGCTTGTGCCGGCCTGCTCTATCCGGTGCTTGCGGCCCTGTTCCGCGCCTTTGGCGCCAAGCGCGTCATGCGTTTCTTCCCGCCGGTGGTGACTGGCCCCATCGTCATTTCCATCGGCTTGATCCTGGCAAGCTCTGCCATTGCTAACTGCCAGACCAACTGGTTTGTTGCTGCTATTGCCGTTGTCGTGATCATCATCTGCAACATTTGGGGCCGCGGCATGGTCAAGATCGTGCCGATTCTGCTGGGCGTTGTGGTGAGCTATGCCGTTGCGGCCGCGCTGGGCGAGGTCGACTTCTCTGGCGTCGCAGCCGCCCCCTGGGTTGGCTTGCCCGTCGTGTGGGACAACACCGTGTTTGCGCTCTTTGGACCGCAGTTCGATAGCAGTCTTGCCACGACGGCCATTATCACCATCATGCCACTGGCCTTTGCGACCATGATTGAGCACATCGGCGATATTTCCGCCATTGGCTCTACCTGCGAACGCAATTACATTGCCGATCCCGGTCTGCACCGTACCCTGCTCGGCGATGGCCTGGCGACTATCTTGGCATCGCTCTTTGGCGCCCCTGCCAATACGACGTATGGTGAGAACACCGGTGTGCTTGCCCTGACGCGCGTGTTCGACCCGCGCGTGATTCGCATTGCCGCCTGCTGTGCCATTGTGCTTTCGTTCTGCCCCAAGTTTGCTGCGGTGATTGCCGCCATGCCGGCGTGCGTTATCGGCGGTGTGTCGCTCGTGCTCTACGGCATGATCAGCGCCGTTGGTGTACGTAACCTCATCGAGAACCAGGTTGATTTCCAGAACAACCGCAACGTGCTGGTGGCGGCTCTGGTGCTCGTGCTTTCGCTCGGCATTGCCTACAGTACCACCGGCGCCATTGTGCTGGAGCTGGGCGGCGTGACGATTTCGCTTTCGGGCCTTGCCGTGGGCTCGCTGGTGGGCATTGTGCTCAACGCCATCCTGCCCGGTAACGACTTTGAGTTCGATACTTCCGAGCTTGAGGAGACTGCTGAATAGCAGCTGCGTTCAGCCAAATTAAAAATGGCGTCCATGCGTATGTACGCGTGGATGCCATTTTTAATGCGTCAGTATCCAGTGGATGCCGCGTGCCATGCGCAGGTCAGTTTGGGTAAAGTGATTGCCGGGGTTGAGCTCCAGCGTTGTTGGAATGTCACGCTCGATAAACAGCTCTTCCATCGCGCGCGTATCGTCGAGTACGTGCCGCATCATGCGGTTGGGCGTCTTGGTTTCCTTTTTGCCGAGTGACAGATAGACGGCGTCGGGCGTAGCTGTCATCGTGCGCTCGCGCGCGTAGTCGATAAAGCCGGGGAACCACAGCGACCCCGATGCACTCGCCGCGCGCTCAAAGACATCTGTTTGCCAAAGTGCCCACAGTGCAAAAAGACCCGCCAACGAGTAGCCGGCAACGCCGCGCCAGGTGGGCGGTTGCGGGAGCGATGATTCGGCCTCTGGGATTATCTGCTTCAACAACTCGTCAAGAAAACCAGCGGCCTGTCCACCAAAGGGCTCGGCATCGCGCACGGTACCGTCGCATACCCAGGGGCTCAGCTCACGATTCCAATCGAGTCCGCCAATGGCGACAAGGGTGAACGGTGGGCAGTCGAGCTCTCGGCAGCGCTCGTAGACTTCATTACCGTCGCCCACAACCACGGGGAGGTAAATGACAGGTGCGCCTTCCGCACACTCTGAATAAACGGTTATCTGCTTCTGATGCGCTTCCATGACGGGCTTCTCTCGGCGTTGTGATATCGACGGCCCCCATTGTCGCACGCCGGCTCATGCAGGTTGGGCTAGACCAAAGACAATCTCGTGCATACCCTGCGGACGCATATGGAAAACGCCACCGCCGGAGGGGAGCTCGGCGGTGGCGTTGTTAAACGGTGCTGGGACTCGGGGCCTTCGCGGGAGCTGCCATGTGCGCAGAGGCGTCTAAGAGCGCTTGCGGCTCGCCATGGTGCCTGCGGCGATAGCGGCTGTTCCCGCAAGGACGGTTGCCACGATGGCCGCACCCGAGGTGTCGCCGGTTGCCGCGAGCACGCCG
Organism: Collinsella sp.; assembly: GCA_019419625.1. GTDB lineage: Bacteria > Actinomycetota > Coriobacteriia > Coriobacteriales > Coriobacteriaceae > Collinsella. The sequence continues at coordinate 1,383 of DXZO01000014.1, read as the reverse complement.
GTAGTCTTGGCTTTCGTGATTGAAGCCGCAACGGCCTTGGTCGGCTTTGAGCCCTCAGGTTTGGGGTTCTGCTTGGACTCCGCGGGCTTGCTTTCTGCGGGCTTGGTCTCGTCGGGCTTGGGGTCTTCCGGCTTGGCTACCTCGGGAGGTGCGATGACCATGCTCTTGGCGACAGCTTCGTTATAGGGGGGGTCGATCACAGCGTCGCCCGTGCCGATGGCTTGGCCTGCCTCGTAGATGCCGTCACGGAGCTTGCGATAGTCAATGACCTTGCCGCCTTCGGGCGTCTGGATGGCGGCGTTCTCAATCTTGATGGTGCCGATTGTCTTGCCGTCAGCGCTCATGGCACGGGCAAAGATTGCCGCTGTATCTCCTTCGGCCGTTACCTTGCTGCGGATGATCGAGATGACTGCGGGTGTGACGCCCTCGCTGGTCTGGGCGATGATGCCGATGTTCTCGCCTTGGGGCTCGGGGCTCGTCTCACCATCTTGGTTTTCGCTGTAGGGGATGGGGCCGTCGCCGTTCTCGACATAGCGGGCTATGGCCTTGACAACGGAGTCGCTGATGTAGATGTGGCCACCCTCCTCGTTGGGTCGATCGTTTCTGGTGGAGAATGCAGCCGAAACCTCGCCTTCCGCAAACGCGTCCACGGTGGAGCCGTTCTTGACGACGATATCGTCTTGGTAGGTGAAGAGGGCAATGGCGTCACCGTATCTGCCTTTACTCGCGCGGACTGTCACGTTTGCATGATCGAGTGTGATGCCCTTGTGGACATAGACGCCATATTCAACACCGTTTGCGTTGAGGGAGGCGTTTGTGGCTGCGAGGCTGCCCTTGGCCTCGACGGCGGCGTCTTTCTCGGAGCTCGCCTTGACCTGGCTGCCGTCCGAGATATTGATGTTGCCGCCGCTCCAAATGGCCTCACCATCGGCTGAGCTTGCCTCGACTGTGCCGCCACCCTTGATGGTGAGGTTCTTGTCGGTTCCGATACCCTTGTCCTTGGTAGCCCTGGCGGTGACGGCCCCGCTGTCGTCAATCGTGATATTGCCGTTTGCCCTGATGCCATCCGATACGCCCGTGGCGTTGACGTTGCCCGAACCTTTGATAGCGAGATCGCCCTCGGCGTCGATGGCATCAAACCCAGCGCTCGTGGCGTTGACGGATCCGGCTCCGTCGATGTTGATATTACCCGTGGAGAGGATAGCGTCCTCAGTAGATGTCACGCTGAGCGTGCTGCCCGCGTCGCCTTGGATATTGAGCTCGGCGTTCTCATTCTTGCCATGAGAAGCCTTGATGCCTTCGATCCAGTCGGCAGTGACGATGTTGTTTCCCGAGTAATTCACGTTGAGCTTGCCTGCGGCCTGGATCTCGCCGCCGTTATAG
>DXZO01000013.1 GCA_019419625.1 Collinsella sp. | reverse complement strand
TTGTGCTGCAGCACAATGAGCATAATCGTGGACAGCGTGACGATCCACAGCAGCGCGTAGCCAAACTGCGAGCCCGCGGCCATATTGGAGGCCCAGTTGCCCGGGTCGATAAAGCCGACGGTCACGAGCAGCCCGGGGCCGATATGCCGCGCAATGTCTAGGCCTCCGTGACCACCGGTGCGTCGGGAGCCAAAGTGTTGTTTGAGATGGTTGAGCATGGTGCGCTCCTGCGTATGGGCGGCGTGACGTCGCATCTGGGTCGTGCGGCGCCACGCGTCGGATTTGGGTTGGGGCTACTTGTGCGCTTTGCCCTGATTGGCCACGGCGTCGATCTTGGCGGCGATGGTCGCCGGGTCGCCGATGTAGCGCTTGTCGAGGACGTTGAAATCGGTGTCGAAGGTGTAGACGAGCGGCACGCCGGTGGGGATGTTGACCTTGAGGATCTCCTCGGGCGTGAGGTGCTCGAGCTTCATGACGAGTGAGCGCAGGGAGTTGCCGTGTGCGGCGATGAGTACGCGCTTGCCGGCGAGCATCTGGGGGCGAATCTCGTCTTCGAAATAGGGCCAGGCGCGGGCGATCGTGTCCTTGAGGCATTCGGTATAGGGCAGCTGATCAGGCGCGACATCACGGTATTGCTCCTGGGTGTGGGGATCGCGCGCGTCGTTCGGCTCGAGTGCCGGCGGGCAGATATCGAAGGAGCGGCGCCAGATGAGCACCTGCTCGTCGCCGTGCTCCGCCGCGGCATCGGCCTTGTTGAGACCCTGCAACGCTCCGTAGTGGCGCTCGTTGAGCTTCCAGGATTTGATGACGGGCAGCCACTCGCGATCCATTTGGCCGAGCACGATGTTGAGGGTGTGGATCGCGCGCTTGAGGCGCGAAGTGTAGCAGACGTCAAAGTCGAAACCGGCTTCTTTGAGGGCTCGACCGCCTGCTGCGGCTTCTTCGCGGCCCGTGTCGGTGAGTTCTACGTCGGTCCAGCCGGTGAACAGGTTGAGTTTGTTCCACTCGGATTCTCCGTGACGGATAAGGACAAGTTGCATTGTCTGTCGGTCTGCTCGGTGCGCCATAGGGGCCTCCTTGATCTGGCACGGTGTGCGTGCCGTTTGCTTGACGCCGCAAAGGATACCCGTTTTAGGTTCAAAAGTTAACCATGACTAACAAAATTGTTGTATTTGAATAGGATGGTGAAAGGGGGGCTGCGAACTGTCTTGATCTGTAACAACTAGGGATGGAAATTGGGCCTAGGTGTTACAGATCGAGACAGGAAGAAATGGTCCTATGGAATGTCTCGATTTGTAACAGCTGACCGCCAAAACCGGCCCGTCGTGTTACAGATCGAGACAAACCAAAACCGTCCCGCAGAAAATCTCAATCTGTAACATCTAGGCGCCAAAATCGGCTCCTCCTGTTACAGATTGAGATGTTTGAAGCGGTGAGCTTAGAAGCCGAACTTGGGGGCTGACGTACATGTTTGATAGCAAGGCGTTGATGGCCGGTGTGCGTTACGCGATTGTTTCGAAACGGGTGGGAAACACAACGGGCCGGCGATGCTCCTAGTATGCCTATTCAACTGACTGTCTAATATCTAGGGGAGGATCGCGATGCAGGCAGATTCCGCTCAGCAGCAGGGCCTTTATCGCCCCGAATTCGACCATGATGCATGTGGCATCGGCGCGCTTGCCGATATCAACGGTGAGCGCCATCACCAGATTCTGGACGATGCGCTGTCCATTCTGGTCAACTTGGAGCACCGCGGTGGCACGGGACTCGAGAAGAACACCGGCGACGGCGCTGGCATCCTGTTCCAGGTTCCGCATCACTTTTTCCGTAAAGAGGCTCAAAAGTGCGGCCAGATTCTGCCGGCAGAGGGCGACTATGGCGTGGCCATGCTGTTCTTCCCGCAGGACGACAAGGGCGTAGAGGATGCCCGCCGCGTGTTTGAGGAGGGCTGCGCCGAGGCCGGCGTGCCGCTGCTCTTTTGGCGCGAGGTGCCGGTCGATCCGCACGACCTGGGCGAGACGGCTCGCGCCTGCATGCCCACCATCTTGCAGGCCTTCCTGGGTCGCCCCGACGACACGCCCGCCGGCGATGCCTTCGAGCGTCGCCTGTACGTGTGCCGCCGCACCATCGAAAAGAAGGCCGACGCCGAGTTCGCCCTGCGCGACAAGATCTTCTATGTGTGCTCCATGAGTTCGCGCACCATCGTGTATAAGGGCATGCTTGTGGCCACGCAGATGCGCCGCTTCTTCATCGACCTCAACGACGCCGCCGTCAAAACGGCCGTGGCGCTCGTCCACTCGCGCTACTCCACCAACACCACGCCCAGCTGGGAGCGTGCGCACCCCAACCGCTTTATCATCCATAACGGCGAGATCAATACCCTCAAGGGCAACGTCAACTGGATTCGCGCCCGCGAACCCAACCTGTACAGCCCCGTGCTGCAGCACGATCTTGAGCGCGTGATGCCCATCATCAACCGCGAGGGTTCCGACTCCGCGATTCTGGACAACGTGCTTGAGTTTTTGGTCATGAACGGTCGTCCGCTCACGCGTGCCGCGTCCATGTTGCTGCCCGAGCCGTGGGACCACAACGATAGCCTGAGCGAGGAGCGCCGCGCCTACGACGCCTACCAGTCCATGCTCATGGAGCCGTGGGACGGTCCTGCCGCTATCGCCTTTACCGACGGCCGTACCCTGGGCGCCGCCCTCGACCGTAACGGCCTGCGCCCGGCTCGCTACTACGTGACGCGCGACGGCCGCTTTATGCTGGCGAGCGAGGTGGGCACCATCGAGGTGCGCCCCGAGAACATCCTGACGAGCGGCTGCTTGGGACCGGGTCAGATGCTCGAGGTCGATTTTGCCCGCGGTCGCGTGATCTACAACGACGAGCTGCGCGCCCGCTATGCCAAGGAGAAGCCCTACCGCGACTGGATTGCCGAGGAGACGCTGACCGTCGACGCGCTCGATGAGCCCGCCGCGCCCGCGTCCGCCGAGGATGCCGAGGTGCCCGCCGCTGTGCGCATGGCCAAGCTCGGCTACCACTGGGATGACGTCGACGAGGTCGTGCGTCCTATGGCCCAGCAGGGCAAGGCCCCGCTCGCCTCGATGGGCATCGACGCGCCGCTGGCTTGCCTGTCCAAGAAGACGCGTTCGTTCTTTGACTACTTCTATCAGCTGTTCGCTCAGGTCACGAATCCTCCGATCGATGCCCTGCGCGAGCACATGGTGACTTCGACCACGCTCTACCTGGGCAACCACGGCAACCTGCTCGAGGATTCCCGCACGGCCTGTCAGCTGGTGCGCTTGGAGCGCCCATTGCTCAACGATGAAGAGTTCGAGCATATCTGTGCCATCGACCGTGTTGGCTTTAAGACCCGTCGTTTCCGTGCCGTCTACCGCCGCGATGCCGGCGAGGGCGCGCTGCAGACTGCGCTCAAACAGCTTGCTGAGGAAGTTGAGGCTGCGGTCCGCGACGGCGTGAACATTGTGGTGTTGAGCGATCGTGCCGCTGCGGGCGAGGTGCCCGTGCCGTCGCTGCTCGCCGTGGGCTGCGTGCACAACCACCTGATCCGCGCCGGCGTTCGTACTTTTGCCGACATCGTGGTGGAGTGCGGCGACGCCGTGTCTCCGCACGACTTTGCGGCACTGGTGGGCTACTCCGCGAGCGGCATCTATCCGTACAACGCACATGCGTGCATCCGCGATCTGGCGGCACACGGCGATCTGGACGTGACGGCCGAGCAGGGCATCGCCAACTACAACAAGGCTGCGACGGCGGGCATCGTCTCCATCATGTCCAAGATGGGCATCTCCACGGTGCAGAGCTACCATTCGGCGCAGATCTTCGAGGCCGTGGGCTTTACGCCGGAGTTCGTCAACGCGTACTTCGCCGGCACGGTGAGCCGTGTGGGCGGTATGGGTGTCGAGGACGTTGAGCGCGAGCAAAACGAGCGCTACGACGCCGCGCTCGCCATCCTTAAGAGCCCGGCTCCCGATCAGCTGCCTACGCTGGGTCTGACCAAGTGGCGCCCGCTCGGCGGCGAGGATCACCTGATCGACCCTCAGACTGTCTACTTGCTGCAGACCGCCTGCCGTGAGGACAGCTACGACACCTTTAAGGAGTACAGCGCCCGTCTGCACCGTACCGGCCGTGCCGTGCGCCTGCGCGACTTGCTCGACTTTGATGCCAGCGGCCGCACGCCGGTTTCGCTCGACGAGGTCGAGCCCGCGCTCAACATCGTCCGCCGCTTTAACACCGGCGCCATGTCGTACGGCTCCATCAGCAAAGAGGCGCACGAGTGCATGGCTATCGCTATGAACCGCCTGCACGGACGCTCCAACTCGGGCGAGGGCGGCGAGGACCCGCGTCGCGAGACCCCGCTGGCCAACGGCGACTCCAAGAACTCCGCGATCAAGCAGGTGGCAAGCGCGCGCTTTGGCGTGACGAGCCGCTACCTGTGCAGCGCCTTCGAGATCCAGATCAAGATGGCCCAGGGCGCCAAGCCCGGCGAGGGCGGTCACCTGCCCGGCAAGAAGGTCTACCCCTGGATTGCCGAGGTCCGTCAGTCCACGCCCGGCATCGGCCTGATCTCGCCTCCGCCGCATCACGACATCTACTCTATCGAAGACCTGGCCGAGCTCATCTTCGACCTTAAGAACGCCAACCCCGGCGCACGCGTGTCGGTCAAGCTGGTCAGCGAGGCCGGCGTCGGTACCATCGCCACCGGTGTGGCCAAGGGTGCTGCCGACAAGATCTTGATCAGCGGCCACAACGGCGGCTCGGGTGCCGCTGCGCGCGATTCGATCTGGCACGCCGGTCTGCCGCTGGAGCTCGGTCTTGCCGAGGCACAACAGACGCTGCTGCAAAA
>DXZO01000012.1:862-5187 GCA_019419625.1 Collinsella sp. | reverse complement strand
GCCGCGGGGGCGTTCGGTTGACTGCGGGAGCGTGCCGTCAGCTCAATGTGTTCGGCTGAGATCGGAAATCAACCCGACAAATAAACGCAGCAAGGCGGGGGCCTGGATACACGCAAAGTGTTGAGCAGCAACGCGTGTGCACAACGAGCTCGCCCGACGCAATCCGCCCCGACCTCAGAAAGCCACTTAGAACATGGATACTGTCAGCAATTACACCGAAACGCTCGAAAAGACCATCCGTGACCTTCTCGAGCGCCAGGATGATCTGATTAGGACGGCCTTTACCGACCAGCTCACCGGGCTCGGCAACCGCGGTGGCTTTGCCCGTTCCTTGGAGGAACTCTGGGAACAGGAACTGCCCGTGACCATGGCGTTTATCGATATCGATAACCTTAAGCACTGCAACGACGTCTTTGGGCATGACGAGGGCAACCGCTACATCTTGCAGGTAAGCCTCTATCTCAAACTGTATATGAAAGTGGACGAGGCGGCGTTTCGCATAGGCGGCGACGAGTTTGCCATCCTATCTACGATTGCGACCGAGGACGACCTCGCCGAACGTCTGGAACACTGCCGAACGATCCTGCTCAAAAACAACGATTCCGAGATGCCCCACTCGTTTAGCTACGGAGTGGCACACGCCGACCCCGCCCTGGGCGAAGCCTCCAATCGCATGACACTCGATGCCGACCATCGCATGTACGACTACAAGCTACGTCATGCCATACATCTTGATCGACGTAATATCGCGCAAGTCCACACCGATGACTTCGAAATAAGCGACCGTATTTTCGACGCCTTTTCGATGCTCAACGAAGGCCGTTATTTCTTTATCGAGAACTTGGACAAGGACCGCACCCTTTGGTCGCAAGGTGCCTTGCGCGATCTTGGTCTTCCTTCGGAGCACATAGACAGCTGCCGCGATTTCTGGAAGACGCGCGTCCATCCCGATGACCTCGAGGCCTACGCCAACGACATCAACCAGATCTTTAACGGCTCCAAACACCGCCGCGTCATGCAGTACCGCATGCGCAATGCCGCGGGTGACTACGTTCTCTGCCGTGCTCGCGGGTTTCGCATCGACGGCGACGGAAATGCCCCCTCACTCTATGTCGGCGAACTTGTCAACCACTCACTCGCCGAGACCGTCGACGCCGCTACAGGCCTCGGAACGCAGCGCATGTTGGCCAACGCCATCGATGCCTGCCGTCGCGACCGTTGCGAGACGGGGCTTATAGCGGTGCGCATTCGTGGCACGGCGAATCTCAACGAGCTCTACGGGGCCGAGGCTGTCGACAACATGCTTGCCGAATACGCAGGCCGCATGCTGTCGATCACCCGCGGCAGAAGCCGGGTCTACCGTTCGCGAAGCGTCCAGTTCGTCGTGCTCAGCAACGATTTGAACCACGAGGCATTCGAGCAACTGACCCGCCGCCTTAAAGATGCCGTTTTCGCTCCTGTTCAAATCGCGGGCGACACCATTACTCCCGTCTGCCTTGTCGTCCCGGCCTTTTACGAACACTTAACCCATCAAGCGACCGCCGTTTTAGGCGAACTCAACCGTCGCCTTCGCACGGTCGGCGGGCTTGTTCCCAACGACAGCCTCCCCATACCCGAGGCGGAGCGCAAAAGCGCCATCGCCGAACGCATCGACTCGCTCACGGGACTCTATCGACCCAGTGAGTTCATGCGGCGTGCCAACGCATTTCTCGAGGCAAGGCGCGACGGCACCTGGTGCATCGCCACGGTCGACATGGGCCACATGCGCCTGTTTAATGAATGGCACGGCCAGGCCGAGGGCGACCGCGTACTCGCCGATGTGGGCACGGTCCTCAAGGACATCGAGAATGCCGATATGGGCGTCGCGGGGTACTGGGGCCAAGATGACTTTTGCATACTCATCCCCTTTAAGCACATCACCGTCCATCAAATCTACAACCGCGTTCGCGAGGCCGTAGCCAGGCATGATGACGGCGTAGGTTTTTGGCCGTCCATGGGCGTTTACCCCATCGACTCCAATGAGGAAATCACCATCGATGCGCAGGCTAAGGCAATGTTTACCAATCGACGCGCCAAAAACGACTTTAAGGAGCGCATTGCCATTTTCTGCCCCGAGGAGTACAAGCGCGAAGTTGCGTTCCACCGCACCCTCACCGAGTTCCAGTACGCGCTCTCAAACGGCCGCATTACCTACTACCTGCAGCCCCAGGTCGATATGGAAACTGGCGAGATCATTGGCGCCGAGGCACTCACACGCTGGATCGACAAAGATGGATCGTTAATTCCGCCCGCGTCCTTTATCCCGGCGCTCGAGGAAAGCGGCTTTGTGGTGACGCTCGACAAGTACATTTGGCAGGGTGTCGCCTCGTGGCTGCGCGAGCGTATCGATCGAGGACTTCGCGTGGTTCCGGTCTCGCTTAATGTGTCGCGCGTGGATATCCTTGCCTGCGACGTTGCCAAGCATATGGGGGCGCTCGCCGCCCAATACAACCTGCCGCCCGAGCTCATGCATATCGAGATCACCGAGACGGCTTATACGGGAGAATCCGAGGCCGTGGATAAGCTGACCGCAGATCTGCACACCCGCGGCTTCTCGACCTACATGGACGATTTTGGCACCGGCCAGTCCACGCTCGCGATGCTCAAGAACATCAACGTCGACGTCATCAAGCTCGACCGCACCTTTGTGCCCACCGACCGCGATCAAGGCCGCAGCGCGCAGATCGTGTCATCGATGCTCGAGATGGCACAGTCGCTCCATCTGCCCGTCGTGGTCGAAGGCGTCGAGACAAATGAGCAGGCGAACATGCTTCGACAAATGGGCGCCCGCTACGCTCAGGGCTTCCTCTACTACCGTCCCATGCAAGCGAAGGATTTTGAGGCATTGCTCGATGGTGGCAACAACAACTGATACGCTCGCGCGCAAAACACCACCGTCGAAGGGGACATTTGTCTCCATTAGCTAACTTATATCCCCAATTCAAACCGAATTGGGGATATGATACAAACCGTTGTTCTGCCCAAGGAGGTTATTCATCATGAACGAGTCATATCGCTTGGGCGAGCAATCGATTATTGCCTATCTTCAGCGACTTGCGAATGGTGTCTCGACCGCCGAACTCGATGTTTCCGTGCTGCCTGCTGAGCTACGCGCCGTTGGTGAGCAACTGCAAAAGACGCATGCCATCCTGCAACAAGAGCGCCAGCTGCTTGAGTGCAACGCCTATATCGATCCGCTCACCAACTTGGACAACCGTGGCGGACTCGACCGTCACGTCGAGCAGCTCTGGCGCAAAGGCGACCCCTTCACCTGCGCCTATATTGACATCGACCATCTCAAACATTGCAATGATAGGTTTGGCCACGCCGAAGGCAATCGCTATATTCTGAGCATCTGTCGCACGCTCTCCGAAACCATGGAGCACGATGAGATGCTGTTCCGTATCGGTGGAGACGAGTTTGTGCTTATCTCGCTCTCTGTAAACGAGACTGAACTCGAGCAGCGCTTGGAGCAGGTACGTGCCGGGCTGATCGAGGCGAGCTCAGGTGGCAAGGCGCCCATGATCGCTAGCTTTAGCTTTGGCTGCTCGCGCGTCAATCCACTTGCCGGCGACACGCGTCGCCAGATGACGATGGATGCCGATCGCAAGATGTATCGCTATAAGCTTATGCATCGTGTGCAGCAACCGAAAGACAATGACGCGCCGCCACACCCAATTGCCGAGCAGCTTCCGTGCAACGACCGCGTATTCCAAGCGATCTCTATGAGCTCCGAGACGCGCTATCCGTTTATCCTCAATCTCGATACGGGCGAATCACAATGGTCGGTTAATGCCGTACGCGATTTTGACCTGCCCTCCCAGCATCCCTACAACTCACTCGACTTGTGGCTTGCCCGCGTTCACCCCGAGGACCGCGACAACGTACGCGCCGAGCTCGACATGGTGATAAACGGTACGTGGCACTTCCACTACATGCAGTATCGCGTGATGGATGCCACCGAAGCATACGTGCTTTGCGACTGCACGGGCTACCGCTTGGACGGCACCGATACCGAGCCCAACATGTACGTGGGCATGATTATCAACCGCAGCTTGGCAGATACGACCGATTCCGTGACCGGCCTGGGCGACATCCACGCCCTGGTCAACGCCATTGGCGAAATGCGTCGCGTCGCGCGCAAGGCGGGCTTGGTCGCCATTAAAATCGACGATATCGCTCAGGTCAATGCCCGCTTTGGCTTTGATGCAGGCGACCGCGTTTTGGCGGAGAGCGCCGCCTGCCTCATGGATTGTTCGCGCGGTAAGGGTCGTCTGTTCCGCTCG
>DXZO01000012.1:0-852 GCA_019419625.1 Collinsella sp. | reverse complement strand
ACCGATGTTCGTGGCGCTTTTCGACGAATTCGATCCCGAAGAGACCGACGCGATCGCAAAGGAAATCGAGCGGTTCCTGGGCTCTCCCGTGCTCTTTGGCTCGTTTGAATATCAGCCGCCCCTTCGCGTGGCCACGCTTCATCTGGATACCGTCGACCGACAGCCCGTTTCCATTTTGAACGAGCTCAAAGTGTTGCTCGGGAAAGCCGTGCAGGTGCCAGGTACCAAACTGGATTAGCACCACGCCCGCACCGCCTCCCCCATCGTGCGATAATCCTCTGCAGAAGTCACCAACAGCAGAGGGAGTTTGTGATGAAGGTTCTTTTGGTCAATGGCAGCCCCAAGGCAAACGGCAACACCGCTCGCGCGCTCGCCGAAGTCGCCGAGCAACTTAAAGCCGAGGGCATCGACAGCGAGGTATTCCAACTGGGCGCCAAGCCCATCCGCGACTGCATCGGTTGCGGTCAGTGCGGCAAGCTTGGCGGTCGCTGCGCCTTTGACGACGACGTGGTGAACGAGCTCATCGCTGCCGCCGAGCAGGCAGATGGCTTTGTCTTTGGCTCCCCCGTCTACTATGCGCATCCCAGCGGACGCATCCTCTCGGCTCTCGACCGCGCATTCTATGCTGGCAGCAAGGCCTTTGTGCACAAGCCGGGTGCCGCGGTCGCCGTCGCCCGTCGCGGCGGCACGTCGACCACCTTCGATGTACTCAACAAATACTTCACTATCAACCAGATGCCCGTGGTGGCCTCCACATACTGGAACAACGTCTTTGGTGCCATGCCGGGCGAGGCCGCCCAGGACGCCGAGGGCCTGGCCACCATGCGCAACATCGGCAAGAACATGGCTTGG
>DXZO01000011.1:20003-23312 GCA_019419625.1 Collinsella sp. | reverse complement strand
TCCGCGCCGCGCTGGGAAGGGCCGCGTAGCGGTCCAAGAAATCGTCCGCAGTCCCCATGTGGTTCCTCGGTCAATTGTCCTATTCTTGTGGAGAACCTGTGCGCACGCTGACCTGCAGATTCGTACTGTGCTTGCACGTTTCCGCAGCTATTGGTATAGTTTGCTTGCAAATGAAGTTGTAATTGAAAGAAGTGGGGTTTCGGCCCCGCTTCTTTTTTGTATGGATGGAGGTGCCGCAATGGTCAAGACCAAGACCGAGCAGGCGATCATCGACGCGCTCGAGGCCGTCGCTCCCCAGCACGATGTCGACATCGTCGACGTCGAGCTCGTGGGCGCCACCAAGGCCCCCTGCGTGCGCGTGCGTATCGAGGGTGCCGAGGGTCAGAGCCTGTCTCTCAACGACGTCACGGCCAACACCAAGTGGGTCGGCGATGTGATTGAGGAGCTCGACCCTATCTCTTCGAGCTATACGCTTGAGGTGTCGAGCCCGGGCATGGCGCGCCCACTGCGCCGCCCGTGCGACTTTGCCCGCTTTGTGGGCGAGAACTGTGAGCTCACCTCCACCGTCACCGAGGGCCGTCGCAAGTACACCGGCAAGATTGCCGCTGCGACCGAGACCGACGTGACCCTCGAGCTCGAGGACGGCGAGACCGTCACCCTCGATTTCTCTGATGTTAAAAAGTGCAAGTTGAAGCCCACCTACGACTTCAAGCCCGCGAAGGAAGGAAAGTAAGATGGCAGCATCCGACATGATGTCCGCCCTGATGGAGCTTTGCCAGGAGAAGCACATCGACCAGCTCTACCTGATCGACCGCCTGGAGCAGTCGCTCGCCAAGAGCTATGCCGAGATCCTGCATCTTGAGTGGGGCGCTAAGGTGACCATCGACCGCACCACCGGCAAGATCTACGTCTACCGCCTGGAGCCGATCGACGATTCCATGGACGAGGAGGGCAACTTCACCGAGTTCGAGGAGATCGACGTCACCCCCAAGAACACGAGCCGCATTGCTGCCCAGCACGCCAAGGCCGAGATCAACGCCATCGTGCGCAACTCCGCCCGCGAGCAGATCTACGAGGAGTTCTCCGGCCGCATCGGTGACCTCATCAGCGGTACCGTGCTGCAGTCCACGCCCGACTTCACGATCGTCAAGATTCGCGAAGGCGTCGAGGCCGAGCTGCCGCACTTCGATCAGCGCCGTTACGAGAACGAGCGCAACGAGCGTCCGATGGGCGAGCGCTACCTGCACAACCAGCATATAAAGGCCGTGATCATCGACGTTCGCGACCCCAACTCCAACCTGCAGCCGGTTCGTGGCGAGCACAGCCGTCCGCCGATTGTCATCTCCCGTACCCACCCCGAGCTCATGCGTCGTCTGTTTGAGCAGGAGGTGCCCGAGATCTATGAGGGCACCGTCCAGATCAAGTCAATCGCCCGCGAGCCCGGCCAGCGTTCCAAGGTCGCCGTCCACTCGCTCGACGACCGTCTGGATCCCGTGGGTGCCTGCGTCGGCCCCAAGGGCAGCCGTGTTCGCGCTGTCGTGGGCGAGCTCCGTGGCGAGCGCGTCGACGTCATCCTGTGGGATGCCGATCCTGCCGTCTACGTCGCCAACGCCCTGTCGCCTGCTAAGGTCACCCGCGTCCTCATCGACGAGGAGAAGGCCTACGCCGGCGTCATCGTCCCCGACGACCAGCTGTCCCTCGCCATCGGCAAGGAAGGCCAGAACGCCCGCCTCGCTGCGCGCCTGACCGGCTGGCACATCGACATCAAGTCCGAGACGCTTGCCGCCGACATCCTCAAGAACGTTCCCGTTCACGAGGAGCCCGCCGCCGACCTGATCGGTGACGAGGAGGACGAGGACGTCCGTCGTTGCGAGTACGTGTCCGAAGACGGCATCCAGTGCCGCAACCAGGCTCGTCCCGGCTCCCGTTTCTGCGGTGTCCACGACACCGACGCCTTCGATGATGCGGAGGACCTGATCTAGCGCGCGGTTGCGCCGGGCGGGTCCCGGCGCGTCTCCCACGCTCGTTCAGTCTCTAGGCACCTAAGGTGCCAGAAAGGGTAGGTGAAGTCATATGGCAAAAGTCCGTGTGTCCACCCTGGCCAAAGAGTTCGGCATGACCTCCAAGGAACTGATGGGTCATCTCGCCGATATGAAGATTCCCGCTAAGTCCGCTTCCTCCACTTTGGAGGACGCCTATGTCGCCATGGTCCGCAAGCAGCTCGCCTCGGTGATCGAGGCCCGCGCTCAGGAAGTCGAGGCCGCCAAGCAGGCCGAGGAGCAGGCAGCTGCCGCCGAGGAGGCCGCCCGCGCCGCCGAGGCCGAGCGCGAGCGCATCGCCGCCGAGAAGGCACGCGAGGAGGAGCGCCGCCAGTTTGCCGCAGCCCAGGCTGCCGAGGAGGCTGCCCGCGCCGAGGCCGAGGCCAAGAAGAAGGCCGAGCAGGAGCGCCTTGCCCGCGAGAAGGAGGAGGCTGCCCGCGAGGCCCAGCGCCGCGCCGTTCCCGCTTCCGACTCCGGTTCGCGCTTCCGTTCCCTGCTCGACCAGATCGCCGCACAGGAGACCGTGCTCAAGGAGAAGAAGGACGCCGAGGACAAGGCCAAGGCCGAGCGCGCCGCCGAGCGCGGTAACCGTCGTGGCGGCAACAACGACCGCCGCGGTGGCCGTCGTAACGATCGCAACGCCTCCGACAACAACTCCGAGCGTAACGCCTCCGAGAGCCGTCCGCACAGCCATCGCACCAACGCCAGCAACAACGTCGCTGCCGGCATGGACTTCCCCAACCCCGATAAGCAGGGCAAGGGCAAGAAGCGCAAGGGCGGTCACAACAACGAAGAGGACCACTATAGCCGCATGGCTCGCGAGGCCGAGGAGTACAGCCGCGAGAAGGTGCTCGAGGAGGCTCGTGCCGCCGTCGAGGAGGCCTCTCGCGAGTCCACCGGTCGCCGCAAGAAGCGCAAGGAGAAGCGCGAGCGCGAGGCTGCCAAGGCTCAGGAGGAGCGCAAGATAGAGGAGGCGCTGGCCCAGGGCGTGAACCCCGAGGAGCTCGACGCCATCAAGGTTTCCCAGGGCGTTACCGTTCAGGAGCTCGCCGAGGCGCTCGACGTTCCGGCCAACGACATCATCAAGCGCCTGTTCCTGCTGGGTACGCCGCTCACCATGACGCAGTCCATGTCCGATGACCTCGTCGAGCTCGTTGCCGACGACCTGGGTCGTCAGATCAAGATCATCACCCCCGAGGAGGAGAACACCTTCTCGTTCTACGACGATCCCGCCGACCTTAAGCCACGCGCCCCGGTCGTCACCGTCATG
>DXZO01000011.1:16121-19993 GCA_019419625.1 Collinsella sp. | reverse complement strand
GTCATGGGCCACGTCGACCACGGCAAGACGAGCCTCCTCGACGCCATCCGTCACACCGGTGTCGCTGCCGGCGAGGCGGGCGGCATCACCCAGGCAATCGGCGCTTCGCAGGTTATGATCAACGACCGCAAGATCACCTTCATCGATACCCCGGGCCATGCCACCTTTACGGCCATGCGTGCCCGTGGTGCCAAGGTGACCGACATCGTCATTCTGATCGTGGCTGCCGACGACGGCGTCATGCCCCAGACCGTCGAGTCGATCAACCACGCCAAGGCCGCCGGCGTACCCATCGTCGTCGCCGTCAACAAGATCGATAAGCCGGGTGCCAACCCCGACCGCGTGCGCCAGGAGCTCACCGAGTACGGTGTCATCCCCGAGGAGTGGGGCGGACAGAACATGTTCGTCAACATCTCGGCGAAGCAGAAGATCGGTATCGACGATCTGCTCGAGACCGTGCTGCTCCAGGCAGATGTGCTCGAGCTCAAGGCCAACCCGGACACCTTTGCCTCCGGCAACGTCCTCGAGGCCAAGCTCGACAAGGGCCGCGGCTCGGTCGCTACCGTGCTCGTGACCCGCGGTACCCTGCACGTGGGCGATACGCTGGTCGCCGGCCTCACCTACGGCCGCGTCCGCGCCATGCTCGACCCCAAGGGCCGCGCCGTCACCGAGGCCGGTCCCTCTGACGCCGTCGAGATCCTGGGCCTGCAGTCCGTGCCCAACGCCGGTGACGAGTTCCGCGTGTTCGAGGACGAGCGCGAGGCTCGCGCGCTTGCTGACGAACGTTCGCTCAAGGCCCGTATCGAGGAGCAGAGCCGCGTCAAGCACGTCACGCTCGAGAACCTCTTCGAGACCATTGCCGACGCCGAGGTCAAGGAGCTTAACCTGATCATCAAGGCCGACGTCCAGGGTTCCATCGAGGCCCTTCAGGACTCGCTCGACAAGATGGATCAGTCCGAGGTTCGCATCAACACGATCCACTCCGCCGTTGGTGCCATCAACGAGACCGACGTCGTCCTGGCCGACGCCTCCAACGCCATCATCATCGGCTTTGGCGTCCGCCCCGACGGTAAGGCCCGTTCCGCCGCCGAGCGCGAGGGCGTCGAGATCCGTTGCTACGACGTTATCTACAAGTGCCTCGAGGAACTTGACGCTGCCCGTATCGGCATGCTCAAGCCCACCGAGGTCGAGGTCTCCACGGGTACCGCGACCGTCCTGGACACCTTCAAGGTGCCCAAAGTCGGTATCGCCGCCGGTGTCCGCGTCGAAGAGGGCGAGATCGCCGCGACCGATTCCGTGCGTCTGGTGCGCGACGGCATCGTGGTCTTCAACGGCAAGATCGCCTCGATGCGCCACTACAAGGACGAGGCCAAGAGCCTCAAGAGCGGTTCCGAGGGCGGCATTGGCCTGGAGAACTTCCAGGACATCAAGCCCGGCGACCAGATCGAGGGTTACCGCATCGACCAGGTTGCCCGTACCGAGTAGGGGGTAGCGCTATGAAGCAAACGCAGGCAACCCGCCGTCTGGGCGAGCAGCTTCGCGAGAAGCTTGGTTATATCCTGCTCTTTGAGGTTTCCGATCCGCGTCTCGACCTGGTTACTTTGACCGCGGTCGAGGTCGCGGTGGACCGTTCGTTCGCGCGTGTGTTCGTGTCGTGCGATGCGAGCCGCTACGACGAGGTCATGGAGGCGCTCGCAAGCGCCAAGGGCCGTATTCGCAGCCTGTTGGCTCGCTCGCTCGATTGGCGTGTCACGCCCGAGCTCGATTTTCGCATCGATCGTTCGACCGATGAGGCCGAGCGCATCACGCGTGCGCTGGAAAACGTTCCCGCCACGCTTGCGATCGAAAAGGACGAGGACGGCTATCCGATAGCGGATGCCGCCCAGGAGGCAGCTTTAGATGACTAATTCCGCCGACCTCGCCTCGTGCGAGTCTGCAGATATTCAGCGACGCATCCTCGAGCTCATCGAGGGTGCGTCCTCCATTGCGATTTCGGGACACACTTCTCCCGATGGCGACGCCCTGGGCTCCGTGCTGGGTCTGGGCCTCTCGCTTATGAAGTTTTTCCCCAACAAGGACATTGCCCTGCTGCTGGCAGATGATGACCCGGTTCCGCGCATCTACCGCTTTATGGAAGGCTCCGATCGCCTGGTACCGGCATCTGCGTATACCGGCAATCCGGACCTGTTCATCTCGGTGGACGTACCGGTCGTCGAGCGTCTCAATAATTCCGCCGAGGTGCTTCGTCGCTCCAAGCATGTGGTGTGCTTCGATCACCATCCGGCGCGCGAGGAGTTTGCCGAGCTCAGCCTGAGGCGCGTCGAAGCTGCAGCCTGTGCCATGATCATCGACCGCTTCTTGGACAATTGCGGCATTGTCGCACGTGATGGCGTTGCGACCTGCCTGCTGTGTGGCTTGGTTACCGATACCGGCCGTTTCCAGTACCAAAACGCCGATGCCGCCGCGTTCCATGCAGCCTCGCGTCTGGTTGCCCACGGTGCCGATCCGGCGCGTGTGGCACTCGAGGTCTACCAGAGCATGCGCGTTGAGTTTTTGCACCTCAAGTCCATCGTTATGGGCCGCATCAAGACGGTGGCCCACGGGCGCGTCGCGTATAGTTACGCGTACCAGAGTGACCTTGAGGCTTGCGGTGTCACCTCGGATGAGTGCGACGGCCTGGTTGACGTGGTGCGCTCGGTGATGGGCGTGGAGGTCTGCCTGTTCCTGAAGGGCATTGAGGGCGATACCAAGGTGCGCGGCAACCTGCGCTCCAAGGGCGACCTCAACGTGTCCGAGATCGCTGCTGCATTTGGCGGAGGCGGACATCCCGCTGCCGCCGGTTTCTCCAACAACGGAACGATTCTCGAGACGCTTACCGTGGCACTTCCCATGCTGGCCGAGCTGGTGGGGGAGGATCCCGCTTCGGTGACCGTCGAGCTTTAACTTTTTGGATGGTACATGGCTCGTCGTACACCTTCTCAACTGAATATGCTGCTCGCCGTCGATAAGCCGGTGGGCTGCACGTCCCACGATGTGGTTTCGAAATGCCGGCGCGCCCTCCATGAGCGGCGCGTCGGCCATGCCGGCACGCTCGACCCCATGGCATCGGGTGTCATGGTGGTGGGTGTTGGCCAGGCCACCCGTCTGCTGGGCATGCTAACCCTCGATACCAAAAGCTATGTCGCCGACATCTCGTTTGGCGCCGAGACCAATACCGATGATGCGGAGGGCGAGGCAGTCCGCACGGTGGCTGTTGCCAACGAGCTCCGCGATCCTGCCTATGCCCGTGAGCGCCTGGCCGCCATGCTGGGTCCGCAGATGCAGGTGCCGCCGGCGTTTTCGGCTATCTCGGTCAATGGCGTTCGCGCCTACAAGTCTGCTCGCGAGGGCAATGCGGTGGACCTACCTCCGCGTCCCGTCGAGGTCTATGCCGCCGACCTGATCGCCGTGGGCGGCGAAGGTGATACGTGTGTGTGGACCGTGGCGTTCTCGGTGAGTAAGGGCACCTATATCCGTGCGCTCGCTCGCGACTTGGGCCGCGCCTGCGAGAGCGCCGCGCACATTTCCGCGCTGCGCCGCACGGCCTCCGGTGTTGTTTCCATTGGCGCTTGTCATGCGGTCGAGGAGCTTTCTCCCGAGTCCGCGGCTGGCTTTGCCCTGGATCCCATTGCAGCCCTGGGCGCCACGCGTGTTGACTTGCCTGGCAATCTTGCCGACGATCTGCTCTGCGGCCGACGCATTCCCGTTGAGCGTGCGCTTGCCGATTTCGATACCTCGAAGTCGCCTTTTGCGTTGGTGCTCGATGAGGGACTCAAGGCGCTTGCCCGCATTGAGAGTGGCCGCTTTGTCATGGAGCACGTGTTTCCGCAGGC
>DXZO01000011.1:0-16111 GCA_019419625.1 Collinsella sp. | reverse complement strand
TGTTCGATGATGTTGTCCGCTCGCGAGCTCGCGCGTATCTTTTTCGCGGGCGAGTCGGACGAGGCTCGCATCGTCACTGCTGATGCGTTTGATGAGTGCGAGCACTTGGGTGCCGCATCGATTGCCATCGGCGTGTTCGATGGTGTGCACCGTGGACATCAGGAGCTCATTGCGGCGCTTGTCCGTGATGCCCGTGCCCATGGCTGCAAGGCGGTCGTGGTCACTTTCGATCCCGACCCGGACGTTGTGGTGAGCCCTTCGCCCGCTCAAAAATTGATGACGACGGCCGACCGTCTACATGCCTTGGCTCAGACCGGGGTCGATGCAGTGGTGGCCGTTCCCTTTACGCCTGAGGTTGCGGCACTCGACCATGTCGGTTTTCTCGCACTGCTGTCACGCGTGGTCGACATTCGTTCGATTCGCGTTGGCAGCGATTTTAGGCTGGGTCGTGGCGGTGCTTCTGGTGTTGCCGAGATGCGCGTCTGGGGTTCCGAGCACGGCGTTGACGTGTATGGTCACGATCTGCTTTGCGAGGGCGGTGAGGCCATTTGCGCCACCCGCATCCGTCATGAGCTGGGACAGGGCCATGTGGAGCTGGCTGCTGAGTTGCTCGGCCGCCCGTATATGCTGCGCGGCGGTGTTATTCGCGGCCGTCACGAGGGCTCTGGCATGGGCTTTCCCACGGCAAACCTGCAGGTTCCCGACGGCATTCAGGTGCCTGCCGATGGCGTGTATGAGGGCCTGGTGCTCGTCGATGACACCGTATGGCCTGCTGCCGTTAACGTCGGCCTGCCGCCGACGTATGCCGACGATGCCGCTTCATCGCATCTCGAGGCTAACTTAATTGGTTATACGGGCGACCTGTACGGCGCTTCCGTTTCGCTGGCGTTTACGCGCTGGCTGCGTCCCTCGCGTGTGTTCGAATCGCTGGATGAGTTGATCTCGACCGTCGAGGGTAATATCGAGGATATTCGTCACAACTTGGGCGAGCAGGGGGTGAGTATCCGTGATTAGCGATGAGGAAAAAGACCATGTACGCGCTGCGTCCGACTTAGTTGCCATCGTGCAGGAAACGGTTGAGCTCAAGCTCCGCGGCCATGAGTTTTGGGGTTGCTGCCCCTTCCATGGCGAAAAGACGCCTTCTTTCCACATTATCCCCGCTACGCAGGTCTGGCACTGCTTTGGCTGCGGCGAAGGCGGCGACGTCTTCACCTATATCATGAAGCGCGAAAACCTGAGCTTTCCCGAGTCAATCCGCTATTTGGCCGATCGTGCGGGTATTGAGCTGCATGACACCGGAGATCGTCGCGAGCGCGGTACCAAGCGTGCCCGCATCTACGATCTGTGTGCCGAGACCGCCCAGTTCTACCACACCATGCTTATGCGCGGTAAGGACGGCCGTCCACGCGAGTACTTTGCCAGCCGTGGTATGGGTGGCGACGTCTGCCGCCGCTACTGTCTGGGCTTTGCACCGGGCCGCAACGCGCTGGTGTCGCACCTGTCCCAGGCGGGTTTTACCCCGCAGGAGATGATCGACGCCAACGTTGCCGTGAGCCGCGGGCGCGGGCAGCTTGCCGACCGCTTCTACGACCGCGTGATGTTTCCCATCTTTGACGAGCAGGGTCACAACATTGCCTTTGGCGGGCGCATCATGGGTGACGGCCAACCCAAGTACCTCAACACCGCCGAGACGAGCGTGTTCCATAAAAAGCGAAACCTCTATGGCTTTAACTGGGCCAAGGAGTTTATCGTCGCGCAGGATACGGCCATCGTGGTGGAGGGCTATACCGATTGCATCGCCTGCTGGGAGGCGGGGATCAAAAACGTTGTCGCCACGCTGGGCACCGCGCTCACGGAGCATCACGTCAAGACGCTCACCCGCTTTGCCAAGCGTATTGTGTATATGTTCGATGGCGATGCCGCGGGCCAGAAGGCCGCCCGTCGCGCGATTCAATTTATCGAGCAGGATTCGATGGACCTGCGCTGCGTGGTGCTGCCCGACGGCAACGACCCCATGGAGTTCATCACAGCGCATGGTGGACAGGAGCTTCAGGCGCGCATCGACGCTGCCGAGCCGCTCATGGACTTTGTCTACCGTTCGCTGCAGGAGTCGAGTGACATCACCACGCCGGGCGGTCGTGCCAAGGCGCTGGAAGATGCGCTGACGCTTATCTATCCGCTGCGCGATAGCTATATGATCGACACATACTTTATTCAGATTGCCGATCTGCTGGGTTTGGATCTGGAGACGGTTCGCGCGAGTTCGGGTCGCGTGTTTCGCGATGTCGCCAAGCGCGAAGATGCGGAACGACGTCGTGAGCAGAACTATGAACGCCAGCGGGCGCAAGCCGAGCGCTCTGGTAGCGCGGGCGGTCGGACGTCTGGTTCGCAGGGGGCATCTCGCGGTGCTTGGACATCGGGCGCGACGCCGCCGGTGTCCGCGCCGGTCGAAGAAGAGCCGTATGACTACGTCCCGCTCGATGCCTACGGTGCCGCGCCCGTGGAGGTCGTCGACGACCTGCCGCCGATCGATGTGCCTGATGGTATGGGTGCTGTGCCTGTGACTGATGGTTCGGGCGCTCCGGCTGCGGCGGCGCCGATGGTTCTTACTGATCTTGAGCGCAAGTCCTTGGCAGGGGAGCGCGAGCTGTTGACGATGCTCACGAGCTACCCCGACCTGTTCCGCACGTATGCCGACCGCATCTGCTCTATCGAGTGGGTTGACCCACGTCACGAGTCCATCGCATGGGCCGTTCTGGCAACGCCGCCGGGAACCGATCCTGCAGCCTGCATGGATGCGGCGCGCTCGGTCTGTCCCGAGGCGGCAACGCTTGTGAGTGCCGGGCGCATCTCCGCGACGAGCAAGCACCCCACCGAGACGAACATCGTGTTTATGCTTGATACGCTCGAGCTCTACACCATCAAGCGCCGCATGCGTGCCGCACAGGCCAAGCTGCGCCAGGACCGTTCGCTCGATGATGAGGCCCGTCGCGCGCTGACCGTGCAGGCCGCGCAGGATTCGCAGCGTCAACGCGAGCTGCAAAAGTCTATCGGCGGCGTGGCGGACCCGTTCCGTTTGATCGGTCTGGAGGCCGCAGGCACCGAACAGGCCTAGATGTTGTGGTCAACCAGCGTATTCTCGCCTATATCCAGTCCTCTTTTTGGGTATAGACGCCTATGTGTGTGCTAAAGTATTGAGTCCTGTGGACTATGAAGGGAGAATCTGTGCCAAATAAGACTGAGAGCACGGGTACTGGGCTGGAATCCTACGTTGCAAAGCTCATGGGCAACGGCTCAAACAGGACTTCGGTAACCGAGGACGAGATTCAGGTCGCCCTGAAGGATATCGATGTTTCTGACGAGCAGCTCACCGCGGTGTATTCCGCGCTGCGCAACAGCGGCATCCAGATTATCTCCGCGAGCGGAAACGACGACGCCCCCATGGACGTCGACGATGACGATAACGATACCGATACCGACGATTTCGATGACGACGACGAGCACGATTCCGGCTCGCTCGACGATCACGAGCTCAAGATGGCCCGTCAGGCCGACGCCGAGATGGGTTCTTCCAAGAGCAAGAAGAAGCGCACCGTGCGCACGTCCCGTTCACGCTCCCGCGTGCGTGGCATCGATGCCTCCACGGTGATGCTGACCGGCGATCCGGTTCGTATGTACCTCAAGGAGATCGGCAAGGTCGACCTGCTGACCGCCTCCGAAGAGGTCGATCTGGCCATGAAGATCGAGGCCGGTCTTGAGGCCACCGAGAAGCTCGAGGCCGCCGATGCCGGTGAGCTCGAGCTCACGCGTGCCGAGATGCGTCGTCTTACGCGCATTGAGAACGTCGGCCTCGAAGCTAAGCAGGCACTCATCAGCGCAAACCTGCGTCTGGTCGTCTCCATCGCCAAGCGCTATGTCGGCCGCGGCATGCTGTTCCTTGACCTGATCCAGGAGGGTAACCTCGGTCTGATTCGCGCCGTCGAGAAGTTCGACTACCAGAAGGGCTTCAAGTTCTCCACGTACGCCACGTGGTGGATCCGTCAGGCCATTACGCGCGCTATCGCCGACCAGGCCCGTACCATCCGTATTCCCGTGCATATGGTCGAGACTATCAACAAGCTCGTCCGCGTGCAGCGCCAGCTCCTTCAGGACCTAGGTCGCGACCCGACCCCCGAGGAGATCGGTGCCGAGATGGACATGAGCGCCGACCGCGTCCGCGAGATCCAGAAGATCTCGCAGGAGCCCGTGTCGCTTGAGACCCCCATCGGCGAGGAAGAGGATTCCCAGCTGGGCGACTTTATCGAGGACTCCCAGGCTATCGTTCCGCCCGATGCCGCCAGCTTCTCCATGCTGCAGGAGCAGCTCACCCAGGTGCTCGACTCGCTTGCCGATCGTGAGCGCAAGGTTATCGAGCTGCGCTTTGGCCTTGTCGACGGGCATCCCCGCACGCTCGAGGAAGTCGGCCGCGAGTTTGGCGTCACGCGCGAGCGTATCCGCCAGATCGAGTCCAAGACCTTGGCCAAGCTCCGCCACCCGAGCCGCAGCAGCAAGCTCAAAGACTATATCGAAAGCTAGTCAAGCAAGAAGCGCCCTCAAGCACATCCGCTTGGGGGCGCTTTCATGTGGTCATTGGGGACGTCCCCAATGACTAGGTCGGAAAAAATCTCAAAAAAGTTCTTGCCCTAAGCTGATTCGTCCGTATAATAAACTTCGTTGCTTGAGAGCACGCACCTATTCCTCGGTAGCTCAATGGTAGAGCACGCGGCTGTTAACCGCGCTGTTGTAGGTTCGAGTCCTACCCGGGGAGCCAGAATTTCTCAGCCCATTCCGCTGGGCTTCTTAATTCCTCGGTAGCTCAATGGTAGAGCACGCGGCTGTTAACCGCGCTGTTGTAGGTTCGAGTCCTACCCGGGGAGCCAGGTTGTAAAACCCGTCGCTTATGCGGCGGGTTTTTTCATACCGCGATTGCCTGACGTGAACGTTGCCATATCAACATTTCGTGTCGAGGATGTAATCCCGCGACCCACCACCTCAACATGGCGCGGTCGTTGTAGAATATTGCAATGATTGCTCCCACGACATGGTGCCGCGAGCACCAGATAAGGAGATTCTTGTGTCTGAGACCATTAACGGCAGCCTGAGCGTCTCGAACGACGTTATTGCCGATATTGCCGGTTATGCCGCGATGACGTGCTATGGCGTCGTCGGTATGGCTGAGCAGCTCCAAGGCGCCGAGAGTGTGCGCCTGCTTGCCGGTCAGCGCCTCCGCAAGGGCGTGCTTGTCTCCGCCGACGAGAACGGCCTTACGGTCGATCTTCACGTCGTGCTCGAGAACGGCGTCAACATGAAGTCCGTCTGCCACAATCTTTCGAGCTCCGTTGCCTTCACCCTGCAGGAGATCGCCCAGATCGATCCCGCCAGCCTTAAGATCG
Organism: Collinsella sp.; assembly: GCA_019419625.1. Lineage (GTDB taxonomy): Bacteria > Actinomycetota > Coriobacteriia > Coriobacteriales > Coriobacteriaceae > Collinsella. The sequence goes on along the minus strand of DXZO01000011.1, from coordinate 10,679 downwards.
GCATCCATATCGACGCGCTCAAGAGCCGTCTGAACTAGCATCCGAAAACGGAGATTCAAATACCCATGATTGCAAAGACCATTCGCACCTGTTTTCCGATCGCTGCGGCTGCCGTTTCCGACAAGGCCGAGGAGATCAACAAGCTCAACGTCTTCCCCGTGCCCGACGGCGACACCGGCACCAACATGTCGCTCACGCTCGCCTCGGTGACCAAGGAGCTTTCTGCCCTTCCCGCCGATGCCGACATGGAGGCCATTGCCGGCGCCATCACGCACGGCTCCCTGATGGGCGCCCGCGGCAACTCCGGCGTCATCACCTCGCAGATCCTGCGCGGTGTGGCCGAGGGTCTTGTCTCTGCCGACGAGCCCATTACGTCCGCCAACATTGCCTATGCGTTCCGCCGAGCCGTTAAGGTCGCCTTTCAGGCCGTCCGTAAGCCCATCGAGGGTACGATCCTCACGGTGCTGCGCGATGTCTCGACCAAGGCCGACGAGTGCGAAAAGAAGAAGTTCTCGGCCGAGGATGCGCTCGACGCTATCGTCGTCGAGGCCTACCAGTCCGTCGCCCGCACGCCCGACCTGCTGCCCGTTCTGAAGGAGAACGGCGTGGTTGACTCCGGCGCCTTTGGCTTTGCCATCTTCCTGGAGAACTTTGTTGCCGCCGCGCTTGGCCGCAGCACCGTTGTCGAGGATTTCTCCGCCACGTTTGATTCCGCTGGCTCTGCCCGCGACGCGGCCCTTGGTCGTGTTGAGATCGAGGCCAACGACGACTGGGAGGGCTCGGAGTTCCGCTACTGCAACGAGTTCCTCTTTAAGGCCGACGCCCCGTTTGACGAGGACGAGTGCCTCAAGTTCCTGGGCTCCATGGGTGACTGTGAGTTGCTCGTGGGCGCCTACCCCGACTACAAGATCCACGTGCACTCCAACACCCCCAACCTGGTGCTCGAGCACATGCTGCAGCTTGGTCAGATCTATGAGGTCTTTATCCATAACATGGAGATGGAGGCCCACGACCGTACCGCCAAGATCCACGAGGATCAGGAGAAGGCCGCCGAGCCCGCGAAGGCCCTGGGCTTTGTCGCCGTTGCCGCCGGTTCGGGCGAGGCCGATATCCTCAAGTCCCTCGGCGTCGACGTGATCGTGTCGGGTGGTCAGACCATGAACCCCTCGACCGCCGACCTGCTGGGCGCGGTAGACAAGGTCAACGCGACCTCGGTCATCATTCTGCCCAACAATGGCAACATCCGCATGGCCGCCGAGGCCGCTGCCTCAGCCTGCACCGACAAGAAGGTCGCCGTCGTTCCCACCAAGACCGTTCCGCAGGCCTTCTCCGCGCTGTTCGCGGTCCTACCCGATTCCGAGCTTGAGGATGCCGTCGCCGCTATGGTCGACGCCATCAGCGAGGTCCGCGATGGCGAGGTCACCCGTGCCGTGCGCGATTCCAGCGCCTCCGACGGCTCGCCGATTCACTCCGGTGACGTCATGGGTATCATTGCCGGTTCCATCGATGTGGTCGGCTCCGATGTGAAACAGGTCACGCTCGATTGTATCAACCGCATGCAGGAGGAAGAGGAGGGCGACGCGCTGACGATTCTGGCAGGCGAGGAACTGTCCGACGAGGCCTTCCAGGAGATTGTCGACGCCATTGAGGAGGCTCAGCCCGATCTGGAGATTGACGCCCATCGTGGCGAGCAGCCGCTCTATCCCGTGATCTTCTCGATCGAGTAGGCAACTGCCCATGTCCGAGCTGTGCTCTGTGCCGCGCGTCTCGGAGCGCTTTGCCCAGAGCAATGCGCTCGACGAGGATATCGCGCGACTCAAATATGTTTCGGGTAAACGTGAGGAGGCCCTTCGCCGTCTGGGAATTCGGACGGTGGGGGACCTCCTTCTCCATATCCCTCATCGATACCTGGACTTTACGCGCTCCTGGTCCATCGAGATGGCGCCCATCGGTACCGTGTGCACCATCATCGCCACGGTCGACCGTATCGTCCAAAAGCAGCCGCGTCCGCGCATGCCGGTGACCGAGGTCTCACTCGTTGACGAGACGGGCGTGCTGCAGGTCGCCTTTTTCCGCCAGCCCTGGATTGCTCAGCAGCTTAAGCAGGGCGACCGCCTGGCCGTGATGGGTAAGGTCGAGTTTGCCTACGGCTTTAAGCAGATGGCCTCGCCGCACTTTGAAAAGCTTGAGGAAGGGCGCGCCGCGGGCACCATTTTGCCGGTCCATTATGTGAGCGATGGGGTGAGCCAGGCGTGGATGCGCCGCATCGTAAGTGGCGCGCTCGAGGTCGTCGGCAATCCCTTCGATCCGATTCCCGCACGCTTGCGCGTCAAGCGCCGCCTGATGAGCAATGCCCGTGCGCTTCGATCGATCCATTTTCCCTCGAGCATGGCTGAGCGCGATATCGCGCGCGCACGGCTTGCCTACGAGGAGTGCCTCTACCTGCAGCTGGCGCTGCGCCTGCGCAACGACGGCGGCCTTGTCGATGTGGTGCCCTATGCCCACGCCGCGGGCGAGCACCTGGCCGCGCTTAAGCAGGCCCTGCCGTTTTCGCTGAGCGACGAGCAGGAGGCCGCGTTCCAAGATATCCTGCGCGATATGTGCGATGGCGGGCGCGTGATGAACCGCCTGCTGCTGGGCGACGTCGGTACTGGCAAGACCGCCGTTGCCGCGTGCGCGTTGGCTGTGGCTGCCGATAGCGGCACGCAGGCCTGCGTTATGGCGCCCACGGGCGTGCTGGCGCGTCAATATGCCGATAAGACCGGCCCCTTGCTCTCGCAGGCTGGCATGACCTGGGCGCTCCTGACGGGCGCCACGCCGGCGGCCGAGCGCGAGCGGATCCATGCCCAGCTGGAATCGGGCGAACTCGACGTCCTCTTTGGCACCCACGCGGTGCTTTCGGACAACGTGGCGTTTAAGCATCTGTCGCTCGTGGTCATCGATGAGCAGCACCGGTTTGGCGTCGGCCAACGCAACGCCCTGCGTGCGAAGGGCCCTGGTGCCGATCTGCTCGTTATGACGGCAACGCCCATCCCGCGTACGCTGGCGCTTTCGGTCTACGGCGATCTGGACACGAGCATCATCCGCCATCGGCCCGTCCCTGGCGCTGGCGTGACGACACGCGTGCTTACCGAGTCGAGCCGCGACCTTGCCTATGGCGCCATCCGCGAGGCGCATGAAAAGGGTCAGCAGGCCTACGTGATTTGCCCGCTCGTGGAGCCGAGTGACTCGGTCGATGATCTGGAGGACGTGCCCGGTATCGCCCGCGACGACGAGGGCCGCGTGACGGTCCCCGTGCCGCTGCACGATACGGCGACCGAGCTCGATCGCCTGCGTCTGGCATTGCCGGGTCTTGCCATCGAGCGCCTTCACGGCCGCATGCCAGCGGGGGAGAAGGACCAGGTTATCGATGCCTTCAAGCGCGGCGAGATCGACGTGCTCGTCTCGACTACGGTGGTCGAGGTGGGCGTCGACGTGCCCAACGCCACCGTCATGGTCATCGAGAACGGTGAGCGCTTTGGCTTGGCGGCCCTGCACCAGCTGCGCGGCCGCGTGGGCCGCGGCAGCGTGTCGGGCACCTGCCTGGTCATGACGCACTCCAAGGGCAACGGCGGCGCTTCGGCGGCGCAAGACCGTCTCCAGTCGCTCGAAAAGACCTCGGACGGCTTTACGCTCGCCCAGATGGACCTTCGTCTGCGCCACGAGGGCGAAATCCTGGGGTACCGCCAGCATGGCGGTGTGACTCTGCGCTTTGTCGACCTGGATGCCGACGAGGAGCTGATCGAGTGGGCCCATTTGGACGCGGTCGAGCTCTTGCGGTATGCTTGCAACCTTGACTCCGTGGCGACGCGCCCCCTGCGCGATGCGGTCGCCATGCGATATCGACACATTTTTAAGGAGGTCAGCGGAGGATGAGAATCATCGGCGGCGAATGGCGCGGTCGTAAGATCGAGGAGCCCCGTGGTCGCGATGTCACCCGCCCCACGACCGATCGTGTGCGCGAGGCATGCGCATCTATGGTCATGTCGGCATTTGACTTCGATCTGGACGAGGTCCGCGTGCTGGACGCCTTTGGCGGCTCCGGCGCCTTAGGGTTAGAGATGCTCTCACGTGGTGCCCGCTCGCTCACGACGTTCGAGATCGATCGGAATGCCGCGCGGCTCATTACCAAGAATATCGAGTCGCTCTGCCGTGACCGTGCGCGTTGGCGCGTGGTAACGGGCGACATGCTGGCGAGCGCCTCGCGCGGTCGTGTGCCGGGCGGCCCCTTTGATCTGGTCCTGCTCGACCCGCCCTATGCTTTTGGTGCCGAGCCGGTCGAGATACTGCTGCAGAACCTGGCTCAGCAGGGTCTGCTTGCACCTGGCACTTATGCCCTGTTTGAGCATGCCGCCGCCGATGCGGGCGCGCATCCGGCAGGCTTTGAGATCGTGCGCGAGAAGCGCTACGGCATTACCTCGGTCGACCTGCTTCGTTGGGTCGGCAACGGCGAGGATGATGGTAACGATAGCGACGCACCCACGGAGGATGCTCATGAGTGACACCATTAACCGTGTAATCGTCCCGGGCACCTTCGATCCCATCACGTTTGGCCATATCGACGTCATCCGCCGCGCCCGTCGCATCTTTCCCAGCGTGATCGTCGCTGTTGCCGAGTCGCAGGGTAAAAACGGCGTGGGCACCACGTTTATGCTCGATGAGCGCGTGGCGCTGGCTCGCGAGGCGCTCGGTGATATCGACGGCGTCGAGGTCCTGCCCTTTACCGGCCTCTTGGTCGACTTCGCTCGCGAGCAGGGGGCGGGGGCCGTTGTCAAGGGCCTGCGCGCCATGACCGACTTTGAGTACGAGCTGCAGCAGGCAGACCTCAACTATCGCTTGGATAACGAGCTGGAGTCCATCTTTGTCATGAGTGCGCCGCAGTACGGCTATATCTCGAGTTCGGTCGTTCGCCAGATCGCCTCGCTCGGCAGCGATGTATCGACGTTTGTCCCGCCCAACGTGGTCGAAGCGCTCAGACATCGCTTTTCGTGACGTTTTTTATTGCCTGGTGGCATGTGGTAAACTAGCACGATGATATGTTACCTATGAAAGGAGACCGGATGCCGGGCGAGAATTTTCCTGGCGATAGGATCGTCAGCTTGGTCGATGAGCTCGAAGGGCTGATCGAGGAAGCCAAGCCGCCTTTCGGCAAGAACGCTCAGTTCAAGGTCATCGACGCCGACGTGTTCTTCAACATCCTCGACGAGATCCGCATGAGCTATCCCGAGGAGTGGCAGAAGTCCCGCCGTATCCTTAAGGAGCGCGAGGAGCTTATGGCTTCCGCCGCCGCTCAGGCCGATTCCATCATCGCCGACGCTCAGCAGCAGGCCCTCACCATTGCCGGTGAGCAGGAGATCGTCCGCTTGGCACAGCAGCAGGCCGACGACATCCGCGATCGTGCCCAGCAGTACGAGCGCGAGACGCGTTATGCTGCCGAGGACTACGCAGAGCAGGTCTTTACGCACCTGGAGGAGAACCTCAAGAGCCTGACCGGCACCGTTACCCGTTGCCGTCAGCAGCTCAACGAGGGTGCCGCCCAACAGAATGGTCAGTGGTAATGGCTGAGTTCCCGAGCGTTACCGTCGATCTTTCCGAGCAGCTCGAGTTTCCTGGTGATTCGTATCCGCTGACCGGCAAGGTCGATGTTGCCACCTACACGGTGGGCGAGAAGGAGTACCAGCTACAGGACGGCATCGACTACGACGTTGTCTTTACCAATGCCGGTACCGGTGTCTTGCTCACGGGCATGGTCCGCGCGCACGCCATCGGCGAGTGCGACCGTTGCCTGGAGCCTGCCTCGTTTGATATCGCCGGCGAGATCGAGGAGTTCTACCTCTTCGAGGAGCCCGAGGATCCCGAGGCCTACGAGGACGGCTACGAGCTCCTGGGTGAGGACCGCATCGTCGATCTAGGTGAGCCCATCAATGACGCGGTCGTTATGGACACGCCGTTTGTGGTGCTCTGCAAGCCCGATTGCCGCGGTCTGTGTCCCACTTGCGGTTGCAATCTCAACGTCGAGCAATGCGATTGCGCCGCCCAGGCAGAGGCAGAATGGGCCGCTGCCACGGAAAATCCATTTGCAGCATTGAAGAATCTCAAGCTCGATGAGTAAAACTGTGGTAGTATCGCTACTTGCGCGTAATCGCCACACTGGATAGTTCATAAGGAAGGTCACTATGCCCGTACCTAAACAAAAGCAGGGTCGTATCCGTACTCACACCCGTCGTTCCGCCAACATGAAGATCTCGGCTGCGGCTCAGTCCACGTGCCCCCGTTGCGGCGCTGTCAAGCTTCCGCACCACGTGTGCCCCAGCTGCGGTTTCTACAAGGACCGCGAGGTTATCGTTACCGAGTAACGGTATACTCTGGATGCGATGCCGTTCCAAATGGAACCACAATGGCCGGCTCAATGAGTCGGCCATTTTTGTATAAGGAGTATGTATATGAGTAACGTTCGCGTTTGTGTAGACGTTGTGGGCGGAGACGAGAAACCTCAGGTTGTTCTCGATGGTATCGAGGCTGCACTTGCCGCTGATCCCGATATCGAGGTCTTGGCAGCTGGCCCCGCCGAAATCGTTAATCCCTTTGCTGCTTCCCATGCACGTGTTGAGGCCCTTGAGGCACCCGACGTTATCGCCATGGATGACGATCCTATTCGCGCCGTGATGACCAAGCGCAAGTCCTCGATCGTGCTTGCCTGCCGCGCCATCAAGAAGGGAAATGCGGACGCGTTCTTCTCCGCCGGCTCGACCGGTGCCATGACAGCTGCCGCGACCGCCTACGTCACACCGTTTAGGTATCAAGCCGAAGGCAAGAAGCAGCCGGTGCGCCCCTGTCTGACCAATGCGCTGCCCAATCGCGCCGGCGGTCTGACGGTGCTGTGCGATATGGGCGCCAACCCCGATGTCGAGGTCGACGACATGGTGCGTTTTGCCCAGATGGGTAGCGCCTATGCCCGCGTTGTCCTGGGCATCGAGCATCCTCGCGTGGGCCTGCTTGCTAATGGCACCGAGGACGAGAAGGGTTCCAACTTTACCAAGGCCTGCTTCCCGGTCATGAAAGCCGCCGTTCCCGATTTTGTGGGTAACTGCGAAGGCACCGATCTTACGTCGGGCAATTTTGACGTCGTGGTCGCCGACGGCATGTCGGGCAATATTGCGCTCAAGGCTACCGAGGGCGCTGCCAAGTTTTTGCTGCAGGAGCTCAAGGGCGCCTTTATGGCCTCGCTCGGCACCAAGATCGCCGCGCTGCTCATCAAAAAGCAGATGCGCGAGATTAAGGCCAAGCTCTCTGGTGATGCCAAGGGCGGCGCGATTCTTTTGGGCCTGCGTGGCGTGGTCCTAATCGGCCATGGCGCCACCTCGGTCGAGGCTGTTAAAAACGGCACGCTCGCGGCGGCCGAAGCCGTGCGCGCGGGGCTGGTCGAGAACGTCGCCAACTCCATGGACGGCATCGTTTTGTAAGAGCGAGTTAGAGCGCTGTTATGTGCCTCGCGGCCTGCTTCGTGGGGTAGAATCAGAACCGTGTCTTGGTACCGCCCGGGCGGTACCATTCTTTTGGTATTCATGCACTATGAGAGGAAGCGCTATGGACCGCTCCGAAATCTTCGACAAGATCGCCGAGGTCGCTGCTGACGTTCTGGGCGTCGATGTTGCCGAAATTAGCGATGAGACCACCTTTGACGATCTCGATGCCAACTCGCTCGAGCGCCTGCAGCTGGTTACGGCTATCGAGGACGAGTTCAACCTCGAGATCGATGACGAGACTCTGCTCTCGCTCAACTCTGTCGCCGACGCCGTCGACGCGATCGAAAACGCCAGGGAGGCCTAGGTCTTGGCTTTATCCGAACGACTTACGCGCGCCCAGGAGATTCTGGGCCACGAGTTCAATGACAAGGTGCTGCTGCGCGCGGCCCTTACGCATCCTTCGGCCGTCGAAGGCCAGCCAGTCTCGGCAAGCTACGAGCGCCTTGAGTTCTTGGGTGATTCCATTTTGGGCGCCGTGGTCGCACGCTCCCTGTTTGTGTCCTATCCGGAGTTTGACGAGGGCAAGCTCACGCGCCTGAAGGTGTCCCTTGTCTCGGGCGCCACGCTGTCCGAGGTGTCGCACGAGCTGGGTATCGATGACATCATCATCTTTGGTGCCTCCGAGACCGGTACCGGCGCGCGCGGCCTGCACTCGGCGCTCGAGAACGTCTACGAGTCGCTCGTGGGCGCGCTGTATCTGGACGCCGGCTGGGATGCCGCGGCGGAGTTTATCCACCGTACGCTTAAGCCACATTTGGCATCCGAGCGTGCCGAGCACCCTGCGAACCCCAAGTCGTATTTGCAGGAGTGCGTGCAAGCCGACGGTCACGAACCCCCGGCGTATAAGCTCGTTGGCTCCGAGGGCCCGGCGCATGCGCCCACCTTTACCGCCGTGGTGTTGATCGATGGTATTCGCCAGGGTCGCGGCTCCGGCTCCTCAAAGAAGGAAGCCGAGGGAGCCGCTGCTCTCGAGGCGCTTGACCGCATGGGCTACACCACCAACGGCGTGATTCTCAACAAGAAGCCTGTTTAAGCGAGGAACCGTGTATCTCAAGTCCCTCACGCTCAAAGGGTTCAAGTCGTTTGCCGACCGCGCCCATATGACGTTTGAGCCGGGCCTGACCGTCATCGTCGGTCCCAACGGCTCGGGAAAATCGAACATCTCTGACTCGATTCTGTGGGTCCTGGGCGAGCAGAGCGCCAAGCAGCTGCGCGGCCAGGCCATGGAGGATGTCATCTTCTCGGGCTCGTCAGCGCGCAAGCCGGTGGGTGTCGCCGAGGTCACGCTGGTGCTCGATAACTCGGACCATATGCTGCCCGTCGACTTTGACGAGGTCGCCATCACTCGTCGTATGTATCGCTCGGGCGAAAGCGAGTACCTCATCAACTCGAGCCCGTGCCGCCTGATGGACATTCAGGACATCCTGCACGATTCGGGCTTGGGCAAGGATACGCATTCCATCATCAGCCAGGGCAAGCTCGACGCCATTTTGCAAAGCCGCCCCGAGGAGCGCCGCGCCCTCATCGAGGAGGCCGCCGGCATCTCCAAGCACAAGCGCCGCAAGGAGCGTGCGCTCAAAAAGATTAAGTCGATGGACGAGCACCTGACGCGTGCCCGCGACATCAATAAGGAAATCGCCCGTCAGCTGCGACCGCTGGAGCGTCAGGTCGATCGTGCGCGCAAGTACAAAGAGCTGTCCTCGCGCGCGAACGAGCTTACGCAGATGCTAGCCGTCGACGAGCTGCGTTCGCTGCAGTCGCAGTGGAACGACTTGGAGAGCCGCTCCAAGGAAGGTGCCGCCGAGCTGGAGCTTGCGCAGTACCGCTTGGGCGAAAAGGAACGCGAGCTCGAGAAGCTCCAGGTCATGCTCGAGGAAAAGGGCCTGTTTGTGGGCGATCTGGGCGAGCAGCGCCGCCATATGCAAGACGTGGTCGGCCGCATTAACTCCGATATGCGCCTGCTCGAGGAAAAGGGCCACAACATGGTGTCGCGCCTGTCCGACATGCGCGGCCAGATCTCGAGCTCCGAGCATCAGCGTCGTCGCGTGGTAGAGGAGCTCGAGGACGCGCGTGCGCAGCTTGAGGAAGTGACCGGCGCGCACATGCAGGCCCAGGAGGACGTTGACGCCGCTGGTCCTGCCGCCGCTCAGCTCCACGAGCGGCGCGTGGCGCTCGACAATCAGATTTCGCAGCTTACGCGTGAGCAACGCGATGTGCAGCGTGTGGCCGATAACGCGGCGCTCGAACTCGCCAAGGTGAAGGACTCGCTGAGCAACGCCGAGGTCGAGGACAACATGTACGCCTCACGCCTGGAGCAGATCGACGAGCAGCTCGAGGAAGTCACGGCCTCACTCGAGAGCCGTCGCGACCGCGCCGAGGAGCTCGACAGTGCACTTGATCAGGCCCGTCAAGCCCAGATTGATGCTCGCGAGGCTACCGAGGTCGCCCGTGCAGCCCTTAAGGACCTGCGTGCCCGCGAGAGCGAGGCGCGCAACAAACTGTCCGAGGTGCGCTCGGAGCTTGCCAGCCAAAAGAAGCTCGATGCCCGCATGGCTGACAGCTCGCCGCTGGTGAGCCGTCTGATGGGTGCGCTGGGCGACGATGTCTCGGGTCGTCTGGGCGACGTGCTCGAGGCCCCGCGTGAGCTTGAGGGCCTGGTTGAGCAATTGCTCGCCGGCGATATCGATGCGCTGCTGTTCGACGATGCGTCCGCGCTTGAGCGTGCCGGTCGTGCCGCTCTGGACCAGAAGAAGGCCTCGGGCGAGGCGCTGCTGGTCGCGCGCGGTGTGAGCGCCTCTGCTGCCGCTAAGGGCGCTGCCGGTTCCCGCCTGGTCGATCGCCTGTCCGTACGCGCCGGCTATGGCCCGGTTGTCGAGGCGCTGCTCGGCGGCTATTACGTTGTCGACGACTTGGCGGCTGCGCTGGCCGCGCCTGTCGTTGACGGCGTGACTTACGTGACCCCCGATGGCGCCCGCGTCGCCTGCGGCGGCCTGGTGCGTGTGGGGCTCGACGCCGGAGAGGCTTCGGGTGCTTTGGAGCGCAAGCGTCGCATCCGTGAGCTCGAGGGCCTGGAACCCGATCTGGCTGCTGTGGTTGAGCATGTGTCGGGTCAGG
>DXZO01000010.1:404-24386 GCA_019419625.1 Collinsella sp. | reverse complement strand
GATTAATGGATGGAAACGGATGTTCTATCGGGACACACATTTTGTCCTATAAGCCTAGCTTGCAAGCACTTGATGCATCGTGGGTACCATACCGAATAGTTGATGTTCGGGCGGGTGTTTGGCGCACAGCGTCGACCCCGCCCGTTTTTCTTTTTCTCGATAGGAGTACCCATGATTAAGAATGAGAACGTCGAGGGCGAGCCTGTCTACGACGAGACGTACCGCCGCGGCCCCGTGGTCATGCGCGGCCCCATGATTCCTAAGGACAACACCTACGCCAACCTGCTGGCGCCCGAGGACTCGACCGACTGGCTGCATGCCGACCCGTGGCGCGTGCTGCGCATTCAGGCAGAGTTTGTCGATGGTTTTGGCGCACTTGCCGAGCTTGGACCTGCGGTGACTATCTTCGGTAGCGCCCGCGCGCCCAAGACCGATCCGCTCTACAAGGCGGCGCGCACCGTCGGGCGCAAGATCGCGCAACGTGGCGTGGCGGTCATCACCGGTGGCGGCCCCGGCATCATGGAAGCGGCCAACAGGGGAGCGGCGAGTGTCAACGGCAAGTCAGTTGGCCTAGGCATTGAATTGCCGCACGAGCACGGGCTCAACAAATACGTGAACCTCGGCATGGACTTCCGCTACTTCTTTGTGCGCAAAACCATGTTCGTTAAGTACAGCTCGGGCGCCATCGTATTTCCCGGCGGCTTTGGCACGCTCGACGAGATGTTCGAGGTTCTCACGCTGGTGCAAACGCACAAGGTCAAGCGCATGCCGCTCGTGTTGGTGGACAGCGAGTACTGGCAGGGCCTGTTCGACTGGCTCAACGGCCCGGTGATGAGCACCGGTATGATTAGCCCGCTCGATCCGGATCTGGTACACATTACCGACGACCTCAACGAGGCCGTTGACATTGCGCTCAGCGGGCTGATGTAGATCAATCGTGCCCACGCGACATGAATACGCATGGCAATCTGATGTTATCTAACATCAGATTGCCATTTATATTGGGTATACTGGTGTAAAAGACGAGGGCGAGGAGGTCGCAAATGTCTACAGCAACAGTTAAGCCTACGACGGTTCGAATCGAAGAGGGGCTCAAGGAGCAGGCGACTGAGTTCTTGGATTCGGTCGGCCTCAGCCTCAATTCCTATCTCAATCTTGCCGTTCGGCAGCTGGTAAATCAGCGAAAGATTCCTTTTGAGATTGTAGGAAGGGCGGAGGTGCCCAACGAGGTGACGAGGCGCGCCATGGTGATCGCCGAGGCTCATGAGCTGGGGATTTTGCCGGACGATAGCCTGTCATTCAATAACGCTGATGAGCTTATGTCATTCCTCGATGAGGAATAGCGATGTTCGAGATTAAAGTCGAGGCTCAATTTAAGGTGGACTACAAACGAACGATGCGCATGCATCCGCAGCTAAAAAGTGAGTTTAAAGCGGCGGTTGCAGAGCTTGTGGCTCATGGGTCACTTCCGGCGGAGTATGGCGCCCACGAGCTCTCAAACCCGGGCGGAAACTACAACGGCCACATCGATTTCCACCTATCCGATGGCTTGGTCGATGTGGTCGTTCTTTATCTTCCCCATAAGACTAACCCAGTGATTAGGCTGGTGAGAATGGGCACTCATCAGGAACTGTTTCAGGGTCCGCTGGGCTGATCGCCGATTTCTAAGTTGCGGTGGAATAGGGATTGATTGGCGGCTAATAAGCCAAAAACAGTCCCTATTCCACCGCAAGAGGTAAAGGTGCCCCTAGTGGATGGGCTGGTAGCGGGGGCAGTAGCTGATGGCGATGGCATCGACGCCTACGTGGGTGGCGATGGTGCAGCCGATGGGGCCAGTGCCGGCGTCTACGTAGTCCTGGCCCGCGAGCGCCTCGTTGACAAGTTCCTGCTCCTCGGCGGCGCCGGTCGTGAGCACGCGCACGCTTGAGCCCGGGTGCTCGTCCAAAAACGCGAGGCAATCTGCCATGGTGTTGGCGACGATGCGCTTGGCGCCGCGGCCCTTTTTGATTGCCTTGATCTCGCCCGATTTCCACTCCGGCGAAACGGCCAGGCGAATGTTGAGCATCTGCGTCAGCTGGCCGGCGAGCTTGGGGGCGCGGCCGTTTTTGACCAGGTTCTCGAGCGTGCGGGGAATCAGCAGCAGATGGGCGTCGGGCAACGTCGCGCGGATCTGCGCCTCGGTCTCGTCCAAGCTGCGGCCGTCCTCGCGCATGGCAAGCGCGTACTCCACCAGCAGACCCTCGGCGCCCGAGCCGGTGCGCGAATCGATGCAGCGCACGTCGAGCTCGTGGGTCTCGGCGACCAGGCATGCGTTGGAATAGCAGGCGGACCACTCGCTGCACAGCGAGATAAAGATGGCGCTGTCGTGGCCATCGGCGCGCACGCGGTCAAATAGCGCCTTGAACTCGCCGGCGCTCGGCTGCGAGGTGTGCGGCAGCTGCTCAGAGCCGGCCATGCGCGCGACGTATTCCTCGGCAGTAATCTGCACCTGGTCGAGCAGGTCCTCGCCCTCGATAATCACATGCAGCGGAATCACGTAAATACCGAGCTCTTGGGCGCGGGCGGGGGAGATGTCCGACGTGGAGTCGGTTATGATGGCAAAAGACATAATTGCACCTTTCGTTGGGGCGTTTGTGCGCCGCCTTCTGAGAGCAAAGTGCGACAAGTATAGTGGAGTCGTTCCACATTACTAGGTTCAATTGTTGAATAGTCAACAGTTTGAAGTGTAGGTGTGGAAATCGTCAACTGGGGAAGAGGAATGCCGATGGGGGCGTTGGAGATAGGCAAACGGCCGGTCGTGCTGTTCGATTTCGATGGCACGGTGGCAGATACGGGTCGGGCGGTGATGACCTCGACGCGCAAGACGCTTGCCGCGCGCGGGTTTTCGGAGGCGCAGATGGGTGACTTGCGCCGTATGATCGGGCCTCCGCTGTGGAAGAGCTTTCACGACTTTTATGGCTTTTCCCGCGAGGAGTCGCTTGTGGTGGCCGATGAGTACCGCGCCTTTTTTGATGAGCTGGGACCGGAAGAGTACCCCGTGTTCGATGGGATCCCCGAGCTGCTGGATGGGTTGGCCGCCCAGGGGCATCGCTTGGCCGTGGCGACGTCGCGCATGGAGGCAAAGTGCATCGACATGGTGGGCGAGCTCGGGCTTTCGCAGTTAGAGGCCGTGGTTGGCATGAATCCGCCGCAGGGACGCGAGACCAAGGCCGATTCGGTCCGCGACGCCCTGGCGGCGCTTGGCGCGACTGCCGACGAGGCCGTGATGATTGGCGACCGCTTTAACGATGTGGAGGGCGCGCACGCGATGGGCGTGCCGTGTATCGGCATCTATTCGGGCGCGGCGGCGCCGGGGGAGCACGAGGCCGCGGGCGCCGATGCGGTGGTGCACTCGGTGGCCGAGCTTGCTAAACTTTTCGCTATATAAGTATTTGATGTGAGGGGCGGCACACTTGCCCCTTACTGGTAAGGAGGTCGTCCATGAATCAGGTGGAGCAGAGCGTTACCGAGTACGTTGACGAGGTCTGGGAAGATGCCGTCGCCGATATCGAGCGGCTGGTGAGCTATCCGTCCGTGGCGGTTTCTGCCAATGCGGAGCCCGATGCGCCGTTTGGCCGTCCGGTCCGTGATGCGCTCGATTGCGCGCTCGGCATCGCGCAAAAGCTCGGCTACCAGACGAGCGACGACGAGGGCTATGTGGGCATCGCCGACATTCCCGGCCGCGGTGACAAGCAGCTCGCGACCATTTGCCATGTGGACGTGGTGCCTGCCGGTCCTGGTTGGAACACCGACCCGTTTGCGATGGAGCGCCGCGAGGGCTGGCTGCTCGGCCGTGGCGTGATCGACGACAAGGGCCCGGCGGTGCTGTCGCTCTACGCCGGCGCTTATCTGCTCAAGCACGGCATTGTGCCGCGCTATACCTTCCGCGCGCTGCTGGGCTGCGATGAGGAAGTGGGCATGTCCGACGTTCATCACTATCTGGAGAACTACGCAGACCCCGACTTTCTATTTACGCCCGATGCCGAGTTCCCGGTCTGCAATGCCGAGAAGGGCCAGTTTGGGGCGACGTTTGTGAGCTCCAAGATCGACGGCGGCCGCATTGTGTCCTGGAGCGGCGCCGAGGCGAGCAACGCCATTCCGTCGCAGTCTATCTGCGAGCTCGCGATTGCCGCTGATGAGCTACCGGCGCCGGTCGAGAACGCCGACCGCCTGGAGATTACGGCACTCGATAACGGGCATGCGCAGATTTTCGCCCACGGTATCGGCGGTCATGCCTCAATGCCCGAGGGAACGATCAATGCCGTCGGCCTCATCGTGGCGTATCTGCGCGAGGCCGAGGACGCATTTGGTGCCCGTGACGAGCGCCTGCTGACGCCTGCCGAGCACGAGTTTGTCAAGTTTCTTGCCTTTGTGCATGCGGATGCCTATGGCCGCGGCCTGGGTATCGATGCGACGAGTCCGGCGTTTGGCCCGCTTACCTGCAACGCTGGCGTCATCCGCGTGGCGGATGGCCATATCGAGCAGGTCATCGACGTGCGCTTCCCCGACAGCACGAGTGCCGATACCATCCGCGAGCAGCTCGAGCCGCTCGTGGGCCGTTTTGGCGTGACGTGCCAGCTGGGTCGCGCGAAGGTGCCGTTCTCGGTATCTGCCGACGATCCGGCCGTGAAGGCGCTTATTGATACCTATAACGAGTTTACGGGCAAGCATGCCGAGCCCTTTGCCATGGGCGGCGGCACGTACGCGCGCAACTTTGCCCGCGCCGTATCGTTTGGCCCCGAGGAGACCGGTCTGGAGCTGCCCGCGTGGGGCGGCCAGATGCACGGTCCCAACGAGTGTGCCAACGAGGAACAGCTCAAGCAAGCGCTCAAGATCTATATCGTGGCAATCCTTCGTCTAAACGAACTCGAACTGTAGGGCTTCCCCTATATCCTGCTTGGATACAAGCTTGCATAACGAGCCCGGTGCTTTTGCCCGGGCTTTTTCTGTTGCGGTGGGGTAGTCATTGGGACGTT
The DNA here is from genome assembly GCA_019419625.1 of Collinsella sp. Taxonomy (GTDB): domain Bacteria; phylum Actinomycetota; class Coriobacteriia; order Coriobacteriales; family Coriobacteriaceae; genus Collinsella. Next base: position 19,371 of record DXZO01000010.1, on the reverse strand, counting down.
CCTCTGGTGTAAAAGGCGGGCCATGCTTGGCGGCGGGTTTGTTATCCGTTTGTAAAGGCTGGGCCGCGCTTGCGGTAAGGGTCTATCAGATGCCCGTAAGAAAGCGCAGCTGACGCGGGCGCTGCCCGATCGAGGCCGTATCTTTCCAAACAGCAAAGCGGGCAGGGTGCCCGCGAGTCGCATGTATGAAAGGAAGATCATGCTCGATCAGGCTTATTCTCGTCGTCAGTTCCTCGGCCTCGCTGGTGGTCTTGCCAGCATCGTCGGTCTCGGCCTCGTTGGCTGCGGTGGCTCCAACGCCGCCAACACCGCTGCTGAGGGTAGCGCCGCTGCCGCCGAGTCCGTCTCGGGCGAGGTGACCTACGACGGCGCTTCCTCGTTCCAGGCTCTCGTCGAGGCTGCTGCCGAGAAGTTCATGGATGCCAACCCGGACGTCTCCGTCTCTGGCTCGGGTAACGGTTCGGGCAAGGGCCTGACCGCTGTCGCCGCCGGCACCGTCACCATCGGTAACTCCGACGTCTTCGCCGAGACCAAGCTCGAGGCCGACCAGGTCAAGAACCTCGTCGACCACGAGGTCGCCGTCGTGGGCATGGGCCCCGTCGTCTCCAAGAACGTCAAGGTCGACGACCTGTCTCTCGAGCAGCTCAAGGGTATCTTCTCCGGCCAGATCACCAACTGGAAGGAGGTCGGCGGCGACGACGCCAAGATCGTCGTTCTCAACCGCAAGGCCGGCTCCGGCACCCGCGCCACCTTCGAGGCCGCCGTCTTTGGCGACGAGGCCGTCGACTTTAAGGGCGACGCCGAGCTCGACAAGTCCGGCGATGTCCAGACTCAGATGGGCAGCACCGACAACGCCATCTCCTACCTTGACTTCTCGCACTTCGATGACTCCAAGTTCAACGCCATCATGGTCGAGGGCGTCGAGCCCAAGAGCACAAACGTCACCGACGACTCCTTCAAGATCTGGGCGACCGAGCACATGTACTGTGCTAAGGACGCCGACGAGGCCACCAAGGCCTTCCTGGAGTTCATGCTTTCCGACGACGTCCAGGGCAAGCTCGTCGAGGAGCAGGGCTTTATTCCCGTTTCTGCCATGAAGGTCGTCAAGGACGCCAGTGGCAAGGTCTCCGCTAAATAAGTAATCGCCCCCGGAAAGGTTTGCAATGGCAAAACAGCTGCCAAAGCGCGAGCTTGAGAACGTGGGCCTGGGCGTCACGGGTGCGTGCGTAGCGCTCGTGACGCTTGTCGTTGCCGCGCTCATCTTTATGGTCGCCCAAAAGGGCCTCTCGGCTTTTTTCAAGGACGGCGTCTCGATCGTCGAGTTTTTTACCGGTACCAAGTGGGACCTGGCCAACACGGCCGAAAACGGCCTGCCCTACACTGGCGCCCTGCCCCTGATCGTCACCTCGTTTGCGGTCATGGTGCTCTCCACGCTCATCGCACTGCCCATCGCCATCGGCTCTGCCATCTTTGCGGTCGAGATTCAGCCTAAGTTTGGATCCAAGGTTTTTCAGCCGCTCATTGAGCTTTTGACCGGTATTCCCTCGGTCGTCTTTGGCCTGATCGGCTTTCACGTGGTCGTCGGCCTTATGAAGAGCGTTTTCCACGTGAGCACGGGTCTGGGTATCTTGCCCGGCGCTATCGTGCTGGCAGTCATGATTCTGCCGACGATGACCACGCTTTCGGTCGATGGCCTGCGCGCTGTGCCCGACAGCTACCGTCAGGGCTCGCTCGCGCTGGGCTACACCCGCTGGCAGACCATCTGGCACGTGGTGCTCAAGTCCGCCATGCCGTCGCTCATGACCGCGGTCATCCTTGGCATGACCCGCGCCTTTGGCGAAACGCTCGCCGTGCGCATGGTTATCGGCGGCATCGAGGCCATGCCGACGTCGCTGCTGTCGCCTGCCTCGACCATTACCACCACGCTCACCACGTCCATGGCGGTCTATGCCGAGGGCTCGGCCCAGGACGACGTTCTGTGGGCGCTCGGTCTGCTGCTGATGGGCATGAGCCTCATCTTTATCCTGATCATCCACCTTATCGGCCGCAAGGGGGCGAAGGCTCGTGGCTAGCACGCGCATCCACATCGACGAGGCGAGACTCGGGCGTGTCCAAAAGCAGGACCGCATCGCCACGGGCGTGCTGACGGCGATTGTCGCCATCGTCATGCTTATCGTCGTCTCCATGGTGGCCTACATCCTGTTCGAGGGTATCTCGACGCTGTTCCAGCCAGGCTTTCTCACGCAGCCCGCACGCGCCAACGGAACGCAGGGCGGCGTGCTCTACCAGCTGTTCGACTCGTTCTATCTGCTGCTGATCACCCTGATCATCTCGGTGCCCATCAGCCTGGGCGGCGCGGTCTTTTTGGTTGAGTACGCGCCCGATGGGCCTATTCGCGACATCGCCTCGACCGCCATCGAGACGTTGTCTTCGCTGCCCTCCATTGTCGTGGGCATGTTCGGCTTTCTGGTGTTCTCGGTGCAGCTGGGCTGGAAGTACTCCATCATCTCCGGCGCCGTCGCGCTCACCATGTTCAACATCCCCATCCTGGTGCGCGTGATTCAGCAGGCGCTCGAGGACGTGCCGCAGGCCCAGCGCGATGCGTGCCTGGCCATGGGCCTCACTCGCTGGGAGGCCACACTGCACATCCTGATTCCCGAGGCCATGCCCGCCATCGTGACCGGCATCGTGCTTTCGGCCGGCCGCGTGTTTGGCGAGGCCGCGGCGCTGCTCTTTACCTCGGGCATGAGCTCGCCGGTCCGCCTCAACTTCTTGAGCTTTAACCTGTCGAGCCCCACCTGCGCCTGGAACGTGTTCCGTCCCGGCGAGTCGCTGGCCGTGCACATCTACAAGATCTATGGCGAGGGCAGCCCCGAGGCCCAGCAGATCGTCTGGGGCACCGCGGCACTGCTGATGATTTGCGTGCTGCTGTTTAACGTAGTCGCCCGTATCGTGGGCAAGCAACTGGCAAGGAAGATGACGGCCGAATGAGCGATATGAATGCAACGCCCGCAACCGAGGCGGCCACGTCCGACACCCAGGACTTTCTGTCGAGCGTGGGGGAGAGCGAGAGGCGCGTGCGCGTGAGCGGCAAGGCCGTGAGCGACGAGGTCGTGCTCTCCGCCAAGGACGTCAACGTGTACTATGGCGACCACCATGCGCTGCACAATACGTCGCTCGACTTCCATAAGGGCGAGATCACGGCGCTCATCGGGCCTTCGGGCTGCGGTAAGTCGACCTTTTTGCGTAGCCTCAACCTAATGAATCGCGAGATTCGCCGCTGTCGCGTGGAGGGCGAGATCAACTACCGCGGGCGCAACGTGAACACCAAGACCGAGAACACGTACGAGTTGCGTCGCTCCATCGGCATGGTGTTCCAGCAGCCCAACCCCTTCCGCAAGTCCATTCGCGACAACATCACCTTTGCGCCCAAGCGCCACGGCATCACCGACCGTGACGAGCTCGACCGCATGGTCGAGGAAAGTCTGCGCGGTGCCGCGCTGTGGGACGAGGTCAAAGACAAGCTCGACAAGAGCGCCTACGCGCTTTCGGGCGGTCAGCAGCAGCGTCTGTGCATTGCGCGCACGCTGGCGCTCAACCCCGACGTGATCCTGTTCGACGAGCCCTGCTCGGCGCTCGACCCCATCTCGACGTTGGCGATCGAGGACCTGATGTCGTCGATCGTTGCCGACCGTGCCATCGTCATCGTGACGCACAACATGGAGCAGGCGTCGCGCGTGTCCAACCGCACGGCGTTCTTCTACATGGGCGATATGGTCGAGTACGACGAGACCGACGAGATTTTCCAACGGCCCAAGGATAAGCGGCTGAATGATTACCTCACCGGCATGTTCTCCTAGTCCGGGACATGCTTGAGGCCCGCGGCGGCCACGGTTGCCGCGGGACTGATTGGAGAGGCGGGTCATCTCTTTTGCGAGATGGCCCGCCTTTTTGCTCTGCGACCGAAACGACCACCGCAAAGGCGACAGGCGCCTTCGTGGTGGTTTGGGGTGGGGCTCGCTGCTATCATGGACAACGTTGAATTTCTACGAAGGAGCAGGGCATATGGCGATTCTTTTGGGATGCGATTCCGTCAGCCTAGAGTTTCCCACCAAGCATATTTTCGATAGCGTGACGCTCGGCGTGAACGAGGGCGACCGTATTGGTATTGTCGGCAAAAACGGTGACGGCAAGTCGACGCTGCTGAGCGTGCTCGCCGGCACGCTGGAGCCCGACGACGGCCGCGTGACGCACCGCCGCGACACCACGATCGGATTGCTCGGCCAAAAGGACAACCTGGTCGATACCGACACCGTGCATCATGCCGTCGTGGGCGACACGCCCGAGTATGAGTGGGCGTCGAGTCCGCGTACGCGCCAGATCCTCGCCGGCCTCATCAGCGATGTACCCTGGGAGGGCATGGTGGGCGAGCTCTCGGGCGGTCAGCGCCGTCGCGTGGACCTCGCGCGCCTGCTGATCGGCGACTACGATGTGCTCATGCTCGACGAGCCCACCAACCACCTGGACATGCGCACCATCAACTGGCTTGCGCGTCACTTAAAGGCCCGCTGGCAGCGCGGCCAGGGCGCCATGCTCGTGGTCACGCACGATCGCTGGTTCTTGGACGAGGTCTGCACCAGCATGTGGGAGGTCCACGACGGCCAGGTCGATCCCTTCGAGGGCGGCTACTCGGCATACATCCTGCAGCGCGTGGAGCGCGACCGCATGGCCGCCGTCACCGAGGAGCGCCGCCGCAACATGGCGCGCAAGGAGCTCGCGTGGCTGAGCCGCGGCGCCCAGGCCCGTTCCACCAAGCCCAAGTTTCGCGTGGATGCCGCTCGCGAGCTGATCGCCGACGTGCCGCCCGTGCGTGACGAGCTGGAGCTCAAGCGCCTGGCCGTGAGCCGCCTGGGCAAGCAGGTTATCGATGTGGTCGACGTGGACGCCGGCTATGCGGATGCCGATGGCACGTCCAAACAGGTGCTCACCGATGTGACCTGGCTCATCGGCGCGGGCGACCGCTATGGTCTTTTGGGCGAGAACGGCGCCGGCAAGTCGACGCTGCTCGACGTGATCCAGGGCAAGATCGCGCCCCTGCGCGGCCGCGTGAAGATCGGCCAGACGGTGCGCTTTGGCGTGCTGTCGCAGCAGCTCGAGGAGCTCGAACCCTACATGGGCGACACGATCCGCGAGGTGCTCAGCCACTATAAGAAGTACTACGTCATTGACGGCAAGGAGACTTCACCCGAGAAGCTCTGCGAGCGTCTGGGCTTTACGACGCAGCAGCTCTGGAGCCGCATCGGCGATCTTTCGGGCGGCCAGCGCCGTCGTCTGTCGCTGCTGCTGACGATCCTGGACGAGCCCAACGTGCTCATCCTGGACGAGCCCGGCAACGACCTGGATACCGACATGCTGGCGATTGTCGAGGACTTGCTGGACGGCTGGCCCGGCACGCTGATTCTGGTGACGCACGACCGCTTTTTGATGGAGCGCGTGACCGACCAGCAGTGGGCGCTGCTCGACGGCCACCTGACGCATATGCCCGGCGGCGTCGACCAGTACCTGCGCCTGTGCAACGCCACCGCCGAGGGCGAGCCCGTGGGTGCACCGAGCGCCAAGACCGGTACGTTCGACACCGGTGCCGCGGCAGCTGCGGCCGAAAAGCCCAAGTCGAGCGGTCAGCCCAACGGCCTTTCCAATGCCGAGCGCCAAAAGCTCCGTCGTGAGGTGAGCTCGCTCGAGCGCAAAATGGAGACGCAGCGCGCCCGCGTGGAGGAGGCCGAGGTCGCGATGGCTCAGGTCGACCCCACCAACTACACGGCGCTGGGCGAGCAGCAGGCAAAGATCGACGAGGCCCACGCCGCCATGGACGAGTTGGAGATGGCGTGGCTCGAGGCGAGCGAGAAGCTCGAGGGCGAGGAGTAGGCGAGGATGATCAAGGCCGCGTTTTTCGATATCGACGGCACGCTGTTGAGCTTTAAGACCCACCGGATTCCGGCGTCGGCGCAGCAGGTGCTCGACAGCTTTCGCGAGCAGGGGATTGCGTGCGTGATCGCCACGGGCCGTCCGACCTACCAGATGCCGGACTGGCTGTTCGACTTGGGTTGGGATGCGTACATTACGCTTTCGGGCCAGCACTGCTTTGATGCCGAGGGGGTTTACCGCAGCTGTCCGATTGACCCGGACGACGTTGCGGTGATCGTGGGCCAGGTGGCCGAGGGGCGCTACGACTCGCTGTGCATGCAGGGCGAGAACTCGTTTGTGAACCGTCTGTCCGAGCGCGTGGTGACGGCCGGCAGCAACGCGGGAATCGTCTACCACGAGGAACCGTTTGAGCATGCCTTCGATGCGCCGGTCTACCAGTTTTGCGCCTTTGTTGATCCGGCCGACGAGCATATCGTGACCGACGCGGTGTCGCATTCGCTCACCACGCGCTGGTGCGATCTGTTCTGCGACATTATTCCGGCCAACGGCGGCAAGGACCTGGGTGTGGCGGCGACGCTGGAGCGCCTGGGCATCGACGCGAGTGAGGCGATTGCGTTTGGCGACGGCGAGAACGACCTGTCGATGTTCTCGGCCGTGGGCACAAGTGTGGCCATGGGTAACGCGCAGGACACTGTGAAGGCTGCGGCGACCTATGTGACAACCGCCGTGGACGACGACGGCATCTACAACGCCGCAAAGCACTTTGGGCTGGTGTAGCTGCAGATTCGGCACTTGGGGACACTCCTTGCCAATCCGACCGGCGAGTTGGCCAATCGGCAAAGACTGTCCCCAATGACTAGTCGTTTAAGAACGTCCTCAATGACTACCCGTTTTTTGTGAATTAAGGCTAACTTTCTAAACAATGTAGTAAGACATGGGCAACTTTTGCGGTAAAGTAAATCAAGCAAAAGTATCCAAAGGCTAACTAGAAGCCATCGCGAAAGGCGGCCCATGGCCCTGCGTGAATCTGGAGAAGACTATCTCGAATCTATCTATGTGCTCTCGGAACGGCAGGGTACCGTTCGCTCGATTGACGTTGCCGAATACCTTGGCGTAACCAAGGCAAGCGTCTCCAAGGCCATGGCGACGCTGGAAAGCAACGGCTATGTCGAAATGGGCAAGCGCGATGTGCACCTGACGGAGCGAGGGCTTGAGGTCGCCCGCCAAATGTGGGAGCGTCACTGCTTTTTTGTAGAGCTGCTCGAGGAAGCAGGCGTTTCGGCAGAGGTTGCCTCGCAAGAAGGTTGCCACATGGAGCATTGCCTGAGCGAGGAGAGCTTCGAGAAGTTGAGGGCGATGTTGAGCCGGGGCAGCGACAGGGACCAGTAGCCCCGCCAACCAAATCCAACTCAGACAAGGAACCCCGCCAGCAAGCGATGCCCAAGAACCGCCAGCAACGTCACCGCAGGCCGGGGCCTGGCTTGGTTTTTGAAAACACTCCGCAGACCAGAAGCGCCCCCGTTCGTAGCTCCGAAGGAGCAGAACGGGGGCGCTTCATTGGTCGAGGACGTTTTCAAAAACCAAGCCCGGTCACGGCCGGAGGGACCACAGGCGCTACAGGTTCTTGACACCCATCGCGCGCATGGCGTTCAGGATAGCGATGATCGCCACGCCTACGTCGCCAAAGACGGCAAGCCACATATTGGCGATACCCAGCGCTGCCAGCACAAGGATCAGCAGCTTAATGCCCAGCGCAAAGATTATGTTCTGCCAAACAATCGACATGGTCTTGCGCGCCACGCGGATCGCGCGGGAAATGTTGGACGGCTTGTCGTCCATCAGCACCACGTCGGCGGCCTCGATCGCGGCGTCGGAGCCCATGGCGCCCATGGCAATGCCCACATCGGCGCGCGTAAGCACAGGCGCGTCGTTGATGCCGTCACCGACAAAGGCGAGCTTGCCCTTGCCACTTTCGGCCGCGAGCAACGCCTCAACGCGCTCGACCTTGTCGCCCGGCAGGAGCTGCGCGTGGAACTCGTCGAGACCGAGTTGCTTGGCCACAGACGCTGCAACCTCCTCGCGGTCGCCCGTGAGCATGACGGTTCGGTTGATACCGGCGGCATGCAGGTCGCGAATCGTTTGCTCGGCATCGGCCTTAACGGTGTCTGCAATCACGATGTGGCCGACATACACGCCGTTCACGAGCACGTGGAGGATTGTGCCGGCAACCTCACAGTCCGGTGCTTCAACGCCGGCCGCGGCGAGCATCTTGGCGTTGCCGACGACGACGTGCTTGCCGTCGATGGTTGCCGTCACGCCGTGGCCCGCGTCGTTGGCGGAGTCGCTCACGCGCTTGGGGTCGACCTCGCCCTGGTAGGCGTCGCGCACGGACTGCGCGATGGGGTGATCAGAGAACGATTCAGCAAGGGCTGCGACTTCGAGCAGCGACTGCTCGGTATAGCCAGCCTCGGGGTGCACCGCGACGACTGAGAACGTGCCGTTGGTGAGGGTGCCCGTTTTGTCGAAGACGACGGTGTCCACGTCGGCGAGCGTCTCGAGGTAGTTGGAGCCCTTGATGAGAACGCCCAGCTTGGACGCGCCGCCGATGCCGCCAAAGAAACTCAACGGTACGCTGATCACGAGGGCGCACGGGCAGCTGACGACCAGGAAGGTCAGGCCGCGCAGGATCCAATCGGACCAAGCGCCAGTCACCAGGCCGCCGCCAAGCGCGAGCACCGCGGCAGCGCCAGTGACGGCGGGGGTGTAGACGCGGGCAAAGCGCGTGATGAAGTTCTCGGTGCGCGCCTTCTTTTCGCTGGCATTCTCCACGAGCTCCAGAACACGCGCGACGGTGGACTCGCCAAAGGGCTTGGTGGTGCGCACGTGGATGAGGCCCGTCATGTTGATGCAACCGCTGATGATATCGTCGCCGGTCTTGGCCGGGCGGGGGACCGACTCGCCCGTGAGTGCGGCGGTGTCGAGCTGGGTTTCGCCCTCGACGATGACGCCGTCGATAGGCACGCGCTCGCCGGGCTTGACCACGATCACGGTGCCGACGGCGATGTCATCGGGAAAGACCTGTTCGAGTGTGCCGTCGGCTTGCTCGACGTTAGCGTAGTCGGGCGCGATGTCCATCATGGCACTGATCGACTTGCGGCTCTTGCCCACGGCGTATGCCTGGAACAACTCGCCGACCTGGTAGAACAGCATGACAGCGGCGCCTTCGGCCATGTGCGGGTCGGTGTCGGGGAAGAGCACCATGGCAAACGCGCCGATGGTCGCGACGGCCATGAGGAAGCTCTCGTCGAAGGCCTTGCCGCGGCGGATGTTATTGAATGCCTTTTGCAGTACGTCGTAGCCGGCAATCAAAAACGGCACGAGGAACAGCACAAAGCTGGCGTAGATGTTGCCGGGCTCCCCAAATGCGATAGCGAGGGCGCCGAGCTCGTCGAGGGCATAAACAACGGCAAAAATGCCCAGTGCTACCAGGATGCGGTTGCGCTTATGCTCAAGGGACTCTTTCTTCTTGCGCTTCTTCTTTTTCTTCTTGGGATCGGCGGCTGCCATGATTCAAACCTCCCATTTGAGTGTATGAACACTTGCTCATATAATTTCGCGAGCAAAGGCCGCGGCAAGCGCGGCCTCGCAGGTCAACGTATGCGCGGGTTAGAGAATGATCTCGCAATCCGGCTCGGCGTCGGCGGTGAACTCAACGACGCGGTCCAGGACCTCGTCGAACTTGGCGTCGTCGGCCTCGAGCGTCAGCTTCTGGGTCATAAAGTTGACCGAAACGGACTTGACGCCCTCGAGCTTGGCAAGTTCGTCCTGAAGCTCGCGCGCGCAGTTGGCGCAATCGATCTCGTCGAGCTTAAACTGCTTTTTCATGGTGGGTTCCTTTCCCTGTGTTAGCGGTCTGGGTGCCGGCCGCGCTGATACCGTGGGTGATTGCTATTCGCAGATATGGCTCATGCCCTGGTTAAGCATGGTGTAGACGTGATCGTCGGCGAGCGAGTAGAGAATGTTGCGGCCGTCGCGGCGGAACTTGACCAGGTGCGACTGCTTAAGCGTGCGCAGCTGGTGCGATACTGCCGACTGCGAGGTTGCGGTCGCCTCGGCGATGTCGGCCACGCAGAGCTCGCGGCCCATGAGGGCATAGAGGATCTTGATGCGCGTGGTGTCGCTGAAGACCTTGAACAGGTCGGCAAGGTCGTAGAGAAGCTCCTCGTCGGGAAGGTCCTCGGGCGAGCAGGTGGTGGGGATCACGGGCTCGGTGGCCTCGATGTCGGGTTTCGTTTCATCAACGCGGATGCTCATTGCAATATCCTTTCATATGAACATGCGCTCATATAATTTACTTTCGATTATATGAGCGCATGTTCATATGTCAATACAATTTGCGATAATTTCGATGACTGCTTGCCGCCTCGGCGATTTTCTGCGGGTTGGGAGACATCGACGCAATGCTCGCCAACATATTTCGAGATGTTCGGCCAGCATGCTAAGAAAGCCACCTTGAGAAGCATTAGAACTGTTCATATTTGTACTTTATCGTGTTAAATACCGCGAGAATCAGTTCTTCCTCTACGGGAGTTCCTGCAGAATCAGTTTTATCTAAAGTTATATTGAGCATTGCTGCAGCCAATCTGGCACATCGGTGGCCGAATAAGTCGAAAAATGTAGGTGGACATCCGCAGAGATCGCCTTTAGAAGAGCGAATTCTCAATTAGATCAATAATCGTGTCGTCTTCCGTGCGGTTTTCATCGATTTTTGCGAAAATGTCGCTTTCCCAAGGCCCATTGATTTCCTCAGCAAGGGCCCCGACGTGTTGCATGTCGTCGGGTTCTGGCACATCGTTGATGCTCGGGTCATCAGCTTGCGGATATTGGCTTGCAATTTCGCGCTTGGCGGCCTCTTCTTCTTTGAGTGTCTCCAGGACGCGGCGGCCGTATTCGAAGTAGCGCCGCAAGACAAATTGACGAAGAGTTTCTTGCAGGATGGCGAAGTTATCCGGGAGTCGACCGGGCCATATCTTCTCGCGAATGCGAATCGCTTCCATGACCCGTTTAAAAGCGGACTGCTTGAAAAACGAATGACGACTAACTGTGATAACGGCATATCCCATGTTTCGCAGCGTGTTTCGGCGTTCCTCGTCAATTGATTGCTGTTCGGGCTCGTCGTGGTAAAAGCCGTTGTATTCGATATCGGTCATCGAATTTTCGAGCAGCGCGTCGAGGTAGAAAACCGTCCGTCGCGTTAGGGCGGCGTATCTTTTGGGGACTGGGATCGGATAGTCCGTTTTGATAGCGCGTATGGCTAAGCCACCCATTGACTTGGGCATTGTCAGCATCATGACAAACGCCGTTTCGAGTGGGGAGCGACAGCCTTCGCGTACATAAGAAAGTGCCTTAAGTGCTTTATTAGATCCACGATGCCCCGATGCCTCTGAAAAGAAGGCTCTGAGCTCTTCAACGCTGGTTAGGGCTGGGCGCTCGCGATATTGAGTTTCGTCCGACGTTCCAAGCGCGTAGGAGCCGCAGATTTCAAAGTAATACTCAACGAGCTCCGAAAGGTTGAGGTCGGCTGTTGCTTCTAACGCGCACAGCTTGATATCGACGATGTAGACGTTCGGCTCGAGTTCTAGGTAGCTTTCTGCATCAAACGTATAGCGCGTGCAGTGGCAGATGCAGCCCTTGCGGTGCCTTTTGGCATTATTGGAAAACGTCAGCACATGGATGCTTTCAGAATCGACATTCTTTCTGTTGAGCCATGCTCGCGCCGCTTCCAGGTTGGACGTGGTCGGCGCAGACACCTTGATCTTTTCCATAGGTATGGGATCGGTCGCGTGGCTTGCGAGCGAGCTGACTGTTTGGTATACAGCGCGTGCCGTGGTATGTGACAGAACGATTCCCATACGCGCATGATGGCATAGCGGACGCCATATACGCTCGAAACTTCGGGCAACGGTATTGGGGAGCGGCTTATCTTCTGCGAACGGTGGGTTTTTGAGCTGTCGTATTGAGGGGGGCAGCTTCGGCTGGGGAGGTTTCTGTCGGCTGCCCCATTTTGGTGAACTTTAGTTGCGGATTCGTAGCTTCTAAGCGTTTTTGCCGACCGCTCAGATGCCTCACCAACATAATTTGAGTTATTCGGCCTTATCCTATACGAATGGTGCGATCGCAACGTCCTATTCGAATTGATTCAGGTAGATTTATAGGGCTTGGTTGCGAAATTGGGGCGACTATAGCGCTCGATTGCGGTTCAAGGGGCCTCGACTAGTGGTTCAGCTGGCCGAACAACTCGAAAAAAGTAGGTGGGCCAACCTGCCGACTATGTGAAGCATGCGTATTTGCTCGTTTTGATTAAAACTAGGGTGCAGCCATAAGACTGCGCCCTAGTTTACTGCGTGCCGGTGCGTCCAGACGGATTGCACTGTGCCTGGCAGGCGCTCCCGCAGATGGATCGGTTATTTCGCAAACAGGTTCTTGAGGTTGAACTCGGCCTGTACCGTGCGGAGCATGAGGTCGGTGTCGTCCAGACCCAGATGCTGCTCGTTGGCGTCGGGCGCGAGGGTGCCGCGACGGCGTGCCCAGTTCTCGAGCGCGGCGGGGGCGGACTCGCGGGGGAGCGAGCGCACGTCGGCGTCCAGGCTGCGGCAGATCTGGCGCGAGTCGATGACGATGATCTTACCCGCGCGGCGTGCCTCGGCGTAACCGTCCAGGTGAATCTTGAACCAGCTGTCCTCAAAGGCGGCGTTATGCGCCATGTACGGGTACTTCTTCATAAGCTTGAGCAGCTGCTTTTGCAGCTCCTTGTTCTCGCGGAAGGGCGTTTTGCCGTCGATGTCGTCCCAGGTAATATGGTGGATATTCGACAGCGGCACATCTTCGCCGCGGTAGATGTCGGGCAGGCCGCAGTAGTGTGCCTCGGCGTCATGCGGGACGGCGTCGCTGGTGAGCTCCATGATCTCCCAGCCCACGTTGATGATATAGCCGCGCTCGGGTGCACGGCCGGTGGTCTCGATGTCGATACCGAGCACGGTGCCCTGGATGGGCTTGCGGGCGTAGGCCACGCCGAGCGCGTCGCGGTCGCCGCGGATTTCGCGCATAACGGACGCGGCGGTGCGCTTTTGCATCTTGCCGATGGCGGCGCAGGTGTCGGCATCGGACAGGCCGCGCGAGAGCGTCGCGGGCGTCACGTTGCGCAGACGCGCCTCGCCAATCTGGTCGCACAGGTCGCGGTTACGGTCGGCCAGGTCGCGCACGGTGGCAAAGTCGAAGCCGGGGTCGCCCTCGGCGGTAAAGTACTCGGTCTCGAGCACCTTGAGGGCCTCCTCGCCCTTCTGGCGCTCGGACTCCATGGCGCCGTGGTCGCCGTAGATAAACATGGGAATAAACGGCTGGCGTTCGTATTCGAGTGCTTGCGAAACGTTCATAGGCTGCTCCTTGGACGGGCCGCGTCGCGCGGCTCGGGGTTACTGAGTTGTGGCGAGATGATAGTTTACCATGGGCAACTATTGGCACCGCGCCCGGGACAACTACAATACCCTAGTTGACCGCTAGGACTTTTACAATGCTGCCGAAAGACACGAAAGGTTCCATCCTTCATGGATTTGCTGATTGATATTTTGCTCGACGCCGGCAAGGACACGCTGTCGCTGGTGCCGTTTTTGTTGGTGACGTATCTGGCCCTCGAGACCTTGGAGCACGTCGCGGGCGACCGCGTTAACGGGGCCATCAAGCGCGCCGGCGCCACGGGTCCCGTGGTTGGCTCGCTGCTGGGCATGGTGCCGCAGTGCGGCTTTTCGGCAATGGCGGCCACACTGTACGCCGGTCGTGTCGTGACCTTGGGCACGTTGGTGGCGGTGTTCCTTTCGACCTCCGATGAGATGCTGCCGCTGTTGCTCGCCGAGCAGGTGCCCGTGCAGACCATGGCGATGCTTTTGGCTTCGAAGGCACTGATCGCGCTGGTCACGGGCTTTATCGTGGACGCCGCCATTCGCGGCCTGCGTCGTAACGCTCGCGCGCATGCGGCGATTCGCCGCACCGTGCTGGGAACCGCGGCCAACCCGGCCCACGTGAATTGCGCGCACGACGACCACACTGGCGGTGACATCATCGACGAGGTGGCCGAGGCGGGCGTGAGCGCCGACCACATCCACGAGCTGTGCGAGCGCGACCATTGCGGTTGTGATGAAGACGAGGACGAGCACGAACACGGACATGGCCACGATCACGGTCATGAGGGCGACTATGAACACCATGATGGTCACGGTCACTCCCATTCCCACGAAGGGACGCCTGTCCTGTCGATTATCCGCAGCGCCATCTCCCACACCGTGCAGGTATCGGTATTCATTTTCCTGGTGACGCTGATTCTGGTTGCCGTGCTCGAGACGTTCGGCGAGTCCGCAATCGAGCAGTTCCTGCGCGGCAACGAGACGCTTGCGGTCCTGGGCTCGGCACTCGTCGGCCTGATCCCCAACTGCTCGGCCAGCGTCGTCATCACGCAACTGTACCTGGAAGGCGCGCTGCAGCTGGCCCCGATGCTCGCCGGCACGCTCATTTCCGCCGGCGTGGGTTATCTGGTGCTGTTCCGCACCAACCGCAGCGCCCGCGAAAATGCCGTGTTCCTGATCATGATGTACGTCATCGGCGCTGGCTGGGGCCTCATCCTCTCCGCCGTTGGCCTTTAAGTAGATTATTGGGACATGTCTTACGATCTACCTCTGTGACCAGGGCATTCCCCGCCGCCAAAACAAATAGGTAGATTTCCGGACATGTCCCAAAAATCTACCTTGGTTAGCGCAGCAGCTCGGTGAGGTTGCGCTTAAAGCGAGCGCGGTCTTCGCTAGTAAATGCTGCCGGACCGTGGGTGCGTCCCCCGGCGCGGCGCACCTTCTTTTCCTCGTGGCGAATAAACAACTGCATGTCGATGGTCGCTTTGTCGTAGACGCGCCCGCGCACACCGATGGCGGCGGCATCGCGCCCGAGCACCATGCTCGCCAAGCCAATGTCCTGCGTCACGACCACGTCGCCCGCCTGCAGGCGTTCGACAATGGCAAAGTCGGCGCTGTCGGCGCCCACACTCACGTCGAGCGTCGTGACCCAAAAGCCGCGTCGCGCGTGCTCGGCATCGCGCGGGTCGTCGCGGCGAATGTGCCGTTCCAGGTTTTGCGTGCTGTTGCCGGCGATAACAACGGCGACGCCCGCCCGCCGCGCGCAGTCAATCGACTCGCGCGTGACCGGGCAGGCGTCTGCATCAATAAAGAGCGTTCGTGGCATCTAGTGCACCAGTTTGCCAAATTGAATAGCGCGAACAATGAGCGTTACGCCAAACACCAGCAGCGCGGCGCCGCTAAAGATGACGAGCATCTTGGCCGACCACAGCGGATAGATAAACACGAACATGCCGGCGATGATGGAGAGTGCACCGCTCAGGATGGCAAGGGCGCGGTTGGACGAAAGCTCGGACTCCAGAATGGACATGACACCTTCGACAATCCAGCCAAAGCCGGCCACGATAACCACCATCGTGGTGAGCGTCGCGGTCGAGAAGGCCTGGTTGCGCAGGATTATGACGCCGCCCAAGATAATGAGTAGGTTGGAGATGATGCTCGTCACGCGCCAACCGGTGGGCAGCAGCGGCTCAAAAATGGCAGTGAACAGTCTGATGGCAGCAGTGATTACAAAGTAAAAACCCAGGACAGTCGTCAAAAAGACGAGGGACTTGGCGGGTGCAAAAAGCAGCGCGATACCAGCAATGAGTGCTAAGACGCCCGTGATGGCGTAGATCCAGCGTACGGCCTTGACGGCTTTGCCCGCCATGCTTTTCTCGTCAAATCCAAACTGGCTCGATTTTTGGTCATCGTTCTTAAAGATGCCCATAATGTCTCCTTTCCGTGCGGCGTAAGCCTTGATCGTTACAACCAGTATCGCTTAAAGGCGCTGGCGTATGGGTCGGGGAGGGCGAAACGTAACCCAAAGGTCCCGAATTGTTTCCGTTGTTCCCCACGTCGCGATTTTCTATTCAACAGGTGTAGAACATTGCAGCCCTGTTCGTTATTGCCTACGTTTTAGGTTAGATTTTCCTAAAGACAATTGGCTTGAATTGGGGGTCCCTATGAACGAAGCAGTTCCCGCAGCGCCGGTAAGCGCAGAATCGATGGCAAAGCAGGGCTGCGAAAAGCTCGGTCTGGAAGCGTTTGACGCGCTGATCCGTCGTGCTCGTACATGCCGCCGCTTTGACGAGTCCATGCGCGTGCCGCGCGAGTTTTTGCTCGAGCTGGCGGAACTGGCGCACCTGGCTCCCTGCGGTGCCAATGCTCAGCGTCTGCGTTTTCATGTGGTGAGCGGTGCCGAGGATTGCGCGCGTGTATTTGATGAGCTTGCATGGGCCGGCGCGCTTAAGGATTGGCCGGGTCCTGCCGAGGGCGAGCGTCCGACCGGCTACATCGCGATTCTTGCCGAGCGCGCTGTTCCGGGTAAGCCCGCCGCGCCCATCACCGAGGTCGACGCCGGCATTGCCGCGCAGACGATGATGCTCGCCGCCCGCAGCGCCACGCCCGAGGTGGCAGCCTGCATGTTCAAGGCTTTTACGCCCCACGCGATCGATGCCATGGGGCTCGATAACGACAAGTATGAGCTCAAGCTGATCATGGCTTTTGGCGTTCCGGCCGAGACGCAGGTGATCGATGCGATCGATTCCAACCCCGACGGCTCCATCAATTATTGGCGCGACGAGGCGCAGGTGCACCACGTACCCAAGCGCTCGCTTGCCGACGTGCTGCTGTAGTTGTGCGTCGTTGCGGTGCAATCCGGCGGCAAAATGACCACAAAGGTTCCTGTCCCCTTTGTGGTGGTACGAGGGGAGGGTGTGTGGCAGATCTGTATTTGGTGCGGCATGGGCAGACTGAGCTCAATGTGCAGAGCATTTTGCAGGGCTGGCACGATTCGCCGCTTACGGCGCGCGGGCGCGAGCAGGCGCTGACGGCGCGTACGGCGTTTGCGGCGCGTGGCGTGGCCTTTGATCATGTGTATTCCTCGCCGTTGGGCCGGGCGCGGCATACGGCCGAGCTTATCGTTGGCGAGGGCCGTTCCATTGAGCTGGTCGATGACCTGCGTGAGTGGCATTTTGGCTCGCTGGAGGGCACATCAAATCGCGAGATGCCGCCGCAGCCCTGGGGCGATTATCCGGTGGCCTTTGGCGGCGAGTCGGGAGTGCAGCTTCAGTCGCGCATGGTCGCGGCGCTGTCCCGCATCATGGCCAGGCCGCAGCACGACTGCGTGCTGGCGGTTTCCCATGGCTCAGCCTGCCAGGAGTTTCTTGAGTATGTGACTGGCGGGGGAGAGCTGCCCGACAACGGTGCCGTGCTTCATTTTGGCTATTGCGACGGGGCGTTTTCGCTCTTGGGTTGGTAACGAACGAAAGGACCCCTATGAATAAAGATCTGTATCTGGTCCGTCATGGACAGACGATATTCAACCTTAAGCGTATCATTCAGGGGTGGAGTGATTCGCCGCTTACGCAGTTGGGTTGCGACCAGGCGGCGCGCGCCGGCATGTTTTTGCGTGCGCGCGGCATTGAGCCCGACCACGCCTACACCTCGACGCTGCATCGCACCGAGCAGACTATCGCCAACCTGTGGCCGGGCCTTGTCTACGAGCGCCTTGACGGCCTGCGCGAGTGGTTCTTTGGCGATTTTGAAGCCGAGCGCGTGATGTTGATGCCCGAGCGCCCGTGGCGCGATTTCTATCGCCAGTTTGGCGGCGAGGGCCAGATGCAGGTGCGTAAGCGCATGGTGGCGACGCTGACCGAGCTCATGCGACGCCCGGACCACAAGTGCGTCCTTGCGGTGAGCCACGGATCGGCCATCAAGGAGTTTTTGGACCACACGAGGGGCGCTGCGGCCGACGAGCGCGATCGCGTGCCGGGCAACTGCTCGGTGCTGCACTTTGCGTTTGACAATGCGACGGATACGTTTGAACTGGTTGAGATCTTTACGCAGGAATACTACGCGCGCGAGCTGGGGCTTGAGCCGCTCGTGGCTGCCGCGGGTCCGCAGCGCGGGTAGTTTGGGCGTGGCGACGCGGATCGCCGACTTACTTGCTCGATGCGAAAGGGGGCGGAGATGCATGCGCTGGCGTTGCATCTCCGCCCCCTTTTTTTTGTTGAGCTGCCGAGTCTTTGTGCTGGGCGTTTAGGCTCTGTTAGAACCGTGAGATCTGGTGAGTGAGCAGGCCCGTCGGAACCTGCGCCGCGCCGCCGCTGACCTGCGCGGCGGGGAAGAGCACAGCTACGGCAAAGTTGAACGGCTCTTTGCCAGAGTAGGCGCCGGCAGTGCGGGCCTCGTCGGCCAGAATCTGCGATGCCCCAGCCAGCGCGGCAGCGTAGGTGGGGTCGTCTGCCGGCGTCGGCTTCGGTGCCTGGTCGAGCATGGCTCGGATGGCGGCAACAGCGTCCTCGCGCTTGACTTCCCATACGCGATGCGTAATGCCGGTGGGGTCGGTGACGGCATAGAGCGACGCTCCTTCTTTGGCGGCGCCAAGGATGATATCCATGACGGGCGAGGCTTCGTAGGCGAGCGTTACAGGGCGGGGCTGCACCTTAAGCTCGGCGATCGCGCGCGCGGCGGCGAGTGCGTCGACGCTCTCGGCGGCAGCCTCGTCGCTACCCGTCAGTACGTTAACCGGGCAAATCGCCACGACACCCGTCGCGCGACCTGGCTCGCCCGAGCATTCGTACACGTAATACGCCGCGCCTGGATCCTTGAGCATTAGGCCGTCAGCAATGGCGCCGCGCAGGGCGTCGTTGCCGCTCAGGATACCGCCCATCGCAGGCAGCGCCTCGAGCACACGGTCCTGTGCCGGACGGATGCAGGGAAACGGAAGTGCTTTCATGGGCGGTCCTAACGCGCGAGTCGGTTTGTTCGCGGCTTATTATGCCCCAACTTGGCCGCTTGCGTCCCAGAGCGTGTTATCGGCAAGCACGATGAGCACGTTTTGGCAGCGAACGATATCGGCATGGGGCACATACTCGTCGGGC
>DXZO01000010.1:0-394 GCA_019419625.1 Collinsella sp. | reverse complement strand
GTGTGCGAGCGCCAACGAGCCGGGGCCGTAGCTCATACAATTGCGGTTGCCTGTCTTGCCGGCAATGACGGCGGTATCGGTGTAGCCGGTAAAGAAGCCGACGGTCGTGTCCGCGTCCGTCACGCCATCGGCGGCGCGCTTGAGTGCAGCTAGAAGGGGAGAGTTCGGGTCGCGCTCGATGGCGGGGCGGTCGCCCGTCACGGTGTAGCTGCCATGGCAACCGGGAACGGCGGCTTCGGCGACGGCGATGGCATGCTCGACCATATTGATTGCGGCGGCCGTATCGGTCGGCGGGGTCAGGCGCATGTCGACCCAGACTTTGGCGCGGTCGGGTACGACGTAGGGGCGATATCCGCCCTCGATTTGGCCAAACGTGATGGTCGAAGGCCCCAGC
>DXZO01000001.1 GCA_019419625.1 Collinsella sp. | reverse complement strand
GTGGTTTTGGGGTGTTGGGGCGCGCGCACGTGTCCTCATGGTGTGTTAGCAAAAAGAACACCCACGGTCAACAGGGCTAATATTCATTTTTAGTGCCAAAAAATTCACTGCTCCCATCAGAACTCGGTAAAGAAACCCGCAGGAGGTGATACGATTTATCATGTTTCTGTAACGTGCCTGCAAACTTCGAGAAAGCCCATATATGGACGTAACGTTCTCAACCTTCCTCGGCCAACTTGTGTCGAACCCAGTCCTTGCCGTCACCGTGATCCTCGCGCTCGGCGCCATCTTCGTCAATGGATGGACCGACGCACCCAACGCCATCGCGACCTGCGTCACTACGCGTTGCATGCCCGCCCGCGCCGCCATTCTCATGAGTGCCGCATTCAACTTCCTCGGCGTGCTCATCATGACGCACTTTAACGCGAGCGTCGCCAACACCATCTCCCATATTGTCGACTTTGGCGGAAACAGTACCATGGCGCTCGCCTGCCTGTGCGCGGCGCTGTTCTCCATCGTCGTCTACGGCGCCACAGCGTCGCGTTTTGGCATCCCCACCTCGCAAAGCCACAGCCTTATCGCCGGCCTGACCGGTGCCGCCATCGCCCTCGGCGGTGCGAGCAGCGTCAACGTCCACGAGTGGATGAAGGTCATCTACGGCCTGGCGCTCTCCATCGGCCTGGGCTTTGTCATGGGCTGGGTCCTGTGCAAGCTCGTCTCGATTCTTTTCGCCGCCGCCAACAGGCGACGTGCCAATGTCTTCTTTAAATACGCTCAGATCGCGAGCGCTGCGGCCATGAGCTTTATGCACGGCGCGCAGGATGGACAGAAGTTCATCGGCGTGCTCTTTTTAGGCGTGGCCTTTGCCAGCGGCCAAACGAGCGTCGGCGATGCCGGCATCCCCATCTGGATCATGCTGCTATGCTCGGCCACCATGGGCATCGGCACCAGCGTGGGCGGCGAGCGCATCATCAAGTCCGTTGGCCAGAGCATGGTCAAGCTCGAAAAGTACCAGGGCTTCTCCGCCGACCTGGCGGGCGCCGCGAACCTGCTGCTTGCCACCCTTACCGGCATCCCCGTGTCCTCCACGCACATCAAGACCTGCGCCATCATGGGCGTCGGCGCCGTCAAGCGCCTTTCGGCCATCAACTTCGGCGTCGTCAAGGACATGATGTTCACCTGGTTCTTCACCTTCCCCGCCTGTGGACTCATCAGCTTTGTCATGGCCAAGCTGTTCATGATGTTCATCTAGTCAAACCGAGCGTCCATCCGGACCGCAAAACTTCGCCCACCCGTCTTCGCCTCGAAAGGACCCACTCATGGCAAAGAAACCCGATTCGTTCTACTTTGACAACTACGTCGCCTGCGCCGACCTTGCCGTCCAGGCCGCCGAGCTGCTTACCAAGATTTTCGAGAACTTCGATCCCGCGAAGATTCACGATATGCTCGACAAGATGCACGCGATCGAGCATGCGGCCGACAAGAAGCACCATGAGCTTGAGGACGCCCTGCTCACGGCCTTTATCACCCCGCTTGAGCGCGAGGACCTGGATCTGATGAGCTGCTCGCTCGACACCGTGCTCGACCGTATCGAGGGCGTCGTGCAGCGCGTCTACTTCACCAACATCCAGAGCATCCATCCCGACGCCATCGTCATCGCCCACAAGGTGACCGACGCCTGCCGCGCCATGAAGGACCTGATGGTCGAGCTGCCTAACTACCGCAAGTCCAAGACGCTGCGCGAGCTCGTCATCCAGATCAACACCATCGAGTCCGAGGCCGACGAGCTCTATATCAACGCCATGCGTAACCTGCACGTTAACGGCAAGGACCCGCTCGAGGTCATCGCTTGGCGTGACGTGTACGCCTTCCTGGAGTACTGCGCCGACTGCTGCGAGAATGTGGCCGATGTCGTGGATTCGATTGTCATGAAGAACAGTTAATTGGGGGTACGTGTCCCGGCGGCGAAGGGCCGGCCACGGTTTGCTTTCTCACTCCGGCTGCTTTGCAGAGTCGTTCGAAAGTAAACCGTGGCCGGCCCTTCGCCTTACGTACCACCATTGGGAACTTTGGCTGATAGATTTAGCGCGATGGGAGTTTGGCTGAAAGGACCTATGGTACCCGTTCGGACACTTTGGCCCTTGATGAGCGTTTGGCTGATTGCTGCTTTGGGTACTGTTTGGGTTACTTTGGTTTTGTTTGATTTTTAATTGTTGGAGGGCTTGTATGTCTTATTTGGATCTGGCTCGGTCTCGGTATTCTTGTCGCGAGTTTGAGAATCGTTCTGTTGAGCAAGCTGTGGTGGATGCCATTGTTGAGGCTGGGCGGATTGCTCCTTCTGCTTGTAATAATCATCCAACCCGTGTGATAGTGTTGGATACGCCCGAGCTTCTGGAGAAGGCTGCTGCTTGTCAGCCTCGGTTTGCTCGTGATGGGTCTATCTTTGGAGCTCCGCTTGTCTTCCTTATTTGCAGCGTTACCGATGATGCTTGGGTGCGCCCGTATGACCAGATGAATTCCAGTGAAATCGATACGTCCATCGTGTGTGATCAGATGATGATGGAGGCCACCGAGCAGGGCCTGGGAACGTGCTGGGTATGCCATTTTAAGCCTGAGGTGGCACAGGAGCAGTTCAATCTGCCCAAGGGCGTCTATCCCTATCACATGCTCGTCTGTGGCTATCCTGCCGACCACATCGCAGACCCCGAGCATCGCGAGGCCCGCACCATTCCCCTCTCCGACTTCCTCCTCAAGTAGATTTTTGGGACATGCCTTAAAACCTACCCT